>CANLIE010000021.1 GCA_947491225.1 uncultured Cellulophaga sp.
TCTAAAATTTTCAGTTTAAAAGGTTCTGAATACCGTCTAATTACTTTGTCATTTTTGTACATAATGTTTAAAATTATATAGCCTTTATTCAGGACGGGGCAAGCTTACGCACAAAAGGTCTTGTATATGAAAAGTAGCGGAATAAAAAGTTAATACTTTCAATTTAACAATAAAATTAACAGAAAAGTACAAGCTTTTTAGTTTGCACTTAACTGCTATTTTTTATATGCGTGGTTGTGGTTTGTATTTAGTCCTCACAATCTAATAATTGTTCAGAATACCTCCAATATTTATTAAAAATTTTATATCTTTTTCTACATTCACTATAGTTCTCATAATTAGATACTTGATTAAGTATAGTTTCATTTTTACTGTAAAATAAAAAATGATTACAAGTTTTATTTATTGTATTAGTTTTTAGTTCATTATTTATTTTCTTATCTAGAAAATTATCATTTGATTTATAACTGAATATAAACAATAAAACACCTTCTGATTGTTCAATTTTTTTAAAGTTCAATTTTTTTAGAGTTTCAAATTCAATAGGACTTATTTTTTTTTCTAAAAAAAATAAGTCAACATTATTTTTTAACCAACCATATTTATTTGTCTTTTCTACCAAGTTTTCAAAAATTTCTAAATTTTCTTTAAAATCAGAGCTTTCAAATTTGTGATATGAATTACAACTATTAAAAAATAATATTATTGAAATTAATAAATATTTACCTAGGAAATTTTTCATGGACTTCTTTTATGTTATTTTGTTCTTCTGTAGGTCGTTCACAAAATTTTTGTTTGTGATAATTTTTTAAATTATCTCCCAATAGTGGAGTATATGTATAATTTTTAGGGTAAAATTCATTTATGATATGTGGTATGTAGTCAAAATTTGGTGCTTCTTCGGGTTCAATACAACTAATTTCGTTTAAAGATGTCTCTACTGCTTGATGCCAACTAATTTTGCCAAGAGCTATATCTTGACTAAATCGAACATATATTCCGACACCTAATAAATTTGAAGGTAAATCTTCGTAACTATATGCACTGTTATTATTTTTTAGACTTTGCCACATTTCACCTAATTCACCTTTTGTAATAGCTGAAAAAGGACCATTTTCTGTTGCCCATTCAAAAATTTTAAAAACGTGATGAAAATCTAACCATTCAGCAATTTCTGTATAAATATATTTATTTACGTCATCGTTGGGATTTAAGATAGCAACAGGTAGAGTTGTTGAATACATTAAATTTTTATTAAAATGATTTACTAAGGTTAAAATTTGTTCTTCAAAAGTTAAAGATTAATATTTTAACTATTTAACAAACTACAATTTTTTAGTAATCAATTTCGCATATTGACAGACGAATATACACTACAACAAAATAATATCAAAATAACTGATTAGAAATATAACCCTATTAGTTAAAGGGAATAGTTATCAACATTATCCCTATTGTTCTGGGCAATTTGGAAAGCCTACATTAATATAGCCAAATATTACTGATAAAAATATATGTATTGATGCTATTACAAAATAATCTATTGATTTTATTTAAGTGTATAATTAGGCTAATTTTTCTAAAAATTCTTGTTCTGTAATTATAGGAACATTTAAACTTTCTGCCTTGGTACGTTTACTAGGCCCCATTTTGTCTCCTGCTACTAAAAAAGTAGTTTTAGATGAAATGGAAGACCCTACTTTACCTCCATTATCTTCTATGAGTTTTTTTAAGTCATTTCTACTCATTTCAAAAACACCGGAAACCACGTAGGTCTGTCCTTTTAATTTTTCAGTCTGATTCAATAATTTATCAGCTGAAAGTTCAAATTGCAATCCATAATTTTTTAATCTATTTATATTTTCTAGATTCCTTTCATTCTGAAAAAAACTGACTACACTATTTGCTATACGATCTCCTATTTCGTCTACAGTTGCCAATTCCAAAACAGATGCGTACATTAATGCATCTATATTTTTATAAGCCCTAGCTAATTTTTTAGCAACAGTTTCTCCAACAAATCGTATTCCCAAAGCAAATAAAACACGTTCAAAAGGCACTTCTACAGATTTGGCAATTCCTTGTACTAAATTTTCTGCTGATTTCTCTGCCATACGCTCTAACGGCAAAACTTGCTCTATTGTTAACGTATATAAATCTGCGTAATTAGTAATTAAACCTTCTTTATACAATAATTCTACAGTTTCACTCCCCAATCCATCTATATCCATTGCCTTCCTAGAAATAAAATGCTGAACTCTACCTGTTATCTGTGGTGGACATCCATATTCATTTGGGCAATAATGCTTTGCATCTCCTTCTGTCCTATAAAGTTCTGTATTACATTCTGGACAATTCTTTATGTATGTAGTTATTAGGGAGTCTTCTGGTCTTTTACTTGTATCAACTGCAATAATCTTAGGTATTATCTCTCCGCCTTTTTCAACAAAAACAGTATCTCCTACTCGCACGTCTAATTTTTCAATCTGGTCTGCATTATGCAGTGATGCTCTTTTTACTGTTGTCCCTGCTAATAACACTGGTTCTAAATTAGCAACTGGGGTAATTGCACCTGTACGTCCTACCTGATATGTAATTTCATTTAAAATTGTTGAAACTTGTTCTGCCTTAAACTTATAGGCCATTGCCCATCTTGGAGACTTTGACGTATATCCTAATTCTTCCTGATAACGTAATGTATTAACTTTTATAACCACACCATCTGTTTCATACGGCAACTCATGTCTATGCACATCCCAATGTTCTACAAAAGCCATTACTTCATCCATACTTTTACAAAGCCTTGCAATAGTAGGAACTTTAAATCCCCAAGACCTAGTTTTTTCTAGTAGTTGATATTGTGTATCTATGTTTAGGTTTGCACCCACTACACTGTAAAGTAAACACTCTAAAGGACGCTTTGCCACCAAGGCACTATCTTGAAGTTTTAAACTACCCGAAGCTGTATTCCTTGGATTCATATACGGTTCTTCTCCGTTAGCAATACGCTCCTCATTCATTTTATGAAACCCATCAAAAGGCAATACTATTTCCCCCCGAATATCAAACTTAGCTGGATAATTACCCTTTAGCTGCAAGGGTACCGATTTTATGGTCTTTATGTTCGTAGTAACTTCATCTCCTTGAAAACCATCTCCACGAGTCACGGCACGCACTAATTTACCGTCTTCATAGGTTAAACTAATTGAAGCACCGTCATACTTTAACTCACAGGTAAACTCAATATTGGTTTCACCTACTATTTTTTTAACTCTTTTTTCCCAATCCAATAAATCATCTTTGGAATATGAATTATCCAAAGAGTACATTCTTTGTTTATGTACTACAGTATTAAAATTTTTTGTAATTTCTCCGCCAACACGTAGCGTAGGAGAATTTGCATCATAAAACTCTGGATATTCTGCTTCTAAAGCTTGTAATTCCTTTAACAATACATCAAAATCATAATCTGAGATAGTGGGGTTATCCAACACATAATAATTATGATTGTGTTGGCGTAATTCTTTCCGTAATGCTTCTATCTTATTTTCTACTGATATTCTATTCATATTTTTGGCAAAATTTTCATTCTACTTTACTCATTTTTATCAAAAACACCCTTTAACATTCTATCATTTCCATACAGGTCTTTTCTAAGCTCTATTTTTGAAAAATTATTGGATTTTAATAAAGTTTCAGTCTCTTTACCAAGATACTGATTGATTTCTAAATATAATTTTCCATTGACATTTAAATGCTTTATGGCAAATTTTATAATGGCACTATAGAATACAAGTGGAGTTTCATCTGGCACAAACAACGCCAAGCTAGGTTCATATTCTAAAACATTCTTACTCATTTCTTTTTTTTCTAAAACTCTAACATAAGGTGGATTAGAAACTATAACATCAAATTTTTGTTGAAGATTGGATTCCTTTAAAATATTGTTTTCTAAAAATGTAATAGCCACATTATTAGCATCGGTATTTTTTTGAGCCACTTTTATAGCTTCTTTTGAAACATCTAAAGCATATACTTTTGCATTTGGTAAATTTTTAGCTAATGAAATAGCAATACAACCACTACCTGTACCAATATCAAGAATTTTTAACTCAGAATCTATACTATAATCAGACAAGACCCAATGTACCAATTCTTCAGTTTCTGGTCTAGGAATTAACACATTTGAATTTACCATAAAATTAAGATCCATAAAGTGGGCAGTACCCAAAATATACTGTATAGGTATTTCTTTCTTTAATTTTTCAAGTCCTTGAAATAAAGGCTCCTCTTCTTTCTTTGTTACAACATAATCTGGCTGTATTGCCAAAATAAATCGTTCTAAATGAAGATAATGTTCTATCATCATATAAAAAAAACTATTTACTTCTTCTGTTGCATATGTTACTCCTAATTCTTTATGATAAATATTCTTTATTTCTTTCAATAACATTATAAAACTAGACTTTTAAATCAATTTATAAAAAATAACATATGAATAACTCATAACTCTAACAACATCCATACTGGACAAGAATAATGACCTGTATTACCTAAACGTGAATCTATATATGTAAAACCAGTTTTTTTGTATAGTTTTTGAGCATCTTTCATATATGGCATTGTTTCTAGGTAGCATTTTTTAAAATCATATTCTCTTGCTTTATCTAAGCAAATTTTCATCATTTCTGTTCCTAAACCTCTACCTCTAGCCTTTTCCAAAAAATACATTTTTTGAAGTTCACAAACATTACCATCATAATTTTCTAACTGTGCAATGCCTGCACATCCTATAATCTCTCCTCTCTCTTCAACTACATAATATGTTGCCCTTGGCACGTTGTAGTTTTCATACATACTATCTAATGCCTTATCTGCATAAGCCGTTCCTACTTTAGGGACGCCCAAATCTATCAAAACACGTCTGATAACCTTGCCGACGCTTGCGTTGTCTTTCTTTAATATTGGACGAATTACTACATTCTTCATATAACAAATACTATATCTTAATATTATCCTATTTTTGCGAAGTGAAGATACATGAAAAATACATCTTACGCTGTATACAAATAGCTAAAAACGGATTAGGAACTACATCACCAAACCCAATGGTAGGTGCAGTAATTGTACAAAACAATGCAATTATAGGTGAAGGGTATACTTCTCCTTATGGTGGTTCGCATGCAGAGGTAAATGCCATTAATTCTGTAAAAGATAAAACACAACTTACAAATGCAACCATTTATGTAACGCTTGAGCCTTGCTCACATTATGGCAAAACACCACCTTGTGCAGATTTGATTATTAAACACAAAATACCTAATGTAATCATTGGACTTAAGGATCCGCACAAAAAAGTAGCTGGCGCGGGCATAAAAAAATTACTGGAAGCTGGTTGCAATGTCACTACTGGAATTTTGAAAGAGAAATGCAGGGAACACCACAAACGCTTTCTTTGTTTTCATGAAAATAAAAGACCGTTTATTATTTTAAAATGGGCAGAAACCAACGATGGTTTTATATCTCCAAACAAAGCCAATAGAAATACAACACCTGAACCTTTTTGGATAACCAACAAAAAATCACGCCAAATTGTACATCAGTGGCGTAGTGAAGAGCCAGCTATTTTAGTTGGTACTAATACGGTTCTGGAAGATAACCCCAAATTAGATGTTAGGCATTGGTATGGAAAATCACCAACCAGAATAGTTATTGATCGTGATTTAAAAATTGATAAAAACTACACTATTTTAGATGTTTCTGTAAAAACAATAGTAATTACAACTAATAAAAGCAAGGACAAACGTATTGATGGTATTATATATGAAGAGATTGACTTTAATGCTGATATAGCCAAACAAATTTGTAACATACTACACACGCACAATATACTAAGCGTAATAATTGAAGGAGGGGCAAAAACACTGCAAACTTTTATTGATGCAAATTTATGGGATGAAGCTAGGGTTTTTAAAGGAATTAACACATTTTATGAAGGTATAAAAGCACCAAAATTAACAGGGAATTTAATACGTACCACAACTATTGAAACTGATGTTTTAAACACATATAGAAATGATTAAAAACATAATTTTTGATTTTGGTGACATCTTCATCAACTTAAATAAAACTGCAACCACCTTAGCACTAGCAAAGTTTGGTTTTACAGAAATGACTCCAGATTTAGATAAGTTAATGAAAACATATGAAAAAGGGTTAATAAATTCTGATACTTTTTTAGAGAAAACCAATGCCTTTTTTATTACTGCAACTACCAAAGAATTGATAAGCGCATGGAACAGTATGATTCTGGATTTCCCTGAAGATAGACTAGTATTTATAGAAGAGCTTGCCAATGAAAAAAAATACCGTTTGTTTTTGCTAAGTAATACCAATGCTTTACATATAGAAAGAGTAATAAAAAATATGGGTACTAATAGGTATAAGCGCTTTAAAAACTGTTTTGAAAAATTTTACTTATCCCACGAAATTCATCTGAGAAAACCAGATACTGAGATTTATGAATTTGTTCTTAAAAACAATGAGTTAAAAGCAGAAGAGTGTTTATTCATAGATGACACCAAAGAAAATACTGAAGCTGCAAAAACACTGGGCATACACACTTGGAATCTAATAGTTGATAAAGAAGATATTATCCATTTAAATTCAAAAATTTAATTATGTTAGACCTAGCATTAAGCATACTTTTTTCTAGTTTAATATTCATTATTTTTAAACTATTTGACGTTTACAAAGTACAAACGCTATATGCCATAATCATCAATTATTTTACGGCATGCATAGTTGGCTTTCTATTTTATAATGAAAAAATAATACCATCTAGTATACCACAAAAGCCTTGGTTCATTGGTGCTCTTTTGTTAGGTATTCTATTTATTTTAGTCTTTAACTTAATGGGGAAGACTTCACAAAAAATAGGACTTTCAGCTGCATCTGTTGCCACCAAAATGTCATTGGTCATTCCTGTGTTATTAGGAATTTATTTATATAATGAAAAATTAAACATTTTTAAGACTACTGGTATTTTACTAGCACTTACTGCTGTTTATCTAGCCTCTATAAAAGAGCAAAAAACTAAATTTAACCTTAAGATGTTGCTACTTCCCTTTTTAGTGTTTATTGGTTCTGGAACAATAGATGCAAGTATTAAGTACTTAGAAGAAAACTATGTTACTGAGTCAGAAGTTCCATTATTTTCATCCTTTCTTTTTTTGTCAGCAGGTTTATTTGGAGTAGTTTTCATAACTACTAGAATAACCAAGTATCCTTTAAAAATAAATTTAAAAAACATTATTGCTGGCGTTTTTCTAGGAATCCCTAATTTTTTCTCAATATATTATATCATCAGAGCTTTAAGGAATCCTGCTTTTACAAGTTCCTCTATTTTTACCATAAACAATGTGTCTATTGTTCTATTCACTACACTGATTGGCATATTGTTTTTTAAAGAAAAATTAAGTCTAAAAAACTGGACAGGCATTGGGCTTGCAGTAGCAAGCATCATTTTAATGGTTATGTTTTAATGGATAAAGAAAAAGACACATATAATACAATTGACACTCCTTCCTTAGAAATATTATACAAGGATAAAAAAAGCAAATTTTATGGTTACACATTTCCACTCAATAGCGAAGATGAAGTAAAACCAATAATAGATCAACTAAAGAAAAAACACCACACTGCAAATCATATATGTTATGCGTGGCAAATTGGCACAAATAATATAAGATATAGGGCAAATGATGATGGTGAGCCTAATAATTCTGCTGGTATGCCAATTTACGGACAAATACAGTCATACAACGTAACAAACATATTAGTAGCAGTTGCTCGTGTTTTTGGGGGGACTAAGCTTGGTGTAGGTGGTTTAATCTCTGCATACAGAACAACGTCACAACTAGCTCTTGAAGAAGCCAAGATTATAGAAAAAATTATAACACAACATTACAAACTAACTTTTGAATATGAAGATATGGATAGAGTAATGCGCATTATTAAACAAAAAAATATAGATATAGTTTCTCAAAAATTAGAAACAAACTGCATTTATGTTATATCAGTTAGAAAAAGTATATCCAATGAAATATGGGACATTTTTAAAAATATGCAACATATTGAAATAAAGAATTAAAAATCATAATTCTTATCAATTTTATCTAAAACATAATCTGGGCACTTCATAGGTCTTTTAGTATCCTTGTTTAAAAATGCTAAAACAGTATTAGCAGTAACCAAAAGTTCTTTTTGCTCATTGTATATTTCATAATCAAATTCTATCCTTACTGAAGGAGTCTTTTTCAATTTAGTTACAACTGTAATTAAATCATCATACAGAGCAGATTTTTTAAAATTGACTTGTAACGAAATTACTGGCAAAATTATTCCGTTAACTTCCATATTCTTGTAAGAAACATCCAAATCCCTTAACCAGCTTAATCTTCCCATCTCTAAGTATTGAGCATAATTACCATGATAAACAACTCCCATTTGATCTGTTTCACCATACCTTACTCTAAAAGAAATTTCATTTTTATGCATAATATCCCAACAAAAATTATATATTTAAGGCTCGTAACTTTGATTGTGCAATCATGCGAAAAAAAAACTTCAAATTCAATAGGAATTGATTTTTTTTTTAGAAATTTTGTTCACATATTTGTCGACCCTGTTAGGAAACACAGAATTACACTGACTTCCTTTCAACGAACACTATACTAACCAAAAAAAAGATTATTTAATAATGAGTGTTACTGCAGAATCAGTATGGAATAATTGTTTGTCTTTTATTAAAGACAACATACAACCCCAAGCATTCAAAACATGGTTTGAACCAATAAAACCAATTAAATTATCTGCCAACTCGCTTAGCGTACAAGTTCCAAGTAAATTCTTTTATGAATGGTTAGAAGAACACTATGTTAAATTACTAAAAGTATCTTTAACTAAAGAGCTAGGAGAAAATGCTAAATTAGTTTACATTATTAAAATGGAAAACACATATGGCAACAGAGAACCTTTTACAGAGAGAATACCCAGCTCTAATAGATCAACGGTTTCTGCACAAGAGTTAGACGTACCCATAAAATCTAAAAATCCTGAATTAAGAAATCCGTTTGTGATTCCTGGTATAAGGAACATAAAAATAGAATCTCAATTAAACCCTAATTACAATTTTGATAATTTTCTAGAAGGAGATTCTAACAGGCTTGCTAGATCTGCTGGTATGGCTGTTGCCAATAAACCTGGAGGAACTTCTTTTAATCCATTACTAATTTTTGGAGGTGTTGGCTTAGGAAAAACACACTTAGCACACGCTATAGGTGTAGAGATAAAGGATAAATATCCTGAAAGAACTGTATTGTACATTTCTGCTGAAAAATTTACACAGCAATATATTGAATCTGTTAAAAAAAATACTAGAAATGATTTTATTCATTTTTATCAATTAATAGATATTTTAATTATTGATGATGTTCAATTTTTATCTGGAAAATCTGGTACTCAAGATGTATTTTTCCACATTTTCAATCATCTACACCAGAACGGAAAGCAAGTAATTTTAACATCAGATAAGGCTCCTGTAGATATGCAAGATATTGAGCAACGCTTATTATCTCGTTTTAAATGGGGACTATCTGCTGAATTACAAACGCCCGACTATGAAACAAGAGTTTCTATTTTAAAAAACAAATTATATAGAGATGGTGTTGAAATGCCAGAAGATATAATAGACTATGTTGCCAAAAACATTAAATCAAATATTAGAGAACTTGAGGGTGCTGTTATTTCATTGATTGCACAGTCTTCTTTCAATAAAAAAGAAATTACCATAGAGCTTGCACAACAAGTTGTAGAAAAGTTTGTTAAAAATACCAAGCGAGAAGTTTCTATAGATTACATACAAAAAGTAGTTTCTGATTACTTTGAGATGGATGTATCTACATTACAGTCTAAAACAAGGAAAAGACACATTGTACAAGCAAGGCAATTAGCTATGTTCTTTGCTAAAAGATTTACAAAAGCATCATTAGCAAGCATTGGATCTCAAATAGGAAAAAGGGATCATGCCACTGTACTACATGCATGTAAAACTGTTGACAACTTAGCAGAAACTGACAAACAATTCCGGAAATATATAGAAGACCTTACCAAAAAATTCTCTTAATCCTCTTTAAGATGAAAACAAAAATACTAATGGTTTGCCTAGGAAATATATGCAGGTCACCATTGGCAGAAGGCATTCTTAAAAGTAAAGTATCAACTAACACCATTTTAGTGGATTCTGCTGGAACAGCAGGCTATCATATAGGGAATTCACCAGACATAAGATCTATAGCTGTTGCAAAAAAATATGGTATTGATATTAGTAAACAAGTTTGTAGAAAATTCTCTAAAAAAGATTTTAGTGATTTTGATATAATATATGCTATGGACAAAAGCAATTACACAAACATAATTGCCAAAACAACTAACAAAGAAGAATTAAATAAGGTTAAACTTCTTTTAAATGAAATTGACTTAAAAATTAATGAAGTTCCTGACCCATATTATGGAGGTGATCAAGGTTTTGAAGACGTCTATAATTTAATAGATAAAGCGTGTACTGTAATTGCTAACAAATTAACCATTAGTAAAGATCAATGATCAATGGGAAACATAACTACTTTAGGAAAAGTATATTTAATACCTACTACTTTAGGGGATAATGAACCTCTAGAAGTGCTTCCAATTTCTATTAAACGCACAATAGAAAATATAGATTATTATATTGTAGAAAATGAAAAAACAGCTAGACGTTTCATAAAAAAAATAAGTTCAGGTAAATCTCAACCCAGTCTACATATAGAACTAATAAACAAGTTTACTGATCCATTGACAATACCAAGCCTTCTAAACCCTTGTCTTGAAGGTAAAAATATTGGAATAATTTCTGAAGCTGGTTGCCCAGGTATTGCAGATCCTGGTGCAGAAGTAGTTAAGATTGCACATCAAAAAAAAATACAAGTAGTACCTCTTGTTGGTCCTTCTTCAATTTTTTTAGCGTTAATGGCAAGTGGTTTAAATGGTCAAAGTTTTGCTTTTAATGGTTATCTACCTATAGATACTAACGAAAGGAAAATTGCCATTAAAAAAATGGAGCGTACTTCTAAAGATTTGAATCAATCCCAAATATTTATAGAAACACCTTACAGAAATGAAAAATTATTAGCTGAATTTCTCAAGACGTTATCCAACCACACACTCTTAACTATAGCAACAGACATTACATTAACAAGCGAACAAATTGCTACTAATACAATTGGTGAGTGGAAAAAAATAAGGATTGATTTAAACAAAAGACCAACTATTTTTATATTTCAAGCATAAAAAACCCTAACAAAATATTCTGCTAGGGTTATTTCATTTTCAAAGTGTAAAATTATAAAACTCTTGGGTTCTTCTCTGCTTTAACAACAGCTGATACATCATAACCAGCAAATATTTTCATATAATAGCTAATACTAGAACCATAAGCATCTTTTACGGAATGATTTCCTCTTGAGCGTAAAAACTTTTTAACGTTTCCTGGTCCAGCTAAATGGGCTGCAGCCAATATACCTGACTCTGTAATATCTAAACCAGCAATTTTACGCCCCACATACTTACGTATATCTTTACGCAATATCCACTTGTTTCTAGATAGGTTAGCATAGAATACTTTTTCTTGTAATATTGGGTTGTTTAAAAAAGATGCTACATTAGTAACGCCCATTAATTGCAGGGTTTCAACTCCAAACTGATACTTACCCAAGTACCCCATAGTATTTGTAACAAAATAATTTCCTTGAGACTCCTTAAAAGCTAAAGCCTCTTTAAAACCCATATATGATTCTCCTAAAAAAACTGGAGTAACTGCAGGGATAAAATCATTTACAATAACAGTTTCGCATTTGGGATACAAAACTTCAGTAGGTTCTTTTATCTTAAGCGTTTCTGGCAACTCTACAATAGTAACAAAAGGTTCTATTATATTATAACTAAAACTTGTTAAAATAAATACCATGATAAGGGGGATTAATTTACTAATCCACTTTCTCATATAGTTTAATTTCTTAAGACTTACATTTTAATGTTATAAAAACATTAAGCTTGCTTAAATTTCTCGCTGCAAATTTAGGTGTGTTTTTTTCTTAGTAGTGTTAAAAATGTATAAAAAATGAGTTTTTTTGGATATTCGGAGTAAATTAACAGGTAAAATGCCTATCTGTTAATGTTTTGCATATTAATCCATCGGATATACTGTTCTTTATTTCGGTTATGTTGTGCTAATGTCTTTGCAAATTTATGATATCCAAAATTTTCAACATTGGCAACAAAATAATAATAATTATGCTTTTCTGGGTTTAAAACAGCTTCAATTGCAGATATGTCTGGCATAGTTATGGGACCTGGAGGCAATCCTGCATATTTGTATGTATTATAAGGAGAGTCTAATTCCAAATCTTTATATAATACTCTTTTTATTACCTGATCAAAATTACCTTGATGTAATTTTAAAGCATATATAACAGTAGGATCAGCTTGTAGTAACATTCCCGTCTTTAACCTATTTAAATATACCCCTGCTACTCTTGGTCTCTCATCTACCTTAGCTGTTTCTTTATGTACTATTGAAGCCAAGGTTACAACCTCATTAACTGTTAAACCCAATGATTTAGCTTTTTCTTTACGTTTACTATTCCAAAACCTAAGATATTCTCTATACATTTTATCCCTAAATTTTTCAGCAGATGTATTCCAAAAAAACTCATAACTATTAGGTATATACATACCTAATTTATTCGCTTCATTAAAGTCTTTTTCATTTAAAAAATTAATATCATTAAATGTATTCACTAAAGACACACTATCTGCTTCTATCTGCTGAGATACCCTACCTGCTAAATCTTGTATTGTTTCTTGATTATTAAAAGATACTTTTACAGGAATGTTATTGCTACGTAAAGCATTAATGATTTCATTATTATTCATCCCTTTTTTTATTCCAAATTTTCCTGCTCTAATATTGGATACATACCCTTTTCTTTTTGCTGCTGCCTCAAAATCTTTTATATCTTCTACCAAAGGAGTTAGGTACTCCTTTACATTACTATAATTATCAGTGGATTTAATATACACGTAAGCAATATCATTATTAAAGTTAGTATTAGGTGTAAAAAATACGCTATATACCATATATGAAAAAGCACCACCAACAACCAAACCAATAAGTAATACTGCTATTAAAATCTTCTTTATATACATTAATTGTTTATCTTTTGATATAATATTTCATTTAAAAAGACTCCTTTGGAAAAAATCCAATCTCTTTTTATGCCAACTGCTTTAAAGTCTAATTTTTCAAACAAATGGACACTGGCTGAGTTTGACTCTAGTACATTTGCATAAACCTGATGTAAGTTTAATACATTAAATACATAATCACAAATCAAACATAATGCTTCTGTTCCAATACCTTTATTTCTATCCTCTTTTTTTGAGACAATAACGCCAAGACCTACCTTTTTATTTACAGGATCAAAATTAAACAAATCTATCAATCCTATTACTTTACCTGTAGCATTACAAATGCACAAGCGCAATTGTTTGGCTTCATAAATATCTTTGTAAGAATTTTGAAGGTAAAGCTCTAAAATATGTTTAGAGTATGGAGCAACAGTACCACTAATTTCCCATATATTGGTATCGTTTTCCAATTCATATAAAAAATCAATATCTTTTGGCTCTATTGCCCTTAGATATATATGTTCTCCTTTTAGGTTTAACACTCTATTTCTCCTTTAAAAACTTGCTTTGCTGGTCCTGTTAAAAAAATAGTATTATAACCAGAAACAGATTTATTAAAACTAATTTCAAGGTTACCGCCCATTACTTTTATAGGTATTTTAGTTTTTTCAGTTTTTCCTATCTTATGCATAGTTAATGCTACCGCAGTTACACCTGTCCCACAAGAAAGTGTTTCGTTTTCAACTCCTCTCTCGTATGTTCTCACAGTAAAACCATCTTCTGTTTGTTCAACAAAATTAATATTACTTCCATTGGCACCATATAAGCTATACCTTAATCTTTTTCCCTCTTCATACACATTAAAATCATCTATATTGTTTACTAATTGAACATGGTGAGGAGAACCAGTATTTAAAAAAGCATAATTATTTTTTTCTTTTATATCATCAACATCTATCATTTGCAGGCTAACATTTTCATTTTCTATGGTTGCATTATGAATTCCATCTACTGCATTAAATATAGTTTTATTCTTAATTATCCCTAAAAAATTAGCGAATGCAACCAGACACCTTCCTCCGTTACCACACATTGTACTTTCAGTACCATCTGCATTATAATAGACCATTTTAAAGTCAGCATTATCATCGTCTTCTAACAGAATTAACCCATCTGCTCCAACACCAAATTTACGATTACATAGAAAATTAATTAACTTTGTGTTATTCTTGGGAAATTCTAGAGATCTATTATCGATCATTATAAAATCGTTTCCTGTTCCTTGGTATTTATAAAAAGTAATATACATAAAGACAAAGATATAATTTGTTAAGGTTTTTTTAGCAGTTAAAAACACGTTAAATTCAATCTTTTAAAAAATTAAAATTATAATTTTACATTATAATGTTAATATTCTATAATTATGAAAAAAATAACAAGTTTACTAACCGTTTCCGTCCTAGCTGGCGTTATTACATTAGGAGCATATAAATTATTTTTTGAAAAAGAAAATTACCACATCATAACTGAAGAATCTAATACTCCTATATTTAGAACCAGTAATCTTCCTGTATCCTATAAAGGGGCTGGGATAAATGAAGTTGATTTTACAACTGCAGCAGAAAACACGGTAAATGCTGTAGTACACGTAAAAAACGTATCTATAAATGAAGAAAAGAATGAAATAATGCGTTTTTTTTATGGTCCAGGAGTTAGTGTTCGTCCACAAATTGGTACAGGATCTGGTGTAATAATTTCTGAGGATGGTCATATAGTTACAAACCATCATGTCATAAAAGGTGCAACTCATTTACAAGTTACCTTAAATAATAATAAAATTTATGATGCGGAACTGGTTGGATCTGATCCAAATACAGACATAGCACTCTTAAAGATTCATGCAAAACGAAAATTACCATACTTAGTTTTTGGAGACAGTAACAATGCTAAGGTTGGTGAATGGGTCTTGGCAGTTGGCAACCCTTTTAACTTAACATCTACAGTTACTGCTGGTATAATAAGTGCTAAGGCACGAGACTTAAATATGGACAACAGTCAATCATTCATACAAACAGATGCTGCCGTAAATCCAGGAAATAGTGGTGGTGCATTAGTAAACACAAATGGTAACCTTATTGGTATTAATACTGCTATAAGTTCAGGAACAGGGTCTTATGTTGGCTATTCTTTTGCTGTACCTAGTAATATTGCAAAAAAAGTTATAGAAGATATTATAGAATACGGTAACGTATTAAATGGAATTCTTGGTATTACCACTCCTAAAATAAACTCTAGATATGCTGTGGAAAATGGATTAAATGAAATTGATGGTGTTTACATAGAAGATGTAATTGAAGATTCTGGTGCTTACGAAGCTAAGCTACAAGTTGGTGATATCATTAAAAAAGCAGATAATATTAAAATTAACAAACTTGCAGACCTTAATGGCTACTTATCTACCAAAAGACCTGGTGACACTATAAATTTATATTTTATAAGAGATGGTAAAGAAATCACTAAACCAGTAGTTTTAAAAGAAAGACAGACAACAACAATAGAAAGTTTAGGATTAGATATAAAAAATTTAAATGAAAAAGATAAGAAAAAGTTTAAAACAAAAAAAGGTGTCAAAATCATAGGTGTATCAGAAACTCATCGTAATCATGACTTAGTAGGAAAGGTAATCTTATCTGTTAATAATGAAGAAATAAATAATATTCAAGAAGCAAGAACTTTATTTGGAAGAATAAGTAGATATAAAAGCAATTACATTATTCTTATAAATGAAAAAGGAGAAAGAGAACAACTAATATTACAATAAAACTAAAGATACCTTTAAACGAAAAAAAATGCGGACTTAACGAATCCGCATTTTTTATTTAAAAACATTTTATGAAAACGTTTGAAATATAGTATTTTTGCCCAAAAATTAATCATTTAAATTATATTTAATGAGCGCCAGTAAATCCTATGAAAAAGAATTAGCTTTTCAAGCAGACAGAAGAAAAGCAACTACAGAGTTCATAAAGATTGTAAGTAACCTATGGTATGATAAGTCTATTGAGGTAGTTCTTTTCAAAAATCAAATTATTGATAAAAATGTCAGTGACATAATTAACCTTCATGAATATGCTGGTGAATTTGTACAAAAACCAATTTCAATTTTTGATTCTGTAGAAATCCTAAGAGCAATTAATGACATTAAATTGCCCCCTGCTAAGCTAGACATTGGTAAACTTACATACGAATATCATGCAGATGAAAACAACTATAGCAATGTTAAAGCATTTGTTTTAGATAAGTTAAAGGATGCTGACGGAGCCAAAAGTATAAAACCTAAAGATGTAGTATTATATGGTTTTGGTAGAATAGGAAGATTAGTTGCAAGAGAACTTATGTCTAAAACTGGTAAAGGAAATCAGCTAAGGCTTAGAGCTATAGTAACCAGAGGTGCAATTACTCAGGATGTGCTTGAAAAAAGAGCTAGTCTTTTACGTACAGATTCAGTTCATGGTCAGTTTACTGGAACAATTGACGTAGACTTAAAAAATAGCGCCCTCATCATTAATGGTACAACCGTACATATTATCTCAGCCCAAAAACCAGAAGACATTGATTATACTAAGTACGGTATTATTAGTGCTCTTATAATAGATAACACTGGTGCATTTAGAGACAAAGAAGCATTAAGTAGACATTTAGAATCTAAAGGAGCCTCAAGAGTTCTTTTAACTGCACCAGGGAAAGAAATCCCAAATATTGTACATGGTGTAAACCACCTGGAGTACAATCCAGATACAATAAAAATATTTTCTGCTGCATCTTGTACAACAAATGCAATTACACCTATTTTAAAAGTTGTAGAAGATTCACTAGGTATTAAAAAAGGGCATCTAGAAACTATACATGCGTACACTAACGATCAGAACTTAGTAGATAATATGCATAGTAAATATCGCCGTGGCAGAGCAGCGGCATTAAATATGGTAATTACAGAAACTGGTGCTGGTAAAGCAGTTTCAAAAGCACTACCAAGCCTAGAAGGAAAATTAAGCTCTAATGCTATTAGAGTTCCTGTACCAAATGGATCTTTGGCTATATTAAACTTAGAAGTAAAAAACAAAACGTCTAAAGAGAGTTTAAATACAATTCTTAAAAAATATGCTCTAGAAGGTAATCTTGTAGAGCAAATTAAATATTCCTTAAGTAATGAATTGGTTTCTTCTGATATTATTGGTACTTCTGCCCCATCAATTTATGATAGCCCAGCTACAATAGTATCCCAAGATGGTAAAAGTATTGTTTTATATATCTGGTACGATAATGAATATGGATATTCGCATCAAGTAATAAGATTAGCTAAGTACATCTCTAAGGTAAGGAGATTTACATACTATTAATCAATTATGCATTAAAAACTCCATTGTAATTTACTAAAAAATAGTTTTATATGGGATATTCCGTATAAAAACTATTAACTTTCAATGGAGTTTTTTTCTTATCTAAAAATATTAAATTACTTTAGCTGATTCGTTACAATCATAAATAAAATTAATATGAAGGGCTTAAAGCTATTACCAATATTTATTGCTTTACTTATATGGAATGTTCAGTTTGCACAGCAAGATAATCTTGATGAAGACGAAGAAACAACCTTATCATTAGATAGTGGAACAATTGACAATCAATTTAAATACATTTCTAAAAAATCTGGTAATTACAAAGGATCTGATGGAGTCAGATATGAAGTAGTAAAAATTGCGCATTTAGACAAGCTTAAAAAAAATGTCTTAGATTCTCTTTCTGTATATAGTAAAAATGAGGTTTCATTAAAAAACATTATTAAGCAATATGAAACTACAATTACAGATTTAAATCAAAAATTAAATACAACCACCAAGAATTTATCTACAATTACAGAAGAAAAGGATAGTATGTCTTTTTTAGGAATGCTCGTATCTAAAACATCTTACAACCTTATGTTATGGTCAATAATATGTGGTTTATTAACTTTACTGGTACTATTCATATACAGATTTAGAAAAAGCAATGTACTAACTCAAGAAGCCAAAACCAATTTATCTGAGCTAGAAGCAGAATTTGAGGATCATAGAAGAAGAGCTTTGGAGCGTGAGCAAAAAATAAGCAGGCAGCTTTTAGATGAACAAAATAAAAATAGAAAAGCATAGTCTTAAAAGATTCATTTTAAAGCTTTTATCTTTATAAATTATGACAACAATAAAAAAAGCAACAATTGCTCATGTTGAATCAATAGCATATCTTTTTAATAGTTATAGAATATTTTACAAGCAAAAATCCAACTACAAAGCTGCTGTTAATTTCTTAACTGAAAGAATAAAAAAAAATGAGTCTGACATTTTTTTTGCAATTAAAGACAATGAAGTTGTTGGTTTTACACAACTATACACTACTTTCTCTTCCGTATCATTAGAAAAAATATTTATTTTAAACGATTTGTATGTTTCAGAAAATCAAAGATCTAAAAACATAGGTGCTGATTTACTAAACAAAGCTAAAGAATATTGTCTAGAGAAAAAATATAAAGGTCTAGCTTTGGAAACTGCCAAAGATAACCCTGCACAAAAACTATATGAAAAATTAGGATGGGAAAAAGACACTCATTGCTTTCACTACTTTTGGTCTGCCAAATAGATAAATCTATATTGTATCTTTGCTCATAAGTAAGAGCTTATTATGAGAATAGATATTATTACCGTATTACCTGAATTACTAAAAAGCCCTTTTGAAGCTTCAATCCTAAAAAGATCAATTGAAAAAGGACTTGTAGAAGTTCATTTTCATAATTTAAGGGATTATACAGATAAAAGTTATAACCAAATAGACGATTACCAATTTGGAGGTGGTGCTGGTATGGTAATGATGATAGAACCCATAGATAAATGTATTACCAAGTTAAAATCTCAAAGAGATTACAATGAGATTATTTATATGACACCAGATGGTAATACACTAAATCAAAAAATGGCTAACAGCTTATCTTTGGCAGAAAACATAATTATTTTATGTGGACACTACAAAGGAGTAGATCAAAGAGTAAGAGACACTTTAATTACCAAAGAAGTATCCATTGGTGATTATGTATTATCTGGAGGAGAATTAGGAGCAGCAGTGTTATGTGATACTATTATTAGATTAATACCTGGAGTTTTAAACAATGAAACATCCGCCCTTACAGATACTTTTCAAGATGATTTGTTAGCTCCGCCTGTATACACAAGACCAGCAGATTATAAAGGATTAAAAGTGCCTGAAGTATTGCTTAATGGTAATTTTCCAAAAATTGAAAAGTGGCGAGAAGAACAAGCCTATAAAAGAACTAAACAATTAAGACCTGATTTACTAGAAAATGATTGATAATTTACAATTACTTTACGGAATAACATCTGTATTTTACGCTATAATTAACATTATAACAATTATTGGCGCTATAATTTATGCTACCAAAAAAAAGGGAGTAGCAGGTGTTTTAATGATTATAGGTAGCATTGTTAATTTACTTAGCCAAATTGCTCAACCTATTTTATCTGCAGTTGCAAATAAAGCAGAGCTAGATCAAGATTTGTTTTTACTTACAAATTATAGTGTTAATGTAATAAACTGCCTATTTTCTATTATTTTTGCAATTGGTTTTATTTTAGCAGTAAGTAAATTAAAAAAAGAGTAATAATAGCTTTTTTTATATAAAAACTTATTACAAAACTTGCTATATACAATTAATAATGTATTTTTGCACTCGATTTAAAATTAACCTCTGGCGAAATACGTGAACTGTTGATTTTAATAAACTTATTATATAAAAAACACAAGATGGAAGCATTAATTAAATTTGTTGAAGACGAATTTGTTCCAAAAAAAGATTTTCCAAAATTCTCTGCTGGTGATACAATTACTGTATACTACGAAATTAAGGAAGGTGAAAAAACTCGTACTCAGTTCTTTAGAGGTGTAGTTATCCAAAGAAGAGGTAGTGGTGCTACAGAAACTTTTACTATTCGTAAAATGTCTGGTACTGTTGGTGTTGAGCGTATTTTTCCTGTAAATTTACCTGCATTGCAAAAAATTGAAATCAATAAAAAAGGTAAAGTACGTAGAGCCCGTATCTTCTACTTTAGAGGTCTTACTGGTAAAAAAGCACGAATTAAAGAAGTTCGTAAATAATAACTTATATTTTATTTATTAAATAGATAGAAAAAGCTCACTATAAAGTGAGCTTTTTTAATTTTACAATATTGCATAATTAATATACAACAAGCTTAAAATATATTAATATGTTAATCTTCTTGCTTTTTACATATATTATTAATACTTTTAAGTGTGACTATTAAAGAAATACATTTTATTACACAATTTTTAATAGCCACTATAGAGCCACGTTCTTTATATTGTTGCAAGACCTTATATAAAACTAATTAATGCAAATGCTTAATTACTTTAATAAGTAGGCTTATACTAAGTTGATGAGATTTTTTATAAACTTTTAATTTAAATAAAAATGTATATTTTTTATATATTTAAAAAGTGGCAACAAGGAGAAGCATTTTACATAACTGAGTAATAAAGTTAAAATATGTAATTTGTTTTAAACGTAGAAACAAAAAGCAACTGCAATCAATGGTTGCCGTTTTGTTCAAGAAACAAAACAAAAGGTTGAAAAATTGTTTCTAAAAGCCATATCAATGTATACATTACAATGATATGGCTTTTGTTATTTTTAACCTTATAATTCATTTTAATCATATTATTGGTCTTATTTTTAAAAATTACGCAATATTTAAGAATGGTTAAAATTGTATATTTGCATCGCTTAAAATAATATACAATACAATATGTCTAAAATAATCTACACAAAAACAGATGAAGCTCCTGCTTTAGCTACACAATCTTTTTTACCTATAGTACAAGCCTTTATAAAAAGTACTGGCATAGAATTAGAAACCAAAGATATCTCTTTAGCAGCACGAATTTTAGCTGTTTTTTCAGATTATTTATCAGAAGAACAACAAGTAGAAGATTCCTTATCTGAGTTAGGAAAATTAGCAAAAAGTCCAGAGGCAAACATTATTAAACTTCCAAACATAAGTGCTTCAATTCCTCAATTAAAAGAAGCTATAGAAGAACTTCAGTCAAAAGGTTATGCAATTCCTAGCTATCCTGATGAACCAAAAAATGATAAGGAAAAAGAAATAAAAGGAAGATACGATAAAATTAAAGGTAGTGCAGTAAACCCTGTATTACGTGAAGGAAACTCAGACAGAAGAGCCCCTAAAGCAGTTAAAAATTACGCTAAAACTAACCCACATTCTATGGGAGAATGGAGCTCAGAGTCTAAATCTCATGTAGCAACTATGCCATCTGGAGATTTTAAATCAAATGAAAAATCAGTAACATTAAAAAATGCAACTGATGTTAGTATTGTTTTAGTTAAGAATGATGGTTCAAAATCTGTATTAAAAGAAAAAATTTCTCTTTTAGAAGGGGAAATCATAGATGCAACCATAATGAGTAAAAAAGCACTTTTAGCTTTTTTAAAAAATGAAATAGAAGATGCTAAAAATACAGGGGTTCTATTTTCTTTACATATGAAAGCTACTATGATGAAGGTATCTGACCCTATCATATTTGGACATACTTTAAAAGTCTTCTTTGCTGATGTATTTAAAAAATATAGTAAAGTATTTGATGAAAACGGAATTAACGCCAATAATGGGTTAGAAAGCTTATTAAATAAATTAGACACCTTGCCAAATGGTGCTGAGATTAAAGCTGACATTGCTCAAGCAATTGAAAATGGTCCAGATATAGCAATGGTTAACTCAGACAAAGGTATTACAAACCTACACGTACCAAGTGATGTTATCATAGATGCATCTATGCCTGCTATGATTCGTAATTCTGGTAAAATGTGGAATGCTAAAGGTACATCTCAAGACACTAAAGCAGTTATTCCAGATAGTAGCTACGCATCTGTTTACTCAGCAACTATAGACTTTTGTAAAAAATATGGTGCCTTTGACCCTACTACTATGGGAACAGTACCAAATGTAGGCTTAATGGCTCAAAAGGCAGAGGAATATGGCTCACATGATAAAACTTTTGAAATAGATAGTAATGGAACAGTAAAAGTAATAGATACAGATAATAATATATTAATTGAGCATAGTGTAGAAGAAGGAGATATTTGGAGAATGTGCCAAGTAAAAGATGCCCCAATACAAGACTGGGTAAAACTAGCCGTTACCAGAGCAAAAGCAACGAATACACCTGCTATTTTTTGGTTAGATGAAGAAAGAGCACATGATAGTGAATTAATAAAAAAAGTAAAATCATATTTACCAAACCATAACACAGCTGGTTTAGAAATTCATATTTTATCTCCATTAAAAGCTACGGAATTTACTTTGGCTAGAATTAAAGAAGGTAAAGACACTATTTCTGTTTCAGGAAATGTACTTAGAGATTATTTAACTGATTTATTTCCTATTTTAGAAGTAGGAACTAGTGCAAAAATGCTTTCCATTGTTCCTTTGATGAACGGTGGAGGTTTATTTGAGACAGGCGCTGGAGGATCTGCTCCAAAACACGTACAACAGTTTATTGAAGAAGGGCATTTACGTTGGGATTCTTTAGGAGAATTTTTAGCACTAGAAGTTTCTTTGGAACACGAAGGTGAAAAAAATAAAAACAATGATATTTTAGTTTTAGCTGAGGCCTTAGGTAATGCCACAGAAAAATTCTTATTAAATGATAAATCACCCTCAAGAAAAGTTAAAGAATTAGACAATAGGGGTAGTCATTTTTACTTAGCATTATACTGGGCTGAAGCATTAGCAAGTCAATTTAAAAGCATTGAGTTACAATCTAAGTTCAAAAAAGTATATGCAGATTTATCTAAAAACACTAATACAATTCTTGAAGAACTTACCAAAGCTCAAGGAACTAAAATAGACATTAAAGGATATTATTGGCCAGACATAAACATACTAGCAAAAGTTATGAGACCAAGTAAAACTTTTAATACTATTATAGATCAACTATAAAAAAATAGCATCTGCAATTTGCATAATAAGTAAAAGCCTTTTCATTAATTTGAGAAGGCTTTTTATTAAAAAAAATGTTAAGACTACTTATTAAGATAAAAAAGAGTTTATTTTTACAAAAACCAAATTTTATGAATAGAGCCATCATCTGGTTTTTTTTTACTTCCCTGTTTACATTGCAAATTATTCTAGGTCAAGAAAAATTTACGCTACATGGCACCATAACTGAAACATCTAGCAATGAAACACTAATAGGTGTTTCAGTAGCAATTCCTGAACTACAGGCAGGTGTTATTACAAACGAATATGGTTTTTACTCAATAACACTACCTAAAGGATTATACGAACTTACCGTAAGTTACATTGGCTTTAAAAGCATAACCAAACGCTTAGACCTAACAAAAGACTTAACATTAAATCTACAGTTAGAAGAAGAAGTAGAAGAATTAGAAGAAATAATACTTGTAGAAGATATTGAAAGGTTAAACATAAGAAAACCCCAGATGAGCATAAACACGCTTTCTTCAAGTAGTATAAAAAAAATTCCAGCTATTTTAGGAGAAGCAGATGTTTTAAAATCAATTTTACTTTTACCAGGAGTAACAAGTGCAGGTGAAGGAGCATCAGGATTTAATGTTCGTGGGGGATCTGTTGATCAAAATTTAATCTTATTAGATGAAGCAACCATTTTTAATTCATCTCACCTTTTTGGTTTTTTTTCTGTATTTAACCCAGATGCTATTAAAGATTTAAAATTATACAAAGGTGGGATTCCTGCTAAATATGGAGGTAGAATTTCATCTGTACTAGATATTTATCAAAAAGAAGGAAACAGCAAAAAATTTAAGGCAAATGGCGGTATAGGAATTGTTTCGAGCAGATTGCTTATAGAAGGTCCATTAAAAAAAGATTACGGAGCTTTTCTACTAGGTGGCAGAAGCTCGTATGCACATCTTTTTTTGCCACTCTTTAACAATAACAATAAAGCTTATTTTTATGATTTAAATACTAAATTAAACTACAAGCTAGATAAAAACAATAGCCTATATGCATCTGGTTATTTTGGAAGAGATGTTTTTAGTATAAACAACAGTTTTATAAACATATATGGTAATTCAGTCTTAAATCTAAGATGGAATCATTTATATTCCAATAAACTTTTTAGCAATTTATCTTTAATTTACTCTGATTATTTCTATGGATTAGAATTAGATTTTGTTGGTTTTGAATGGAATTCTGGGATTCAAAATTTCAATTTAAAATATGATTTTAAGCACTACATTTCTAACAAACTTAAACTTAACTACGGCATTAATAATACCTATTATAGGTTTAATCCTGGAGAAATAAAGCCCAATAGAAATGATTCTGGCATTTTACCCCGTAAACTAATAGATAAATACGCTAATGAATTTGCTGCCTATGTAGATGCTGAACATAAAGTGACTAAAAATCTAACCATACAATACGGTTTGCGCTTTAGCAACTTTATAAGATTAGGTCAAAAAGAATTGTTTCTTTATGAAAATGACCAAGCAGTTACTTTTAATGAAGATTTTCAAATCTATGAAAGTGCAAAGCCTATAGGCATAGAAAAATTTAAAAGCAAAGCACAAATAGCCAGTTTTAACAATTTAGAACCTAGACTAGCTATCTCTTATACAATAAATGATTTTAACTCTATAAAAGGCAGCTATAACCATATGGTTCAATATTTACACCTTTTGTCAAATACTAGCTCCCCTACTCCATTAGATGTATGGACTCCAAGCGGCAAGTACATAAAGCCACAAATCTTGGATCAATATGCAGTAGGTTATTTTAAAAACTTTAAAAATGCCAATTATTCATTAGAAACCGAAGCTTTTTACAAAGATGTAAAAAACAGAATAGATTATATAGATGGAGCAAACCTTATAGCCAATGATGCCATAGAACAAGTAATTTTAAACGGAAAGATGAGAGCATATGGTTTAGAGGTTATGTTCAAAAAAAATAGTGGTAAGTTTAACGGGTGGTTATCTTATACTCTTTCTAAATCTGAACAACAAACCCTAGGTAGAACTAATATAGAGTCAGGAATTAACAAAGGTAAATGGTACAATACCAATTTTGATAAAACACACGATTTATCTTTAAATGTAAGCTACGAACTAAATAATAAATGGAGTTTTAATAGTAATCTAATTTTTCAGACTGGTCAACCTACAAACTACCCTTCAGGAAAATTTGGATATCAAAATCTAAGCATCCCAATTTATAATGGTCGTAACCAGCAACGCCTATCTAACTATCACAGATTAGACATATCTGCAAGCTTAACACCTAGAAAAAATAAAAAAAGAAAATTACAGTCTCAGTGGGTATTTGGCTTATATAATATTTATAATAGAAAAAATGCTGCATCAATTAGTTTTAGAAGAAATGAAGACACTTCAATTAATGAAGCAATAAGGACTTCAATTTTTGGAACAGTACCTTCAATAACTTATAACTTTAAATTTTAATGTTATGAAAAAATATTTATATTATTTATCCTTTTTGATTCTAATTTATAGCTGTGAAGATGTGATTGATGTTAATACTCCAACTACTGAGCCTAAACTTGTAGTTGATGCAAATTTTAATGTTTATAATACAGAAACTCCTATACGAGTAGATGCTTGGCTAAAATTATCATTGACAACAGATTATTTTGATACAACAGAAAAAGTAATTAATAATGCACAGGTTAGTATTACAAATTTAACAGACGGAACTGTTTATCCATTTGCTTCTAATGGTAATGAAGGCTTTTATCAATCTCAAAATGATGATTTCGTTCCAAAATTCAACGATATATATCAATTAAATATTCTTTATAATAATGAAGTCTATAGTGCAGAAACTAAACTTATACCAAGTGTTCCTATAGACAAAGTAACTCAAGGAGATGGATTACTTTTTGGCGAAAATGATACTGAAATAATAATTGAATTTACAGACAATGCTGATAGAAATGATTTTTATTTATTTGATTTAGATTTTGGAGAGTTTTTAACAACTGAAGATGAGTTCTATCAAGGTAAGACTTTTGTGTTTTCTTATTTCTATGATGACTTAAAATCAGGACAAGAAATAACAGTTAAAATAAATGGTTTAGAAGAACAGTTTTACAACTATATGAATTTAATTTTAGAGCAGAGTGGAGAAAGAGGTGGTGGACCATTTGAATCTCCACCAGCCACAATCAGAGGAAATATTGTCAACAAAACCAATAACAACAATTTTGCACTAGGATATTTTAGTATGTCTGAAGCTCATACTTATACTTTTTCAATAAATTAAGCGTAAAATTAATATGTCTCAACAATCAAATTCCTTTTATAAGAGTATAAAATACTTTGGTTTAACAGTTTTACTTATGTTTAGCGGACCAGGTGCTATATATGAAGCATTTAAAAACAAAGAGCATCCTCTATATTTACCTGTTTTAATAATAGGCTTTATTCTTTGCATTGGTGCTATGTCTCTTTTTTATTACAGCTTACGGTTGATGATGACTGCTATTTTTGGAAATAAAAAAAAGAGTAGAGACAAAAAAACTACTTCCTAAATTAAATAGGCTAATACTGAATCTGTCCCTACACTTTTTTATACCTTAAATTCTTTAAAATTGTTCTAATAGAAAGTTAATTAAATCTGTAGTAGTTATTATTCCTATTAATTTACCATCATCAACAATTGGAATTGCATGAAACTCCTTAACAGAAAGTATCTCAGCCACTTCTTTTATTGTTGTTGTAGAAGAAACACTAACTAGATTTTTAGCCATTACCTGCTCAATTGTAAACATATTATATACAATTGTTTCAACAGATTCCTCATTATCATATGTAGCATCTGCAAAACTTATGCGCAGTAAATCTGTATAACTGAGCATTCCTTTTATCTCATCTCCAGAAACTACGGGAATATGCCTTATGTTATGCTTTTTAAATAAGCGCTCTGCTGTTTCTAAGTTATCTGTTGTATTTAACGTTATAACATTTTTAGTCATAATCGTAGAGATAGGTGTCCTTTTTTTCATTGTTATTAGGTTTTAAATTCAGTCTTAAAGGTAGATTTAAAGACTAACAATAAATATGACAAACATCAGGAAAACAAAATTAAAGTAGCATATTACATAATTCTACTATTTTGCAACATTGACAGCTCTTGTCTCTCGAATAACGGTAACTTTAACTTGCCCAGGATAAGTCATATCAGTTTGTATTTTTTGGGAAATCTCAAAAGACAATTCCGCAGCTTTATCATCTGTTACTTTTTCACTTTCAACAATGACTCTTAATTCACGACCAGCTTGTATTGCGTAAGCTTTTTGTACGCCAACAAAACCAAACGCTACTTCCTCTAGATCTTTTAAACGCTGTATGTAAGAATCTAACACTTGTCTTCTTGCTCCAGGTCTTGCACCACTTATTGCATCACAAACTTGAACAATTGGTGCTATTAATGTTTTCATTTCTATTTCATCATGATGAGCTCCAATAGCATTACATACATCTGCTTTTTCACCATATTTCTCTGCCCATTGCATCCCTAAAACAGCATGTGGTGTTTCTACTTCTACTTCTGTGTTAGGCACTTTCCCAATGTCATGTAATAAACCAGCCCTTTTAGCAGTTTTTGGATTTAATCCTAGTTCTGCAGCCATTACACCACAAAGTTTTGCCACCTCCCTAGAATGCTGTAACAAATTTTGTCCATAGGAAGAACGATATTTCATACGCCCTACTGCTCTAATTAGTTCTGGATGTAACCCATGAATACCTAAATCTATAATAGTACGTTTACCAACTTCTACAATTTCCTGTTCTATTTGCTTTTCAGTTTTACGGACTATTTCTTCAATACGAGCCGGGTGAATACGACCATCTGTAACTAATTTATGCAGTGATAAACGTGCTATTTCTCTTCTTACAGAATCAAAACAAGAAAGTATAATTGCTTCTGGTGTATCATCCACAATTATTTCTACTCCGGTAGCAGCTTCCAATGCTCTTATATTTCTTCCTTCTCTCCCTATAATACGCCCTTTAACATCATCAGATTCTAAGTTAAAGACAGATACACAATTTTCTACTGCTTCTTCCGTCCCTATACGTTGTATGGCATTAATTATTATTTTCTTTGCATCTTGCTCAGCTGTTAACTTTGCTTCTTCCATTGTGGTTTGCATAAAAGCCATAGCATCTGATTTTGCTGTCTCTTTTAGAGAATCTAACAATTGGCTTTTTGCTTCATCTGCTGAAAGACCAGAAATTACCTCTAACTGCTGTACTTGGTTTTTATGTAGTTTATCTAACTCTGCTTGCTTTTTCTCTAAATATTCATTTTTATGATCTATAGATTGTAATTTAGACTTTAGCTGTTCATTTATTTTTTTACTTTTTGCCAACTCGTTACTTACTTGAGATTCTTTATCTCTTGTACGCTTTTCTGTTTCAGACATTTTTTTATCCTTCGTATAGATAACTTTTTCATGTTCTGCTTTTAATTCTAAAAACTTTTCTTTGGCTTGTAGTATTTTGTCTTTCTTTATACTTTCTCCTTCTATTTTGGCATTTTTTAGCATAGTTTCTACTTCCTTTTTAGCAGAAGCTATCATTTTGGACGCTTTCCCTTTTTCTAAAAATTTAGCAATAATAAAGCCTATAGCTAAACCTACTAATACTGATACTATTATAAATGTACTATTTTCCATAATGTTTATATATATTAAAAAACCCACATTGGGGGTGTTTTGTACAAACTCCTATAAAACAGGATTAGGGCTAACAATCTGATCAAGGATCCTTATACAAGTAAGGCTTGCTTTTACAAACTAAACTCACCCTTTAAAACAAATTAATGTTGAGTTTGTCAAAAAAATACCAATGTGGGCAGTAACTTAAATTTTATGTAATGAACGTATTTTATTTATATTGTACTAAGCTTAGAATTTACCATCTGTTCCAGAGCTTTTAACCTTTCTGTTACTTCTGAATTATCCTCTTGTTTATCAATACTCTTTTGCTCTATTTTAGAGGCAAATTGCAAGGCACACATAGCCAACACATCTTGTTTATCTCTAACGGCATAGTTTTGTTCAAACTTTTTAGCCAATTGCTCTATGTTTTTAGCTGCTTTTCTTAAACCTTCTTCTTGACTAGGATCAATGGTTAAAGGATAAACCCTATCTGCAATGGAAAGTTTAATTTTCAGCTTTTCTGCCATAAGTAATGATTCTACATTATTCTGCAAGTTGAGTTATGCAATAATCCAACTCTCTAATTAATGTATTTATTTTAAGCTTTGCTTCTGTTTTATTTGTATTACTGCCAAGCATTGAATTTGCCATTTTAAGAGCATTATATTTTTCTTCCCATTCAGATATTAAATTAGAAGTAGTAATATATTGCTTCTTTAGAGCCATTAACTCTTCGTCCAACTTCGTATTAGTTTGCTTTAACAACTCTACTTTATGAAGTAGTTTACTAATCTTATTTTCTAAAGAATCAACAATTTCAACCAATTCGCTCATTTGCAATAAATCAATGCATTCATCACAAAGTTAACATAGATTAAACTACTTCGCAATACTTTTTTCAATTATTCTTGCAAAGAATTAAATCTCAGTAGTTAACACATTGTTTTATTGTATATTGTAGTTTTTTTAAACATATTAGTTTTTTTCAATTAACGGGATTAGTTATTTTCGCATTAATTTTAAAAACATATATGAGAATTTACTTAGTTATACTAATATTAACTTTATCAATCCATACAAAAGGTCAAGAAAAATACCCTAAAAATACGTTTCAATCTCCTTTAGATATTCCGTTAGTTTTAGCAGGTACTTTTGGGGAGTTACGTTCCAATCATTTTCATTCAGGTATTGATATAAAAACCCAGCAAAGAGAAGGGTTGCCTGTTTATGCAATAGAAAGTGCATCTGTTACCCGTATAAAAATATCGCATTGGGGATATGGAAAGGCTTTATACATAACACACTCTAATGGTTATACGTCTGTATATGGCCACCTGCAAAAATTTTCTCCTAAAATTGAAAAATATATAAAAAAAATACAATACAAAAAACAATCTTATGAGGTTGAAGCTTTTCCTGATTATGGAGAATTAAAGGTAGATAAAGGTGAAATTATTGCTTATACTGGTAATACTGGAGGATCTTCTGGGCCACATCTTCATTTTGAAATTAGAAGTAGTGTATCTAGCAAGCCTATAAACCCCCTTTTGTATGGATATGAAGTAAGAGATGCAACTAACCCAATTTTATTAAACCTTTACGCTTATCCTTTAAGTAAAAATTCGCAGATAAATAAAAATGGAGATAAAACCCAAATAAATTTTATCAGACAAGCAGATGGTTCTTTTTTAGCAGACAAAACTTATGCCTTTGGCACTATAGGCATCGGATTTAATGGATATGATAGACAAGATATGGCCGCAAATAAAAATGGAATATATTCCGTACAACAACTGGTGAACGGTAAAGTATATTCTGATTTTAATTTTGAGACTTTCTCTTTTGCTGAAACTAGATATATTAACACATTAATAGATTATGACCACTTTGGAAAGTATAACCAGCGTATTGTAAAATGTTTTAAAGAACCTAGTAATAAATTAAGCATTTATAATACCCTACATAATGATGGTAAGATTGTAGTGAATGAAGGGTTAAGCTATAACGTGGAGTTATTTTTAAAAGATTTAGCAGGAAATATTACTAAAGTAACCATCCCTATAGAAGGAAAAAAACAAAAAGTAAGGTCTCCTAAAAAAGTTGATACTACTCAAAATTACCTAGTTTCAAAAAAACCAAACAATTATGATTTAGGAATTGCTAAAGTCTACTTTCCTGCAAATACTTTTTATAAAGATTTTTATATTGACTTAAAAAAAGGGAATGACACCGTTAAAATACATAACAATAGAATTGCTGCCCATCGTAATTTTACAATTACTTTTGATGTAAGTAAATATACATCAAAAGAAAAACAACAATTGTTTATTGCAAGACTTAACAGTAAACTAAAACCAAGCCATACAACTACGTATAAAAGAAGTAATACTTTTACAGCTAGAACAAAAAACTTAGGAACTTATATTTTAGCAAAAGATACAGTTGCTCCTGTTATAACACCTAAAAATTTTAAAGAAAAACAATGGCTTAACAATTACAACTATTTAAGTTTAGAAATCGTTGATGATTTAAGTGGTATTAGCACATATAATGCCTACCTTAATGGAGAATGGATATTAATGAGTTATGAATACAAAACAAATACCATTACATATGATTTTGATGATAAAATTCTGGATAAAAAAGAATGTAATCTTAAAATAATTGTAACAGACAATGTTGGTAATACCACAACTTATAAAAGTACCTTTTACAGAAAATAACGACTACTAAAGTGTTTTGGTTAAGTTCTAAAGTAATATAATATATATTATCTTAAAAATATTAAATTTTAGTTATGATTTCACAAAATTTCAAAGACTGTTTCATGAATTGCAGTAATCTTATTAAACAATCAAAATTCAATAACCAATACTTTGGGTAAGAAACTCACAAAACATAGAACAACATACTATTCCCTATTTTAAAGTTTTTTATTTAAAATAAGGAATGTAATTTTAGAAAAATGAAAAAAATAATATTATTTATTACACTTCTATCCCTAAACTTATTACTAGCCCAGAAAAACATATACGAAAATCAAAATTTTGATGAGCTCAGTAAAAATCATAAAATAATTGCTATAACACCCTTTATTAGCAACTTAGAGCTAAAAGACAACATCTCTGAACAAGAATTAAAAGCGCTTGAAAAAAAAGAAGGTTATACAGTACAAAACGCATTAGAGACTTATTTCTTAAGAGGTAAAAAGAAGAAAAAATATGTTGTTAGTTTTCAAAATATAGAAAACACAAACGCTATATTAAGTCAACATAAAATTACTTACCAAAATATAGATGTATACACAATTGAAGAACTATCCAAAATATTAAACGTAGATGCCATTGTAAGTGGTAATTTAGATATAAACGTACTACTATCTAAAGGAGTTTCTACAAAATTTAGCTTTATGGATTACTTTAATGGCAATGCCAATTATGGGCGCATAGGAATTAAAGTAAGTGATGGTAATTCTGGAAAACTACTTTGGAAATATGAAAAGAAAATCAACAAGAAATCAGGTAAAAACACCCAAGATCTTATTGATGGTATGATGAAAAAAGCCACTCGTAAATTTCCTTATGAGAAAGAAAGGTTAAGGTTAAAAAAGAGAAAGAAAAAAACTAACTTTCCATAAACTCTTTTAGTACTTCTATTACATAATCTAATTGCTCCTTAGTATTAAACTTAGAAAAAGAAAAACGTAATGATGGTTTTTTAAGATCATTATCACTCAATACCTCACTCAATACATGAGATCCTTTGCTGCTACCAGACTGGCAAGCACTACCTTTAGAACAAGCTATTCCTTTTATATCTAGATGAAACAAAAGCATCATAGCTTTTTGATTTTCGATGGGCAAACATACATTTACCAATGTATATATACTCTTATCTATATCACCAGATAGCCCATTAAACTTGACTTCTGGAATTTCATTGCTTATTTTATCTATGAAATAACTTTTTAAGCCAGTAACATAAGCTTGTTCTTCCTCTAAATTATTATAAGATAAAACAAATGCCTCTTCTAACCCAACTATATTATGATATGGTTCTGTTCCTGCTCTAAAACCACGTTCTTGCGCCCCACCAAAAATAAGAGGTTTAAGATTCTTGTCTTTTTTAATATATGCAAAACCAATTCCTTTTGGACCATGAAATTTGTGAGCAGCTGCTGTTAAAAAGTCTACGGGTGTTTCTTGTACATCCCAGACATAATGCCCTACAGACTGCACTGTATCTGAGTGAAAAAGTGCGTTGTTTTCTTTACACAAATTGCATACAGCACTTATGTCTAATTTATTTCCTATTTCATTGTTTATATGCATTAAACTAACCAGTTTTTTAGAATTATCTTGCAATAATAATTCTTCCAGATGTTTTAAATCTGGATTTCCGTTAGCGTCTAAGTTTACAAAATGTAAGTTAATACCATACTCTTTTTTCAATTCGTCTACGGTATGCAAAACTGCATGATGCTCTATTCTAGATGTAATAATTGCCTTAACATCCAAATCCCTAACCGCAGACCTTAAAATCATATTATCAGCTTCTGTTCCGCCTGAAGTAAATATTATTTCAGATGGATGTGCATTTATATATTTAGCAATGGTTTTTCTTGTTTTTTCTATGGCAGTTTTAGCTGTTCTCCCAAAACTGTGTGCAGAAGATGGGTTACCATAACAACTAGCTAAAGCATCCTGCATTTTAATAATAACCTCTTCTCTAACCTGTGTTGTAGCTGCACTATCTAAATAAATTTTTTGCATCAGAATTTATTTAATTTTAAATCCCCCAAAAATAGAGGATTTAAAATTAAATAAATCTAAAAAAGTTAAAAACTATATTTTTTAATCAAAAACTTTTACATTTGGTATTATGAAGAAACTTATCCTTATAAGCACATTATTTCTCTTTATTTCATGTAGTGATGGTGACTTACAAATTGAAACATTAGATTTTGATAGTGTTGTAGCTCAAAATTGTGGAACACTATCTACAAACACAACTCTTTTTTTTAAAATTGATGGTAATGAAGCTTTAATTTTAACTCTACAATCTGATATCTTAAAAAATGAAGCCACAACCGAAGATATTATAAGCGTAATTCCTAGCGAATCTAAATTAGTCTACCGTACTTTTTCTGATAATATTTCTAAAAATTATTTTTGTGACACTCTTCCTCCTATTGCCCCAACAGTTACTGAAGAAATAGAAGCTGCCAATGGGTCTGTTATTATAAAAACTGTAGCTGGTGAAAATGACACTTTTATACACACTATATCACTTAGCAACATAACACTATTAAAAGGGGATGGAACACGTATTACGGATTTAACAATAAGTAATTTTACCAAGGACAAAGAACTAACCACTACTAAATAATAAATTCTTAGTGGAATTAATTTTGAAAAAAATAAACTTCAGTTGCTCCTAACCCATATTTTTTATAGTCTGCATCATAAAACTTTAGATTATCATATTTATGAAATAAATAACCAAGTTCTTGTTTTAGAACTCCCTCACCTACTCCATGTATAAAAACAATTTTTTGAATTCTTTTTTGAATAGCAAAATTTAATTGACGCTTAGCAGTTTCTAATTGAAGATTTAGTATGTCAAAATTACTCATTCCCTTACTAGACTTTATTAATTGATTAATATGCAAATCAACCTCCATTTTAGGAATATTTCTCTCCTTTTGTTTTAATGTCTTAGTATTTTTTCTTTTAGTTTGCTCTTTTTCTTTTTTAATTTTAGCTATTTCGTAGTTAGAAACAGTTATGGAATTATTAACACCAACCTTGATTAATTCATTAGAATCATATTTAACAAGAAAACCCATATCTGTTTCCACACTAACAGAAGTATCACTTATTGCCGTAATGATTCCAGAAATGGTATCATCTAAAACCTCTACTTTATCTCCTATTTTAAATTGAATCATAGTTCTTTTACTTTACCTTTTTACAAAGCAAATAAATGTGTGTCAAAAATAAATAATTGCATTTTATTTTCAATCCACAAAAATAATAGTATTTTTCCAACGTTAAAACTCAATAGCAGTGAAATGCCACTAATAGTATTTTTCTTTAAAGCATCTGATTATATGCTTCCTTGCTTAAATAAAAAGCTTTTAGGAGTAGATTGTCCTGGTTGTGGCATACAAAGATCCATTGCATTGATTTTTCAAGGAGATTTAGCAGGTGCATTTAAAATGTATCCTGCAATTTACACACTATTATTTCTTTTTGGATTTATAGGAGTAAATTATTTTTACAAAATAAAGTATGCTAACAAAATAATACCTATTCTAGCTATTTTTAATGTAGTTTTAATTTTAACTAATTATATTTATAAATTTATTTAACCAATCTTTTAAAATTATGGAACAACAAAAATTACCTAATGGTACAATGATAATAGTTCTTGGTATTCTAGGTTACCTATGCTGCTGCTTTGCAGGTATAGGAATCATACCATCTGCTATTGCTTTTTTTATGGCGAAAAAATCTGAGAAAATGTATGCAGAAAATCCAGAATTATATGACAATGCCAGCCAAATAAAAACAGGTAAAATAATCGCCTTAATTGCAGTAATTCTAAATATTTTAATAATTATTAGATGGATTTATGTTTTTGCAACAGGAGGAATGGATGCTATAGAAAATATTTGGAGTGAGGCTATGGAGCAAATTGATAACGCACAATAATAAATTATGCATAAAGAAGAATTACCTGGAGCCAGTTCTGCCTTAACAATGGGTATTGTAGGTTTAATAACAACTGCTTTGTGTTGTGGCCCATTTGGGTCTATTTTTTGCTTTATTGGTTTATCTAATGCAAAAAAAGCAAAAAAATTGTATCTGCAAAACCCTGATTTATACATTAACTATAATAATGCTAATATTGGTAGAATATTATCCATTATTGGTTTGGTATTAGCTGGTATGTGGCTTTTATTCATTATTCTTTATTTTGGAGTTATAATTGCTGCTATAACAGCTGGAAGTATGGACGGTATGCAATACTAACTTGTAGAATGTTATAAATTAAAAAAATCCCAAAACAATATATATGTTTTGGGATTTTTTATCATCAATTTAATTTTAATTTGCTACTTCGCTAATGAATTTTAGTCGGTACAAGCGTAGTTCTTCATCTTCATAATCACCATCAAACTCATCAATAGCAGCTTCTATACTATCGGTTTCAGCCTCCAAAAAATAGTCATGTATTTCTTCTTGTTGGTCTTCATCCAATGTTTCATCTACCCAATAGTTTATGTTGAGCTTAGTTCCACTATAGACAATTAATTCCATTTCCTTTATCAGTTCAGATAAAGTCAAGCCTTTTGCATCTGCAATATCAGTCAGTGGTAATTTTCTATCTACGTTTTGAATAACATATAATTTTAATGCTGAGTTTGCTCCAGTACTTTTTACTACCAGATCATCTGGTCGTATAATATCATTATCTTCAACGTATTTAACAATAAGTTCTATAAATGGTTTTCCGTATTTTTTTGCTTTTCCCTCACCTACTCCGTGTATATTCAGCATATCTTCCATACTTATAGGGTACTTAAGTGCCATATCATCTATAGAAGGATCCTGAAAAACAACAAATGGTGGCACTCCTTGTTTTTTGGCTTCAGACTTTCTAAGCTGTTTTAACAATTGAGCCAATTCTTTATCTGCAACACCTCCAGAACTTTTAGCAGCACTAACTATAGCATCATCATTTTCCTGACTATACACATGATCCTTAGTCATCATAAATGATATAGGATTGCTTAAAAACTCATTGCCTTTATCTGTAACTCTTAAAATTCCATATTGCTCAATCTCTTTACGCAAATATCCTGCTACCAAAGTTTGACGAATTAATGCCATCCAATAGCCTGCATCTTTGTCTGCTCCTATACCAAAAAATTCTTTTTCATCTGTTTTATGAGATAATATGAGTGCGTTCTTTTTACCAGTCAAAGTATTTACAATTTCTTTGGATTTAAATTTTTCCATAGTTCCTTGTACTACTTTTATAAGCTTTAGTACATTATCTTTTGCTTCAACTTTTTCTTTAGGATTACGGGCATTATCATCCATATCTGCACCTTCTCCATTTACCTCATCAAATTCTTCTCCAAAATAATGAAGGAGAAACTTTCTTCTAGACATTGAAGTTTCTGCAAAAGCAACAACTTCTTGCAACAATGCATTTCCTATTTCTTGTTCTGCTACAGGTTTACCAGACATAAACTTTTCTAGTTTCTCTATATCCTTGTATGAGTAGAGAGCCAAACAATGTCCTTCTCCTCCATCTCTACCTGCTCTACCAGTTTCTTGGTAATAACTTTCTAAACTCTTTGGAATATCATGGTGTATAACGAAACGAACATCTGGCTTGTCTATACCCATACCAAAGGCAATTGTTGCTACAACTACTTCTACTTCTTCCATTAAAAACATATCTTGATAACGAGATCTTGTTTTGGAATCAAAACCAGCATGATAAGGCACTGCATTAATCCCGTTTACTTGAAGAATTTGTGACAATTCTTCAACTTTTTTACGGCTTAAGCAATAAATAATACCGGATTTACCTGAATTTTGTTTTACAAACCGTATAATATCAGCTTCAATGTTCTTTGTTTTTGGTCGCACTTCATAGAACAAATTCGGTCTATTAAAAGAGGCCTTAAACAACTTAGCATCTGTAATACCAAGGTTTTTAACAATGTCTTCTTGCACTTTTGGTGTTGCAGTTGCAGTAAGTCCAATCATAGGAATACTATGCCCTAAGCGATCAACAATAGATTTTAAGTTACGATATTCTGGTCTAAAGTCATGTCCCCATTCAGAAATACAATGTGCCTCATCTACTGCAACAAATGATATTTTTACTGATTGAAGAAATTCCACATAGTCATTCTTTGTCAAAGACTCTGGAGCTACGTATAATAATTTAGTAACACCATTTACAATATCTTCTTTAACTTCTTTTATCTGTGTCTTGGTCAATGATGAATTTAAAACATGGGCTACTCCTTTTTCAGATGATATACCACGTATAGCATCTACTTGATTTTTCATTAATGCGATTAAAGGAGAAACAACAATAGCTGTACCCTCTTGCATTAATGCTGGTAGCTGATAACAAAGGGATTTACCCCCGCCAGTAGGCATTATAACAAAAGTATTTTTACCTTGTAATAAGTTATTGACCACACTCTCTTGAAGACCTTTAAATTTATTAAAGCCAAAATGCTTCTTTAATGAAGTGTGTAAATCAATTTTTGAAAGACTCATAAATGTAATAGAGTTGTGTTTAATATTATTTTTTAAAGAAGTTTCAATATACTCTTTTTTTAGTATTCATTCCTAAATTTCAGTCAAATTTAATTTCAATCAAATTAACAGTGCTACATAAAAATAAGTTTATGTAATTTTGTATAATAATAAAGATAATATTTCTTTTTGTAAAAACAACTAATAATCATAACATAACATTGAGTAACTCCAAAACAATCCTAGATATAGCAAAACGTACAATCTCTATTGAAGCAGACGCCATAAAAAATTTATCTAAACTATTAGATCAAAATTTTGCAGATACAGTACATACGATTTACAATTCTAAAGGACGATTAATTATTTCTGGAATAGGTAAAAGTGCAATTATTGCTCAAAAAATAGTTGCTACATTAAATTCTACAGGCACGCCTTCCATTTTTATGCATGCTGCAGATGCTATTCATGGTGATTTGGGCACTGTATTAAAAAATGATGTTGTTATCTGTATTTCTAAAAGTGGTAATACACCAGAAATTAAAGTCTTAGTACCATTAATTAAAAGAGGGGGTAATGTATTAATTGGAATAACAGGAAATATGAATTCTTTTTTAGCACAACAATCCAATTATACATTAAATACTTTTATAGAAAAGGAAGCTTGCCCTAACAATTTAGCTCCTACCACAAGTACAACAGCTCAATTAGTTATTGGTGATGCCATTGCGGTATCTCTTTTAGAACTTAAAAGATTTACAAGCAAAGATTTTGCAAAATATCATCCGGGGGGTGCTTTGGGAAAAAAATTATATTTACGTGTCAATGATATTGTAAATAACAACCAAAAACCAGAAGTTTCTGCTGATACCTCCGTAAAAGGAGTAATATTGGAAATATCTAAAAAAATGCTAGGTGCTACAGCTGTTTTGGAAAATAATAAAGTAGTTGGTATTATTACAGATGGTGACATTAGAAGAATGTTAAACAAATATGACAATATAGCCAATCTAACTGCTAAGGATATTATGTCTAAAGACCCTAAGACTATTGAAACAGATGTTCTTGCAGTTGACGCTTTGGAAATGATGCAAAAACAAGGCATATCTCAATTATTAGCCGTTAGTAAAACTAACTATATAGGGGTTGTACACTTGCATAACTTAGTAAACGAAGGCATTTTATAATGGCGAAAAAGCAGAAAAAAAACCCGAATGAAATGTCTTTTCTGGATCATTTAGAAGAATTAAGATGGCATTTAATCAGATCTACACTAGCAATTGTAATTGTAGGTTGTGTTGCTTTTTCTATGAAGAGCTTTATTTTTGACACAGTTCTTTTAGGCCCTACAAAAATGGACTTTCCCACCTATAGATTCTTTTGTAATATTGCGACTTACTTTAATATGGAATCTAGTTTTTGTGCAGAAAAATTACCATTTACTATACAAAGTAGAACAATGGCAGGTCAATTTTCTGCACACATATGGACTTCTATCTGGGCTGGCTTTATTCTCGCTTTTCCATACGTGTTATATGAGATGTGGAAATTTATTAGTCCTGGATTGTATGAAAAAGAACGTAAAAATTCTAGAGGATTTATTATTGTAGCATCATTGTTATTTTTCACTGGTGTATTATTTGGTTACTATGTTGTAACCCCTTTTTCTATGAATTTTTTAGGAACGTACCAAGTAAGTAAAGAGGTTTTAAATGAATTTGATTTAAGTTCTGTTATATCTACTGAAAAAACTTCTGTTTTAGCTTGTGGTATTATGTTTGAGTTACCCATTATAATCTACTTTTTAACTAAAGTAGGTCTAGTTACCCCAGAGATTTTAAAAAAACATAGAAAAATAGCATTAGTTGTTGTATTAATAGTTTCTGCTATTATTACACCTCCAGACGTTACTAGCCAAATAGCAGTAACCATTCCAGTAATAATACTATATCAAATTAGTATTTATATTTCTAAAAAAGTTATAAAAAACGAAGCTAAAAAATTAAATAAGAATGTCGCAAAATCAAATTAAGGAGTTTAATGAATATCGTTCTAAAATGAATACTAAACTACTTGCTGACAACAATAAAGTTATTAAGAGAATCTTTAATTTAGATACTAATGCTTTTAGCAAAGGAGCTCTAGATGTTAAGACAAAAGAATTATTAGGTTTAGTTGCCTCTACTGTATTACGCTGTGACGACTGTGTTAAGTATCATCTAGAAAGTTCATACAATGAGGGTGTTAGTAAAGAAGAAATAATGGAAACTTTGAGTATTGCAACTCTTGTAGGTGGTACCATTGTTATTCCTCATTTAAGACGTGCGTATGAGTATTGGGAAGAATTAGAAAGTCAAGAAGGTTAAAAAAACCGTAAATTTTCTTTCTAAACAAAAGAATGACTTAGATTTGGATATTCTATGGAAAAAATGAAGCTTAGAGCAGAAAACATTATTAAGTCCTATAGGGGGCGACAAGTAGTTAAAGGGGTTTCTTTAGAAGTAAATCAAGGAGAAATCGTTGGGCTTTTAGGTCCTAATGGGGCTGGTAAGACAACATCTTTCTATATGATTGTAGGGCTAGTAAAACCTAATAGCGGTAATATTTATTTAAACAATATTAATATTACCCAGTTTCCTATGTACAAAAGAGCTCAAAACGGCATAGGCTACTTGGCACAAGAGGCTTCTGTTTTCCGTAAGCTTAGTATTGAAAAAAATATATTAAGTGTGTTGCAACTTACTAAATTAAGTAAAAAAGAGCAACATATGAAAATGGAATCTCTTATTGAAGAGTTTAGCTTAGGTCATATACGTAATAACCGAGGAGATTTACTTTCTGGTGGTGAACGTAGACGTACGGAAATAGCCCGTGCATTAGCTACCGATCCAAAATTTATATTATTAGATGAACCATTTGCTGGCGTAGACCCCGTTGCTGTAGAAGATATACAGCGCATTGTAGCACAGTTAAAAAACAAAAACATAGGAATACTTATTACTGATCACAACGTACAAGAAACATTAGCTATTACAGAACGTTCTTACCTTATGTATGAAGGTGGAATATTAAAATCTGGTATTCCTGAAGACTTAGCTGCAGATGAAATGGTACGACAAGTATACTTAGGACAAAACTTTGAATTACGTAAAAAGAAATTAGATTTTTAAAAGGTATAGCAAAAAACAGTATAACTATTTTTTTGCCATACAAGATTATACCAAAACGGAAAACAGCAAAGATTAATTAAGATTCTCTATCTTTGTATTCTGTTATACTAATTAAACATATTATCTGAGTCTTTCTAAAAAGACAATCTCGCCAAAACGAGTAATTAATGTATTAGAAATCTTCTGATTTTTTAATGCACAGATAATCATATACAATTATTTTATCAAATTTTAAACAAAAACAATTGATTATTAAATCAATTGCTTTATCACATTGTAATGCATTCAGCATTTTAATATGTGATGATAATACAATGAATTATAATGAAAAGCAAACAATTAATAAGTAGAAATATAGAAGTGTTTTACAATAAAGCATCAGAAGAAACCCGACTTGAAAAAGGAATGGGTGTGTTTGAATTTGAAAGAATTAAATCACTCATAGAAAAATATATTCCAACAGTATCTTCAAAAATAATTGATATTGGCGGCGGAACAGGAAAATATTCAGAATGGCTTGCTAAAAAAGGACATCAGGTTCACTTGGTAGAACCTGTTTCTAAACATATAAAAATAGCCCAAAACAGAACCCGTAAATTAAAAAATAAATTTTCTATTCAATTAGGTGGATCTAGAAAGTTAGAATTTCCAAATAATTTTGCCGATTTAATACTACTACACGGACCTCTTTATCATCTTCAAAAAAAAGAAGATAGGGATGTAACCATTAGTGAGGCCAAACGTGTCTTGAAGAATAACGGAATTATTTTGGGCTTTGCCATTAATTATACAGCTTCAACTTTAGTTGGTCTATTAAATGGTCTAATTCACAAAAAAAACTTTTTTAAAATGTGTAAAGAAGAGTTAACAACCGGGATACACAATCCGCCAAGTGATTTTCCTTGGCTATTAGCTGAAGGGTATTATCATAAACCTGAACAATTAAAAGAAGAATTTACGAATCAAGAATTAACCCACCTAAATACTTATGCAGTTGAAGGAATGGCTTGGTTAGACAAAGACTATTTTTCTAATATGCTAAATAACAAAAAGAAAAATACATTAATAGAACTCATAAAAATTACAGAAAATGACAGCTATCTTTTACCTTTTAGCCCACATATGATGATAGCAGTAAAAAAACAAACAACTTATGAAAAATAAAGACAGGTATTTTAAAGCTTTGATTGAAAACAACGGACAGTTAAATGAAATAGACCTTGGAGAAAAAATTGGTCTTAATGAAGAGGAAACAAGGGAAATAATTACCCTATTGCTATCTGAATATAAAATTGAATATATAGAAAATAAAGTTTGTAATTATAGCCTTATGAAAACAACAAAAAGAAAAAAGAAAAACAAGTAAAAATAACATATAAAAGCAATAGCCTTTTTAGAAATAAACCCTAAACACTATTGCTTTTATAGTAACTACTGTGAGTAATTTTAAAGAATAAACTATGAATTTAAAAATCAAATCGATAATTCATTTTAAAAGCAACCCCCCAATTCGTACGATACATATCTTGGTTATAGTTATCTGAAACTACTAAATACACATATGATAGCGGCTTATACTCCCACTGTAAGCGACTATTAATATTAAAGTTATTACGCTGCGTATTATATTGTAAATAAGTAGTCCAATTTAGACGATTACTAAAAATATGCCGTTGATTGATTCGAATTAAACGCCATAGATTACCTAGTGAAACCTATTACATTTACACGTTTTTTTAAAGCCATAGAAAAATTTATAACAGCGCATAATGATAAACAAGCACTTTCTGTTACCAATGAATCCTCTACCAAAAATTATATTTTTGTTACCGAAGACAGAAAACAAGTCAAAATAATTCTAGAAGATATTCTCTTTGTTGAAGGCTTAAAAAACTACATTAAAATTAAAACCGAAAACAAAACTCATTTAGTAAAACACGGGATTTCCTCATTCAAAGATTTGCTAGACCATCGTTTTCTACGTATTCATCGTTCTTATATTGTAAATACAAATAAAATTACTGCGTATACCAAACAAGATGTTGAAATTAATGATACCGAAATACCGATTGGAGAAAGCTATAAAAACTTGATTGACCAGATTAAGTAATATTCTAATACTCAAAAATTTAAAAACTAGAACTCCTACATCTTACTAATTTTTAGACTTTTCTAATCCGTTTACAGCAGAACTCAAAACATAAAAAAGAATAATGGCAGGCACTGCTAAAAATTGAAGTGTTACAAGTAAAACCAAGCTTACAATTAAAAAAATATAACGCATAGCGTTGTCTTTAAAACTAATGTTCTTAAATTTAAGTGCAAACAACTCTATTCTAGAGTTTAACAACCAACAACTTAAAATAGTCATACCTATTAAAAACCATTGATTCAATATTATTTCGTTTAAATAATCATTGTTTTGGTGCAATAAAATAAGTGGTAACGAAATAATTAACAAAGCATTAGCTGGTGTTGGCAAACCTATAAAAGAAGATACTTGATTTTCATCTATGTTAAACTTAGCCAACCTATACCCAGAAGCCAATGTTATAAAAAAACCTAGAAAAGGTAATAATTCTAATTTTAATCCACTCCAATGCAATATTTCTGTTGCTTCAGAATACATTTCCAAGTTCCAACCACCAGCCATAGACATCCCTAATAATTGAAACATAACCACGCCTGGAACCAAACCACTTGTAATCATATCTGCCAAAGAGTCTAATTGCAACCCTAATGGACTTTGTACTTTTAGTACTCTTGCTGCTAGGCCATCAAAAAAGTCAAAAACAATTCCCAGAACAACAAAAAAAGCTGTATGTCCAAATTGTCCATTTACAGCAAATACCACAGCTATGCAGCCACAAAAAGCATTAAGTAACGTTATTAGGTTTGGTATATGTTTTTTCATTCCATCATATTTTAAATTGTTGTCATTCTATAATTTACTAATCCGTTCTCGGAAAAGTTAAAATTTGTTAATCAAATTTCTTTTTTCGTAAAAATACCATTTCTTTAAAAATTACAACTTAAAAAGCTGCTTTTTTAAAATCGTAGTTTCTGTTATGCCTTTTTGTTCGATATTTGTCTTTTATAAAAAAATTAAATCAAATTGAAAAATAATACCAAAATAATCTTTTCTATCCTTTTTATAGGAATCACTAGCTTTGGTTTTTCTCAAAAAAATACTCTGTCTAAGAATGCACTAATTAGCGTTTTAACATGTGGTGAAGGAAATGAGTTGTATTCCACTTTTGGTCATAATGCTTTTAGAGTATGGGATCCTGTATACAAAACAGACTATGTATACAATTATGGTATTTTTGATTTTAATGCACCATATTTTTATCTAAATTTTGTAAAAGGAAGATTACTTTTTAAAGTCGACAAACAAGATTTTCCAAGGTTTTTATATGAGTACCAATATGATAAAAGATGGGTAAAAGAACAAGTATTAAACCTAACATATAGCCAGAAACAGCAACTACACTCATTTCTAGAAAACAATATAAAACCAGAAAATAGAGATTATTTATATGATTATCTTTATGACAATTGTGCTACAAAAATCATAGAAGTTTTACAATCTGCTCTTGGAAAAAGCATACTATTTAATGAAAATCATCTAAAAAAAAAGTATACGTTTAGGGAATTACTGGATCAAAAATTAACCACAAATTCTTGGGCTAGTTTTGGTATAGATTTAGCATTAGCTTCTAAAATTGATAAAAAGGCAGCTCCGTTAGAACATACTTTCATACCTGATTATGTTATTTCTCAATTAAATAATAGCACCATAGATAACAGGCAATTGGTCTTAAATGAGAAAACCATTTTAAAAGGGTACACAAAAGTACAAAGCATAAATTTTATGGGTACTCCCTTATTTTGGTTATGTCTATTGCTGGCAGTAGTAATTTTTATAACATATATGGATTTAAAAAATAAAATGTGGTCTAAGTGGTTAGATACTTTTTTGTTTTTTACATCTGGTACAATTGGTTTAATTTTACTATTAATGTGGTTTGCTACAGACCATACAGCCTCTGCAAATAATTTTAACCTTCTGTGGGCTTTTCCTTTAAATATACTAGTATTCTTTTTTTTAACAATCAAAAAGAAATTACCATTACAAATACATAATTATTGTTTTTTGCTTTTAATTTTATTGACAATAATCCCAATTATTCAACTTATTGGTATTCAAAAGTTTCACCCAGCATTAATTCCTGTATTATTATCATTGACCATTAGATATCTATTTATCTGGCATAAAACAAAAATTAATTAAGCATAACATATGAACCTACTAACGGTTGAAAATATATCTAAATCTTACGGAGAACATATTCTTTTTTCAGATATTTCATTTGGTGTTAACAAAGACCAGAAAATAGCACTTATAGCTAAAAATGGAACAGGAAAAACATCTATACTAAATATTTTATCAGGATTGGACAATCCTGACACAGGACAAGTAAATTATAGAAAAGGTATTAGAGTCTCTTTTTTAGAACAAGAACCCAAAATGGATGACAACCTTAGTATTGAAGAAACTATCTTTGCATCTGATAATGAGGTTTTAAAAGTCATAGCAAATTATGAAAAAGCGTTGAACAACCCTGATGATGCAGAAAAATATGAGTTAGCATTTGATGCTATGGATAGGTTTGAAGCTTGGAATTTTGAAAACCAATACAAACAAATCCTCTCTAAACTTAAATTAGATGATGTAAACTTAAAGGTAAAATTACTTTCTGGAGGACAAAAAAAACGTTTAGCTCTTGCCAATGCATTAATTAATAGACCTGATTTATTAATTTTAGACGAACCAACAAATCATTTAGACTTAGAAATGATTGAATGGTTAGAAGAATACTTTGCTAAAGAGAATATTACACTTTTTATGGTAACACATGATCGTTATTTTTTAGAACGTGTTTGTAATGAAATTATAGAATTAGACAACAATACACTTTACCCATACAAAGGTAATTATTCTTATTATTTAGAAAAAAAAGAAGCGCGTATAACACAAGAAGCTGTTGAGCATCATAAATCTAAACTACTATTTAAAAAAGAGTTAGGTTGGATGCGTAAACAACCCAAGGCACGTACCACAAAATCTAAATCTCGAATAGATGATTTTAATGATATTAAAGCAAAAGCCCAACAACGTAGAGTAGAACACAAAGTTGAGCTAGAAATAAATATGGAGCGTATGGGAAGTAAGATTATGGAACTTGTTAAAATCTCTAAAGCATATCCAGAAAAGCTTATTTTAGACAAATTTGAATACAACTTTTTAAAAGGAGAACGTATAGGTATTATTGGTAAAAATGGTACCGGAAAATCTACCTTTTTAAATATAATTACAGGTAAAGACCAACCAGATAGCGGTAAGGTAATTATTGGCGAGACCATTAAATTTGGCTATTACACTCAAAAAGGAATACAAATAAAAGAAGGTCAAAAAGTTATAGACGTAATACGAGAGTTTGGTGATTACATTCCTTTAAAAAAGGGACAACAAATATCTGCTCAACAGCTATTGGAGCGTTTTTTGTTTGATAGAAAAAAACAATACGATTTTGTTGATAAACTAAGTGGTGGAGAACGTAAAAGATTGTATTTGTGTACTATTCTAATACAAAATCCTAATTTTTTAATTCTTGATGAGCCAACAAATGATTTAGATATTGTTACCCTAAATGTGCTTGAGAGCTTTTTAATGGATTTTCCTGGATGTTTACTTGTAGTATCTCACGACAGGTATTTTATGGATAAAATAGTAGATCATTTATTTGTGTTTAGAGGAGAAGGTGTTATTGAAGATTTCCCTGGAAATTATTCAGATTTTAGAACATATGAAGATAGTGTGGTAATAGAAAACAGAGAAGCCAAGGAAAAAGAAAATAAAGCAGAAAAAAAATCTTGGAAAACAGAAAACAAGACTGTTAAATTATCTTTTCAAGAGCAAAAAGAATACAACAATATTGAAAATAAAATTAAAAAATTAGAAGAAAAAAAGGTAACACTCCAAAATAAATTCTCAGATGCCAGCCTTAGTGGTGAAGAAATAGATAAGCTCTCTAAAGAGTTACAAGAAGTATTAGATGAGATTGATACAAAAACAGAACGCTGGTTTCAGCTTTCTGCAATTGTAGAGGGTTAATTTTTATATTATGTTTCACTTTTTTGCACATCTGCGTTTCCTAGCAAAAGCAACCAATCAACACGGTGTACACTCCCCTTTTATATACAATTATATAACAAAATGCTTATATAAAAAAGGTAAATTACATCAGCAAAAAAACAAAAATATTTTACTAAAAAGTATTGCATATTTTAATACTAAAACAATTTATGTAACTACAGAAAAAATAAAAAACAATGTAAACAAAGTGTATCCCAGCCTAAAACACACTAGCAACATAGTAGATTTTGCCTATTTAGATGCACCAGATTTACTAAAGCTTAATGCTTTAAATTACCATAATGATACTACAGTTTTTATAAATAACATATACCGTTCTAAAGAAACAAAAGAAACTTGGATACATATTAAAAATTTAGATAAAGTTACTGTAACAGTAGATTTATTTTATTGTGCAATTGTTTTTTTTAGAAAAGAACAAGCTAAAGAACATTTTAAAATTAGAATATAATACTGTATTTTTAAACTATAAGATAAATATAATGGATTACACTACATTTATAATTTGCGGTATTGTGCTTGTACTTTTTCTTGTTATCAATTTTAGAAACAAGAAAAAATCTAAAGAAAGAAAATCTCGTAAGTTTATGAACAACTATAAACGTAAAGAGAACTAGCCACAAAAGACAAGTAATGAAAATATATACAAAAACAGGAGACAAAGGAACCACAGCATTATTTGGAGGAACAAGGGTTCCCAAACACCATTTACGCATAGAATCTTATGGCACTTTAGATGAACTTAACTCTTGGATGGGCTTAATTAGGGATCAAGAAATACACAACCACTATAAAAGTATAATTACCATTATACAAGAAAAACTGTTTACCATTGGCGCAATTTTAGCAACAGACCCAGAAAAAATGGTTTTAAAAAATGGTAAAGAGAGGTTGAATATTGAAAAAATAAGCAATCTAGATATAGAGTTATTAGAACAAGAAATAGACAAAATGAATGAAGAATTATCTCAAATGACTCATTTTATACTTCCTGGCGGTCACACAACAGTGTCATACTGTCATATAGCACGTACAGTTTGCCGTAGAGCAGAACGTCTAGCATCTCATTTAAATGAGAATGAACCATTTGAAGCAAATGCTTTGTCATTTATTAATAGACTTTCTGACTATCTATTTGTATTAGCAAGAAAATTATCGAAAGACTTGCAAGCAAATGAAATCAAATGGATTCCAGAGAAAAAAGTCTAATAATTCTTTTTTTTATTTATTATTAAAATATTGAATATCAAATATTTAAAAAAATAAAAATAAAAAAGTCTAAAAAAACTTGTCTTTCTCGGTTAAAAATTTATTTTTGCAAAAAATTAAAATTAAACATATTACTATGTATTGGACTTTAGAATTAGCGTCTTACTTAAGTGATGCACCTTGGCCAGCAACCAAAGATGAATTAATAGATTACGCCATAAGAACTGGCGCTCCATTAGAAGTTGTGGAGAACCTACAATCTATGGAAGAAGAAGGTGGGGAAATCTACGAGTCTATTGAAGAGATTTGGCCAGACTATCCAACAGAAGAAGATTACCTCTGGAATGAGGATGAATATTAATAACGTTTGAAATAATTACATAAAAAAGTCTCCTTGGAGGCTTTTTTTTTATGTAATTTTGGCAGACAGTTATGACTGTATTTAGTTCTATTAAAAACTGGAATACCTTTTGTGTAATTAAATGCATTCCAATTTTACGGATATATAGTATATTAATCTTAATGGTTTGTCTATAATTTAAATAAAGCAATCTTAATAAATTTTAAAACATATGAGTTTCATAAATTCTGTACTAAAGGCCTTTGTTGGTGATAAAGCAAAGAAAGATGTTAAGCAGTTACAGCCCTTAGTAAATAAAATAAAAGATTTTGAACAAAGTCTAGAAGCAATTTCAATAGATGAGCTCAGAGAAAAAACAGAAATCTTTAAAAACAAACTAAAAGAAGATTGTAAAGATTTAAATAACCAGATTGAAACCTTAAAAAAAGAAGTAGAAGTTTCTGATGATATTGATAAGAATGAAGAAATCTATTTAGAAATAGACCGTTTAAAAGAAGAAGTTAATAAAACTTTAGAAAACACTTTAAATGAATTATTACCAGAAGCCTTTGCTGTTGTAAAAGAAACAGCAAAACGTTTTACAAACAATAAAACGCTTACTGTAACCGCAACTGAATATGATAGATTATTATCAGGATCTAAGGATTATGTTTCTTTAGAAGGAGACAAAGCCATTTGGAAAAACTCTTGGGATGCTGCTGGTAAGGAAGTAACCTGGGATATGATTCACTATGATGTACAGTTGGTAGGTGGTATAGCCTTACACCAAGGTAAAATAGCAGAAATGCATACAGGAGAAGGTAAAACATTAGTTGCAACGCTTCCTGTGTACTTAAATGCATTAACTGGTAACGGAGTTCACCTAGTAACTGTAAATGATTATTTAGCAAAAAGAGATAGTGCGTGGATGGCTCCTATATTTCAATTCCATGGACTTACCATAGATTGTATAGATCACCATCAACCAAACTCAGATGAGCGTAGGGCTGCATACAATGCAGATATAACTTATGGTACAAATAACGAATTTGGTTTTGATTATTTGCGTGATAATATGGCACATTCTCCTAATGATCTTGTGCAACGCCCACATAATTATGCCATTGTAGATGAAGTAGATTCTGTATTGGTAGATGATGCTCGTACACCTTTAATCATATCTGGTCCAGTACCAGAAGGAGACAGACATGAGTTTAATGATTTAAAACCAAAGGTTGCGGATATTGTAAAAATTCAAAAACAATATTTAACTGGTGTTTTAGCTGAAGCCAAAAAATTAATATCTAGCGGAGATACCAAAGAAGGAGGTTTTCAATTATTACGAGTATATCGTGGTTTACCTAAAAACAAAGCACTTATTAAGTTCTTAAGTGAAGAAGGTATAAAACAATTGCTACAAAAGACAGAAAACTTTTATATGCAAGATAATAACAGGGAAATGCCTAAGGTAGATGAAGAGTTATTGTTTGTAATAGATGAAAAAAACAATCAAATAGAATTAACAGATAAAGGTATTGCTCATATCTCAGGAGATGGTGATCAGGATTTCTTTGTTATGCCAGATATTGGTGTAGAAATTGCTCAGATTGAAAAACAAAACCTTGAAATTGAAAAAGAAGCTGAACTTAAAGAGGAATTATTTAAAGATTTTTCTATTAAAAGTGAACGCATACATACAATGAGTCAATTACTAAAAGCATATACCCTTTTTGAAAAAGATGTAGAATATGTGGTAATGGACAATAAGGTGATGATTGTTGATGAGCAAACGGGTCGTATTATGGATGGTCGTAGATACTCAGACGGTTTACACCAAGCAATAGAAGCTAAGGAAAATGTAAAAATTGAAGCGCTAACACAGACATTTGCTACTGTTACATTACAGAATTATTTTAGGATGTATAGTAAACTGGCAGGTATGACTGGTACTGCTATTACTGAAGCTGGTGAATTTTGGGAAATATATAAATTGGATGTAATGGAGATTCCGACCAACAAACCCATAGCCCGTGATGACAGGAACGACTTAATATATAAGACAAAAAGAGAAAAATATAATGCAATTATAGAAGAAGTAACAAAATTATCACAATCAGGTAGACCAGTATTAATTGGTACAACTTCTGTCGAAATTTCTGAATTACTTTCAAGAATGCTAACCATTCGTAAAGTACCACACAACGTCTTAAATGCTAAATTGCATAAAAAAGAAGCAGATGTAGTTGCAGAAGCAGGTAATGCTGGTATTGTAACCATTGCAACCAATATGGCCGGTCGTGGTACAGATATTAAATTATCTAATGAAGTTAAACAAGCAGGTGGGCTTGCTATTATTGGTACAGAAAGACATGATTCTAGACGTGTAGACAGACAATTACGTGGTCGTTCTGGTCGTCAAGGAGATCCAGGAAGTTCTCAATTCTATGTTTCCTTAGAAGATAATTTAATGCGATTATTTGGTTCAGATAGAGTTGCTAAAATGATGGACAGAATGGGCTTAGAGGAAGGTGAAGTAATTCAGCATTCTATGATGACAAAGTCTATAGAACGTGCTCAGAAAAAAGTAGAAGAGAATAACTTTGGTGTTCGTAAACGTCTTTTGGAGTATGATGATGTTATGAATGCGCAAAGAGAAGTTGTCTATAAAAGAAGACGTCACGCATTACAAGGAGAACGATTAAAATTGGATATTGCCAATATGATTTTTGATACATGTGAGGTAATTGCAGAAAGCAATAAAAATGCTAACGATTATAAAAATTTTGAGTTTGAATTAATTAAGTATTTTTCAATAACTGCCCCTGTAACAGAAGAAGATTTTGTAAAAATGAACAGTCAAGATATTGCTAGTAAGACCTATAAAGTTGCTTATGAACATTATCAAAATAAAATGGAGCGTAATGCAGCTTCTGCCCTACCCGTAATTAAAAATGTTTTTGAAGATAATGGAAATAATTTTGAACGTATAGTAGTTCCATTTACTGATGGCGTAAAATCTTTAAACGTTGTAACAAATTTAAAAGAAGCCTATGAAAGTAATGGTAAGCAACTAGTTAATGATTTTGAAAAGAACATTACCCTAGCCATTGTAGATGACTCATGGAAAACACATTTACGCAAAATGGATGAATTAAAACAATCAGTTCAACTAGCTGTACATGAACAAAAAGATCCATTATTAATATACAAATTTGAAGCTTTTGAATTGTTTAAAGTAATGATAGAAAAAGTAAACAAAGAAGTTGTTTCTTTTTTATTTAAAGGAGAACTCCCTACTGATAACACTTCTAACATTCAAGAAGCTAGACAAGTAAGAAGACCAAAAGTAAACCTAAAAACTACTAAAGAGGAGATTCCTAACAGTGATGAGTTGGCTGCTCAAAATAGAGCAGTTGGGCAAACACCAGGTAGCAGGCCACAAATAACAGAAACTATAGTTAGGGAAAGCCCTAAAATTGGTAGAAATGATAGGGTTACAATTAAAAATGTAATGTCTGGAGAAAGTAAAGTTGTAAAATACAAACAAGCTGAACCCTTAATAACAAAAGGAGAATGGGTTTTAATTGAAGAATAGAACTATTTACTTCATAAAATAATTAAAAAAAGCTGCTCAAAAATATGAGCAGCTTTTTTATACAAACACATCTTCCAATAATTGTTTAGAATCTGTTTCTCACTATTTTTCTCTTACTGGTATTTTTATATAATGCACTGAGTCTCTTATATGCTTATTATATATACAAAAAAGGATAATTGTAAAAATAAAGATGGATAAATATATCATTAACTTAGACTGGTTTAGCTTTGTTTCTATCTGTGAAAAAAGATAATTCCTTGTTTATTTTATCATTTTTATCAATATATAAACGAGCTATAATAATTGCAGTCTTTCTTTGTAAATTAATTGTTGTTTTAGCAACACTTATAGTTTTAATGGCAATTATTTTTTTTTGAGGTTTTGATTTAGAAATTTGTGCCTGTGTACAAACTCCTAAACAAATAATAAAAAGTAAAGTTAATAGTACTCTCATAAGTTTGGGGCTTAAGTTCCTTCAAATTTAAATAGATAGTTAATTTTCTCATTTTCAATCTCGTTAAAAGACATTTTTTTGTCGTTAACTTGTAATAATCTAGACGAACTACTTAAATTTTACGCTTTACAAAGTAATTAAAAGTACTTACATCGATAAAAAATTACTTTTAATCGAATGTATGAATTTTAATATGATTTTATATTAAGATTTTGTATATCTATAAAAGGTCATAAACTTAAAATGTACGTTATTCTGAACTTATCTCAGAATCGTATAATGCTTTAAATCAATACAATAATATAAGACCCTGAAATAAATTTAGGGTAAAGTGTTAATCATACCACTAAATACAGACATTCAACGTAAGATTTATCATTTAACTATCTGAAAATTTTTCTTAAGCTATTTTAGATTTACTACGTTTTGTAGAAAAAGCCAATTCTCTTTTTATTTTAGAATTTTTAAACTTGTATAAACGTGCTACTTTAATTTC
>CANLIE010000022.1 GCA_947491225.1 uncultured Cellulophaga sp.
CATATAAGAGTGTTTTCACAAAGGAGTTCATTATACTGGAAATCCTGTTGAGTCTATTGTTAAAGGATTGATAGCTCTCTATATCTGGAAACCATTCCAGTAAATATTCCCTTGCAAATTGATGTATTTTATTCATTTTAAAAATGCTTTGATGATGCATCACAAATAGGTATATGTTATAATTTTTTTAGGTGCACTATTATTGTTAAAGCGTTGACATCTAAACTGTAAATTCTCTTCAAATTTTTCACAGACATAATAATATATTTTCACTAACTTGTAATCCTTGTTATTGAGGCTTGTATTAAAATAATTAACGTTGAAATTAATTATTAAAATACTAAAAATAAACCATTTAAAAAAGTTCAAGGCGCTGTTTTTTCAACTAATTAAGCTTGTTTTTTAGTATATTTTCAACTCTTGATTCACATAATTAATCTAATTTTGTAACTTAGAATTTAATCCTTATTCAATACATCCAATACATCACTTTTTAAAATTTAGTTTTAAGATCTCATTAAATTTATATAAAACAAATATATCTTCAATTAAAAGCATAATAAAGTGCATTTCGTCTAAAATCTTAAAAGTAATAAGCATTACATCGAAACTAAATAATAAACTAAAAAATCTACTGTTATAATAATCCCAAATATGATTAAACCTACTTTAGAATGATATGTTTAGAATGTAAGAAAGAGCTAAGCTGCATTGAACACAAAAATGCTATAAATGCTTTTGGTGTTGAATTATGCACCAAGCACCAAGTGAGATTAAACAAACTAATCTTGAAGAACAATACTCCAAGAGAAGCAATACAATTATATTATGGTTTAAAGGAGAAAAAATTAAATCCAATGTTAGAATGGTGGGATGGAAAAAAATCCATAGATATAGCTATTTCTCGTGTAAAACTAAATATTGAAATTGATACAGAGTATAATATGTTAACGCATGAGCAAGCTATTAATGATTTAGAAGAAGCTATGCATTCTTTTAAAAATGGTTTTACTACTATTAAAATTCCTAATGATTTAATTAAACATTATTTTAACGAAACCATTAATAATATAATTGGTATTGTTGAAGGACTGAATGTTAATATAAAAAAAATATAAAAATCTTTAATTACAATAAATAAGCCATAAACATCATAAGTTTATAGCTTATTTAGTTCAATTGAATTATAATTTAATTTTTATATTGGAGTCTTTTAATATCAAATATGAAAAGAGGAATATTAACCCGCACATTAATCGCATTTTTGCTTATGGTATGTAATACAAGTGTTCAAGATTGGGCAAATTTAAACAAGTATAAAAAAGCAAATAAAGAATTAAATTTACCATAGAAAAATGAAAATAGAGTTATTTTTATTGGGAATTCAATAACTGTAAGGATGGAGTAACTTTATTCCGAGTTTTTTTCTGGCAAACTATACATTCATAAAGCTATTAGCAGACAAACAACGCCACAAGTGTTATTGTTTTTAGACAAGATGTAATTTACAGGTCAAAGGTGTTGTGATACTTGCTTAGATAAATGATATTGCTTGTAATACTGGTACATCTAAACTATAGATAATATTTAACAACATTAAAAGTGTGATGAAATTGACTCTTACCAAAAAAATTAAGGTTATTCTCTCATCTACTATTCCTGCTCATAACCATCTATAAAGTCCAAATAAAAAACTAAATGAGAAAATACCCACACTAAAAAAATACTTAAAATTTATGCTAAAGAAAAGAAACTAGTGTGCTTTAGATTATTTTATAGCTATGGCAACAAAAGAAAATGAGCTGCTAAAACACACTCTAATGACGGTGTATACCCAAATAATCTTGTAGGCTCCGTTGGCAGAAAAGGCTATTAACAAGGCTCTAAAAAAAATGAGAACAATATAATATGTATACTCCATTAATAAGTATTTTAATACCTTATAAGAATGTTGAAAGTTTTTTGGATGAATGTATAGAATCCATAATTTCCCAAACCTATCAAAATTGGGAAGTCATTGCTATAAACGATAATTCTACAGATAGGAGTAGATATATTTTAGATAAATACACTTTATTAGATTCTAGAATAAAAACTTATGACAATAATGGTAGTGGTATAATACCTGCCCTACAGTATGCTTATAGCCTTTGTAATGGTCTATATATTACCAGAATGGATTCTGATGATATAATGGCACCAAACAAATTAGAAGTACTCTACAATTCATTACAAAATAAAGGAACAGGAAACATAGCTGTTGGTTTGGTAAAATATTTTTCTAAAACAGGAGTAAATAATGGTTATGAACGATACGAAAAATGGTTAAACAAATTAACTCTTACAGGAGACAATTATTCTGAAATTTATAAAGAATGTGTAATTCCTTCTCCTTGCTGGATGGTTCATAAAGAAGACCTTGATTTGGTAGATGCATTTAATCCTAACAAATATCCTGAAGATTATGATTTAGCATTTAGATTCTATAAAAACAAACTTAATTGTATTCCGTGTAACCAAATAGTACATCATTGGAGAGATTATGATACACGAACGTCTAGAACAAGTAAGCACTATGCCCAAAATTACTTTTTAGATATTAAATTAAATTATTTTTTAGAATTAGAATATAAAACCAATACTACAATAATTGTTTGGGGAGCAGGGAAAAAAGGTAAAGATATAGCCAAGAAACTTATAAACAATAATACACCTTTTATGTGGGTCTGTGACAATCCTAAAAAAATTGGAAGAGATATTTACAACCAAAAACTTCTACACTTTTCTGCCATTAGTAGTTTAAAAAAAATAAAAATCATTATAACTGTTGCCAATAGTAAAGAACAAGAAAATATAAAAACCATACTTAATAGTAAAAAATTAAAACCTATGAAAGATTATTTTTTCTTTTGTTAAAACTATAATCACCCTTTATTTCTATTTTAATTATATTTGTGAAATTAAATTAAGGAATGCTGTTTAAATATCCGGAACTTCTTTGGGCTTTATTTTTACTATTAGTTCCATTATTCATTCATCTTTTTCAACTTCGTAAATTTAAAAAAACACCTTTTACTAATGTAAAATTATTGCAAAGGATACAAATTAAATCCAGAAAGGCACGTAATCTAAAAAAGTGGTTACTATTATTTACCAGACTCTTATTGTTTTCTACTATAATTATTGCTTTTGCCCAACCTTTTTTTACTAAAAAAAATGCATTAAAAAAAAGAGAATCAGTAATATACTTAGATAATTCTTTTAGTTTACAAGCTAAAAAAAATGGGAATACTTTATTGCATAATGCAGTTCAAGAACTATTGAAAAATAGTAAAAAAGAAAATAAGATTAATTTGTTTACCAATACGGACATCTATAAAAATACTAGTATAAAAGACATTCAAAACAAAATATTAGCACTAGAATACAATAATAAACAGTTGCAACTAAATGAGATAGCTTTAAAGGCGAATACTTTGTTTTCCAATAAAAATGAAACAGAAAAGCATTTAATTATAATATCTGATTTTCAAAAGAGTATGATTAATAAAAATATAGATAGTACACCTTCCTTCACTACTCATTTTATTAAACTAAACCCTGATAACACAAATAATATTAGTATTGATAGTACTTTTATTTCAAATGTAACAGCAGAAAGTATTGAATTAACCACCACATTGACCAATAATAATAAATTGGATAACATACCTGTTTCTTTATATAACAATAACAGACTTTTTGCTAAAACATCTGCAGTTTTTATTGGTGAAGAAAAAAAAGCATCAGTTATTTTTACCTTACCTAAAAATGTTACATTCAACGGAAAAATTGAAATTTATGATACAAACTTGGAGTATGATAATCGTCTTTATTTTTCCATAAGCAAAAAAGAAAAAATTAAAGTCTTAGTTATTTCTGAATCAGATTCAAATTATCTAAATAGAATTTTTACTGAAGATGAATTTTTAATACAAACGGTCTCTTCAAATAAAATAAATTACAGTGAATTAGAAAACCAAAACCTCATTGTTTTAAATGAACTCACAACCATTTCTGAGTCATTAAAAAATTCAATTCAATCGTTCACTACTAACGGTGGTAACTTAATAATAATACCTTCCGCAAATAGCAATGTAATTAGTTACAATAAACTCCTTAAATCATATGCTACTACTATTATTGATAAAACAAATATAGAGCGTAAAATCACCAACATTACGTTTTCTAATCCTTTATATAAGAATGTGTTTAAAAAAAATGTTTCTAACTTTCAATATCCTACAGTTCAAAATCATTATAGAATAAAAACCATAGCTCCTAAAATATTAACCTTTGAGGACAATTCTCCTTTTTTGACAGGTACAAACGGAGTATATTTTTTTACAACTGCCTTATCTGACAATAATTCAAATTTTAAAAACTCCCCTTTAATTGTACCAACTATGTATAATATGGGGCTTAACAGTTTAAAATTTCCAAAGTTATATAACACTATTGGAGAAGCTTCAACTATTGATGTTCCTATAACTCAAGAAAATGACAATATTTTAAAAGTTTTAAAAAATACTATTGAGTTTATACCCATACAATATTCATACCCAAAAAAAACTACGCTAATATTTAATGAAAACCCCGATAAGGATGGTATATACAGTATTACAAAAGAGAATATACCCTTAACCAATATTAGTTTTAATTATGCTAGAAGAGAAAGTAAGTTAACATACGTAGACATAAATTCCATTAACATAGGTACTAAAAATGAAAGCATAACTAAATTATTTCATAACCTAGAAAATACTCAAAAGGTATCAGAGCTTTGGAAATGGTTTGTTATTTTTGCTTTGGTTTTTCTAGTACTTGAAGTGCTCATCCAAAAATATCTTAAATGAACATATTAATAAAAGCTGCAAAAATTTTTGATAGAGCAAACAAAGATTTGCATTTAAAAAAACGAGATATCTTACTTAAAAATGGTATTATAGAAAAAATAGCAGCGACGATAAATGTAGACAGTACTACAAAAATAATCAGTAAAAAAGGTTTATGTGTTTCCGTTGGTTGGTTTGACAGTAGTGTGTCTTTTGGTGAGCCTGGTTATGAGGAAAGAGAAACAATTACCAATGGTTTAAAAACTGCTGCTAAAGGTGGCTTTACTGATATAGTACTTAACCCTAATACAAACCCAATACCGTACACTAGGTCAACTATTGCTTTTATAAAAGATAGATCTAAAAGCGAAACTACCAATTTATATCCCCTAGGTGCTTTAACCGTAAATAGCGAAAGTACAGATTTGGCCGAACTATATGATATGAGCAATGCTGGAGCCGTTGGTTTTTCTGATTATAAAAAATCTATAAGTAATTCCAATCTCTTAAAAATTGCCTTGCAATATGCACAAAGCTTTAATGGTTTAGTTTATTCTTTTCCTTTAGATACTAAGATTGCAGGAAAAGGAATAGTGAATGAAGGGGTTATGTCTACTAGCCTAGGACTAAAAGGAATACCAGCAATAGCTGAAGAATTACAAATAGCCAGAGACTTATTTATTCTTGAATATACTGGAGGAAAATTACATATACCAACAATTTCTACTGCGGGTTCTGTTAAACTTATAGCAGAAGCCAAAAAAAAAGGTCTAGATGTAAGTTGTAGCGTTGCTGTTCATAATCTGATTTATACAGATAAAGCTTTAGAAGAGTTTGATACTAATTATAAAGTAATGCCACCTCTAAGAACTAAAGAAGATATAAATTCGCTAGTTAAAGCTTTAAAATCTGGAATCATAGATTTTGTTACAACAGACCACGCTCCATTAAACATAGAACAGAAAAAAATTGAATTTGATAATGCTGCTTATGGTGCAATAGGTTTAGAGTCAGCTTTTGGAATACTTAATACTATCTTTGATACTGAAACAACTGTATCTATGTTAACAAAAGGTAGAACAAGGTATGGTATAAGTAATCCAGAAATAAAAGAAGGATGCATAGCCAACCTAACTTTATTTGATGAAAACACAAAACATTTCATTACAAAATTAACCAGTATAAGTACTTCTAAAAATAGTATATATTTTAATGAAGAATTAAAAGGGCTAGTATTGGGCATAGTAAACAATAAAAAAAATCAAATACTATAATACAATTAGATTCGTTAACTTTATTACAACAAACATTAAAAACAATATAATGGATCAGAACACAATTAATGAAGGTAAAACAATGGCAATAATTGCCTATATCACTCTAATAGGTACTTTAATTGCTTATTTAATGAACAATGACAAGAAAAATGAATTTACAAAATTCCATATAGGCCAAGCATTAAGAGCATATATTACTGCAATACTAGCAACAATAATCGCTAAGGTACTTGTGATGATTACTGGTATAGGAGCATTAAGCTATTTAGGTTATATAGGATTGATTTTAGCAATAATTGGACTTGTTAATGCTGTAAATGGAAAAACTACAACAATTCCTTTGGTTGGAACAATAGGATAAAAATATCATTAAATAAAAAAGAGGTCTAAATTAGACCTCTTTTTTTTTGTAAAATTTTTACCTTGCACAAAAAAATACAATGAGTGTAAATCCTGATGGGAAAACCACGGCAATCATAGCATATTTTACAATGTTAGGCACATTGATAGCTTTGACAATAAATATGGATAATAAACATGATTTTGCTCGGTTTCATATAAAACAAGCTTTTGGTTTAAATCTATTTTTTATTGCATTTGCATTGTTTATAAGTCAGTGGCTAAATTTTTATGCATCCATTGGTTTATATGTTTCGTATATGGTTCTTTGGACCTATGGTTTTATAGGTATGCTAAACAATAAAAAACAACCAATTCCCTTTATAGGAAAGCCATCTCAAAAATGGTTCACATTTATACGTTAGTATGACAACAGCACAATTATCCTTATACCATATTATAAAACCAGCTACAATACAAAAAGGTAAAACTCCCGTTTTATTTATGCTACATGGTTATGGTAGCAATGAAGAAGATCTTTTTTCTTTTGCAACAGAATTACCTGGGGAGCTATGTATAATTTCCATTAGAGCCCCCTACCCTATGCAACCATATGGCAATGCTTGGTATGCAATAAATTATGATGCAGAAAAAGGAAAATGGAGTAATGACGAAGAAGCAGAACTTTCTAGAGAAAAAATTATCTCCTTTATAGATGAAGCCTGTGATGCTTATTTTTTAGATAAAGAAAACGTAACACTCTTAGGTTTTAGTCAAGGAGCAATTTTAAGTTATGCTGCGGCAATCTCTTACCCTAAAAAAGTAAGAAATGTTATTGCTTTAAGTGGTTATATCAATGAAAACTTACTGCTTAAGAATGCAAAAGAAGGAGATTTAAACAATTTAAATATTTATGCATCGCATGGATCAGTAGATCAAGTAATACCGATTAGTTGGGCTCAAAAAACGCCTATTATTTTGTCTAATTTAAATATTGAACATAAATACGAGGAATTTCCTGTAGGTCACGGTGTATCTCCTCAGAATTTTTACTCTTTAAAGGATTGGTTAAAGGATAAAATATAGTATTAATCCCTACGGTACAATAAATGATCCGTCATTGTAAAGTCTACACCTAAATCTTCTTTAAGTTCATATTTAATAAGTAATTCTCCCCAATATTTTCCATCAGAAAAATCGGCTATAATCCATTTATGGTTTAAAACTTTTATCTTATTTATTTTAAAATCACCATTCATACCTTCATAAGGCACTAATGGATTATCTCCTTTAGATTCGTTTGTTTCTATAAGTTTATCTGCAATATAACTAGCTGGCTTATCTAGTTTTAGATAATCAAAATTAGATAAAGCATCATCATTATTTTCTAATAAAAAATACTGTAAATCTAAATTGTGTATTGCTGCTGTTTGTACTGAGTCTTCAAGCTTTTTAATTTTAGTTTGTAATTTTCCAAATTTATTATTAGTAGCTTTAATCATATTATTTGCACTAACAAATTGATATAATGCAATTAATGCAGCAAAAATAAATAGGTATAAAAATAAATTCTTTTTCATAAGATATATAACTATATGGTTATTGTTAAATTATCATATGCCAAATGTACATTTTTTGGCAATATTCTCTCTACTTCTTTATGAAAACCCATTAAATGACTAATGTGAGTTAAATAAGCCTTTCTTGGAGTTACTTTATTTATAAAATCTAAAGCTTCACTTAGGTTAAAATGTGATGGACTAGGTTCTATTCGTAATGCATTAACTACTAAAACCTTGACTCCTTTTATTTTATTTATTTCTGAATCAGGCATTTTTTTTACATCTGTTAAGTACACAAAATCATCAATTTTAAATCCAAAAATTTCTAAATCAAGATGTATTGACTTTATTGGATGAACTATTTTATTTCCTATTACAAAAGGCGTATTTTCTTTAATTTCATTAATTATTAGTATAGGTGCTCCTAGATATCTGTTCTTTTCATCAAAAATGTATGCAAACCTTTTTTTAAAAGAATTTATAACTTGCTTATCTAAATAAATAGGAATATTTCCTTGTCTAAAGAAAAAAGGTCTAATGTCATCTAAACCAGCCGTGTGATCTGCATGTTCATGTGTAAAGAGAATACCACTTAAATGATTAATTGGATTAGATAGCATTTGTTGTCTAAAATCTGGTCCACAATCAATTACATAATTATACTCATCCCAAGAAATTAAAACCGACACTCTAAGCCTTTTATCTCTTGGATCATTACTTAAACATACAGGGTGATTACTACCTATTACTGGTATTCCTTGGGATGTTCCTGTTCCCAAGAACGTTATTTTTAACAATTTTGTCATTTTCATCAAATTTATAACATATTTATTTAATAGATAAATCTATCTTGTTAACTTTGCCATTGTAAAAAACACAATAATGTCATCAGTATTAAGAAAAGATTTTGCTTTTGAAAATGTACCATCAACTAAAGCCAAAACTTTAAGAATAAATTTAAACCCGGACATATACGGCACATTTGCTGAGATAGGTGCTGGACAAGAAACAGCGAGGCACTTTTTTAGATCAGGTGGAGCTTCTGGAACCATTGCAAAGGCAATGAGTGCATACGACAAGGATTTTAGTGATGCTATATATGGTATAGAGAAAGATGGAAGATACGTAACACAAGCCCGTTTAAAAGGAATGCTTTCGCATGAAATGGGACTTATGGAAGAGCGTATTAGTAGAGAAAGACACCCAGATAGACTGTTCTTTTCTTATGCAAACACTGTTGCTACCATAGATTTTGCTAAAAAATATAAAGGTCACGGTTGGATTGGAATTCGTTTTCAGTTAGATCCCGATCAAAAAGAGTTTGATGAGATAATTATGCATATTCGTTTTAAACAAAACGAAGCTAGATTGCAACAAGAAACATTGGGAATATTAGGCGTAAACTTAATTTATGGTGCTTTTTATAAATATCACAAACCAAGAAAATTACTAAAATATTTATATGATCATATCGATAAGGATACTGTAGAAATTGATATGATTAATTTCTCTGGTCCAAATTTTGAAAAAGTAGATAATAGATTAATTAGCTTACAGTTAATTAAAAATGATATGACAGATGCAGTAATGTTTGGTCCTGACGGAAATAACTTATTACCTGCTGCAGTATTGTATAAAAAGAACATATTGGCCTTACGTGGCAGTTATAGACCTGTAACCAAGGTAAATATGGATATGTTTAAAAAATCACATAATATTTTCCTAAGTGATAAAACTGTAAACCCTGACAAAACCATTGTTATTTTTGAAATCACTTTATCTAATCTAAAAGCAAGTGGCGAGATAGATGAACAGGACTTTATGGACAGAGCAGAATTACTTTGTTCTCTTGGTCATACTGTAATGATATCTAAGTTTCAAGAATACTACAAATTAGTAGAGTATTTTAGTGGCTATACTAAAGATAAAATAGGGTTAACAATGGGGGTTAATAATTTAGTTGAAGTTTTTGACGAAAAATATTACAGACATTTAAGTGGTGGCATACTTGAAGCTTTTGGTAAATTATTCTTTAAAGATTTAAAAGTATATTTATATCCTATGAAGAACAAGGAAACTGGGCAGATAATGACCAGCAATAATGTAAAAGTGCACCCAAGAATGAAAGAGCTATATAAGTTCTTTAAATACAATGGTAAAGTGATGGACATATTTGATTATGACCCAGAAATACTACACATTTTTTCTAGGGACGTTCTTAAAAAAATTACAAATAATGAAAAAGGTTGGGAAGAAATGCTACCTGAAGGTATTGCCGAAATAATTAAGCGCAAAAATTTATTTGTCAGGAAAATAAATAAATAAATAAATAAATAAAAATCCGAAGTAACCTCTTCGGATTTTTTGTTTACTATTCTAAAATTTGTGCAGTATGGTCTTTTGTTTTTACTTTATCAATGACTTTTGTAACCACTCCATTTTCATCTATTAAAAAAGTTTTTCTATGAATTCCATCATATACTTTACCCATAAACTTTTTTGTTCCCCAAACTCCAAAGATATTTAAAACAGTATGATCCTCATCTGCCAATAATGGAAAAGGAAATTCATACTTATTTTTAAAGTTAGATTGTTTTTTGGGTGAATCTGCACTTACCCCTAATAATTCATATCCTTGTGCTTGTAATTCCGCATAATTATCCCTTAGATTACAAGCCTCTGCTGTACAACCAGGTGTACTAGCTTTAGGATAAAAAAATACTATTAGCTTTTTACCTTTGTAATCTGATAAGCTTATGTTATTACCATCTTGATCAATTGCTGTAAAATCTGCTACTTTGTCTCCTACTTTTAAAGTATTCATAAGTAATTTTAGTTAAATTCGTTTTTTAAAATTTTTAGTAAAACTAAGTAAAAATGACGAAGGCAGAAAAAGTAACATTTACAATAAACACCCTTCAGGAACTCTACCCAACCATTCCTGTTCCTTTAAATCATAAAGACCCATATACATTACTCATTGCCGTTTTAATGTCAGCTCAAAGTACAGATGTACGTGTAAATAAAATAACTCCTCTTTTGTTTAAAAAAGCAGATAATCCATACGATATGGTAAAATTATCTGTTGAAGAAATCAGAGAAATTATTAAACCAGTTGGTTTATCTCCAATGAAATCTAAAGGCATACATGGTCTCTCTAAAATTTTAATTGATAAGCACAATGGCAAAGTTCCAAAAGATTTAGAATCTTTAGAAGAATTACCAGCTGTTGGGCATAAAACTGCTAGTGTAGTAATCTCTCAAGCATTTGGTATTCCAGCATTTCCTGTAGACACACACATTCATAGACTTATGTACAGATGGGGATTTAGTAATGGAAAAAATGTTGTACAAACAGAGAAAGATGCCAAAAGATTATTTCCCAAAGAATTATGGAACGATTTGCACCTTCAAATTATTTGGTATGGGCGTGATTATTCACCAGCAAGGGGGTGGAACTTAGAAAAAGACATTATTACCAAAACAATTGGTAGAAAAACAGTCTTGCAAAAATATCATAAAACAAAAAAGAGCTAATAATGGCTCTTTTTTGTTTAATTTAAAATGCTCTCAAACTGCATTTCCTTGTAATTCGTTACATTCAACGATTTAGAATAATTCAATAAAAATTGAACAGTTTCTGTCGATGATTTTGCTAATCCACAAGTGTTTTTTTGTTCTTTAGAGTAAATTTTTTCCATATATAAATAGTATTGTTATAATAAGATAACGCCACTATTTTAGAAATATTATTCTCTTCGTTACAATACCAATTAATTTGTTAAAACGATGTTATGCTTTTCTATAATCTTTCTCATATTAATTAAAGCATATCTCATTCTACCTAGTGCAGTATTTATACTAACTCCAGTATTTTCAGAAATTTCTTTAAAACTCATATCCTTATAGATACGCATTAATAAAACTTCTTTCTGATCCTCAGGTAATTCTTCAATAAGAATTTTAAGATCACTATCTATTTGATTTTTTATTATCTGCTTTTCAGCATTTAACTTATCATCACTAATGACAGAAAAAATATTAAAATCATCACTACCTTCAAACATTGGCATACGCTTGTTTTTTCTGAAATGATCTATAATTAAATTATGAGCAATTCTCATAACCCACGGTAAGAACTTACCTTCCTCACTATACGAACCCTTTTTTAAGGTTCTAATTACCTTAATAAATGTGTCTTGAAAAATATCCTCAGTTATATCTCTATCTAAAACTTTAGAGTAAATAAAACTACTAATACGTTGATTATGCCTTTTTATTAAAATCTCCAGAGATTTTTCATCTCCTTTAATATAATCTTTTACTAATACTGAGTCTTCAATCTGTAGATTCATACAAATTACTTTTTTGGTTATTAATTATGCACCTCACCCACTATTGGGATACAGGGCAATAAAAATGTTATAGTTTTAAAAAAGTAATGTTCGCTGTATAGGCCTATAAGTTTAATTACACTTCAAATATATATAAAATAAGACCTTTGTAAAAAATCATTGTTGTGATTACAGTAATTTTTGATGTAAAAAGGTCTTTTGTGGTTATTAAAAGGTACAAATTGTATCTTTACAATATTAAATACGAATATGAATACAGTTTTAGACGTTAATCCCAAAAATAATATAATTATAAAAGGTGCCAAGCTGCATAACCTTAAAAATATAGACGTTGTTATTCCTAGGAATAAGCTAGTTGTTATTACAGGATTATCTGGTTCTGGTAAGTCTAGCCTTGCATTTGATACACTTTATGCTGAGGGTCAACGTAGATATGTAGAAAGTCTTTCTTCATATGCCCGTCAGTTTTTAGGCAAACTAGACAAACCCAAGGTAGACTATATTAAAGGAATATCACCCGCCATAGCTATAGAACAAAAAGTAAACTCTACAAACCCTAGATCAACAGTTGGTACTACTACAGAAATTTATGACTATCTAAAGCTATTGTATGCCAGAATAGGAAAAACAATATCTCCTGTATCTGGTAAAGAAGTAAAAAAGAACACCGTAACAGATGTAATGAATCATATAAAAACTTATGACGAAAATACAAAACTGTTACTATTGGCTCCTATAGAAGTAAATAAGGATAGAGATCCTGTTAAAGCATTAGAAATGTTCTCTAAGCAGGGTTATGCAAGAATTAAATATAAAGGAGAAATAATAAGAATTGATGATTCCATTACTAAAATGGGCAGAAAATTTTATTTAGTTGTAGATAGGATTATTACTAAAGATGATGAAGATTTTTACAATAGATTAGCAAACGCAGTAGATACTGCTTTTTTTGAAGGACAAGGAAATTGCATACTAGAAGAATTATCAACTGGCAACCAAACTAACTTTAGTAATAAGTTTGAGTTAGATGGTATAAAATTTATTGAACCAAATGTGCATTTATTTAGTTTTAACAATCCTTTTGGTGCGTGTCCTAAATGTGAAGGTTATGGAGATGTCATTGGTATAGATGAAGATTTAGTAGTTCCAAATACAGCCTTGTCTATTTTTGAAGGTGCAATATTTCCATGGAAAGGGGAAAGTATGGGTGCATATAAAGATGAATTTATTGCCGCCTCATATAAATTTGATTTTCCCATACATAAACCATGGTTTGAGTTAACCGAAGAACAAAAACAGCTGATATGGGATGGTAATCAGTATTTTACAGGGTTAACAAAATTCTTTGCCTTTTTAGAAGAAAAAAGTTATAAAATACAAAATAGGGTAATGCTTTCTCGTTATAGAGGAAAAACTAAATGTAATCAATGCAAAGGAAAACGTTTACGTCAAGAGACAGATTTTGTAAAAGTAAACAATAAATGTATTTCTGAATTAGTAGAACTACCAATAGATAAGTTAATTCCTTTTTTTAATTCTTTTAAATTAAATAAGTATGATGCCCAAATTGCTAAGAGATTATTACAAGAAATAAATACAAGATTAAGTTTTTTATATAAAGTGGGATTAAGTTATTTAACCCTGAATAGAAAATCCAATACACTCTCTGGTGGTGAAAGTCAGCGTATAAACCTTGCAACTTCTTTAGGAAGTAGCCTCGTAGGATCTATGTATATATTAGATGAACCTAGTATTGGTTTACATCCAAAGGATACTGAAAATTTAATTGAAGTCTTAAAATCTTTAAGAGATTTAGGTAATACAGTCATTGTTGTAGAGCACGATGAAGATATAATGAAAGCAGCTGATCAGGTTATAGACATAGGACCAGAAGCTGGCACACACGGTGGTCATATTGTGGCTAGTGGTACTATGAAAGACATTTTAGCATCTACCTCTTTAACTGCTAGTTATTTAAATGGGAGCAAAAAAATTGAAGTTCCTAAAAAAAGAAGACCTTTTACAGATTATATTAAGATTATAGGAGCTCGCGAAAATAACCTTAAAAACATAGATGTTACTTTTCCTTTAAATGTACTAACCATTATAACTGGCGTATCTGGTAGCGGCAAAAGTACTTTGGTAAAAAAGCTTTTATACCCTATTGTATTAAAAGAAGTTGGAGGGTATGGTGCAAAGGCTGGTCAATTTACCAAAGTTGAAGGAAAGTACAAAGAAATTAAAAATGTAGAGTTTGTTGATCAAAATCCAATTGGCAGATCATCTAGATCCAATCCTGTAACCTATATAAAAGCGTATGACGACATAAGAACACTTTTTGCTTCACAAAAATTAAGCAAACTAAGAGCTTACCAAGCAAAGCACTTTTCATTTAATGTAGATGGTGGACGATGTGAAAAATGTAAAGGTGAAGGAGAAATTACTGTGGAAATGCAGTTTATGGCCGATGTTCACTTAGAGTGTGATACCTGTAATGGTAAACGATTTAAAAAAGAAGTACTAGAAATAAAGTTTCACGATGCCAGCATAGACGATATTTTAACTATGACCATTGATGATGCTATTTCTTTTTTTGAAAAACATATGCAAAACAAAATAATGAATAAACTTAAGCCATTACAAGACGTAGGTTTAGGTTATGTAACATTAGGTCAGTCCTCTTCCACTTTATCTGGTGGTGAAGCCCAACGTATAAAATTAGCTTCGTTTTTAATAAAAGGAAAAACAACAAACAAATCCTTATTTATTTTTGATGAACCTACAACAGGATTGCATTTTCATGACATTAAAAAATTGCTAAAATCTTTTAATGCTTTAATTGAAAAAGGACACTCAATAATAGTAATTGAGCATAATATAGATTTAATAAAGTGTGCAGATTACATCATAGATTTAGGTCTGCAAGGCGGTACTAAAGGAGGGGAATTAATAGCCGAAGGTACACCCGAAGAACTTATTAAAAATAAAAAATCTCTTACTGCTAAATATCTTAAGGAAAAGATATAAGGCATATACTGCATTTTAAAAAACTATTAAACTACTAAAAAGCAAATAGTTAATAACTACTTGTATTTTTTGGCACGCTGTTTGTAATGTATAATCCGAATGTAAATAGTTGCATTTGAAATTTATAAAACCTTATATTATGAAAAAATCAGTACTCCTTTTTACAGCACTATTTGTTGGCACTTTAAGTACAATGGCTGTAACTATAGAAAATACAGAAGATAAGGTTGCAGAACGCAATACTTACAGATATGATAACTCTTACATTTTTGTTGAAGATGGTATTACGTTTTCAATCTATCCAGATGGCGAGTTTGACTTTTATATAGATAACAGGTTAAATGTAAGTGGAAGTATAAACATAGGAAGACATACTAATATCACTTTTAATACAGGATATGACTATAACCCTTATGTACAATATGATGATTACGGAGCAGTAATTCAAGTAGAAAACGTTCCTATTTATTATGATTATTATGGTAGAGTAGAACAAATTGGAAATATAGATATTAACTACAATTATGGAATGGTTTCTAGACTAGGAGGTATGCGTATTTACTATAACCATAGAGGGTATTATGATTATCATAGAGGATATATTAATGTATATAATAGAAACTATGTGTACAGACCATTTCACAGATTCTTCATTAGACCATCAGTAGATCTTTGTTTAGTACAGCCAAGACCGTATAGAAGGTATTATAGTCCTACGAGATACACATACTATAATCCATATAGAGATAATGTAAGAAGATCATATGTTAAGGTTGGTAAACACTATAAATATAATAAACATAACAACAGAAGAGATAAAATTTACAGAAATGACAGAAGAGTAACACAAAGAAGTAACAAAACTGTAAGGTCTAATGGCTATAGAAACAATTCTAGATCTATTACAGAAAACACTAAAAGAAAAAATAAATCTAGAGCTTATACAAGAGATAACGCTACCAAACAAAGAAGTAGCAGAACTGTTAATAATTATACTAGAAAAGGCAGTACAAGCAGATCTAAAGTTCAAAGAACCGTAAGTAGAAAAGAAGTAGCAGAAACACCAAGATCAAGAACAGTAACAAGGTCTACTACTTACAAAAAACCAAATACAAGAACTAATAATAGAACGTATAAAAAGCCTGAAACTAGAAGTGTTTCAAGAAATACAAAGTCTGTATATAAAAGATCACAAAGTAAATCAAATAAACCTTCTAGTAGAATTACAAGTACACGTAAGACAAGTAGAACTGTTTCAAAGGCTCCTTCTAGAGGTAGTAGCTCTAAAAAAACAATGAGTAGAGTTTCATCTAGATCAGAAAGAAGTAGTTCAGGTTCAAGAAGTAAAAGAAGTACCGTAAGGTAAATTAAAGATAGTTTTTAGGTTGGTTGGTTGTTAAAGCCCCAGAATGATTTATTCATCTGGGGCTTTATTTATATTTTAAGTAAGAAGAAAAAAGATTTGATATATCCTTGGAAATTTTAAACTTATGCAACAAAAAAACATAGGCTAAAATCATTAATAAACTTTTTAAAATTATATTTATTATTGGGTGAAAATTAAAATTAATAACAAAAAACACACCTCCAATTAATAGCATAAGTAATAATGCTTTTAATGTTTCTATAGTAAATGGATGTATATTAAACTTGTACTTTACATAAGTAACCTTTATAATATTAAACAATACTATGGATATGAATGTTGCCCAAGCTGCTCCGTTTAGCCCATACATAGGTATAAATATATAGTTTAAAAAAACTACCAGAACTGCTAAAAGTACTCCCATTACCAAAACTGCCCTGTAATAATTAGAATTAAAAAGAATAGAATTGTTATTCCCTAAAAGAGAATCAAAAACCTTTGTAAGTCCAATTAAAAATACAACTGTTACTCCTCCCCTATATGCTTCGGGCATTAGTTTATATAAATCTTGAATATTCAAGATTATCAATAAGAATAAAATTCCAGCTATTACAAAAAGTGTTAAAGAAGATTTTTTATACAACCTTTTTAATTCTAATTTATCCTTATTATTCAATAATTTTGCTGTTAACGGATATGTAATTTGATGCATAGCTCTGTAAGGGACCATTATTACTGTTGCTATAAAAACAGAAACCCCGTAGTAGGCTACATTTTCAATTGCTATATACCTATTTAGCATAAATTTGTCTATTTCTAAAAGTATCACTGCTGCAGAACCTCCTAATATTATTAATGCACTATATTTTATAATAGAAGTATAATCCTTAGGAAGGCTAAAACTTAGTTTAGGCATTTGTGTATAAAATGCATACATCTTCATTAGAAACATACGCAAAACATAGACCCCAACTAATGCTTTTAAAAAGAAATCAACAGTTATAGAATTAAAATAGACCAATACTAATAAAATTGCAATACATAATCTACCAAAAACTTCTTTCATAAAGTTGCCAAAAACAGATTTCATATGTACTTTTACCCAAGCATAAAACACTTCAAAATAAGCCATTGCTATGCCAATTAAAAAGATATACCAAACGTATTCTTTAACTAAGGTATTTTTTTCAGCAAGGAAATTTCCAATTAATTCATTTGCAAAATAGCTAAAGGTTGCCAATGGCACTATAAGCACCAAGGGTAAAAATAGCATTAGGTTTAAAAAATTATCTTTATCCTTTTTTTCTTTATAACTACTATAAAACTTTACCAAGGTATTTTGCACACCAAAAGTTAGTATTGGCATTAACAAGGCAGCAGTTGCCAATATTACCATTACTAGCCCATAATATTCCTCAGTCAAAAAGTTAGTGTATAGAAAAAGGGTGTTAATGGCTCCAACTCCAAAACCGATAAAAGTAATTATCGTATTTTTAAATGTTTGTTTTAGTACTATACCCATATAAATGTGCTGCCAATTTAGCTGTGAGTTCTTTTCTACTATAGTTAGAAATGTTTATTGACTCTGTTTTTAGATTATTCTCTTGGTACTTTGTAAACCATTCTAAAAGTAAACTTTTTAAGTTAGAATTATCTGAATAATTAAACACAACACCTGTATTAGTCTCTTCTATTATGCTTTTAACTTCCCAATTATTGGGACCTATTGCTAAAATTGGTCTTTTTGCTCGCATATATTCAAACAACTTACCTGCAATGATTCCAACAGTATCTGGTGAATCTATTTCCGAAAGCAATAATACTTGTGATTTTTCTTGATATTCCAATGCTTCATTATGAGAAACATACCCTATTAAATTTATATACGACTTTAATCCGTATTCATAAATTGATTTCAATACATCATCACTAATCACTCCAATAAATTGAAGCTTCAAGTTCTTTTTAAAAGATTTATTCTCTTCAACAAGTTCAGATAATGCCTTCCATAAATTAACAGGGTTTCTACCAGTTAGTAATGATCCAATATGAGAAATGGTAAACTCATCATCTAAATCTTTGTTACTAGAAATATCTCCATCATACCCATTTGTAATAACTTTTATAGGCTGTTTAGTAATATGAGAAAATTCTTTTTTGGTTGTTTCACTTGTAACTATAATACTATCAGCTCTACTTAAAACCAAATGCTCTAAATCTTTATGCTTTTTTTTAGAAGATATGCTTAATCTTAATTTCTTATGATAGCCAATAGAAGTCCAAGGATCCCTAAAATCTGCAACCCAATTCACATTATGTTTTTGCTTAAGTTTTAAACCTATTAAATGAACACTATGTGGTGGCCCTGTAGTAATTATTGTATTTATACCTTCTTTTTTAAGTACATTAGTTAAAAAAGAAACTGATGGATTAACCCAATTCTTACGTGCATCTGGGATAAAAAAATTACCCCGAATCCATAACAAAGTTTTTTCAATTAAGGATTGATTTTTATCTTGAATGATTCCTGAGCTAATTTGTCTAGTTTTATTTTTAGATAAAAAATTAGCCCATCTATATGGTTCAGTAATCTTATGCTTGTATATCTTTATATCATTAGAAATTTCTTTAACAAAAGACTTATCAATAATTGAATAATTAGGATTTTTAGGAATATAAACAACCGGTTCTATTTTATATTCTGTAAGGTATTTCACAAATTTTAACCACCGTTGCACACCTGGACCACCAGAAGGAGGCCAATAGTATGTTATAATAAGGACTTTTTGCATTACTTTTTTTCCTTTTTACTTGATCTGGTATAAGAGAAATAAATTCCACCTAGAGCGATGATTGCTAAAGCTATACAACTTCCTAATGCAATTTTACTTCCTGTTTCTACAACTTCTGGTTCAAACTTAAACTCAATTGTATGATTTCCAGAAGGAATTTTCAAGGCTCTTAAAGTATAATTTACTTTAAAATGAGGAGTTATTTTTCCATCAATGTAAGCATTCCATCCATATTTATAATACATTTCAGAAAATACGGCTACTGCATCTTTAGATGTGGATGATATATATGTTAAGTGATTAGGTTTATACGTTTTTAAATATATTTTTGCTGTGGAATCCTTTTCAAAATTAAAATTAGAAATATCTGAAAAATAAGAAGTGTTAACTACTGCCTCAGTTTTAACATCTAAGCTATCTAATGCTTTTATTTCTTCATTAGCATTTTTTACTTCTATTAACTTGGTTACAAACCATGCATTTCCGTTTGCATTAGGATTAGTAGCTGGATAATTTCTACCCTCCGCATCTTGCTGAATTACATATTTAACATTAAGCATATCTAATACCTTAGTATTACCCTTATAAATATGAAAATCAAATAAATCTTGCATTGCTGCAGGCTTAGCTGCATGATATCCTCCTATTGAATTATGGTAATAAGATGTACTTGCTCCATTTAAGCCCTCAGAAGGATCATAAACCCTAAAGACTCCATTATCTTTTTCTATTTGTTTATTTATATTTGTTCTCTGAAATGGCACTTCCATTTGTCTTGTTCTTACAAAATCATCTTCATTTACATATCTTCTATCTACACCCACCAAATCCAATAGTATTAATATACCAAGTATTACAACAAAAATGTTTTTATTAATTTTCTCTTTTATAAAAAACCAAATAATAATAGCCGTTAATAAAATATAAATTAAAGAACGAATAATATCACTTGTATAAACTGCTTGACGATCTAGCTTAATCATAGTTAAAACTTCATCTCCAAAATACTTTCTATAAGTATCATCGTTTAGAGCATCAAAACCAAACATACCTTTAGCTAAAAATAAAGCTACACAAACACCACCTACAATAGCAAAACTTAATTTTAAATATTGAATACTTTTTTGATTATCAGTATTCTTTTTAAACAATTTCATTACTGCTAAAATTGCCAAAATTGGAATACATAATTCTAAGATTACTTGTATAGATGATACTGCCCTGAACTTATCATACAACGGAAAATAATCTATCATAAAATCTGTTAGAATACTAAAGTTTTTCCCCCAAGAAAGTACCAGTGACATAATAACACCACCCAGTAACCACCATTTTGCTTTATCTTTAATTATAAATAAACCAAACACAAATAAGAAAAATAAAATTGCACCTACGTAAGCAGAACCAGCAACCCCTGGTTGATCGCCCCAATACAATGGTAAACTACTTGTAAATTCCAGAGCTTTTGAACTGGGTAATCCCTTATTAGTTAAATAATTATATGTTTTAGAATCTTTTCCTAAATTTTCTGCATTGGAACCTCCAAATAACCTAGGCACAAAAATATTCATAGATTCTGCAATACCATAACTATATTGTGTAATGTATTCTTTGTCTAGCCCTCCTGTATTTTCTCTTTCAGAACCGTCAGGATTAATCGTAAGATTAGATTTTCCACGTGTACTCCAATCTGAATATTCCTTAGTTGCCATTAAACTTGTAGCATTTGTTGCTATACCAAGTAAAACGGCTATAACTAAAATTCCAACAGAAGTAAAATAATGCTTAATCTTTTTCTTCTGTATTGCATCAATTAAATATACTGCTCCTATAATTAAAACCAAAAGCATAAAATAATAGGTCATCTGGTAATGATTTGCATTTACTTCTAAAGCCATAGCAATTGCTGAAAGTAAAAAACCTAAAATATATTTTTTCCTAAATGTTAGTATAATACCTCCTAAAAGCATTGGCAAATAACCCAATGCGTGTGCTTTGGCATTATGACCAACTCCTAAAATAATAATTAAATAAGTAGAAAACCCAAAGGCTAAAGCTCCAACAACAGCTAGCCTATAATCTACCTTTAAACAACATAAAAGAATATAAAAACCAAGAAAGTATAGAAATAAATAATCTGCAGGTCTTGGCAAAAACCGAATTAATTTATCTATTTTTTTTATATAATTATGCGGATAATTTGCTCCTAATTGATACGTTGGCATCCCTCCAAAAGCACTATTTGTCCAGTACGGCTCTTGATTTGTTTTTGCTCTAAAATCATTTTGCTCTTTAGCCATACCTGTATATTGAGCAATATCTGATTGATATATTTTTTTTCCCTCTAATACGGGATTAAAATATACTAAAGCCGCAACTACAAATATTGTAAGAACAAAAAAGTGAGTTATAATAAATTTTAGATTTGTTTTCATTGACTGGTTTTAAACTATATTATTCCACCTCTTCAAAATCTATGTATTCTCCCACTTTTTTTGATGGGTTTGATTTTAAATTGATTTTTCCTTTTTTGTAGCTCTTATCTCTATCTACAGTATTATCAGAATTTTGACTTGAAAAATCATTCATTTTTCTCTTAAAATGATCTTCTGCTTTTCTTGCCACATAATTAATTATTTTGGGAGCAAATAACCGTACCATATATTTTATAAGGTAATAAAGACCAATAATTACCAGAATACCAATTAAAAAATCCATAATTGTTTTAAAAATTTATATCAAAAATACAATTCTACCGTTGTATATAAAGGGTAATTCTCTTAAAATAATAATAAAAGTTTTTTTAGATAATCTTATGCATATGAAAAAAATAAAATTAATATTCTTTTATCTTTTAGGATTACTGCCTTTTGTGGCTAGTTCTCAATATACAGACGTAATAAATTCTAATAGACCAGGACAATCTGTGAGTGCTTATGCCATTGGTACAAATGTACTACAATCTGAGTTTGGATTATCTTACGAAAAACAAAATCATAATGTATTAAATACAAATTCTAAATTCATTGGAATAGACTTATCACTTAGGTATGGATTATTGCTTGAAGAATTGGAACTAATTTATGATGGTATTTATGTAAATGAAAATAAGTCATTTTTAAACGAAGGGTTATTAGACGAAAAATATGCTGATTTTAAAAGAAATAGAATTGGACTAAAATATTTAATTTATGATCCTTATAAAAACTCTGAAAATAACAAACCAAATTTATATAGCTGGAAAGCTAATAATAAATTTCAGCTTAAAAACTTAATTCCAGCAATATCTGTATATGCTGGTGCAAACTTTATCTTGGGTGACAATCCATATTACCCAAATTACGCATCTATATCTCCTCGTGTTATGATTGCTACACAAAGTAGATTATCTCCTAAATTTGTTTTAATTACAAACATTACATACGATAGAATAGGCACTGATTTTGCTGAGTGGAGTTATATTATATCATTATCTCACGCCTTTAAAAATCCTAAGTGGAGTATTTTTGCAGAAAACCAAGGTATAAAAAGTGACAGATATACCGATTTTATTTTTAGAGGTGGTGCTGCACATCTTTTAGGAGACAACATACAAATAGATGTTCATTTAGGAGCAAATGTAAAAGATACACCTACTCGTCTTTTTGTAGCTGCTGGTTTTTCTTATAGACTAGATATGCATAAGGATAAGGTAATTGCTATTGAAGACCAAAATGCTAGTAGTAAAGGCGGGAAAATCAGAAAAAAAGATTTAAAAAAAGCCCGTAAACAAGCTAAAAACAAACTCAAAAAAAAGAAAAAGTCTAAAAAAAAGAAAAAAGACGATAACGTTATCGAATTTTAATATAAACTTTTAAACCATATGTTTTAACATATAGTTTAATATTCCTAATATTGAACTTGTATAAATTATTAGGATATGATTCGTATTGAAGAAGTCACAACAAAGGCTGGTTTAAAAAAATTTGTAAATTTTCCATTCACTATATATAAAGATTCTCCTTATTGGGTTCCTCCAATAATTAGTGATGAATTAGATTCTTTTGACAAAGAAAAAAATCCAATTTTTAAAGATGCAGATGCTTGGTTTTTTCTTGCTTATAAAAATGATAAAATAGTAGGCAGACTAGTAGCCATAATTAATTGGATAGAAGTCAAAGAACAAAAAGTTAAAAAAATTAGATTTGGTTGGTTTGACTTCATTGATGATTTAAAAGTATCTAAAGCCTTACTAAAAAAAGTAGAGAAGAAAGGAAAAGAGAATGGATTAGATTATATGGAAGGTCCTGTTGGTTTTTCTAATTTAGATAAAGTAGGTGTAGTAACAGAAGGTTATGAACACATTGGTAATATGGTAACTTGGTACAACAAACCTTATTATGTTAATCATTATGAGCAATTAAATTTTAAAAAAGAAAAAGAATATTTAGAAAATAAATTTCCGTTTGCAAATGTAAAGCCAGAGTTTTTTTCAAGAATTCAAAAATTAATTAAAAAAAGATATCAGTTAAGAAATCTCAATTTTAGCAAAACTAAAGATGTTATGCCAATGGCAGATAAAATGTTTGATCTTTTTAATGACTCTTACGCATCTCTTTCTTCATTTGTTCCTATAAATGATATTCAAAAGGAGCATTTTAAAAAAAAATACATTAGTTTCATTAATCCAGAATATATAAAGTTTGTAGTTGACAAAAATGATACTCTAGTTGCTTTTTCTATTGTAATGCCATCATTCTCTAAAGCATTACAAAAAGCAAAAGGTAAGTTATTTCCTTTTGGAGCCTATCATCTATTAAAAGCAAAAAAGAATAGTAAGGATGTTATTTTTTATTTAATAGGTGTACATCCTGAATATCAAAACAAAGGAGTTACTGCTATCTTATTTTATGAGTATTATAAAACATTTAAAGAAAAAAACATAGAAAATTGTATTAGGACTCCTGAACTTGAAGAAAATACAGCCATAAGGCAACTTTGGAAAAATTTTGATCCTGTAACTTTTAGAAGGCGTAGAACATATCGTAAGAACTTAAAATAGTTTACAAAAAGTAAAAAACCAAGCAATATGCTTGGTTTTTTATTATATTTAAAATAATATAAATTATTCTCCCATAGCAGTAGCTACAGCTGCTGATAATCTTTTGTAAGTTCCATTTTCCAATCTTTCGCGTATTGCATCAAATGCATTTAATGTTTCTGCTATATCTTCTAAAGTATGTGTAGTGGTAGGTATCATCCTTAGTAGAATTAATCCCTTAGGTATTACTGGGTATACAACTATAGAACAGAAAATTCCATAATTCTCTCTTAAATCCCTTACTAAAGCCATTGCTTCTGGAATACTACCATTTAAAAACACTGGAGTTACACAGCTAGTAGTTGTACCAATATCAAAACCGCGCTCTTTTAAACCGCTTTGCAAAGCATTTACGTTTCTCCAAAGTTTATTTTTTAACTCTGGCATTGTTCTAAGCATATCTAAACGCTTTAATGCACCAACTACCAATTGCATTTGCAAAGATTTTGCAAACATTTGGGAACGTAAATTATATTTTAAATAATCAATTATTTCTTTATCCGCAGCAATAAAAGCTCCTGTACTTGCCAAAGATTTCGCAAATGTTGCAAAGTAAACATCTATTTCATCTTGTATACCTTGCTCCTGACCAGCTCCAGCACCAGTTTTACCTAAAGTACCAAAACCATGAGCATCATCAACTAAAAATCTAAAGTTATACTTTTTCTTAAGAGCTACAATTTCTTTTAATATTCCTTGCTCACCACGCATACCAAAAACACCTTCAGAAATAACTAATATTCCTCCTCCGGTTTGTTCAGCCATTTTTGTAGCACGCTCCAAGTTTTTCTCTAAACTTTCTACATCGTTATGTATGTAAGTAAAACGTTTACCCATATGTAAACGTACACCGTCTATGATACAAGCATGTGAATCTACGTCATAAACAATAATATCATCTTTAGAAACTAATGCATCTATGGTAGATACCATTCCTTGGTAACCAAAATTCAATAGATAGGCAGCTTCTTTATTAACAAACTCTGCCAACTCATTCTGTAATTGTTCGTGTAAGTCTGTGTGGCCAGACATCATACGTGCACCCATTGGATATGCAGAACCGTAATCTGCAGCTGCTTGCGCATCTACTTTACGTACTTCTGGGTGGTTTGCTAATCCTAAATAATCATTAACACTCCATGTAATTACTTCCTTTCCTTGAAATTTCATTCTGTTAGAAATAACTCCTTCTAATTTTGGGAAAACAAAATATCCCTCCGCTTGCGATGCCCATTTTCCTAATGGTCCTTTGTTCGCTAGTATTCTATCAAATAAATCTCTCATCTAAGCTATTTTGGCTATTTGCAAAAATATAGAATTTTACCAAGGATTCATAACAAATTTGCAAACAAAAAAACAATAATTGTAAGTCAGTAAAGGTTCATTAGCTTAAAATGTACATCAATCTAACCTTATTTCAGAATCGAATAATACTTTAAATCAATACAATAATGTAAGACCCTGAAATAAATTTATGGTATTGTGTTAATCATATGATTAAATACGGACATTCAAAAAACAATGAAATTAAATTTCATTGTTTTTAATAATAAGTAGTATAAAATAAATAATATTATTATTTATTTAACAAGTTGAATTTCTGGCTTTATTTCTGGCTTTGTAGTATTTAAGAAACCTTGTGCTTCCATCCACTCATCACTATAAATCTTACTCATATATCTAGATCCATGATCTGGAAATATTATAACAACCTTACTATCTTTAGTAAACTCACCATCTGCATATAACTGTTTTACGGCCTGCATTGCTGCACCGCTGGTATAACCAACAAAAATACCTTCCTTACTTGAAATTTCTCTAGCAGAATGAGCACTTTCTTCATCAGTAACTTTAACAAATTCATCTATTGCATCAAAATCTGTGGCACCAGGTATTAAATTTTTACCTAAACCTTCTATACGGTATGGATATATTTCATTTGCATCAAACTTACGAGTTTCATGATATTTCTTTAATACAGACCCATAAGCATCTACTCCTATTACCCTTATATTAGGATTTTGTTCTTTTAAATATTTAGATGTTCCTGAAATAGTACCACCTGTTCCACTACATACAATTAAGTGTGTTATGTTTCCATTGGTTTGCTCCCATATTTCAGGACCAGTAGAATTATAGTGGGCTTCTTTATTTAGTTCATTAAAATACTGATTTATATAAATAGACCCTTTTGTTTCTTGATGCAACCTTTTGGCTACTTCATAATAAGATCTAGGGTCATCTGCACTTACATGTGCAGGGCATACATACACCCGAGCTCCCATTGAACGTAGCATATCTATCTTATCTGGTGAAGATTTAGAACTAACCGCCAAAATACATTTATATCCTTTTACTATAGAGGCCATTGCTATACTAAATCCAGTATTACCAGATGTTGTCTCAATAATTGTACTACCTTCAGTTAATATTCCTTTTTCCTCTGCCTCTTCTATAATATGAATAGCAATTCTATCTTTTGCAGAATGCCCAGGATTAAAAGCTTCTACTTTTGCATAGTATTCACCATCAAAAGAAGCTGTTACTTTATTAATCTTTATTAGGGGTGTTTTTCCTATTAGTTCTAAGATATTGTTGTAAGCATTGATTTTCTTTTTCATGCGTGTTTGGTTATAAAATGATAAGGAACATTGGTTTGCTTATCAATTACGTAGCAAATTTAGCTATTTTTTTTTACTTACTAATTTTATCTTCTAAATCTAACAAAAATGCATACTCTTTGGCTACTTCCTTTAAAGCTTCAAACCTACCAGAAGAACCACCATGTCCGGCATCCATATTGGTATCTAAAAACAATAAATTAAAGTCTGTCTTTTTATCTCTTAACTTGGCCACCCATTTTGCAGGTTCCCAATACTGTACTTGTGAGTCATGCAAGCCAGTGGTCACTAATATGTTGGGATAATCTTGTGCTTTAACATTATCGTAAGGCGAGTATGATTTCATATACTCATAATATTCCTTATCATTTGGATTTCCCCATTCATCATACTCCCCTGTTGTAAGTGGAATTGACTCATCTAACATAGTTGTTACTACATCTACAAATGGCACACTAGCAATAACTCCATTATATAACTCTGGTGACATATTTAAAACTACACCCATTAATAAGCCTCCTGCAGATCCTCCTGAAGCGTATAAATGCTCTTTACTTGTATATCTATTTTCTATTAAATGCTTAGAACAATCTATAAAATCAGTAAATGTATTTTTCTTTTTTAATAATTTACCGTCCTCATACCATTTTCTTCCTAAGTATTCACCTCCTCTAATATGTGCTATAACATATACAAAACCTCTATCTAATAGACTTAACCTTACTGTAGAAAAATAAGGGTCTATTGTATGTCCATATGAACCATATGCATATTGCAATAAAGGGCTATTACCATCTAGTTTGGTGTTTTTATGATAAACCACAGACATAGGCACCTTAACACCATCTCTTGCTGTAGCCCATAAGCGTTCTGACCTATAATTTTCTTTATTAAATTTACCACCTAAAACTTCTTGTTCTTTCTTTATCTCTTTGGATTTGTTATCCATATTGAAGTCGATAACTGAGCTAGGAGTGGTAAGAGAATTGTACCCATATCTTAAAATATTTGTGTCAAAATCTGGATTGGTGCCTACATAAGCAGTGTATGTTTCATTATCAAACGGTAAATAGTATGATGAGGAACCATCCCAACGAACAATTTTTAAATTATTTAAACCATTTTCTCGTTCAGAGAGTACATAATAATCTTTAAAAATATCAATATTCTCTAACAATACATTGTCCTTGTGACTAATAAACTCTTTCCAATATTTGGATTCAGTATTATTTTCATCACACTTCATTAATTTAAAATTAAAAGCATTGTCTTTATTTGTAAGTATAAAGAATTCATTACCATAATGAGCCAATGAATATTCTAATCCTCTTTCTCTTTTAGAAAACATTTTAAACTCACTATCTGGATTTGTAGATTCAATAAATCTGTATTCAGATGTAAGTGTACTAGATGATCCTATTATTATGAATTTCTTAGATTTTGTTTTATAGATATAGGTACTAAAAGTCTCATCTTTTTCGTGAAAAACTAATTCGTCATCACTTGTTGGTGTTCCAAGTTTATGCTTGTATATTTTATCTGAACGAAGAGTAACTGGATCTTTCTTTGTATAAAACAATGTTTTATTATCTGCTGCCCATACACTAATACCTGTGGTTTTTTCTATGACATCTTCATAAACCTTACCTGTTAAAAGGTTTTTAACTTGTAGGGTATATTCTCTCCTTGAAACCGTATCCACTCCAAAAGCTGCCAATTCATTATTTTGACTAATAGAAATACCACCTAAATTAAAATAATCATGTCCTTTTGCTAATTCGTTACAATCAAACATAATCTCTTCAGCAGCTGTTTCTTTTTCTTTGTACCTAGAAAATATGGGATATTCTTTTCCTTTTTCATAACGAGTAGCATACCAATACCCATTTTGCTTATAAGGTACAGATGCATCGTCTTCCTTAATACGTTGCTTCATTTCCTTAAAAAGAACATCCTGAAAATCCTTGGTATGAGCTGTTAACGTATTATAATAATTGTTTTCCTCTTCCAAATAGGCAATAACTTCCTTATCTCCCCTATCATTAAGCCAATAATAATCATCAACTCTAACATCATTATGTTTTTTTAATTCTTTAGGATTCTTATTAGCAACTGGTATTGAAACATTAGCCATAGGCTTACTCTTATTTTTACATGAAACAACAAAAATAAGGCTAACTAATAGAACTAGATATTTTTTTATGGTTTTCATTTTTAAAATCATTTTTAGTACTTTTGAATTTTAACTAAAAATACAACTTATGTTTGGAGATATGATGGGAATGATGGGGAAATTAAAAGAGACCCAAAAAAAAGTAGAAGAAACAAAGCAAAGATTAAATACTATCTTAATTGATGAAAAATCTAGTGACAGTACCATAAAAATTACAATTACAGCTAATAGAACCATTAAAAACATAGAAATAGACGAAAGTCTGTTAAAAGACAAAGAGCAGTTAGAAGATTATTTAGTTATTACATTAAATAAAGCAATAGAAAGAGCTACACAAGTAAATGAAACTGAATTAGCTGCTGCGGCCAAAGATGGTCTGCCAAATATTCCTGGTTTAGATTCTATGTTTAAATAAAAAAATATGAAACAATTATTAATATTCTTATTATTTCCAATAATATTTGGTACTGAACAAACTAAAATTGAGGAAACAACTCCTGTATGGAATACAGATTATACCACTACCTTAAAAAAAGCTGCTAAGAGCAATAAAAGGATATTAGTCTATTTTACAGGAAGTGATTGGTGTGGCCCCTGTAAAGAACTTAAAAAAGATTTATTTGAAACTATTGAATTTAAAGAAATCGCTAAAGATTATGAGCTATTATATATAGATATTCCTAGACAAAGGAATATAATCTCTAATGAGCAAATGAAACACAATATGGATTTAATGGTTCAATTAAATAAGAAAGGGGTTTTTCCTAATTTAAAGGTTTTAAACAAAAAAGGAGAAGAGATAGGAGCTCTCACAGGATATAGTATGGATGGAAAAATAAGAAAACATCTTAGGTTTCTTAAAAAACATATTGATTAAATAATAAATTCAATAAAATAGAAAAGGGTCTTCAAACTAATTGAAGACCCTTTTCTATTTTAGAATATATACACTACAATTTTATATCTTTAAACAAAAAATGTATGATACAGATAATAAAAAAAGAAGACAATACATTTACATTTCAACTAAAAACCAAAAATAATATTGTCTTGCTCCAAGGCTCCTCTTTTAATAGTAGAGAAGAGTTAAACAATACTATTAAAAATGCTATACATAAAATGGATAGTCTAATTATCTTTGAAAGAAAAACGGCTACCAATGGCAAGTTTCTATTTAATCTAACAAACCTTGAAGGAGAAATAATTGGATATAGTCAATTTTATAATTCTGAAGCTGGTATGGAAAACGGTATTAAAAATTTAAAAAACAGCTTTATTTCCTTAAATAAATTATAACTTATTTAAAATTAATGTAAACTCATTATGCATATCATCTGTATAATCCAAATGTGTTACCATCCGCAATTTTCCTTGCCCCATACCAATTATTTCTACATTTTTTTCCTTTAGCTTTTCTAAGAATTTATGAACTGCCATATAACCTTCATCAATTTCAAAAATAACAATGTTAGTTTCTATGGGTTCAACACTTTTAACAAAAGAAAGTTTATTTAAAACACCTCCAATTTCTTTTGCCTTATTGTGATCATTAACCAAACGTTCCCTATTATTATCCAATGCATAAATCCCTGCTGCTGCCAAGTATCCAGCTTGTCTCATTCCACCACCCAATATTTTTCTAATTCGTATTGCGCGTTTAATATCTTTTTCACTACCAATTAAAACTGATCCTACAGGGCACCCCAGTCCTTTACTTAAACACACACTAATAGTATCAAACAAATTACCATATTGCTTTGGAGATTCATTTTTTGCCACTAAAGCATTCCACAAACGAGCACCATCTAAATGATAAAACAAATTATGTTCATTACAAACATCACCTATTTTCTTAAGTTCATTAAAATCCCAACAGGCTCCTCCTCCTCTATTTGCTGTATTTTCTACACTAACCAATGTAGTTAACGGACTATGATAAAAATCTGGTGGATTTATAGCGTCAACTACCTGATTAGCTTTCATCATCCCTCTATGACCATCCACTAATTTACAAGAAACACCACTATTAAAGCTAACACCTCCTCCTTCATAATTGTATATATGTGAGAATTTATCGCATATTAATTGTTCTCCAGGTTGTGTGTGCAACTTTATAGCAGTTTGGTTAGCCATTGTACCACTGGGAAAAAATAAGGCTGCCTCCATATTAAACATAGTTGCAACTTTATTTTCTAATTTATTTACCGTTGGGTCTTGTTTAAAAACATCGTCTCCAACATCAGCAGAAAACATTGCATCTAACATTCCTACTGAAGGCTTGGTAACGGTATCGCTTATTAAATTTATCTTCATTTATGCAATTCTTAGTTATGTAAACAATACATACCTATTGGTGAGCCATCTGGTATTTTTGGACTAACAATAGGTTCAAATGATTCTGGATTTTTTTGAAATCTAGAAATACGTCGACTCATCTCCAATGCATTAGTATTAGTTGTTAATGTTAATTTTTCCCTTAGTTTATTCAATCTAAAATTAACAATTGCATTAACCTGAGGATGAACATTTTTACTAGCTGCTAAATTCATTATATAGTACAGTACACGGTAATTAATATTCTGCTGTGCCTCATTTACATATGCATCATTATGGTTTTTATTTATTGTTGCGTCTATAAGGTTATCTAAAACTTCTGTTAAACCTAACTGATTTTTATCTATACTTTTTTGCTGTATTAACCTAGATGCTCTTTCTGGATGTAATAAAAAGGAAAGAGTCATATCTGCGGCAGTCTCTGGAGCAGATAAGGCATCAAAAGAAACACCAGTTCTTCCTCTAAAAGATTCTCTACTTCTATAATACCCATTTGCCCTTGGTGGGAATAACTCTAATTTATTTTTAGGGATTGCAATTTTATTTGCATCTAAAGTTGTTAATAAAGCCTCTAAAGCAGCTTGTTGTTCTTTTTTAGAAATTGTCTTAACTGCAAATTGTTTATCTCCTTTTACAGTATAATTATAATCTAAACCTCCTATAATTTTAGATACTGCTTCTGTCTGATAACGATGAAAAAAGTACAGTGGTACAAAAACATCCTCTAATACAGAATTTGGTTGCCCCTCTTTAATATTATCAATTGAAAAATTATCTATTGCTAGTTCTCTAATTTTTAAAACTTTATTTAATTCATTAGTAGCATTTTTTCCATTATCCCATAAATGTGCATAGGCGTGCGCACCACCTCTTGTTCTTGCATCACTATCTGTAATATAACGGTATCCTTCTTTATATGCTTTTTCAATTATTTCATTTAATGCCTTTTTCTCTAAAACCCCATCTTTAAAATCTGAATATGCGTATGCAACTGTATATTTATCCCATTCCCCTATTCCTGTTTCATAAGCATTAGAAAAGTCTATTTTATTATTTTTTAAAGTGAATTGAGGATGAGGATAATCCATAACTGATGAATTATTGTTACTACTTGCCGCAAAATTATGAGCAAAACCCAATGTATGTCCTATTTCATGTGCAGATAATTGACGAATACGTGCTAATGCCAATTCTAGCATTTGCTTATGATTATCATCTCTTTTTGCAAACGGTTTATTTGTAAGAGCTTGTGCAATTAAAAAATCTTGACGAATACGTAAGCTTCCTAAACTAACATGTCCTTTTATAATCTCTCCTGTTCTTGGATCCGTAACACTACTGCCATAACTCCATCCTCTTGTAGATCTATGCACCCATTGTATTACATTATATCTAACATCCATTGGATCTGCATCAGCTGGCAATATTTTTAACTGAAATGCATTTTTAAAACCTATGGCTTCAAAAGCCTGATTCCACCATTTACCTCCCTCTAATAAAGCTGAGCGTACTGGCTCTGGCGTACCATTATCTAAATAATAAATAATAGGATCAATTGCCTCACTAACGGTTGCGCTAGGATCTTTTTTTTCTAAACGATGTCTTGTTATAAATCTTTTTTTAATATCTTCTTCTATTGGAGTAGCGTAATCATAATATGAAAACATAAAAGAACCACTACGTGGATCGTAAGCCCTCTTCTTGTAACCATTATCTGGCAGTTCTACAAAAGAATGATGCTGAGCTACTGTTACAATACCTGATGTTGGTGTTACTGAACGTATATACCCTCCTTTTGCTTCACCTGTAAAGGTTAAATACACATCAAATTCAATATTTTTTGGAAAAGCTTTTGTTCTCTCTACATTAAATGCACTTTTGGATTTATCCAAACTATATGAACCCTGATTAGCATTCCTTAATTTAGAACTAACACTATGTGTATCTTGCATTAAAAAGCTTGTAATATCAATAATGAATTTTCCATTTGTTTCTTCTTCAATGGTAAATCCTCCTAAAATAGATTTTGCAAATGCTTGTTCTACTGATTGTTTCTCTAACAAATTATCAGTTAATGCTCTATATTTTAAGTTAGGTTGTATTAACAGTAACTTATTTCCTGTCTTTTTAAAATACACCAACCTACTACTACCTAATTGTCCCCTGTCTAGACCTAAATCATTACTTCCTATACCACTACTTAAAGAGTTTACATATAAAAATTCTTTACCTAAATCTGTAACTTCTAAAAATATTTTATCATTTTTTTCGTCATGATAAAAATTAAAATAGCCACTAAACTTTTTAAAGTTCTTACTTTTTTCTGCAAATTGAGCTGTTAAGGCCACTGTGTTACATACTAACAGCATAAAAATAAAAATACGTTTCATTTAGTTATTTTTTTGATTTTCTAAATTTATGCAAAATAGATTGTACAACCACAGTTAAGTACTATTTTTGCTTAAAATTTTGTTTTAAATGATAACAACAGATCAATACAAAGATCTTTTAGATCGCCTTGGTGCGTTAAGGAGGTATCTTTGACGTAGATGCCAAACTCATAGAAATTGAAAATGAAGAAGAAAAAACTTTAGCCTCAGATTTTTGGAATAATGCACAGGATGCACAAGCACAAATGAAAGTGCTCCAATCTAAAAAAAAGTGGGTCAAAGATTATGATGATGCTAAAACCTTGGTTGGTGATTTAGAAGTTTTATTAGAATTTCAAAAAGAAGGAGATGTAAGTGCCAAAGAAGTTGAAAATCAATACAATAAAGCCAATACACATATAGAAGGTCTAGAATTTAAGAATATGCTTTCTGATGAAGGCGATGAACTTACAGCAATTTTACAAGTAACGGCAGGTGCAGGTGGCACGGAAAGCTGTGATTGGGCAGCTATGCTAATGCGTATGTACCTAATGTGGGCCGAAAAAAATGGTTATAAAGTAAAAGAACTTAACTATCAAGAAGGAGATGTAGCTGGTATTAAAACCGTAACCCTAGAAATTGAAGGTGATTTTGCTTTTGGATGGTTAAAAGGAGAAAATGGAGTACACAGATTGGTTCGTATTTCACCGTTTGACAGTAATGCTAAAAGGCATACTTCTTTTGCTTCTGTATATGTTTACCCGTTAGCAGATGATAGTATAGAAATAGATATAAACCCTGCTGACATAGAAATTACAACTGCTAGATCTAGTGGTGCTGGCGGACAAAATGTAAACAAGGTAGAAACCAAGGTACAATTAACCCACAAGCCATCAGGCATTCAGATATCCTGTTCAGATTCTAGATCCCAGCATGATAACAGAGCAACTGCTATGAAAATGCTTAAATCTCAGTTGTATGAAATTGAGTTACGCAAAAAACAGGAAGCACGTAATGAAATTGAAGCTGGTAAAATGAAAATTGAATGGGGTTCGCAAATAAGAAATTATGTAATGCACCCGTACAAATTAGTAAAAGATGTTCGTACTGCGGAAGAAACGGGTAATGTAGATGCCGTTATGGATGGCAATATAGATCAATTTTTAAAAGCCTATTTAATGGCAATGGGGCAAAAAGAAAATGAATAATACTCATTATAATTACTAAATTTAAAAAATGATAAAAATATATCACAATCCGCGCTGCTCTAAATCAAGACAAGGAATTCAATACTTAGAAAATTCTGGCAAAGAATTTGAAATTATTAAGTATTTAGATGAAATACCTAGTAAAAAAGAGTTGGCGCAAATCATTGAACTATTAAATATTTCCCCTTTAGAATTAGTACGCAAAAATGAAACTATTTGGAAAGAGAAATATAAGGGTAAAAATCTGTCCAATGATGAAATTATTACAGTTATGGTAGAAAATCCTAAACTAATAGAAAGACCTATTATAGTAAACGGCAATAAAGCTGTTATAGGAAGACCAACAGAACTTATAAATACTATAATTTAGTAGTATGTATTTTCTTGTTTTTTAACAAATTTTTAACCAAACAAGCTTAAACCTTATTTAAATTTAGAAATCTTACTAACTTAGAAAGTTATGGAAACTAAAAAAATATTTTTTTATGCATTATTAATATTTATGGCATCTATCTTAACTGTAGAGGCTCAATATGGTTATGGAAATGGATATGGTAGAGGTGGCGTTAGAAACCAAATGCCGCAAACCCAATCTAATGAAAAGCCAGACCCTTTAACAGCAGAAGAGATAGTAGAATTACAAATGCCAAAAATTCTTAAAGTTATTGACCTTAATGATTTTGAAAAAGCCGTTGTTAGCACCACATTAACAAAGTATATTAAAAAATATATAGAGTTACAAATATTAAAATTAGAAGGTAATAAAATGAAAGAAAGCATAGAAAAGCTTCAAAAAGAACAGTCTCAAGAATTAAAAGCTGCTTTACCTAAAGAAAAATATGATGCCTATGTTGCTTTAGAAAAAAATGGTTTTAAAGAAACCAAAAAAAGAAAAAAGAAAAAACCTAAAAACAAAGAATGAAAAACGTATTTTCCTTAGTACTATTATTTAGCACTCTAATCTCTTATGCACAAGGACCAAACATAAATAGAGCAACAAAAAGTCCTAAAAAAATAAAAATTACAGGTACTGTTCTTGACAAAGAAACAGGAGAACCATTAGAGTATGCTACATTAATTCTACAAAGTGTTCAAGACCCATCAAATGTAACAGGTGGAATCACTGACAAACAAGGAAAATTTAACGTTACCGCAAATGCTGGTAATTATGACATTAGAGTTGAATTCATATCATACAAAACTTATAGTTTAAAAAATCAATCTTTAACAAAGTCTACTGATTTAGGAATAATTAAATTACTATTAGATGTTGAGCAATTAGAAGGTATAGAACTAGTTGCTGAAAAAACAACTGTTGAGCTTAGACTAGATAAAAAAATATATAACGTTGGTAAAGATTTAACCGTAAGAGGTGGCTCAGTAACTGACGTTTTAAACAACGTTCCATCTGTTTCTGTTGATGTAGAAGGCGCTATTAGTTTAAGAGGAAATGAAAGTGTTAGAATACTTATTAATGGAAAACCATCAGCAATATCTGGTTTAAGTACAGATGCGCTAAAACAATTACCCGCAGATGCAATAGAAAAGGTAGAAGTAATAACAAACCCATCAGCTAGGTATGATGCAGAAGGTACTGCTGGTATTCTAAACATTATCCTAAAACAAAATAAAACTGCTGGTCTTAATGGATCTTTATCTGCTTCTATTGGTGATCCTAGACAATATGCAGGTTCTACAAATTTAAATTTAAGACGTGAAAAATTTAACTTATTTACAAATGTAAGCTATAGGGATATAAGTAGTCCTGGAAACGCTTTGTTTGAAAATCAATATTTTGATGAAAATGGTAACACATCTAGCTATGAAAATGAGTATAGAAAATACAGTAGAAATAATGATGGTTTTAATGCAAATTTAGGAATTGAACTTTTCCTAGATGAAACAAGTAGTATTACTAATTCCATTGTTTTTAGTAAGTCCAATGGTTTGGATGAAGCCAACATAAATTTTTTCAATTATGATGCTAACAATAATCCAACAATAGAAAGAAAGAGAAATACATTAGAAAATGACAATGAGGAAAGTGTACAATATTCAATAAATTATGAAAAGAAATTTAATGATGATGGTAATAAACTTACTATGGATTATCAATATTCAAGAGGAAATGAAAATGAAAATGCAACTATTAAAGAACTTGTAAACGGGAATAACAATACCAACCCATTAGAGCGTACTTTAACAGATGACAAACAAATAAACCAATTATTACAATTTGATTATTTATTACCTTTTGGAAAAGAATTAAATTCTCAGTTTGAAATTGGCTATAGAGGTAATTTTAATATCTATAATACTGATTTTGATTTTGGAATAGAAGAAAATGGAAATTTCACCAGCAATCCTAATTACAGTAACGAATTATTATATAAAGAAAATATTAATGCTGCTTATACTCAACTAGGTACTAAAATAAATAAATTTAGTATTCTTGGAGGGTTGCGTATGGAGAATTCCAATATAGAAATTGCTCTTAAAGAAACTAATAATTCAAATATAAAAAATTATACAAACTGGTTTCCTTCTATATTTTTAGGATATGAGCTTTCAGAAATGGAACAGTTTACCTTAAGCTATAGCAAAAGATTAAGAAGACCACGTTCTAGGTTTATTAATCCATTTCCTTCTAGATCTAGTAATACAAACTTATTTTATGGTAATCCAGATTTAGATCCAACTTTTACAGATGCATATGACTTAGGTTATTTAAAACGTTGGGAAAAGATACTATTTAACATTTCTGGTTATTATAATTATTCTACAGGTGTTTTTCAGTTTGTAACTCAAGAAACAGGAGAGTTTGTAAGTATTGAAGACCCTACTAGCCCTGGGGATTTTATAGAAATTCCTATTCAAGCAAGAACTCCAATAAACTTGTCAACTGAAAGTAGATATGGTTTAGACTTAACAACGACTTATACTCCAATAAGAAATTGGAGATTTAGTTTAAATTTAAACTTATTTCAGCAAAAAATAGAAGGAAATCATACCTATACCAATTTCCTAAATCAAGAAATTACACAAGTTTTTGATGCAGACAACTTTAGTTGGTTTACTAAGTTTAGTGCAAAATTACCGTTACCTGCTAAAATTGATTTTCAAGCAAATCTATTTTATAGAGGACCCTCTGAAAATGCACAATCTAAAAGAGAAGGAATGTTAGGTACAGATGTTGCTTTAAGTAAAGATTTATTTAAAGATAAAGCAACTATCTCATTAAGCATTAGAGATATCTTTAATACAAGTAAACGTATATTAGAAAGCAGAACAGAGAATATTTATTCTAATAGTGAATTTCAATGGAGACAAAGGAGTGCTAATTTAACTTTTACTTATAGATTTAACCAAAAGAAAAACCAACGCAGTAAAGGAAGTATGAAAAATGGCGGTGGTAATGATATGGATATGGAAGGCTAATTCTTGACTTAAAAAATAAAAAGAGACTATATTTTAGCCTCTTTTTTGTTTTTATTATTATATATACAAGTATTTTTCCTATTAATGCTTACTTAGCATTACAAAACTTTAATTGTTAAATTATATGAATAATATTCATAGTAAATTTTTAAAATCAAGAATATTTTATTTAACAAAAAAAAATATTTAGATTCTTTCACTATTTTTTATTCTAAGCGTTTTGCCTTTTTTGCTGCTCTTTTTTCTTTAAGGAATTCTATAAATGATCCTCCTAACCAATAAGGTATAACAAAAGTTAATAAAAATATCATTAGCCAAAATCCAATTGTAAGGATTGTTAAAAAGGCTAAAAAACCTAAATATTGGTCAAATTCAAACATAAGTAATTTATTTTAACAATTACAAAGATACTTCTAAAGCTGAATAGTACAAATCAATTTTAAAAAAAAATTAGCCTAACATAGTTTTGTACTTTATTACTTACTAAAATAATTCTATTTGTTGATAATATTTTGTCGTAAAATTTGTCAGTATTAAAAAAAATGTAATATTTGACTTTCTTTTAACAAAGAATTAAGATTAATGTAAAATACAGAAGCTTAAAAGCTTAGAATAATAATACACTATAATTATAATAGTATATGAAAAATATAGTAACGTTAATATTTTTTTTTCTTTTCTTAATGTCATTTTCACAAAATTCAAATAAAAAAGTGAAGATAACAGGTACAATAATTGATTACAATACAGGAAAACCACTTGAGTACGCAACTTTAGTACTTCAAAATACAGATAACCCAAGTGTAGTAACAGGAGGAATTACAAACCATAAAGGTAAATTTAATATTACTATTAATCAAGGAAATTATAATGTACTTGCAGAGTTTATATCATATAATACTTATACAAAAAAAAATCAAAAATTTTATAGCTCAATTGATTTAGGAATAATAAAACTGATGCCAAAAATAGAGCAATTAGAAGGTGTAGAGTTAATTGCAGAAAAAACAACAGTTGAACTAAGACTTGATAAAAAAACGTACAATGTTGGCAAAGATTTAACCTTAAATGGAGGGTCTGCATCTGATGTATTAAACAATGTACCTTCTGTTTCTGTAGATGCTGAAGGAACAATTAGTTTAAGAGGCAACAGTAATGTTAAAATATTAATAAATGGAAAACCATCAACACTATCTGGTATAAGTCCTGAAGCTCTAAAACAAATGCCAGTAAATACCATTGAAAAAGTTGAGGTCATAACAAACCCATCATCTAAATATAGTTCTTCTGGCACAGCAGGCATATTAAACATAATATTAAGAAAAAATAAAAAATATGGATTAAATGGTTCCGTAACCACATCAATTAGAGATCCTAAGTCATATAACATAGGCACTAATATAAATTTAAAAAGAGAAAACTTTAATATATTCAGTAATCTAAATTATACAGATAAGGAGAGACCTGGTTATTCTCTTTTTGATAATATATTTTATGATAAATCAAAAAATATAGTTGGTACAGAAGATGAAAATAGACATTTTAATAATCATTCTAAAAACACTAATACCATATTAGGTATTGAGTTGTTTTTAGATGAAACCAGTAGTTTAACAAACTCCATTTCGTATTCTAAAACAATAGGATTAAGTAATACAATCATTGACTTATCTAGTTTTGATGAGAACAAATCACCATTCCTAGAAAGAAATAGAAATACACTGGAAGACAATACTATAGAAAATGTACAATTTTCCAGTAATTACAAAAAGGTATTTAATGAAGAAGGGCATAAAATTAACCTAGACTATCAATTTTCTAGAGGATATGAGATAGAAGATAGAAGCATTACTGAATTTTTTAAAAAAGATGAGGGCAATTCCATTTTAGGTAAAGCAATTACAGATGACATACAAATTAGTCAACTTTTGCAATTAGACTATGCATTACCATTTGGTAAAAATTTTAATTCTATAATTGAAATAGGCTATAGAGGAGTTTTTGATGATTATAACATTGATTATTTGGAAGGCACTATAACTAATGATATTTTAATAAAAGACCCTAAATACAGTAATAAGTTACATTATAGCCAAAGTGTAAATGCTGCCTATCTACAATTTGGACAAGGGTTCAATAATTTTAATTTCTCTACTGGTTTACGTATGGAGAATACTAATGTAACCATTGATTTGAAAAACTCCAATACTATAAACAACAGTACTTACACAGATTGGTTTCCTTCAATGTTTTTAGGGTATGATTTTTCTACAAAAGAGAAAATGAGTATTAACTACACTAAAAGGTTATCAAGACCCAGTGCTGGATCACTAAACCCATTTCCGAACAGGGTAAGTAAAACCAATATCTACTATGGAAACCCCAATTTATTGCCTATGTACACCCATTCATATGAATTAAACTATTTAAACAAATGGAAAAAGACAACTTTTACAGCTTCCGCATATCATACAAAAACAATGAATGTAATTAATGTTGTAACCGTAGAAACTGGAGATTTTGATACCATAAATGACACCAATAATCCTGGAAATGTCATAAATGTACCCATAATTGGAAAAACAAAGGTAAACACAACAACAGAAAACAGATTAGGAATAGATGCTACTGCTACATACATACCAGTTAAAAAATGGAGGTTAAGCCTAAATGTAATAGCATATAAACAAAGTTTAGATGGTAGTTTTAGTTATATTGATTTTAATGAAAAAACGATAACAAAAAATTTGAACATAGACCAGCTAAGGTGGTTTACAACAATAAGGACAAAAGTACCATTACCCTACAATATAGGTTTACAAACTAACTTTTTTTATGTAGGTGCCGATACTAATTCCCAAACCAAAACGAAATCATTAAATAGATTGGATTTTGCTCTAAGCAGAAACTTCATCAAAGACAAAGTTTCCGTTACTTTTGGCATTACAGACGTATTTAACAATTTTAAAAGATACACTGAAACCATATTGCCTTTTTCTTCTTCCAATAATTTATTACAAACAGATCTGCGGTATGTAAAAGCAACCATTGTTTACAAGTTCAATCAAAATAAATAAATAAATAAATAAAGCATCTTACCTCTATACTAAGTTTAATGGTGAATATTTTTATAGAGAATAAAAATTTCACTCATTTTAATCGTAATATTTACTCAAAATTGATAGAGTTTTATCAAAATGAATAACTGGTTGTATTACATTTGTAGTATAAAAATAATTAAAAATGAGCTTTAGAATAGAAAAAGACACAATGGGTAAGGTAGAAGTACCTTCAGATAAATATTGGGGAGCACAAACTGAACGTTCTAGAAATAATTTTAAAATTGGACCAACAGCATCTATGCCTTTAGACATAGTTTATGGTTTTGCATATCTTAAAAAAGCAGCTGCATATACAAATTGTGAGTTAGGAGTATTATCAAAAGAGAAAAGAGATTTAATTTCTAAAGTATGTGATGAAATTTTATCAGGAAAACATAATGATCAATTTCCACTGGTAATATGGCAAACAGGATCTGGTACACAGAGCAATATGAATGTAAATGAAGTAATAGCTAATAGAGCTCACGAAATTGCTGGAAATGTAATTGGTGAGGGAGAAAAAACCATTCAACCAAATGATGATGTAAATAAATCTCAATCATCTAATGACACCTTCCCTACTGGTATGCATATTGCTGCTTACAAAAAAATAGTAGAAATAACCATTCCTGGTGTAAAACAGTTACGAGATACTTTTGAAAAAAAATCAAAAGATTTTTCTACTGTTGTAAAGATTGGACGTACACATTTAATGGACGCAACTCCACTAACCTTAGGTCAAGAATTTTCTGGTTATGTTTCTCAATTAAATCATGGTATAAAAGCGTTAGAAAACACACTGCCTCATTTAAGTGAACTTGCACTTGGAGGTACAGCTGTAGGCACAGGTCTAAATACACCTTCTGGTTATGATGTGCTTGTAGCAAAATACATATCAGAATTCACTGGTTTACCATTTATTACTGCTGACAATAAATTTGAAGCTTTGGCTGCACATGACGCAATTGTAGAAAGTCATGGTGCGTTAAAACAATTAGCAGTTTCCTTAAATAAAATTGCTAATGATATTAGAATGATGGCCTCTGGTCCTCGTTCTGGTATTGGTGAAATAATTATCCCTGCAAATGAGCCTGGTAGTTCAATTATGCCAGGAAAAGTAAACCCAACGCAATGCGAGGCTATAACTATGGTTTGTGCACAAGTAATGGGAAATGATGTGGCCATTTCTGTAGGTGGTACTCAAGGGCACTATGAGCTTAATGTATTTAAACCAATGATGGCTGCAAATATTTTACAATCTGCCCAATTAATAGGAGATGCTTGTGTTAGTTTTGATGTTAATTGTGTAGCAGGCATAGAACCTAACCACGCAATAATTAAAGAACTATTAAATAATTCTTTAATGCTTGTGACTGCACTTAATACAAAGATAGGCTACTATAAAGCCGCAGAGATTGCTAATACTGCCCATAAAAATGGAACTACGTTAAAAGAAGAAGCTATTAATTTAGGTTATGTAACAGCAGAACAGTATGATGAGTGGGTAAAACCAGAAGAAATGGTTGGTTCTTTAAAATAAGTTAAGACTTTAAAAATAAAAAAGGGTGTAATCTAGATTACACCCTTTTTATAATAATAAACAAAGTACTGTTTTATTTTAAAGAAAATTCATTCTTAGCTAAAATCTTTAATTTAGAATCGTAAATAATAGCCATATAATTACCTTTTTGAAAGTCACCAGCTGGTTTGTTAATATAATCACATACATCTAAAATTCTATTCTCGTAATAGAAAGAAGTGCTTTTGCTATAAGTTAAAGAAGCTCCATTTTCATTGGTTTTAGTAGTCCCTTCTCCTAATACGTTTCCTTGAGGATCCAAAACTTCTATATAAAACTCTTTATCACCAGCTTGTGCTAGAGCATTATCTGCAACTGAAAAGCATACTTTTATTTTATCAGTTGATCTTGCTCTAGAAGTAGAAACTAATTTTCCACTATTACGTTCCTTTACGGCATCAACAGAAAATTTAGCTAAATTTAATGCAGCGCCCTTTTCTATTGCATCTGCCAATTGAGTATTTTGTACTACTAAAGAATCATTAAAAACTGTTTGTCTTGATAATTCTTTATATGTACTATCTCTTTCCATTACTAGCAATGAATTTGATTCTGTTAAAGAATCCACTTTTCTAAGTAAAAAAGCTCTTTCTTTCTTTAGCGTATTCACCTGCCTCCTATATCTAGACAATGATGCAATATCTGTCTTCATATTTTTTACAGAATCTATATATTTAGCAATCCTATCTCTAGCCCCTACCAATTCTTCATTAGTAGCATTACTCTCCATAATAGCTTTGTCATACTCAGACTGTAAGCTTGTTAAATCATTAACAACATACTCTTTTTCTTGTGTCAAAACTGTTTTAGTCTTCTCTCTGTCTTTATATAGTGATATTGTATAGGCTAATGAACCTAACAATCCCACTCCTAATAAAACAGCAATGACCTTTAATCCTGTATTACTCTTTTTCTCATTCATAATGATAAAATTATTTCTATTTTATTTATTAACTTTATAAAGTTAAGCTTTTTGGTTTAAATTTATATACGATTCATTTTAACATTTAGACTTTAGATACTCAAAAATCAGTTTAAGTTCATATTTTATCGTTTAACGGGAGTTTTTATATCAAAAAAAATAATTAAATGATGAAAATTATCAGGAAAGTCAGCTAAAATTTATTTTAGGATAATATATAATATGAATTTATATTTACACTGAATAAAATTCTTATAGACTTTTTGATTTATATAATAAAAACCTGTGAAATTAGCTCCCACAGGTTTTGTTTCTACTTATTTAGGAATCTGAATAAATCTAAGAATTTGATTTTAAAACAGCTGCCAAATTGTCTATAATACAATTTTCTATCGAAAATCTGATTGACCTAATTTACTACATAAAACTTAGGTTAATAACTAAACATTATTGTTTTATGATGACTCACATTTAGTTATCAGAATCTAAATAATCAGGGAGACCATCTTTATCTGTATCTGGATAAGGAAAAGTAATTACGCCATCTACTTTTATTTCATCAATAGTTAATTTCCCATCATTATCATCATCATTATCTAAAAAGTTAGGAACAAGAGTTGTTCTTATATCTTCTTCTGATTTCTTATCTGTATTATCATCATCAAAAAAACCATTTCCATTTAAATCTTCTCTATATGTTGGCACACCATCATTATCATGATCAGTTTCATTAACAGCCATTAAATCTATTTTAAAAATTAATGGGCTATAGGCAGGTATAGATCCTTGTTGTTCACTATAATATCCTAAAGCAGATGGGAAAATAACCAGACCAACACCATAATCTTTTATTTCATAAGTGCCATCATCTTTTATTTCTACATCTCCTCCAGATTTCAAATATTGCATCATTTCTATAAAACCTCTCCTAGTTCCATTAGAAAAAGCGAACCATAATGGAGTAATAGAACTACCAAATTTCACATCATTTAAAAGACTTCCTTCGTAAGTAGCATAAGTTGAGTCTGCAACTGTAGGAAATACTCCAGTTCCCTGCCTAGCAACTAAATAATAATAGGTATGCTCTACTTCCTCATCATTATTTAAACCAATATCTCTAGACCTTACTTTTACAGTTTTAGACTCCATCATTTCACTTAACGGTGTTTTATCTGCATTGTCACCTTCTATTTTACCTAAAACAATTTTATAATCAAAATCTGCAGGTGGAGTATTAAACTCTTCATAATTATAAAAATGAGTTTCCAAATATTTTATTATGGAATCATTATCTTTATTTACAATTTCACTCAAAGGCTTAGGTGGCTCAATGGAAGGTCCATTATCATCTTTCTTACAAGACCATATAAAAACAGTCAGTATTACAAAGAAAAAAAATCTATTAAATTTCATCTATTTTTATTTATGTGCCGCAAGATACAATTTTCCACTATTTTTGTTGAAGTAGTTAACAAAGATTTTAGATAGTTTATGCGAATAGACAAATACTTATGGTGTACACGGTATTTTAAAACACGAAACATTGCCACAGAAGCCTGTAAAAAAGGACATATTAAGGTAAATGATAAAGCTGTTAAACCGTCTAGGGACGTTTTTCCTATGGATAAAATAGAGGTACGTAAGAACCAAATTAATTATCAACTTACAGTTTTAGCTATTCCTTCTAACAGGGTTGGCGCAAAGTTGGTAGATATTTATAGAAAAGACTCTACCCCTACAGAAGCTTTTGAACATTCAGAACTCTTAAAATATTCTAAAGATTATTATAGAAAAAAAGGTGCCGGAAGACCTACTAAAAAAGATCGTAGGGAAATTGATAATTATACAACAACTAATTCTAACGAGGAAGAATAACACTTAAAAAGGTTTAGTATCTTTACCCTTTAAATTACAGTACAATGCAGAACAAAATATTATCTCATGACCAAATTCAACATAAAGTTAAGCGCATTGCATATCAAATATATGAGGCAAATGTTGAGGAAGAAGAGATTATTATAGCTGGTATAGAAGGAGGAGGATTAAAATTTGCCAAAAAAATAAGTGCTGTTTTAGAAGATATAACTACTGCTACCATTACAGTATGCACTGTAAAGATGGATAAAAAAAATCCTTTAAAAAGTGGTGTTCAAACTTCAATACAAGAGGAAGCTTACATAAATAAATCTGTAGTACTCATAGATGATGTACTAAACTCTGGCTCTACCTTAATATATGGTGTATGTCATTTTTTAAAAGTACCACTACGCCAATTAAAAACAGCTGTTCTTGTTAATAGAAATCATAAAAAATTCCCTATTAAAGCAGACTACAAAGGAATATCATTATCTACGTCCTTACAAGAACATATAGAAGTAGAGTTTACTTCTAAAAACGATTCAGTTTACTTAAACTAATGTTTAAGGTGTTAGTTGTTGCATTTTAAAGCAAATTTCTTATCCTTTGCCATATTATTTACCTGAGTGAATTTAAAAATTTCCTTTAAAAAAGCCGTCAAATAGAGTGCTTTTTCATTGTGAAACAAAGAAAAATTACATCGCCCTTTCTACAAACTCAAGGTAACAAAACTTTTGGTTTAGAATTTATTAGTTTTCAATACAATTATCTATTGAAAATTAATCTGACTAACCTGAGTTCGACCTAAACTAAAATGTTATAAAAAGCGTCAATTCGAGTGGTTTTTCATAATGAAATGGAGAAAAACTGTATCGAGAATAGTTTTTTTATATAGAAAATCACTATTCTCGATACAACCTTCCTTCGTCAGATTACTCGAATTGACGTGATTTTCTTAAGTCGAACTCAGGTTGACTAACATAAAATTTTATACATTGAACTTAGGTTCTTACACTAATTTTGTCTTAATCTCATTAACCACTGCTTTGGCATCTTTTTGTGTTACCAATATGGTGTGATGAGATTGTGCGTAGAAAAAACTTCTTTCAAATAAATGCTTGCCAATAAATTCTGATAAATCTTCCTCTTTAATTTTTGCTACCAAAGGTCTATGCTCTTTTTCTTTTTGTAATCTATTTACCAATTCAGGAATTGATACATTTAAGTAAAAAACATTAGGTGTATTCTGGAGAATTATATTCATATTTTCTCCATAGCATGGAGTACCACCTCCTGTTGATAATATAATGTCTTCATTTTTTTCAAAAATTTCTTGTAAACATTTTGTTTCTTCCTTTCTAAAAAAAATCTCTCCTTTTTTAGAAAATATTTCAGAAATAGACATTTTATGCTTCTTTTCAATGTAATCATCTAAATCCAAAAAATTGATTTTCAAACATTTGGATAACTCCCTGCCAACAGTAGACTTTCCGCTACCCATATACCCAATCAAAATTATTTGCATCTTTTTTTTGTGCAAAAATGACTCATTTATACTCTAAATCAAAAAAAATAAAAATTAAATAAAAAATCTCTTGTCAAATTAATTAATGGTGTTATATTTGCACCCGCAAACGGCACAATATGCTAAGCACTGAAATAATGACCTGGTAGCTCAGTTGGTAGAGCATCTCCCTTTTAAGGAGAGGGTCCTGGGTTCGAGCCCCAGCCAGGTCACTAAAAAAGGCAAAATTTTACTAATTTTATTAGTAAAATTTTGCCTTTTTTAGTAGTTTTCATTTTACTATATCACAAAAATTGTAATCATAAAATTAACCATATCCAAAATAATCTTTTTATTTTATCTCTAAATGATTTTGGAATTTTTAGAAGTTGTGTAAAAATAGACATTACTTTGGTTCCTTATAATATGGCAACAATATTACCTTTCTTTCCCTTAACTTTTGTTAGATTTATCAATTAATTAGAATCTTAACTTTATGCTTATTTTAGTTAATTTATAAAAAAATAAGTTCTAAAATAAGCCAAGAAAGATTCTCTTCTGCACCATAGCATAGTCTTCCACATAGCATCATCCTATTTTTAGAAAATCAAATATATTTTTAAAATAAAGCAAACAGCGATTTACAAAATAATACAGCTCACTACTTAACTACAGAAAAAAAACCTAACATACAATATTTTAAGCTACACACACAATAACTATAATATCACAACATAAGTAAGAAAAAACCTAAATATAATTATAATTTTGCTGTTATAACTTATAATAATAACTAATTACCAAACATTTTAATACTATGAAATTTAACATTCTCTTTAAAAAGACAAGATTTATTCTTTCTTTTTTCCTTTTCATTTTTAGTTTATCCATCTATGCACAACAAAAAAACCTGATAGTCATTGATAACGATTATCCAAATAAAGAATCACTAATAGCATCAGTACCCAAATCTGAAGTCATAATACAAATTAGTTTAGCTGATAATTTATGGAGTAACATATACTCTTTATTAGTAGTTGATACAGAAATAAATAATATACATCTGTTTCTAAAAACGACCAAAAACAAATTTAAAATTGGCAATGTTGAAATCGGTGTTGAAGAACTTAAAAATAATCTAGATATACAAAAACTTGGAACTATTGAAGCATCAGATAAGGAAAAGAGCCTATTTGTTTATAGTTGCTCATTAGCAAATAATTCTGAAGGAATTAAACTACTAGAAACCGTTAGTATAAAAACGAAATTCAACGTAATAAGTGCTAAAGGGTGTTTATCAATTTTTGACAGCAATTTTGATTTTAACTACAGTTCCAAAGACCTTTTAACAAATACCGACCTAATTCTTGATTAAAAAATATTAAATTATGAAAAGCATATTTTTTCGTTTGCTCCTAACTATATTAATAGTATTTACCATACACAATGCAAAAGCACAAACAGTAGATATGGAAGTAAAACAAGGTCCAAATATAGACGTTGTTTTAACTGTAGGTTTAACTGGTCAAAATATAGATACATTTGAGGATGACTTGGATGCTGCCTTACAAAATAAAGGCATTCCTGCGGGAAAGCTAAAAGTTCAAGGGTTTGAACGTACTACAATATCTTCCAATTCAGAAGAAGCAGCAGCCATTTTTAATAACTGGACAAGATGGGGATATAATCCACAAACATGGGAATTTGTAGATGCAGATAAAGTTATTAGAAGAATCAATAACGATTATATGGCTGGTTTCTATGACCCCAATTTTGATTCATCTAATTATACCTTAGATGTAGATGTTACAACTTCAGGTGGAGACAATGATGACATTGGTATAACCTTTGGAATGGAGAATGGTCCTGTAGGATCATATCTTTTTAATTTTTCAGGTGCCGTTAGAACTTTTAGTACTACTGAGATTATTCCTGGTCATGGCTTCCCGACTGGTTTATATAAGATTACACGTAATGATGAAACAGCAAACCCAAGGCATTACGTTCAAGGAGTGCAGGGGGCAGAATCAAGTATATTTGATCCCAGTAGCAACACTACCTGGTATCATGTAAAACTTGAGGTAAAAGGATCAAAAATAAAAATTTGGTTAGACGATAATTTAATCATTGATTATACGGCTCCACAAGACATAGGAGGCAGTTATGGGTTCTTTTCAAACAGTCAACCTAATGCTACTTTTAAAAATATTGAAGCAACAAGTCTTAGTTTAAAAAAATTCAAGGATGTCTTAAGAGAGCCACAATGGCGTAACAGTGCCTTGCGTTTTAATGTGAATTTAGACGATATAGAAGTTTCTGATTTTGATGTAGATTCAGATTTGTCAGAAATTCTAATGAGGACAATAAATGAAGATATACACTATATAGGTTGGGGAGTTAATGCCAATAAAAATCAATTTGAGCGGTTTGTATCACAAAACAATACCAAAGGAACTTTTGTGAACAGGGATGAAAATGCATATAGTATATGGATAGATCAAATAGCACAATATATCTATGAGCAATATCAATTTGGAACAGTTAGTGCAGGCGATTATTTCATTGCTGGAACATCAGTAGAAATTGACGTTACGCCAACTGAACTAAAAAAGAACACAGCCAATGCAAGCTACCCTAATGGACGATGGAAAATAATCCATGATGAAACTTTTTTTCCTAACAATAGTGGCAAAGTATCATGGAATAACCTCTATTTAGAAGATGTACCTGAATTCTATGAAAAAACAGGAAAATATACATTCTCTTTTGAAGATTTACCAACTGCACCTACCACTCTATTCTTTCACAGAAAGCCAGTAGCTAGCTTTACATACAGTCCAGGTGCTGGTACGTTGACCAATACCTCATATGATTTGGATGGCGGAGCAAACAACGGAATAGCACAATCAGAATGGAAATGGAAATCAGTAGATGCAAATAGTACTAATGATTGGACTATTGGACAGTTTAGTCCATTTGGACAACCAGATGGACAGTATTTAATTATGCTTACCGTTCAAGATTATCAAGGAACCTGGAGTAAACCCTCAAGCGTTTATGTTGAAAAATCACAAGCTACAGGAGGCAATGATGATTTGCCAATTGCTCAGTTCAACATCTTACCAGATGTACTAACTACCTATTCTGGAAGTATGACCATAACAGTAGAAAACAACTCAGCAGATCCTTATGGCAGAACATTATCTACAGAAGAATGGATTGTAACAAAAAGAGTTTATGATAATGATGGAAATCCTACAGACACAGAAATACATAATGCTGGTACAGCCTTAACAGATTTTTCTTCTTACAATACAGAAAGTGCAGATTATATCATTAGCCTTAGAACACAAACAGATACAGGTGTTTGGTCATTACCATTTTATAGAACATTAACCATAATAGATGATAATTCTGCTCCAACAATAACTGCATCACCAGCCAATGGTAGCATTACCACAGATGACACTGTTCAATTAACTTTCCAAGATGAAGGATCTGGTAGTGGTTTTGATGTACAACGCTATGTATTAACCCAAAACGCTACACCACCTGCTACAGGAGATGGTAGTTGGAAATCATGGAGCAATAGCCAATCCAAAGACGTTTCATTTTCTTCAGGAGGAACAGGTTGGTACATTCATACAGAAGCCAAAGACAATGCTGGTAACATAGGTAACAATTCTTTTGGACCTTATAACCTAACCTTGATATTAAGTGCAGAAAATGACTTAGCATTAACAGATGAAGATACAGCTTCTTCTCCCATAGATGTATTATATAACGACAGTTATGACAATGGTGCTAGTATTACCGTAACTATAGACACACAAGGAACTAAAGGTACAGCTACAGTAAATGGTAGTAATAACGTTATCTATACGCCCAATGCCAATGAAAATGGGACAGACACAATCATTTATCAACTAGACAATGGAGGAACAATTACTACCGGAAACATAACAATTTCCATTCAGGCAGTAGATGACTTACCTGTTGCGGTTGCTGAAAATTATAACGTAGATGAAAATGCCACATTAAATGAAAATGTATCTACCAATGATATTGAAGTAGATGGAGATACACGTATTTATTACATAGTAGACAACCCTACACATGCTACATCATTTACTTTTAATAATGATGGCACATTTACTTATGAAAATAATGGAGATGAAGTAAACATAGATAGTTTTACATATAGATATGAAGATGCTAATAGTTTTTCAAACACAGTAACAACAACCTTGAATGTAACCTTGCTAAACGACCTTCCTGAAGGAGGTAATGTAACCTTAGATGTTATTGAAGATGTTGGTTACAGTTTTAAAGCAGCAGATTTCACATTTACTGATCCTGATACTGGCGATACTTTTAACGGAATACAAGTAACATCAATACCAAATCCAGGCATATTAACTTACAATGGAAGTCCTGTACAGGTTAATGATATTATTGATGATGTAACTAAATTAGTATATACAACAGCTTCAAATGATTATGGCACTAATTATTCCTCTTTCAGTTTTAAAGTAAAAGATAATTCAGACGCCTTAAGCAATGACGGCTATACATTATCTATAAATGCTTTACAAGATACAGATGAAGATGGTAACCCAAATATTACTGACCCTGATGATGACAATGATGGTACACCTGATGTAGATGATGCTTTTCCACTAGATAATTCAGAAGATACAGATACCGACAATGACGGTACTGGTGATAATGCTGATACGGATGATGACAATGATGGTACACCTGATGTAGATGACGCTTTTCCACTAGATAATTCAGAAGATACTGACACTGACAATGACGGTACTGGTGATAATGCTGATACGGATGATGACAATGATGGTACACCTGATGTAGATGACGCTTTTCCACTAGATAATTCAGAAGATACAGACACTGACAATGACGGTACTGGTGATAATGCTGATACGGATGATGACAATGATGGTACACCTGATGTAGATGACGCTTTTCCACTAGATAATTCAGAAGATACAGACACTGACAATGACGGTACTGGTGATAATGCTGATACGGATGATGATAATGATGGTACACCTGATGTAGATGACGCTTTTCCACTAGATAATTCTGAAGATACAGACACTGACAATGACGGTACTGGTGATAATGCTGATACGGATGATGATAATGATGGTACACCTGATGT
>CANLIE010000023.1 GCA_947491225.1 uncultured Cellulophaga sp.
GGATATGTTTGTGTTTTTATCTCAGCCTAGATTATGTGTGCAATCAAATTGATGCTAAGTCCAAAAAAGGAAAACCTTCAAATCAACCAAAAATCGAGTTTCAAAAAGACTTATTTTCATCAAAAACATAGAAAAACAACCTATTTACTAAAAATGACAAAGGGTTCTTCTCTATTTTGAAAAACTTTCGGATGATTGTGATTTGTGTATTATTAACATATATTTGAAACTCTAACACTTTTAATCCTATGAAAAAAATACATATACTTATACTTACCTTACTTTTAAGTATAGGAGCCTTAAGTCAAACTTTCACTGAACAGGATACGCTACGAGGCAGTATTACTCCAGAGCGAGCTTGGTGGGATTTAAATTACTATCATTTAGATATAGCCGTTAACCCAGATAAAAAATATATTTCTGGTAAAAACACAATTATATATACAGTTTTAGATGAGAAACAAGTACTTCAGTTAGATTTACAACCACCCTTAAAAATTGAAAAAATTACGCAAAATGGAAAAAAATTAAAATTTGTTTCAAAAACAAATGCACATTTTGTAACTCTAAAAAAGAAACAAAAAAAAGGGAATGTCAATGAAATTGTAGTACATTATTCTGGGCACCCTAAAGAAGCTATACGCGCTCCTTGGGATGGTGGATTGTCATGGAAAAAAGATGAAAATGGAAAGCATTTTGTAGCAACTTCTTGTCAAGGCTTGGGAGCCAGTGTTTGGTGGCCCAATAAAGACCATATGTATGATGAGGTTGATAGTATGCGTATTAGTGTCACCAATCCAAAAGGTCTATCCAATATATCTAACGGAAAATTAGAGAAATTTGAAGAAAACAAAAATACCGTTACATCTCATTGGGTAATAAAAAACCCTATAAATAATTATGGTGTTAATATAAATATTGGAGATTACATTCATTTTTCAGAAGTCTATAATGGAGAAAAAGGTGCCTTGGATATGGATTATTTTGTTCTACGTGATAATCTAGAGAAAGCAAAAAAACATTTTATAGATGCCCGTAAAACTATGGAAGCCTTTGAGCATTGGTTTGGTCCATATCCGTTCTATGAGGATGGTTATAAATTAGTTGAAGTTCCATATTTAGGTATGGAACACCAAAGTTCTGTAACATACGGAAACAAATACAAGAAAGGATATTTAGGCAGGGATTTATCTGGTACAGGATGGGGACTTAAATTTGATTTCATTATAATTCATGAATCTGGTCATGAATGGTTTGCAAACAACATTACTTATAAGGATATTGCAGATATGTGGATACACGAGAGCTTTACGGCCTATTCTGAAAGTATATTTTTAGATTACCATTACGGTACCCAAGCTGCTAATGAATATGTTGTAGGAACACGTAGTAGCATTAATAATGACATACCAATAATTGGAAAATATGATGTAAACCATAGAGGTAGTGGAGATATGTATTACAAAGGAGCTAATATGCTACACACCATTAGACAGTTAATAAATAATGACGAAAAATGGCGTAAAATATTAAGAGGATTAAATAAAGTTTTTTACCATAAAACAGTAACCACAAAACAAATTGAAGATTATATGAGTCATCAATCTGGGATAGACTTAACTAACATTTTTAATCAATATTTGAGAGATACTCGCATACCAACCCTAGAATATAAAGTAGAAAACAATTATTTAAAGTTTCGATATACAGACATTATAGATGGTTTTAATATGCCTATTAAGGTAAAGGTTAATGAAATTGAACAATGGATATTTCCTGCAAAGCAATGGAAAGAAATAAAAGTGTCTTCTGATGATACTTCTGTTGTTATTAATCGTAATTTTTATATTAATACAAAACAAATTTAAAATGAGAAGAAAGACACTACATCTATAGAATCTTTCATAAAAAAAATCCGCTCTAATTATAGAGCGGATTTCTATTTTAGCTAATACCTTTTTAATATTTTTCTGGATTTAACAAAACTGGCTCTCCATATCCTAAGCCATTCATTTTCTTCAATTGTGTTTTAGCATCACCCACAATTAAGTATATCATCTTATCAGGATTTACATATTTATCTGCCAAGGCTTTTACATCTTCCGTAGACATATTTTTAACACCTTCTTCTCTTTGTTTAGCATAATTTACTGGATAATTATATATACTAATATTAAGTAGCATACCTAATTTAGAGCCCATAGTCTCAAAAGCTCTTGCGTTACTCTTTATCATATAACTTTTAGATACTTCTAAATCGTTTTGCTTATATCCTTCTCTATAATTTTCTAAAATATCTTTAACTAATTGTGATGCTTCATATGTAACATTGGTACGTACACCACTAGATATTGAAAACAATCCAGAAGTTTTATTACCTGTAAAACTAGAACGTATACCATAAGTATAGCCTTTACCCTCTCTTAACTCCTGTGTAAGTTGTGATGCAAAACCACCTCCTCCTAATCTATAATTCATTACTTGGACTCCATAATAATTTTTATCTGTTGCAGCTAAAGATGGTGCCCCAAATAGTAGTACAGACTGCTTAGCGTCTGGAATATTATAGAAATACACTTTAGACTTTTCTGGTATTGCAGCAGCAATAACTGTTGGTACATTTACCTCTTTTACAGTCCATTTACTGTTTAAAGTTTCTAAAGATGATGTTACATTTGCAGCTGTAATATCCCCTACAATATGAAAACTTGTGACCGTCGGAGATACATTAGCATTATAATAGCTTTGTAAATCTTCTATGGTAATTGAGTTAACAGATTCTATTGTACCAATATTGGTATTTGCCAAAATATTGTCTTTACCGTACAATAGTTTAGAAAATTCATTATTTGCTATACTATTTGGGTTTGCTTGCTGACGTTGTATTTGACTGATTGTGCTTTGTTTTAAAAGTTCAAATTCAGTGGCGTCCCAACGTGGTTCTAAAATAATTTCGTTTACCAACTCTATTACTTTTGTATAATTCTTAGCCAAACTATTCCCAGAAATAGTAATATATTCCGCATTTGCTGAGGCATTTATAGTAGCTCCTAAACTTTCTATTGCATACTCTAATTGTTCTGGAGTCTTATTCTTTGTTCCTTTGGTTAACATTGATGCTATTAAATTAGAAACTCCAATTTTGTCCTTATTTTCTAGTAACATTCCACCATTAATTTTAATACTAAATTGTACTAAAGGTACTTCACTATTTTCTATACCAAATACTTTAATTCCAGAAGAAAGCTCTTCTTTGTACACTTCTGGTATAATTACATCTGGACTATCACCATAAGGTGGTTCTATACTACGGTCAAAACTAGATGGTGTTTTCTTGTATGTAGCAGCAATACTAGGATCAAACTTACTTTCTTTACCTTCTACAATTTGTTCTTCTACAACCTCAGCTTCTGTAGAACCTTCTAAAACTAAAGATACTTGTCCTCTTGGCACTGCGCTTACAGCAACAAAACTCTTATCTTTTACATACGTATTGTATACACGCATAACATCTTCCTTAGTAACCGCAAGTATATTTTTTACATCTTCACTAACGTAACCAGGATCACCCGCAAAAATCTCGTATTGCGCCAGCTGAAATCCTTTACCCAACACACTAGAGAGAGAGTTGTAAAAACTTGTTTCTTGCCCTGCTTTAATTCTATTAATGTCTACATCAGAAATACCTTCTTTTTCAAAAGTAGCAAATGCTTCTTGTATAGCACTTTGTACTTTAGTAAGTTCTGTGGTATTAAATGCAGTAACTGATAATCCTAACTCACCTGCCAATTCTGAAGTTGAATTATACATACTCACATAATCTGTTAACTGCTTTTCTTCAACCAAGGTCTTATATAAAGGGGCTTTTTTTCCTTCTGCTAAATACGTTGTCAATACCTCTAAAGCATACGCATCTTTATGAAACTGTGGTACAGATGGCCAGATTAAGGATAGTTGTGGCAAACGCGCAAAATTGTCTTCATAATACAACTTCTTAGAAACCTCTAAAGTAACTGGTTGTTTCTTTAGTGCAGGAATGTCATCACCTCTCTTTATTTCGTCAAAATATTTTTTTACCCAAGCTTTTGCTTGCCTTTTATCAAAATCACCAGTAATAGTTAGGGTTACATTATTAGGGACATACCATTTATTATAAAAGTCCTTTACATCTTGTAATGTAGCATTTTGTAAATCATCTAAAGACCCTATAACCGTCCAGCTATATGGGTGTCCTTTTGGATACAATGCTTTTGTAACCACATAATTTACGTGTCCGTAAGGGGTGTTGTCTACACGCTGTCTTTTTTCATTTTTTACAACTTCTTTTTCTTTTGCTAATACAGGTTCTGTTACCGTGTTAATAAAATATCCTAGCTTATCTGCCTCTGCCCAAATCATTTTTTCCAAAGCATCTTTTGGTACGGTTTGGTAGTAATTAGTACGATCTCTACTTGTTGAACCATTTGCTCCAGAACCACCAATACGTGCACTCATTTTATCTAAGCCACCTTTACCAAGATTTTCAGATTCTAAAAACAATAGATGTTCAAACAAGTGTGCAAAACCAGTTCTACCTACTTTTTCACGGGCAGAACCTACATGACTAGTTAAAGCTACTGCAACTACTGGATCAGATCTGTCTATATGAAAAATTACTTGTAATCCGTTGTCTAAGGTGACTTTTTCAAAATCCACTTTAAATTCTGTTTTAGTCGTAGCCTCTTCAGATGCTTTTTCTTTACAAGAAGAGCACAAGAGAAGTATTGAAAATAATCCTGATAATAATAGCTTTATTTTTTTCATTCTTGATAATGAATTAGTTAGATATATACATTATTTCTTTGTTCCCATTAAAACATTTACACCTTTAGGCATTGGGTTTCCAGAACTACGGCGCATCATAACTAGCTGTCCACTATGCCAAATAGCATCCGCAATTGGTCCGTTAATATTGTTCCAAAATGGTAACTTAAATTTTTCGCTAAAAACCAAATCGTAAGCTGCAAGATCTTTTACTTCCATAAAAATATCACTAGCCTTTTTAAGGTTTTCCAATGTCTTTTTGCGTTTTTCCTCAAAAGTCAATATTACTGTACTTTTTTCTTCAGTAGTTTGCGTTGCTGATTTTAAAATAACATTGGAAAGACCTAAAATATGATCTATAGTTTCTTCTGTTGTTCTACCATCTTTACTTGGTTTATATAATAAATCTTCTTCTCGCAGCCCTTCAGTAGCCCAATAATATCTAAAACCTAAACCGTCTATCATCCTTGCAGCTACAGTACCTGCCGTATATGTACTAGGGTTTTTTGGTATTTCATAATACGGTAATTGATTTTTCATTTGTTCTTGTGCATTTGTAGAAAAGGTTGTTACTATAGCAACTACCAACATATAATAAATACGTTTCATCAGTTTTAATCATTTTTAATAAATCTAGTGTAACTTACCTTTTAACATTTTAATCTAAGCATCATTAAAGCTCATTTCACAGAATTTTATTATATTTTATGTCTAAAATATGTATTAATCCTTGAATATAATAAGTAAAATTATCTTTTATGAAAGAAAAGCCTGAGTTCTATTTTAAAAACGCCGTTGAATGGAGAAAGTGGCTACATACAAACTATGCGAATAGTACTGGTATTTATCTCATTTTTTATAAGGTAGAACATACAAATGAGAGTATGCGTTGGGAAGAAGCTGTGAAAGTAGCATTATGCTATGGTTGGATTGACAGTACCGTTAAAAGCCTTGGTAACGGAAAACGAAGGCAATATTTCTGTGCTAGAAAGCCAAAAAGTGTTTGGAGTGCCCTAAACAAAAGATATATTAAAGAACTAATCACTAATAATTTAATGCACCAAAGTGGATTGGATAGTATTGAAATTGGCAAACAAAATGGTTCCTGGATAGCTTTAGATGCTGTTGAGAAAGGAATAATTCCGAAAGAATTACAACTACAATTTAACAAGAACCCAAAAGCATATCAAAACTATAAAAGCTTTGCCCCGTCATATAGAAAAAACTATTTATACTGGCTAAACCAAGCTAAACGAGAGGAGACAAAGCAAAAAAGGATAACAGAAATAATTAAACTCTGTAGTGCAAATATAAAATCAAGAAATACGTTGTAGTTTACAATCCACTTATATAATTGCTATAGGGATCCTTAAATTGAATTCCCTCTGTGAATCTATACTTACTTAACTGCTTAAATTGTACTAGACCCCAAAGAACAAACTCTTTTACAAAGTAACTATCTTCTTTTTTTAATTTAGATTGATATTCACCCAATAAATCATCTAATGGCGAGACTGCATCTAACAAATTTTTGTATTCTTTATCCCTTAGATCATCTAACAACTCAAAACCTTCCTTACTGTTAAAAAACCAAGAAATTAAATCATCATATGGGCTTACATCCTCTTCTTTCCTTAATTTTTCAATCTTAGGAAAGTATTCAGGAAACAAACTTTGGATTGCGTCTCCTATTAAATTATATGCAACATTGGCTGCTCCTTCTTGCTCTCCTTCATATACCAATTCTACTTTTCCGGTTATTGCAGGTATAATACCTAAAAAATCACTAAGTCTAATTGTAGTTTTATCATCTCCATTTTTTAACGCTCTTAATTCAGCTGTACTTAACAAGTTTTCAAAGGCTGTTATACTAAGTCTGGCACTTACGCCACTCTTTGCATCTATAAATTCGCTCTTACGAGCCTCAAAAACAATTTGCTCCACTAAATCTCTAGCTAATTCTGGCACTACAACTGCTTCTTTTTGACGTGTATCTAGTTTAGATTCTTGTACTGTTATTTTTTTTGCAATTTCTATATCATCTGGATAATGCGTTAGTATTTGTGAACCTATTCTATCTTTTAGTGGCGTAACAATACTACCTCGATTTGTATAATCTTCTGGATTAGCAGTAAACACAAATTGTATATCTAATGGTAAACGCAATTTAAAACCTCTAATTTGTATGTCACCTTCTTGTAAAATATTAAACAATGCAACTTGTATTCTGGCTTGTAAATCTGGTAGCTCATTTATTACAAAAATACAACGATTGGCACGTGGTATCATTCCGTAATGAATTACCCTATCGTCTGCATAACTCAATTTTAAATTTGCTGCTTTTATAGGGTCAACATCTCCTATTAAATCTGCAACGGTAACATCTGGAGTTGCTAATTTTTCAGCAAAACGTTCACCTCTGTGTAACCAACTAATAGGTGTATTATCTCCTTCTTTTTTTATAAGTTCTACTGCATATCTAGAAATTGGTTGTAACGGATCGTCATTAATCTCTGAGCCTTTTACCACAGGAATATACTCATCTAACAAATTAAGCATTAACCTAGCCAAACGTGTTTTTGCTTGTCCACGTAAACCTAATAAGTTAATGTTGTGCCTAGAGAGGATAGCACGTTCTAATTCTGGTATAACGGTATTTTGGTAACCGTGAATTCCTGCAAAGGTTGCTTCTTTATTTCTAATTTTCTTTATTAAATTATCTCTTAACTCGTCTTTAATAGACTTGCTTTGGTATCTGGCTTTTTTTAAATCGCCTAGTGTTTTTATTGTTTCTATTTTCATATTTTATTTTTTAAAAAGAGTTGTATGGAGTTAAAAAATAGACTTGATTATCTTTCTTCTTGTTTCTATTCTCTTTGTCCTTTTTATCCTTTAATTCGTTTTTTCCTATTGGTTTCGTAGTCTTCAAAAATCATTTCTCCCAACCCTTTTAAGCCAGTATAAAATGCTTTTCCTTGGTTTGCGTGTGTAAACTCTTTAACAAATTGCATTAAATAAGGGTCTTGCGCTATCATAAATGTTGTAATGGGAATATGTAATTTTCTTGCCTGTTGCGCCATAGCATAACATTTATTTACAATATGTTCATCTAAACCCACACTATTTTTATAATACGTCCCATCTGGCATTTGCAAGCAACTAGGCTTACCATCTGTAATCATAAAAATTTGTTTGTTGGTATTCCGTTTTCTTCGCAGTAAGTCCATTGCTAATTGCAAACCAGCTACGGTGTTTGTGTGGTAAGGACCAACTTGTAAATAGGGTAAATCTGCAATTTTAATAGGCCACGCATCGTTACCAAAAACAAGAATATCTAACGTATCTTTTGGATAACGTGTTGTAATTAATTCTGCCAATGCCATTGCTACTTTTTTGGCTGGTGTAATACGGTCTTCCCCATAGAGAATCATGCTATGACTAATATCTATCATTAATATGGTGCTCATTTGCGACTTGTGCATAGTTTCTTCAACCACCAAATCTGCCTCAGTTAAGCTAAAATCAGTAATTCCATTGTTAATTTGTGCGTTTCTTAAACTCTCGGTCATAGAAACCTTATCCAAAGCATCACCAAATTGGTAATTTCTAAAATCTCCTGTATGCTCATCTCCTACTCCAATTCCTTTACTTTTATGATTTCCAGAGCCGCTTCGTTTAATTTTTCCAAAAATCTGATCTAATGCAGCTTGGCGTATAGCTCTTTCTGTTTTTGCAGTAATAGCAGTACCATTAGTTCCATCTGGCTTTATCACTTCTCTTATATACCCTTTGGCTTTAAGGTCATCTATAAAATCATCTAAGGTATAGTCCTCTGTGGTTAACTTATACTCTTCATCTAATTCTCGTAACCAATCAATAGCCTCATCAAAATCTCCAGATGTGTGTACAATAAGCTCTTTAAAAATCTCAAAAAGCTTTTCAAATGGAGTTTTTGAAGGAGCTTTATATTCTTTAAAAATAAAACCTTTTCTACTTATTTTTTTATTATTCATAGTATGTTAAAAATACGATTTTTTCAGTTCATAATAAGCTTTAAAAAATCAAATCATATTAAATATTTGCTAAATAAAGCAGGTATTTGTTAACATATTATTATGAAATTTTGGTAAGGTTTTCATTATTTTCGGAGAATTTAAATAAGTTCCTATTGAAAATTAAAATTAATAAGCTTGCAAAAAGCACTCGTTTATATAGAAAATTACATAAAACTGTTGCCATTTTTTTAGTTATTTTTATACTATTGATAAGTGTAACAGGAGCTTTACTTGCTTGGAAGAACGAACTATCTCTAAAACCATCTTACACTAAGATAATACAAAAAAAAAGTACTCTTGCTCCGTTAGAAAAAATAAAGCAAAATGCCATTGCTTATATAGATTCTTTACAATTATCTACCAAAATTAATAGAATAGATTACAGACCAACAAAAGGTATAGCAAAAGTTAGGTTTGATAAGCATTTTACAGAACTACAAATAGATTGTTACACGGGTAGGGTTGTGTCTGCAAAACAACGTACAGATACTATTATAGAAATGATACATGATGGTTCTATTCTAGATTTTTTTATACAAAATGATGCATCAATATTTAAACTATTTTACTCTACACTGTTAGCACTTGGGCTTATTTTTATTAGTGTAAGCGGAATTATATTATGGAGTAATCCTAAAAAAATAAAAAAAATAAAAATCACTGAAAATCAATAAATTAACTTACTAACAACTTTTTTTTAAACTAAACTAATATCAACTAAAAAATGAAAAAACTACACTCACTTTTATTCTTTTTTTCTGTTTTATGTCTATCTGCTCAAGACTTTAAAATGGATTATGTACAAGATGTAAAACCTAGAAATATTGGTCCTGGAGGTATGAGCGGCCGTGTAACTGCTATTGACGTAGTACTAAGTAATCCGGATATTATATATGCTGGTACAGCTTCTGGTGGATTATGGAAATCTACTTCTGGTGGTATAAAATGGGATCCCATTTTTGATAAAGAAGTTACTGCATCTATTGGTGCTGTTGCTATACAACAAAGTAACCCATCTGTAATTTGGGTAGGTACAGGAGAAGGGAACCCAAGAAACAGTTTAAATGGTGGCTACGGAATATACAAATCTTTAGATGGTGGCAAAAACTGGATACCAATGGGCTTAGAAAAAACCAGGCACATACACAGAATTATAATAGACCCTACCAACCCTAACGTTATCTACGCTGGAGCAATTGGCTCTCCGTGGGGGGAACACCCTGAACGTGGTGTTTTTAAAACCACAGATGGTGGTGTTACTTGGAAAAAAATATTGTATACAAATAATAAATCTGGTATAGCAGATTTAGTAATGGATCCAACAAACCCAAACAAGCTTATTGCTGCAATGTGGGAACACAAAAGAGATCCATGGTTTTTTAAATCTGGTGGTAGTGGCAGTGGTATGTACATAACACATGATGGCGGAGAAAACTGGAAGAAAATTACAGAAGAAGATGGTTTACCAAAAGGTGATTTAGGCCGTATTGGTATTGCTATTGCACGTAACAAGCCTACTATTGTTTATGCTTTAATTGAAGCTAAAAAAAATGCACTATACAAATCTGAGGATGGTGGATTTAAATGGAAAAAAGTTAATGATAAATCTAGTATAGGTAATAGACCTTTTTATTATTCAGAAATTTATGTGGATCCGCAAAACGAGAATAGAATTTATTCTGTATTTACCTATATAAATGTGTCTGAGGATGGCGGTAAAAACTTTAGGCAATTAATGCCTGCTTATGGCACAGATAATGGTGTGCACCCAGACCACCATGCATGGTGGATACATCCTGAAAATGGAGAATTTATGATGGACGGTAATGATGGGGGATTAAATATTACAAAAGATGGCGGTAAAACTTGGCGTTTTATTGGCAACTTACCTGTAGCACAATTTTACCATATTAATGTAGATAATGAATTTCCTTATAATGTTTATGGCGGTATGCAAGACAATGGTTCTTGGCGTGGTCCTGCTTTTGTTTGGAAATCTCAAGGTATACGTAATAGCTACTGGCAAGAAATTTCTTTTGGAGACGGTTTTGATGTTGTTCCAGATTTAGATGATTCTCAATATGGTTATACTATGAGTCAACAAGGAAATGTGTCTAGATACGACTGGAAAACTGGTAATAACTACTCTGTAAAACCAACTCCGCCCAATGCAGAAACTAAATTACGCTTTAACTGGAACTCTGCTATTGGACAAGATCCATTTGATAATTCTACTGCTTATTTTGGTAGTCAGTTTGTGCATAAAACAACAGATAAAGGTTTAACGTGGACTATAATTTCTCCAGATTTAACAACTAATAACCCTGAAAAACAGAAACAAAGTGAAAGTGGTGGATTAACTATGGATGCTACTGGGGCAGAAAATCACTGTACTATTTTAGTGATAGAACCTTCTCCTGTAGAAAAAGATATGCTGTGGATTGGTACTGATGATGGTCGTGTACACATTACCCAAAACGGAGGAGCTAATTGGATAGATGTTACTAAAAATATAAAAGGCCTGCCAGAAGGTTCTTGGATACCACAAATAAAAGCATCAAACAAAAACAAAGGAGAAGCTTTATTGGTTGCTAATGATTACAGAAGATTTAATTATACTCCCTATGTATACAGAACTACTAACTATGGTAAAAATTGGACAAGAATTGTAGATGAGAACGATGTAAAAAGTTATACTTTGGCAATTGTTGAAGATTTAGAAACACCAAATTTATTGTTTTTAGGTACAGATGATGGTTTATATGTTTCTTTTAATGCTGGTGACAAATGGGAAAAATGGACCGAAGGTTTCCCTACCGTATCTACTAAAGATTTAGTAATTCACCCAAGAGAACATGACCTTGTTATTGGTACTTTTGGTAGAGCTGCTTGGGTATTAGATGATATTAGGCCACTACGAGCAATAGCAAAAGATAAAACTATACTTACAAAAGATATTACCTTATTTACACCTCCAACAGCATACCAAGCTGCATACCAACAACCAACAGGAAGTAGGTTTGGAGCAGATGCAATATTTAATGGTAAAAATAAAAGAGGTGGCGCAATGCTTACTTATTTCTATAAGAAGAAAGAGAAAATAAAAAAAGTAAAAGACGATAATAAAAAAGAAGACAAAGAAACTTCATCTGCAAAAAAAGATGGTGTGGCTTCTAAAGATTCTTTACAGTTTCATTTTTTTAAGGATAGTGAGCTAATACGTACTATTAAAATTAAAGCACCTAAAAAAACGGGTTTACATCGTTACTACTGGAGTATGACTGAAAAAGGCCCTGAAAGACCATCTCGCAGTATACGAAAAACTAAAAGAGAGCCAAGCGGACAACGTGTAAAACCAGGCACATACAAAGTACAATTAACATACGGTACAACTACAGAAGAAGCAATATTAACTGTAAAATCTGACCCAAGGTTAAATGTATCTACTGCCGCTATTGACGAAGTATACAACGCTAGTAAAATATTAGCAAACTATACACAAACTGCTGCAGAAGCTGTTAAACAATTAGTAGAAAGTAAAAATACAGCAACTAAATACAAAGCAGACTTAACTATTTTAGATAAAGAAAAATATAAAGAACAAATAAAGCTATCTACAGACATTATAAAAGAAATAGATAGTATTATAGCACTTTATTTAGGAAAAATAGACAAAAGACAAGGCATTACTAGAAACCCTGAAATTACAGTTACACAAAGAATTGGTGCAGCAAATAGTTATGTGCAAAGCAGAAAATCTGGTATAACAAATACAGAAAAAAAGCTAATACAATTTGCTAAAGAAGAGTTAGAAAAAACTTTAGAAAAAACAAATACATTTTTTACAGAAAAATGGAACACGTACAAAGCTAAAATAAGCGACTTAAAAACAATTTCATTTAAAGAAATTAAAACCTTTACAATAAAATAATAAGGATAAGAGTAATAGATTTTTTACCTTTATATTTTAAAATTTATAACACTATGAAAAAAATAAAATTAGTATGTGTAAGTTTGTTAGCCGTTACAACTTTTAGTTGTAAAAATGCAAGCAAAGAGCATTCTCCTAATCCAGATAACAAGCAAACAAATAAAACTGAGAAAGAACATTCTCAATATTCTTTAGTTGTAGATTCTACAAAAGCTAGTTTTACAGCATATAAAACTACAGATAGATTACCTGTTGGCGGAATATTTAAAACTATTAACATTACTAAATCTAATACTGGTGCTACGGCATTAGAAGCTTTAAACGGTACAGAATTTAGTATTCCTGTTAGTAGTTTATTTACAAATGACCCAACTAAAACAAGAGATCCTAAATTATTAGAGTTCTTTTTTGGTGCATTAAAAAACACAGAATTAATTTCTGGCGTTTTAAAAGTAGTAGATGACAAAACTTCTTTAGACATTACACTAAATGGGGAAACAGCTAACATACCGTTAAATACTGAAAAATTAGCAGATAATAAATATACTTTTACTGGTGTAATGAATTTGAGTAAATGGAATGCTTTAGATGCAGTTGCATCCATTAACAAAGCCTGTGAGGCATTACATACTGGTGCAGATGGTATAAGTAAAACCTGGGATGATGTTGCCATTAAAGGAGAGATACTTTTAATAAAAAAGTAATTTTTGTTAATTCAAAGCAAACAATAAAAAAGCTACGTTAAAACGTAGCTTTTTTTGCTTATTGTGACGTCATTTTTCTAATCATTAGATTAACGTAAGTATTTAATTATCTAACTTAGCATAAAAAATAATTTATGAACCCATCTTCTAGTGGTTGGATTGATAAGTTTGGACATATAGTAGCCAATAGCAATACCACTTATAGTAGTTTTATTGATCTATATAATGATTTGTGTAAAACAGGATTTGTATATGGGATACACATTAAATGGTTAGATTTTATTCCAATAACGCATACACCTACTGAAGATGAGAACGCAAAAGCTAATTTGATTTCTGCTCTCTATTATACATATGTATTGGAGTATAATGATGAAAATTATAATAATTTTATTCTTAAAGTCATTTATTTTTATGAAATGCTGGGCGTTAATTCTTCTTTTTTTGAAAAAATGCTTTCTGGCTCAAAAGCAAGCAACAAATTAGAACTATTAATACGCTCTAGAGTTTTCTTAGAAGATAATCTAATCAATAAAACATTTGGCAGTAGTGTTTCTAATACCCTGTTATTTGTTGATGTGCTAGTTTTTAAACGATTCTTAAAAGATGAAAATAAATGTAAAGAATATGCAGAAGAGATAGAGTATATTTTAATTAATCTAGTTCATCATACTTTAAACTCAAAACAACAACAAAAATATGATGAAAGATTAAGCTATTTATTTATAGCATCACTATCATTTCTAAGTGACAAAGAACATCATTTTGATACTAATTATAAAGAGCGTTTAGTTGGTAAATTTTCTAAAATAGAGTACCAATTTTTAATGGATATAGTATGCGTAACTGCATGGGAAGATCAGACCTTAGATTATATAGAATCTGAATTTGTTTTTGGTATTGCAAATGACCTTAATTTTTCTGAAAGTGAAGTAAAAGAATCACTAGAAAAAGTTGCTGTTTTTTTTGAAAAGAATGCATCAAAAATTCCACATTTAAAAGACCATAATTTAGCTGAAAAATTTTATGAAAACACTTCTAAATTTGTTAATAAATTAATACTTAGAAACAGTAAAAGATTACAAAAAGAACTATCTGAAAGTAAAGAATTAGTTGCTCTTATTTCTAAATCTACCACCACTAATTTAAGTGTAGAAGAAAAGAGGAAAGTTCAGAATCAATTACTAGATATTTTTAAAAGCATTCCATCTTTAGCTATATTTATTCTACCGGGTGGTGCAATTTTACTTCCTATTTTTATTAAGCTAATTCCTAAATTACTACCTTCATCTTTTGATGAGAATAGAATTGATTAAAATTAAGATTTTCATACAAATAACGCATCATAGGCAAAACCTATACTCCTCCATATAACATTACCTAATTACTAAAATTCAACTACTTAATATAATTTACTCTAACCATAATTTAAAGTCTTTTACTTTTTCCCTACTAACAATAATTTCTGTATCATTATATTTATTCAGTATTATTTTTAGCCTAGAATTTGTATAAGAAACTATATCTTTAATGTAATTAATGTTAACATAAAATTTACGACTTACCCTAAAAAAGTTTTTAGGTTCTAGTTCTGATTCTAAATTCTCAAGGGTAAGATCTAACAGATAATTTCTACCATCTTTAGTAGCCGCATATGTGCCCTTATTTTCGCTATAAAAACACTCTATCTCATCTGCGTTTATAATTTTTATATGTTGACCTACCTTAACTGTAAATCGTTTTTTATACTCACGTTCTATTGGGTTAACTAGCAACCTTTTTATATCTTCAAAATCTACAGATATTTGAGCCTTAGAAGAGGTCATATCTTTATACTTTTTTACTGCAATTTCTAGCTCATCATCATCAATGGGTTTTAGTAGATAATCTATACTATTTAACTTAAATGCTTGTAGTGCATATTCATCATAAGCAGTAGTAAAAATAATAGCACTTTTAACATCTACTTTTTCAAAAATTTCAAAAGATAAACCATCTGATAATTGTATGTCTAAAAAAATTAAATCTGGATGTTTGTTTTTATTAAACCAGGTTATGGATTCTTCTACAGAATGCAACATTGTAGAAACTTTTACATCTAATTCTGCAAGCAATCTACTTAAACGTCTTGCAGCTGGTTTTTCATCTTCTATAATTATTACATTCATTGGTACGGTTATTTAGTTATTGTTGGTAACATAGAAAAAATTAATCTAAGACTACCTGTTCTATTTATTTAAATTAAGATTCTGTATTTTAAAACTACATATATTTTGTATCGTTATCTTCTTCCATATATTTTTTAATTTGGTGTTGCTCCCAATTTTCATAAAAACGAAACTTGTCTTTAAAAACATAAAGTCCATGACAGATTAAACCAAATAACCAAAGTAATGGCATTACAGTCATATTAACATCTATCCAATGTGTAATGTTTTTCCCTATAGAATTAAATTCAATAGAGAAGATATCAAACATCTTAAATCTAACAATTAAGACCACAATATTAACTACCAAAAACCAAGCTAAATGATTGTAAAAATCTTTAATTTTTTTTACTTTTATCTCTACTCTTTCTAATTTACTCAATGGTATTTTTTTCATTTTATTTCTTTTTAAAAAAATCTTCTGATTCTCTTTTTTCTTTTTCCATATATTTTTGTATTTGACGTTGTTCCCAATCTTTTCCAAAAAAAGGCATATTACCAGAGGCTTGGTAATAATGTGCTAACAGTCCTATTCCCCAGAAAAAAGGAGTAAAAAATGATCCAAAATGGAAAAAATCATTCCATCCAGAGTGGTATATGATATTTCCCATAATAAAAGCATTTACAAGTACATACACCATTAAATGAATATAAAATCCTTTAATTTCCTCTACTTGTTTTTTTGCTCTTTCTAGCTTAACATTATTATAATCTTTCATTATTTCCATTTTTTATTTGTTTCTTCCTCCTCTTTCATTAGCTCATTAATTTTCTTCCGCTCCCAGTCTCTTCCCATAAATGGGAAAAAATTAAATACTTTTATTGCTTTAAAAATAAGGCTAATGCTTAGTCCTAGTACAACCCATAAAAACCAAGGGTTATTAAACTCGTTTACATAATAATTTATGGCTGCCACTACAGCTATTGTAAATGCTGAAGATATTATTTTGTTATAAAATTCTTTTTCGTCTTTTACACGTTCTTTTGCTCTTATGTATTTATCTTCAGTATTATTAGGCTCCATAGTTATTTTATTAAGGTTGGTTATAGTGTTGTTTTAAAATTTATCGTCTTCCATATATTGCTTAATCTTACGATTTTCCCAGTTTCTGCCAAACAATGGATTGTAACCAAAAGCTTCCATACCATGAGCTGCTAGTCCCAAACCCCATCCAAAAGCTGGAAATATAGACCATGGAAAATCAGTAGTTTTGTAGTTTAACCATATTAAAAATGGGATTACAAAACAGTATGATACTAAGTTGTACGTAAATCCTTTTATTTTTTCTACTCGTTCTTTTGCGCGTTGGTAGCGTTTTTCATCTAAATGTACTTTTTGCGTTTCCATAATTGATACTTGTTTGGTTAATATTGGCAAGTGAACACTAAATTCTGTTGTGTCTTTGTTGATAATTACTTTTCTATCTGTTAACATTTGGTAGCGTTGATGTATGTTTTTTAACCCTACACCACTACTCTTTTTAACTACTTTTTTCTCTTGTAAATTATTACTCACAATTAGCATATTATCTATTTCTTCAACCCTTAGGTGCAATGGTTTATTAGGTGATACTATATTGTGTTTTACTGCATTCTCTAACAATAATTGTAAAGACAATGGTATTATTTTAGCATCTGGATTACTGCTCTTTTCTGGTACATCAAAAACAATACTGTTTTCAAACCTCATTTTTAATAAGCGTATGTATGTTTTAGCAAACTGTAATTCTTCATCTACAGTAACCAAATCTTTATTTTTCTGTTCTAAAACGTACCTATATACTTTAGATAAAGACGTAGTAAATTTTTGTGCCTGAAATGGATCTTCGTCTATTAAACTCGTAAGCACGTTTAAGCTGTTAAATAAAAAATGTGGATCTAATTGGTTTTTTAATGCATCAAACTTTGCTGATGCTGTACCTGCTATTATTTTTTGTTCTTTTATTTTTGAGTCTTGTATGTACTTGTAAAAATAATAAGCGTGTAATGCTAAAGAAACCACTATAGATATTAGCAATGCCACCATATAAGGAGATAGTGTTTGGTTGTTTACATAATACTCTACACTTGTACCAAAAAGAACAATTGCAATTATAAATTTTACTATTGCAAAAGCAATAATTGTAAGTAATATAGAGCCAAATGCACCAAACCACAATCTCTTTTTTGGCTGATTTTCCCAGCTATAAACACTAGATATATACTGAAAATAATATGCATTTACGCTACTTAAAACAAAAGAATATAAAAAGCTAATAGCTGCTCCACGCAATGATTTAATTAAAGAAAAACCATCATTAATAGAACCTAATACATTTATAATTGTTAATGCAATTGTAATGTAAATGCTTATTTTAAATATTTTTTTTAGGTTGAACATTTTTAATTTGATTTTCCTCTAAATTACTAAATATTTACTGTTCTTATCTGCTACAAAGTTGTTGTATTGGTTGCATTATACAAATAAATTAAAACCCAACTGTAAATAATTACAGATGAATTGCAAATAACTATGCTTTACTGTATTTTAACGTATAAACCTATAGCTTTTAAAGTCACAAAGTAAAACAAACTGCTATCTTTGTTACCAGAGAAGTAATTAAAATGAAAGAAATACAGGCTACTAGAATTAACAAATACCTTAGCGAGGTTGGTTATTGTTCTCGCAGGGCAGCAGACAAACTAATAAATGAAGGCAGAGTTACAATCAATGGCAAAGTTCCAGAAATGGGTACAAAAATTATTTCTACAGATGAAGTACATGTAGATGGCTTACTAATTTCTGAACCTAAAGAAGATTTTGTTTACCTAGCATTTAACAAACCCGTGGGTATTGTGTGCACTACAGATACGCGTGTGGAAAAAGACAACATTATAGAATATATAAATTACCCCAAACGTATTTTTCCTATAGGCAGATTAGACAAACCTAGTGAAGGTCTAATATTTTTGACTAACGATGGTGATATTGTCAATAAAATTTTGCGTGCTAGAAACCATCATGAAAAAGAATATATTGTAAAAGTTGACAAAATCATTACTGATGATTTTATACACCATATGAGTAATGGAATCCCTATTTTAGATACCATAACCAGAAAATGCAAAGTTGAACAATTAGGAAAATATGAATTTAAAATAATTCTAACGCAAGGGCTAAATAGACAAATTAGAAGAATGACTGAGTACTTAGGGTACAATGTTGTAAAACTAAAAAGAACCAGAATTATGAACATCTCTCTGGACATAGCTGTAGGACAATGGAGAGATTTCACAAAAGATGAATTAATAGAAATAAATAAATTAGTATCGTCTTCAACAAAAACATATAATAATGAATAAATCTTATTGCTAATTTGTAACTTCTTTTACGTACTTGCCCTAACTAACTATGAAATATCTAAATAAGAAATTCACAAACCAAAAGGCACTTTTAATAGGGTACTAACTACAAAAAAGTAACAATGTATATTCCACCATCATATCAAAACAAAAACATAGAAGAAATAAAAGATTTTATAAAAAACAATAGCTTTGGTATTCTTGTTAATGAAACCAATGGCAAACCTTGGGCTACACACATACCATTGGAGTTAGCGGTTAAAGATGGAAAAGATATACTTGTTGGGCATATCGCAAAAGCGAATCCGCAATGGCATAATTTTAAAGAAGTTCCTGAAGTGCTTTGTATTTTTAATGGGCCTCACAGTTATATTTCATCATCCTGGTATAAAGATGAAGAAGTACCAACTTGGAACTATATTGCTGTACACGTTTACGGAAAAGTATCTATTGTAAATAATGATACTGCTATGGAAGGATTACATAATTTAGTTAATAAGTATGAGAAAGCTTCTGAATGTCCTATACATTTAGACAATTTATCTAAAGGTACCTTAGCACAAGTAAATGGTATTGTTGCTTTTGAGATTGAAATAACTGATGTACAAGCCACATACAAATTGTCTCAAACAAGACAAGAAGACAAACCTAAAATAATTGAAGAACTAGAAAAAAGAGATGTAGCTAGTAAAGAAATTGCCAAGCAAATGAAAAAACAAAAATAGGCTACTACTAAAAACCAATTAGATACCATATAATTTTGTATTTTTAAATATGTCTACAACCAACCTAAAGTCTTTAGTATATAAAATTATACTTATTTTTATAGGTATAACTTCTCTTTTACAAATCACATCATGTTCTAGCGATAATAAAGAAGAAGAGTTACCCACACCCACCATACCAAATGTCGTTTTTACAGCTATTGGCGATGTTCCTTATAACGATTTTCAAAGAGATTCTTTTCCTAAAGTAATTGCAGCTCATAATTTTAAGGCTAAATCTAGTTTTGTAATTCATATTGGCGATATAAAATCAGGGGCAGATGCTTGTACAGAAGATGTATATGCAGATGTAAGTAACCTTTTAAAACAATTTACATCTCCAACTTTTATAGTTTTAGGAGATAATGAATATAATGATTGTTCAAATCCTGAGGAAGGGTTAGCACTGTGGAATCAGTATTTTTTAAAATTTAATACAAATTGGAACTTTACACCAAAAGTAAATTATCAAACAAAACGACCAGAAAATTTTAGTTGGATACAAAATAAAGTATTGTTTTTAGGCATAAACATAGTTGGCAGCACAGTACACAATACTACAGAATGGGAAACTAGACTAACGGATAATGCCAATTGGGTTAAACAGCATTTAGAAACTCAAAAAGACAATGTAAATGCCGTAGTTGTATTTGGACATGCAAATATTACAGAAATTAATCCAATTAGATTTGAGACTTTTACTACTGTTTTCAGAAGCAGTGCGGCTGCTTTTAACAAACCTATACTCTACTTACAAGGAGACGGACATATATGGTTTACGAATAAGCCTTGGCCAGAAAAAAACATTACGCGCATACAAATAGATGGTGGTCATAGAGCAGTTGAAATAACTGTAAATCCAAATAAGAGTAATCCGTTTAGTTATAACCGAACATTTTTAGATTAGAAATAGTTTAAAAAATGAAAAAAACAATAGCTATCTATTTATCAATTATTACTATTATTATCTGCGGATGGTTTGTAATTAATAGTATAGACTTATTAGATATTGCTTCTAATAAAAATGATACTTATGCTAATTTCCAAAAAAAACAAAATAGAATCCAGAACAGATATCAATATCTATGAAAAAACTATTTTAAAGAATGAGGTAGATTTTCTGCGTGAAAAACAAAAAAGTATATCTAAAATTACTTTTTCAACTCAAGTTGTTATACTTCTAATTCTTGTTATTCAGATTTTTCTATTAGTTGTGATACTATTGATGCCTAAAAAAAGTAAACAATATAAATAACTTAGCTTAAAAATAATTCTAACTCCATTACATACAATTCATTCTATAAAATCCACAATTCGGTATATACTATTTTAAAAAACACAACTACCAGTACACTTTTGTATCATAATCAACTTAAAAACAAAAATTATGAGAACTTTAGGATTACTTATGGGACTATTTTTAATGAGCATTCTGACAACAGCTCAAACCAAAGAAACTACATATAACATTACTATTACTATAGATAATGTAGTAAACGATAATGGTACTGTTTTAGCTGGCTTACACAGCGCAGAAACTTTTATGAAAGGTCAAGGTGTACAAAACCTACAAAGCACTATTAAAAATGGTAAAATAACTTTAGTTTTTAAAGATGTAAAACCTGGAGAGTATGCAATTTTAGCAATGCATGATGAAAATAATAACAAACAAATGGATAGGGATGCAAACGGAATGCCAACAGAAAGTTATGGTATCTCTGGATCTTTAACCTCTTATGGACCACCAAGCTTTAACAATGCTAAGTTTACAGTTACAGACAAAGATTTAGAGTTTACTATCCGATTTTAAAAAACAACCAGCCAACATAAAAAAAGGAGATAAATTGCTTTATCTCCTTTTTTTTCAACTTAATTACAGAAATCTATTCCTCTAACCAAGCGTTCATCATCCAAATAGTTTTTTCTTGTTCAGCTATAAAGTCACTCATTAAAGAGTTTGTACCTTCATCATTAGCATCTCCAGAAACCTCTAGCAAATCACGTTCAATTACTAATAATTCTTTTAAAGAATTTACAATTAACTTTATTGCTTCTACATCTAAAGATATATTTTTACCAACTGGCAATTTAGATATTGCCATATAATCTTCAAAAGTATGCAAAGGTTTACCACCTAATGTAAGTATACGTTCTGCAACCATATCTACTTTTAAATTTGCATCCGTATATAATTCTTCAAACTTAATATGTAAATCAAAAAAACGTTTCCCTTTAATGTTCCAGTGAACACCTCTTAAGTTTTGGTAATATACCTGAAAACTAGATAACAAGACATTTAATTTACTGTTTAGTTCTGTAGCTTTTTCTACCTCTAATCCTATACTGTTTAATTTCATAATATTTATCTTTTTTTGTCACTATAAAGTTAGGTTCTATTTAGTATTTTTGAGAAAATTTAAATCATTAGTTTTTATAATTTTATAGTTTTAACCTATCAAGGATGACAATAACTCAATTACAATATGTATTGGCGGTTGCTAAATACCAAAATTTCACTTTAGCAGCAGAAAAAAGCTTTGTTACACAACCAACTTTAAGTATGCAAGTGCAAAAGTTAGAGGATGAGTTAGATATTTTAATTTTTGACAGAAGTAAAAAACCAATTTCTATTACAGAGGTTGGTTTAAAAATAGTAGAACAAGCTAAAAACATTGTAAATGAAGCAAACCGTATTAAAGATATTGTAGATCAAGAAAAAGGATTTATTGGTGGTGAGTATGTTTTAGGAATTATACCTACTGTTATGCCAACTCTTCTACCTATGTTTTTAAAGGCTTTTATTTCTAAATTTCCAAAAGTAAATTTGGTTATTAAAGAACAAAGTACAGACACACTTATTAGAAATTTACAAGACGGACAAATAGATGCTGCTATTGCTGCGACACCTTTAGAAATTGAATTTATAAAAGAAAGGCCTTTGTATTACGAGCCATTCGTTGGTTACATACCCAAACAGCATAGATTGGCTACTATTGAAAAGTTAACTCCTGAAGATTTAGAGATTGATGATGTTTTGCTTTTACAAGACGGGCATTGTTTTAGAGATGGTGTTATTAACTTGTGTAAATCTCCTAAAAACTCTGTTGTAGATCATTTTAGATTGCAAAGTGGTAGTTTTGAAACTTTGGTAAACCTATCTAATGAAGGACTAGGAATGACATTGTTACCGTATTTAAATACATTGGAGTTAGATGATAAGAAAAAACAAAATTTAAAACATTTTGAAACACCTTCACCCGCAAGAGAAGTAAGCCTTATTTACCATAAAAAAGAGCTAAAAATACAAATAACAAATGCATTACACGAAGTAATTACAAGTGTTGTACGTGGTGCAATTGCTTTTCAAGATGTAAAAATAGTAAGCCCTATTACTAAAAAATAAGCTATTAAAGCTAGCAATTATACTATTAAATAATAGAAATCTAAAACTAATAATTTAGTATTAATCTGAGTTCGATGTAATAAAACTTATGTCAACCAGAGTGATTTTCGATAGAAAATTGTATCGAAGGTAAGTAAATTTTAATCTAAAAGTCTACCCTGTAGACAAGCTTAGGTTCTTAATTTAAAGATGAAATCCCTGCTTATTAACACAATTCTTATTAAACACTAAGGCTAAAATTATAAATTGTATCTCTACTAAACGATGTAAAGTTAATGAAAGCGTCCATTCTTAACTTGTTTCAAAATCTCATTCTACTATAAATCAAATTATAGAATGTGACCCTAGAATAAATTCAGGGTTTTGTAATGATTATATGACTAAAAACGAATATTCAATTATTATAATTTAAATTCAGTACTATTATCTTTAGTATCAAAAATATTAGGATAATGTTCTTTTGCATTGTTTATCATAAACTCTAATGGTACGTCTTCAAAATGCCCATAATCATCAAGATACTCCATAAAAAGATTTCCTTTATTATTAAACTCCTGTAAAAAAGAATTGTTCTCACCATCAAATTCTAACGGAGAAACATTACAAATTCTACACATTGATTTATTGAAAGCAGGAGATAGTTTTAACCATTTATTATTTAAAAAGACATTTACCATTCCATGTGGCGTTAATTCATTTGTTCCAAATTTTTCCGTTAATCTCTCAACACCTATATGGTTTTTAACCTTTCCTAAATGGAGTCTTGCTGGAATTCCTAATCCCCTAAGACAAGCAATTAATATAATTGATTTTTCAACGCAATGTCCTTTAGATTTCCTTGCAATCTTACTCGCTTTAAAATTTTGTTTTGAAAAACTTAAGTTGTAAGGATCATACCTCCAACAATCACGGACTTTTAAATATAAACGCTTGGTTTTTTCTTTATCAGAAAGCATATCATTTTTAAATTCGGCTATGAGTTCTTGAATTTCATCACTCTCATAATCAAAATAATATGTTGATTTTAAATAATCCAATTGCTTAGCATTATATAATCTATTGTATTTAGCTTCTATCTAACTAATAAATAAAATCTATTATTTATAGACTGTTTATTAATTTTGAATGTATATCATACATTGTCTTAATTCTGGTTTATCTGTTAAAAAAGATTCTAACCAAAGTTTTAATTCATCAATCTCATAAGGAAGTAATCTTGAAAATGCCTTTTCTAATTCTTTGCAAAAAAGCTTAGAATCAAAACTTACCTTTTGTAGTATGGTTTTAGTGTAATCAAACATTGCTCTAGCCATTGATAAAATAATTAATTTAATATTCATTAAATTTAACGATAAAAGGTATTACTATATTCTATAAGAAATGTTAAAAATTAGATAATTTTAATTAAACCATTTACATCCTCACATAACAATATGATAAAAACATTTCTATACTTGGTACTTTTTATACTCATAAGTAGTTGTACTTCTACAAAAGCAAAAATTTCTTCAATAACAAATAAAAAAATAGAGTCAAATCTATTTAAAAATAATTTCACTGGTTTCATCCTTTATAACCCAAAAAATAAAAAGGTTATATACAAAAATAACAGTGAAAAATACTTTACTCCTGCAAGTAACACCAAAATTTTTACGCTATATGCTAGTTTAAAATTACTTCCAAAACATAGTCCTATACTTAAATACACTGTTAAAGACACTATTACTTATATAGAAGGTACAGGAAACCCAACACTATTACACAAACATTTTAAAGACACTACAACCATTGGTTTTTTAAAAGCTCAAAAAAATATTTTCCTGAATCTAACTAATTTTACGTCTAAAAGGTATGGTGATGGCTGGGCTTGGGAAGATTATGACACCTATTTTTCTCCAGAACGTAGTGGCTTACCTCTTTATGGAAATGTTTTAACAGCATACAAAAAAGATTCTCTAATACTTACCCCAAAGTATTTTAACCACAGTGTACTACACAAGCCATATCCATTTAAAAGAGATATGGTTTCTAATACATTTTATGTAGAGCAAAACATAAAAGATACTATTGAGATTCCTTTTAAAATAAGCCACACATTAATCAAAGATTTGTTAGAGAATGAATTAGAAAAAAAAGTAACAATCTCCTACGTTATTCCTGAACAAAAAAAAATAACATTATTTGGTGTAGCCACTGATACAATTCTTAAAAGGATGATGTATGAGAGCGACAATTTTTTAGCAGAACAATTATTAATAATGGCATCCTCTTCCCTATCTGATACATTAAGTACAAACAAAAGTATTAAACACATTCTTGATACTGAACTTACAGATTTGAAACAAAAACCAAGGTGGGTAGATGGTTCAGGATTATCTAGGTACAATTTATTTACACCAGAATCTTTTGTACAAGTATTAGATAAAATGTATTTAGAGATTCCAAGAAAAAAATTACTATCACTTTTCCCTGTTGGAGGAGTCTCTGGCTCTTTAAAGAATTGGTACAAGGGCAATACTACACCCTACATATATGCAAAATCTGGAACATTAGGTAACAACTATAATTTAAGTGGCTACTTAATTACCAATTCTGGCAAAACATTGATTTTTAGTTTTATGAACAATCATTTTATACAAAAGACTTCTGATATAAAAATAGAAATACAAAAAATTTTAGAAATGATTAGAGATACATATTAGTAAAAAATAACTAAAAAAAACTTGTAATGGACCAAAGGACAAGAGAAATATATGAAAAGTGTGGAATTAATCCAGAAGAACGCGAAATCGAAAATCAAAAAATAATTGATGAGCATTACAATAATATTGACTCTGAAAATAAAGAATCTTTAGAAAATCTTTTTAAAAAAGCTTTAGAAGAAAATTTTGATCATTACAAGCATTATTTACAGAGTACTAGATTTTATTATTTCACAGACTTAGAATTAACAATAGGAGAAATTATTAAGTGTTTGATTATTGAAGCTCATACGGCTGCAATAACCCTGACAAATCATTTTCTTGAAAGAATTTTAAAATTAGCATTAATTCAAAAAAAATATGGAACAGAACCTAAGAAAACTAAAGACTGGAACGAGACTTACTCTGAACCGCTAATAAACAATAGAATTTCAACTTGGAAAATGAGTGTTACAATCAAAAAATGTAAAGAGTACAAAATAATTTCTAAAATTCAGTTTAATGAGTTGACAAATTTTCAAACGACAATAAGAAATGGTTTTTCTCATTATGACCCTGAACAAATATTAAAAGATTCGGAGGACACTATTGATTTGATTGATAAATCAGATTTTGAAAATAAAAAAATTAAAGGAATTATTTATAAAGAAATACCAACACTGCAAAACTTCTTCGTTAGGAAATTTGCAAGAGAAAATTCGAAACAATATTTCGATTATGTTTTCAATTTAATGTTGGACATTGAAAGATATTTTAAAACTGAATATTACAAAAATGCGGAATAAAAGCCCGTTACCAAAAATGCATAACCGCAATTATGCCGAATTCGACTACTTCCGAATCCACTCAGAATTACTAAATCTGTACCAAACCAAAATCAATGCATATTAACCCATAACTGACGGTTATACTAGACCGATATCGAACATAATTAAATGCTTTCTACTTTCCACCTTATAATCAACACTTTTTACTTAAGACTAAATACTTAGCACTACCCTAAAACCTATTATCACCATCTAACAAATCTCCTAAACCACCTAGCAAACTACCTTCTCCCCTATCTTTTCCTCCTTTAGGAATAGAAGCTAAAACTCTACCTGCCAATCTACTAAAAGGTAATGATTGTATATAAACTGTACCTGGCCCTCTTAAGGTAGCAAAAAATAAACCTTCACCACCAAATATGGTATTCTTTATTCCGCCAACAAACTCAACATCATAATCTACGCTTTGCGAAAAACCAACAATACACCCTGTATCCACTTTTAAAACTTCTCCTGCAGCTAATTCTTTTTTTGCCATAGTACCTCCAGCGTGTACAAATGCCATACCATCACCCTCTAGTTTTTGCATAATAAAACCCTCACCTCCAAAAAGGCCACGACCTAATTTTTTAGAAAACTCTATACCCACAGAAACACCCTTTGCAGCACATAAAAAAGCATCTTTTTGGCAAATGAACTTCCCTCCTTTTTCAGATAAATCAATGGGTAATATTTTTCCTGGGTATGGCGATGCAAAACTGACTTTTCTTTTATGCTGACCAATATTTAAAAAGGCAGTCATAAATAAATTTTCACCTGTAAGCATTCGTTTTCCAGCAGAAAATATTTTTCCTAAAACACCTTTATCCTGATTGGATCCGTCTCCAAAAATGGTATCCATCTTTACATCTGTATCCATCATCATAAAACTACCAGCCTCAGCCACAACAGCTTCTTGCGGATCTAGTTCTATTTCTACATATTGCATTTCTTCTCCAAAAATTTCATAATCTATTTCGTGTGCGTTCATTTTTTGCTTTTTAATTGATTGACAATTATTGGTAGACTAATTTTAGCTTTTGTTACACATCAATATAAAAATTACTTCTTCAATCTCACTGTCCAATCAAAATTAAATGTTGATACTACAACACCATTTTCATTAACACCAATAGATTTCATTGTAAAAACTTGCCCTTCTCCTGTTGCAATTGTTCTGGAAATTGCATCGGTAATTAAATGCCCATCTTCACAAGTAAATGTAATTCTCCCTGTAGCCTTTTTAGTAAAAATGGCATTATTACTTGCGACCAACATAGATATTTTTTTTCCGCTTTCCTTAATTTGGTTAATTACCATAACCCCAGTTGCATATTCAGCAGCCATTCCTTGTACTGCCCAAAACATAGAATTAAACGGGTTTTGATTAAACCATCTATGCTTAACACTTACAACTGCCTTGTTTGCATCAATATATTTTAAACGCACACCACACCACCAAGCAGAGGGTAGCTTAAAAAAGTTGTAAACATTATATTTTCTAGTACTTATAGCCATCTTACCATTTTAATTTTATAAAAGTATTGAAAATAGTTGACACCTAAAATGTTAATTTATTGTTAAATTTTAGTACTATGTTTTGCATAATACCTTTTTAAAGACATATATTTGTATAAGAAACTATTATGTGTGAGTTATAGAACTTAATCAATTCTAATAAAAAATAATTCAAACGGAGTTCATTCATCATATCAAAAAACAGTTTTGAAATACTTCAAAACAGAATATTTAAACTATGAAGATAGAAAACACAAAGGCACAAATGCGTAAAGGTGTTTTAGAGTATTGTATTCTTTCCATTCTAAAAGGAGAAGACAAATATACTTCTGAAATACTTTCCACATTAAAAGATGCTAAAATGCTAGTGGTGGAAGGCACAATTTATCCATTATTAACTCGACTTAAAAATGCAGGCCTCCTGACCTACCGTTGGGAAGAGTCTTCTTCTGGTCCGCCAAGAAAATATTATGCACTTACAGATACTGGAGTACAATTTTTAACCGAATTAAATACTACTTGGGACGAGCTTAGAAATGCCGTAAACCTAGTTACCAACACTAAAAAAGCGAACAATGAATAAGACTATAAACATAAACTTGGCTAATTTGTTCTTTCATATAGATGAAGATGCATATCGTAAATTGCATAATTACCTAGATGCTATTAAGCACTCTTTAAATAACGGTCCTGGCAGTGATGAAATCATTTCTGACATTGAAGGGAGAATTGCTGAAATTTTTCAAGAAAATATAAAAAATGAACAGCAAGTAATCACTAAAAGTGATGTAGATAATGTAATAAACATAATGGGGCAACCTGAAGACTATAAGGTTGATGAGGAAATGTTTGAAGAGGAGCTAAAGTCTAAAAGCAAATCAAAAAAATTATATAGAGACATAGACAATAAATACATTGGAGGTATCTCATCTGGTATGGCTCATTATTTAGGCATAAACCCTTGGTGGGTACGTTTACTTTGGGTTGTACTTACCCTAGCTACTTTTAGTGGATTTATTGTAATTTATATTTTACTATTGTTTTTGATACCACAAGCAAAAACTACAGCGCAAAAACTTGACATGCAAGGAGAATCTGTAAACATTAGTAATATAGAGCGTAAAGTAAAAGAAAGTTTTAACACTGTTACTGACAAGGTAAAAAATGCAGACTATGACAAAGTAAGTCATAAATTTAAAAGTAGCTCCCAAACTTTTTTTGATACCATAGGTAAACTCTTTTCTTTTATATTTAAAAGTATTAGTAAAATAATTGGAATATTTTTAATACTAATTGGAGGCACAGTATTAATTGGCTTATTCATAGGATTGTTTACTGCGGGTTTTACTGATGCGTTTGTAATTAATGACATTCCTTTTTTTGATTATGCCAATATTACAAACGCACCAATATGGTTATTATCCATTCTACTTTTTTTATTAATTGGTATCCCCTTTTTCTTTTTGCTTTACTTAGGACTTAAAATTGCTGTTACCAATTTAAAATCAATAGGTCTTATAGCAAAACTAACTTTATTGGGTCTGTGGTTAGCAGCTATAATAGGTTTAACAATTATTGGGGTTAAACAAGCGACTTCTTATATGTACAGAGGAAGTGTAAATAAAACTGAAATCTTGAATATTAACAATTCTATGGATACTATAACAATATCCACTAGGTCTAGTGATTATTACCAAAGACCTGAGAACATTAGAATTAATGGTATGACATTTACAATAGATGATGACGGAAATAAGATATTGCTAGACAATGATTTTGTGTTCAATATTAAAAAATCAGATGATTTAATATCCAGAATAAAGATTCAAAAAATATCTCAAGGCAGTTCTTTTGAGAATGCGCGGCAAAGAGCTGAAAAAATCAATTACAATTACAAGATAATTGGTAGTACCATTATTATGGATAATTTTTTAACAATGGATTCTAAGAATAAAATACGAGATCAAGAAGTTGTTGCTACCTTATACATACCCAAGGATGTAATCATAAAATTTGAAAATGCCAATCATAGAAACAACATAGGTTGGGAAACAAGGTACAATAAAGACTTTTACAGAACAGAGGTTAAAAATTATATATGGAAAATGGATGATGATGGTATTTTAAAGTGTCTTAACTGTCCTATTCAAGAAGAAGAAGAAGAAGAAAAGGAAACATTAGAAAAAGAACCTAGCATAGATATAAAAATTGAAGGAGACAAAGATTCAATAAACATTCAAATCAATGAAGATGAGGCTCATATTGAGACCACATAAATTAAAATTTCACAATTCATCATTAAAAGCCAACAATTGAGTTGTATATATTATAAATAACACAATCAATTGTAGAGTTTTACATCATCAACCAAAAAACAACAATTATGACAACACTATCAAAAATTACAATTGCATTAGTAGTATCACTTTTATTATCATCCTGTGCTTTTAACATAGGAGAAGGAAAAAAGGGTAACGGAACAGTTGCAGAAGAAAATCGAGAGATTATTTCAGAATTTAATAAAATATCAGCATCAGAAGGTTTAGACGTATTTGTTTCGCAAGCAGATGAATATAGTATTAGAGTGGAAGCAGATGAAAATATTATAGACCTTATTGCAACAGACATAAAAGATGGCAAACTTAAAATACACGTAAAAGAAAATATTGGTAGAGCTACTAAAAGTATTTATGTTTCTTTACCTACCATAACAAGTTTATCTAGTTCTAGTGGCGCAGATTTAAATACAGAAAACCAGATTAAAGCAGATAATTTAAAACTAAATGCCAGTAGTGGTGCAGATTTAGTAGTATCTGTTGTAGCCAATTCCATTTCGGCAGATTCTAGTAGTGGTGCAGACATTAAATTATCTGGAACTACAAATGAACTAAATGCAGATGCAAGTAGCGGTGCTGATATTGACGCTAGAAACTTAAAAACAAAAATATGCGTAGCAGATGCTAGTAGTGGATCAGATATTAGCGTAGATGTATCAGAATCTTTAATTGCAGAAGCTAGTAGTGGTGGTGACATTTCTTATAGTGGTGTTGCCAATGTTAAAATTAGTAAATAAGACTACCTTTATTTTTTTAGATAGTTTAGATTTTAAAGGGGAAAATTATACTGATTTTAAAGAATTACTAAAATTCCTCAGTATTTAGAAAGTAATAATACTTTAGTAATAAACTTCAACTGTCCTAATGAAAAACTCTTCTACTATCAGTACATTAATCTTTAATTTACATCATAAAAAAGGATATTAATAAGGTTATAACCTTATTAATATCCTTTTTACATAAAAATTTAGTCTACTTTTCTATACTAGCCAAATAGCGCTCAGCATCTAATGCAGCCATACATCCAGTACCTGCCGCAGTAACAGCTTGTCTATATTCTTTATCTTGCACGTCTCCACTAGCAAATACACCTGGTCTGTTTGTTTTAGTAGATTTTCCTTTTGTAATTAAATAACCTGTTTCATCCATATCTATTTGTCCTTTAAATATGTCTGTATTTGGTTTATGACCTATTGCTATAAAAAGACCCGTAATAGCAATATCTTCTTTTTCTTGTGTCTGATTATTCACTATACGCAAACCTTCTACAACTTGTTCCCCTAACACTTCATCTACTTCCGTGTTATATTTAACAGTAATATTAGAAATATTATTTACTCTGTGTTGCATAGCTTTAGAAGCACGCATTTTATCTTTACGAACTAACATTGTCACGTTTTTACAAATATTAGCCAAGTAAGATGCTTCTTCTGCAGCGGTATCTCCTGCACCAACTATAGCAACATCTTGCCCCTTATAAAAGAAACCGTCACAAACAGCACATGCAGATACTCCACCACCACGTAAACGTTGTTCACTTTCTAAACCTAAATATTTAGCTGTTGCACCTGTAGAAATAATTACAGTCTCTGCTTCTATAGTTTTAGAATTATCTACAGTTACCTTATGTATACCACCTACTTTTGTACTAAAATCTACAGCAGTTACCATACCTATTCTAACTTCAGTTCCAAAACGTTCTGCTTGTGCTTGTAATTGCGTCATCATTGTTGGTCCATCTATACCTTCAGGATATCCTGGAAAATTATCTACCTCTGTTGTTGTCGTTAATTGTCCGCCAGGTTCCATACCTGTGTACATGACTGGTTTTAAATCTGCTCTAGATGCATATATCGCTGCAGTATATCCTGCTGGTCCTGAACCTATGATTAGGCACTTTATTCTTTCTATTGTATCTGACATAATAATTCTTTATTTATATGATATTTCAGGATAACAAAAGTAATTTTTTTGGTCAATATGATATACTAAAAGTTATCAATAGTTATAATACCTTAATAAGCTTACATAATAATTAGACTTTTATTATTTAATCATAACCAAAGTTATGTTTCATACTAGCAACCGTATATTTTAATACTTTTAGTTTTGCACACACTAATTTCCTATACATTTAAAACCAAAAGTGCTAAAATTTCCCAACACTGAAAATAATCTGAATTAAAAATTAAAGATCCAAAATGTTTTTATAAATTTAGACATTTTTTGTCTAAAACAATTTTGACCAATGAAAACATTAGGCGACACTTTAAAATGTGCCAGAGAGGAAAAAGAATTGATACTACGAAAAGTTGCGGCTGAAGTAGATATTGACCAATCTCTAATTAGCAAATTCGAGAAAAACGAAAGAAAACCGACAATGGAACAAATTGTAAGACTTGCAAAGTTTTACGGACTTCTCGAAAGTGAACTTATTATAAATTGGTATTCGGAAAAAATTGCAGAAGAACTAAAATATACGGAATCAACTTCCGAGATTCTAAAAGTGGCAGAAGAAAAAATTAACTATTATAAAGCTCAAGAAAATGGAAAATAAGAAAATGAAAGTTGTAGAATTATTTGCAGGAGTTGGAGGATTTCGTCTTGGACTTGAAAAAAGTAATTATGAAGTAGTTTGGAGTAACCAATGGGAACCTTCAACTAAAATGTAACACGCTTCAAAAGTTTATGAAGCTCGATTTGGAAAAGAAAACCATTCCAATGAAGATATAAATGAAGTAGTAACGAGAAATGTTGAGGAAATTCCAGATCACGATTTATTGGTTGGCGGATTTCCTTGTCAAGATTATTCGGTTGCAACAACTTTGCATAATTCAAAAGGCTTAAAAGGAAAAAAAGGAGTTCTTTGGTGGTCTATTCATAAAATTTTAGAGAACAAAAAGAACAAGCCAAAATACTTGTTTTTAGAAAATGTTGATAGACTTTTAAAATCGCCCGCAAAACAAAGAGGTCGAGATTTTGCGGTTATGTTGCAAAGTTTAAACGATTTAGGTTACGCAGTAGAATGGCGAGTGATAAACGCAGCTGAATATGGAATGTCACAAAGGAAGAGAAGAGTTTTCTTTATTGGTTATCATCAATCAACTGATGTTTACAAAAGACTTCAAAAATCAAATAGAACAAATTGGCTAACAGAAGAAGGAACTATTGCTAAGGCTTTTCCTGTTATGAAAACAAATTCAATTCAAGAAGTTGAGTTAAAAGGAGATTTAGTAGAAATAGCCAACAATTTCAATAAAAACGGAAAACTATTGCCTTTTCAAAATACAGGTTTGCTCATAAAAGGTAAAGTGTACACAACTAAAACAGAGCCAAATTATGATGGAGAAAAAACTGTTTTAGCAGACGTTTTACAAAATGGAGAAGTTACACCAGAGTTTTTTATTGATGAAAATAATTATTTGGGCGTTCCCTTTGGTCGGGCTTTCCGCACTCGCTTTTTTGTTCCTATCGTCTCAAAAAGAGCTCAAACAATTGCTTCAATCCCTAACGCAGCATAAAATGACAGTAGAATATAGAAGTTGGATAATTACTGAATTAGAAAATTGGGCAGAAACTTTCAATAATAATTATCTAGACCATATGGAAGATGTCATTAAAGAAGAAAAAAAACTTATTATTTAATTCTATCTTTAATTTATAAGTTTTCGAATGATGAATGCTCTAAAGATGATTACGAGACTATTTTATTTCATATTTGGCAAATCAAATATCACTTATAAATTAATCTGAAATTGTATTCTTTTGTTTCGTATAATTTTTTCTATTTCTTCAATTGTTAACATTGCTATTGACCTAAATTTTCTTGAGTTCTTAAGTAACGTATTCTATTACCAAATTCTTTTAAAAGAAAATTATTAAAACAAAAAAACCTTCAACTAAAATTGAAGGTTTTTTTGTGATGGCAGAAGGATTCGAACCTTCGACCGCCTGCTTAGAAGGCAGGTGCTCTATCCAGCTGAGCTATGCCACCATTAAAAAACAAATAAATTTGTCTTTCGGGCTGCAAATATACAATAACCGGTATTTAATTTGCAAGTTAATTTTATATTATTTTTATAAATATTTATACAACAAAAAATTACTTAAAAAACACCTTTACCATATATTAAGATGATTATTATTTATCTAAAAGAATAGTATTATTGATTAAAATAAACATTTGTCCATAAAAAATAAATTCAAACTAAACACAAATACACTTAAAATGAGATGATTATCATAACAAATTTATAAGAAGAAAAAAAAAGAAAAAAAAGAATAAAAATAGTTGGTACTTAAGCTTTATAGATATAAATTTGCAACCGCGTTTTAAAATAGTTTAAGTTCATTAAAAAATTTGGGAGAGGTGCCTGAGTGGCCGAAAGGAGCGGTTTGCTAAATCGTCGTAGGTGGAAACATTTACCCAGGGTTCGAATCCCTGTCTCTCCGCAGTAGCTGCCAAAGCACATTGCGGGGCAGATTTAAGTTTTATTATATAGGATAACCTATCGGGGTGTAGCGTAGCCCGGTTATCGCGCCGCGTTTGGGACGCGGAGGTCGCAGGTTCGAATCCTGCCACCCCGACAATAAGCCATTACAAATGGCATCAAAAACCTTGTAAATCTATTGATTTACAAGGTTTTATTGTTTTTACGCTATCATAGAATTTGATAACGTTTGATACAGTTCGGTTAACAATTCGGTTAACAGTTTGAAAAATACAAAAAGTGTTAACCAAATTTACCTTAATACAGATTAGTTGATTTGACTTTCGTCTTTAACAAAGTTTCACTTAAAGACAACAACTATGAAGTCACAAAACACATTTGCTACACTCTTTTGGGTATCTAGCAGTCATGAAACACATACAGAGGTTGCGAAAAATGGTAACACTTTCTTATAAAATGGAATGGATAGATAAAGACCCATTTATTAGATTTAAACCTAATTATATAAGAAATGATAGAGAATTCTTGAGAGAAGATGAATTGCAAGCAATTGAAGAAAAGCAGTTTACAATTGAAAGACTTCAAATTGTCAAGGATTTATTCGTATTTAGTTGTTACACAGGATCATCTTATATAGATGTTATGCAACTCTCTGAAGAAAATATTCAGTTAGGAATTGATGGCAATAGATGGGTAATAACTAATCGCAAAAAAACAGATAAAAAAGTCCGTATTCCTTTACTTGAAAAAGCTGAAGAAATTATAAATAAATATGATGGACATATTAAAGCAAAATCTTCAGGTACACTTTTTCCTGTTATCTCAAATCAAAAACTAAATAGTTATTTAAAAAAACTAGCAGACGTAAGTGGAGTAAAAAAGAGTCTAACCTTTTATATGGCCAGACATACATTTGCAACTACAATTACTTTAAGTAATGGTGTGTCAATTGAGACTGTTTCAAAATTGTTGGGTCATACCAAAATTTCCACTACTCAAATATATGCGAGAGTTATTGAGCAAAAAGTTAGTGATGATATGGCTTCTTTGAAAAATAAACTACAAAGTATAAATACAAACAAGCCTAATACATTCTTGTCTTCAAATAGTAAGGGATAAATTTATATATTTAATAAAGGATAACTAGGTATCCATCATTCAGCAAGTTTCGGGTTTTATCGAAATAAAATCAATTCTATTTTTGCTGTTATATAATTTGAGTTTAATGAACGAAAAAGAATCCATTAATTATGAACGTATAGCAGAAGCTATCGATTATATACAGCTGAATTTTAAAGAACAGCCAAGTCTTAAAGAAGTTGCAGATAAAGTTAATTTGAGTCCTCATCACTTTCAACGACTTTTTACAGATTGGGCAGGTGTAAGCCCAAAAAAGTTTTTACAATATATTAGTATTCAACACGCAAAAAAAATTCTACACAATTCACAATCTACACTATTTGATGCAGCTTTTGAAACGGGACTTTCGGGTACGGGAAGATTGCACGATTTATTTATGAAAATTGAAGGAATGACGCCTGGGGAATACAAAAATAAAGGAGAAAGCCTTTCTATAAATTATAGCTATTTCGACACGATATTTGGAAGAATATTGATTGCATCAACCCATAAAGGAATATGCTATATGGGGTTTTCAGATGAAAACAATGATGCACTATCCGAATTAAAAGGACGTTTTCAAAAAGCGACACTGATTCATCAAATAGATGCAATTCAAGAGAACGCAATGATAATTTATACTAAAGATTGGAGTAAAATGAAACAGATTAAATTTCATTTAAAAGGATCGGAATTTCAACTCAAAGTATGGGAGACACTTTTAAAAGTTCCTCTTGGAAATTTGGCAACCTATAGGGATATTGCGAAAGAAATCAAAAATCCTAAAGCTATACGAGCGGTAGGCACTGCTATAGGTAGAAATCCTGTAGCATGTCTTATTCCTTGTCATAGAATTATTCAATCGTCAGGATTAATTGGAGGTTATATGTGGGGAACAACCCGTAAAGCTGCATTAATTGGATGGGAAGCTGCTAATAGCAATATTCAAAATATAGGTGCAAAATAATGAAAGATATAGAATCAAAACTTGATACTGTTAATTGGCAATCTATATCAGAATCAATGAACGAAAAAGGATATGCGGTTATTCCTAATATACTATCAGAAAATCAATGTCAGCAACTTATTAGTAATTATTATACTGAAAATTTATATCGTAAAACGGTAGTAATGGAACGTTACCGTTTTGGATTAGGCGAATACAAATACTATGACTATCCTTTACCAGAAATTATCCAAACCATAAGAGAAACAATATATTTTAAATTAGCACCAATAGCCAACCTATGGATGAAAGTTTTAAAAATAGAAAAAACATTTCCTGATACACTTAAAGAGTTACAAACACTTTGCCATCAAAACAATCAGCTAAAACCAACACCATTGATTTTAAAATATGGAAAAGGAGGTTTTAATACCCTGCATCAAGATTTATATGGTGAGGTATATTTCCCGATACAAACGGTATTGTTCTTAAATGAATCTGATAAGGATTTCACAGGTGGAGAATTCGTCTTGACCCAACAAACGCCAAGAGCACAATCTAAAGCCATTGTATTAAAACCAAAAAAAGGCGATATGCTTATTTTTACCACTAATTTTAGACCGGCCAAGGGGGTAAAAGGCTACTACAGGGCGAATATGAAACATGGCGTAAGCGAGGTACATAATGGGGAACGGCATACCTTGGGTATTATTTTCCACGATGCAACCAATTGAACAATAGAGATAAACAATAAATAAACGACTAAAGAAGAAATAGAAAATTATGGTTATAGAAAATTTAATGGCAATGTACATTACAGACGATGCTTCGTACACTACCTACAGAAAAAAAATGGTGCCTATATTGGAAAAACATGGTGGTGGTTTCGGTTATGATTTTAAAGTATCCGAAGTCCTTAAAAGTGAAGTAAATCAACCCATCAATAGAGTGTTTACCATTTACTTTAAAGATGAAGCTACTATGAACAGGTTCTTTTCGAATGAGGAGTACATAAGTATTAAAAAAGCGTATTTTGAAAAAGCAGTTTCTTCCGTAGTCCAAATTGCGAAATACCAAAAATGATTCAGCATAGTAACATAGAGGATAAACAGCTTTTTCATAAGATATGGCAAAAAGAGATTGCTTTTGGAGGCAACAAAAAGTTGAAAATCTATGGTACGCTGCATTGCAAATCAGGGAAACGAATGAAAAGGGAAAACCGTGTATTTTTCCCATCTATGGAAGAAGCGGAAAACCAAGGTTACAGACCGTGTGGACATTGTATAAAACCTGCCTATAAAAAATGGAAAAATGGACTTGTTTAACTGGGATATAATCTCTAATCTTTTGCCTTATGATGGTGAAGTATATTATTATGGACAAGTACTCAATACACAAAGGTCACTGTACTACTATCAACAATTATTACAACAGATAGATTGGAAAAACGACGAGGCCATTATTTTTGGCAAGCGCATCATTACCAAACGAAAAGTGGCATGGTATGGTGAAAAGCCTTTTGAATATACCTATTCCAAAACCACAAAATTGGCATTGCTTTGGACAAAAGAATTGTTAGAACTTAAAGCAATTGTAGAAGAAAATACAGGAGAGACCTTTAATTCTTGCCTACTAAACTTATATCACAATGGTGAAGAAGGTATGGCTTGGCACAGCGATGCCGAAAAGGATTTAAAAAAGAACGGAGCCATCGCTTCTTTAAGCTTTGGGGCTGCCCGCAAATTTTCCTTCAAGCATAAAGAGAACAAGCAAAAAATAGATGTGATTTTAGAAAAAGGAAGTTTGTTGGTCATGAAAGGCACTACACAGACCCACTGGTTGCACAGATTGCCTCCCACAAAAAAAGTGATAACACCTAGAATAAATCTTACCTTTAGAACAATTATCGAACAATAAATAAAAAAATGGAAAATAACAAAATCAATTTTATCGAGTTTCAAGCAACAGACTTAAAGGAAATCAAAAAATTCTATGGTAATACCTTTGGTTGGATCTTTACGGACTATGGCGATACCTATTGCGATTTTCACGAAGCTGGAATTTCTGGTGGATTTGCTAAAACCAATGTGGTTACTACGGGAGGCACATTAGTCGTTTTGTACCATAACAATTTATCGCTTGCCATAGAAAATGTAAAGAAAAACGGTGGTAAAATTATAGTAGATATATTTTCTTTCCCCAGCGGTAGAAGGTTTGAGTTTATTGACCCTAGCGGAAATAAATTAGCCGTTTGGTCGGATAAATAAAAACTGAATGACATAATGAATATTACAAGTTTCGGGCTTTATGCAGATAACCCGTATAGTAATTTTCCCTTAAATTTTAGTAGTTTTGCCCTAAATTTTAATTGAATAAATAATGGGAAAATACAGAATTAAGTCGTATAAGTAGAGATTTGTAAAATATGAAATGCCAAATACTGATTCTTGCATATTGGTTGATGGTATGGTCGGTCTCGTTTAATTCTGTTTATTCGGCATACTGTTGGGACTGGTCTTCAAGAAGGCAGTAATGTAAAATAAGGAATCATCTGAATTAATGATATATATAATTGGAATAAGTATAACATCCTTTCTGTTATTTGTTTTATTGACAAAAAAACAAAAAAGCATTGCGGACAAGATTCTTTTTGGATGGCTTTTTGCAATTCTGATACAACTTGTCTTGTTCTCTGTAAAATCCTCAAATGAGTATGTACGGTTTCCGTATATTCTCGGATTTGAAATTGCCCTACCTCTTTTACACGGACCTTTTCTTTTTCTTTATATAAAGTCACTCACATACAGAAATATATCATTCCGTAAAGTGCCTTTACATTTTATTCCCTACACTATAGCCTTCATACTAACAATCCCTTTTTTACTTCTTGGACAGGAAGAAAAAATATATGTATATCAAAATGAGGGTGAAGGTTACAGGTTGATTGCAAGCATTATCTTACTTGGGATTATACTTTCCGGAATCATATACACTTTTATATCCCTCCGTGCATTGATCAAACACAAAAGACGGATAAAAGACAATTTTTCCTATACTGAAAAAATTAACTTGGAATGGCTCTACCGGTTAGTCATTGGTTTATCGTGTATCTGGATACTTGTCATATTTGCTGATGATGAAATTATATTTTCTTCAGTAGTCTTGTTTGTAGTTTATATTGGTTACTTCGGGATTAAACAAGTTGGTATTTTTACAAACCAACATGCAATGATAACATCTGAGATTTTGGAGTCATCAGAAACTATCGCAATTCCTCCTTTTGAAAATGTCAAATATGAAAAGTCTTCCCTTACAGATGTTCAGTCTCAAGATATTCATAAAAGACTAAAGCTTTTAATGAAAGAAAAGAAACTTTATCTTATCCCAGAGCTGACTTTGGCTATGACATCCCAAGAACTTAACGTGCATTCCAACACACTTTCCCAGGTTATCAATACGGTAGAACAAAAGAACTTCTTTGATTACATCAATACGTTGAGGATTGAAGAGTTTAAAGAACGAATCACTCAACCGGATAGTCATAAATATACACTCTTGTCAATTGCATATGAGTGCGGGTTTAATTCAAAAACATCTTTCAATAGAAATTTCAAGAACCATGCCGGCAAATCTCCTTCCGAGTACCTTAAAGAAGTAAAATCGAAGCCCAGGGAATAGGTTTCATCCCCCATACCAATGGCTCGTTTCGCAAGTAATTCGACATCAGTAAGTTAAAAAAATTGCTTAAATCTCATTAATAGGTTTCACTTTTCATTTTGGGGCGATTGACAAACATAAACTGTTGATTTTTGCATCAAATTTTAAACTTTAAAAATATGAACTTAAAAACTCTGACTGTTGCAGGATTGGCATTTATCCTATTGTTATCCTGTGAAAAAGAGATTGAGATTGGTGAACCAGGCAACTTGGTGCCAATGACCGTAGTGGAAGATCTAGGTCTTCCTTCAATAAATATTAATGGTGCAAAACTCCACTCACAGGTATTTGGCCCTGAAGATGGTACCCTAATTATTTGCATTCATGGTGGGCCGGGTGGAAATTTTCAATATTTATTGAACTCAAAAAGTCTTGCGGAAAAAGGTTATAGAGTGGTTTTCTATGACCAAAGAGGTTCCGGATTATCAGAACGCTTCGATAAAGAATGGTATTTGAGCCATGGCAAGAATTCCATAAATGAAACTTTCTATAAAGACTTGCAAGGAGTTATTGACTATTATAGAACAGATACTTCGCAAAAAGTGGTTTTGTTGACCCAGTCTTGGGGCTCAATGCTCGCCACAGGGTTTGCCGGCAAATATCCCAATACCATACAAGGGTTAATACTTGCCGAGCCAGGAGGGTTTAAATGGAATGATGTTGAGGACTATGTCGATGATTCCCAATCATTTAAAATATGGAGCGAAGCTTTAAATGACGCAACTTATCTAGACCAGTTTATAACAGGAAAAGAAAATCAACATAACATTCTCGACTATAAAATGGCCTTGGCAACAACCAGCAATGACATCACTGGCGATATAACTTCCGATTTGGGAACCAACGGCACTTTTTACAAATCTACTCGTGATGGTGCAGTGATAAGTGCTGCCATGTTTGAAGTTGGAGAAAAATACAAACCAGATTTTTCAGAAGGTATTTCCCAATTCAATAGTAAAGTTCTTTTTTTCTATAGCAGCAATAATAAAGCTTATCCCGACAGTTGGGCAGAAAAAATATCCTCGGTTTTTATAAACAAAGAAGTGGTAAAAGTGAACAATGTGGGACATTCTGGCATGTTTGACCAGATTGATGTCTGGACAAATTTTACCGAACCCAAAGTAATTGAATACTTAAATGGTCTATAAATCAATCAAAAAACGAACTAAGATGGTAAGAAATTTATTTATAGTGTTATTATTAACACTGACCTCCCTATACAATACTGCTGTTTCACAAACATTAAACTGGACTACACTGGATAATACTAATACCAAGCATATTTTGAATGTTAATTTTGGTTTAGATTATTCCGTTTCTTACGGTATTGGTTATGGATATAAACTGGACACAAAGCTACCTATTGTTTTAAATGCAAACTTCTCGTTGCCTTCAGGGGAAAATATATTTGACGATTTTAAAACAAAATTAGGAGGACAAGTAAATTTATTGAATATGTCAAATTTTATTGGTTCTGTTTCTGTTTTCGGTATTTACAGAAGATATGAAAACCAACTCGTGCGGCTTCAAAATTTTGGAAGCGAAATGAGAGGCGCCTTCGGTTACTACAAACCGAAATGGTTTGTAGCCGCAGAAGTAGGTTTTGATAAAGCAATTGTTACACATTTTAAGCATTCTAAAACGTATAGGGAAACTATTTTTTTAGATGTAAAAGATGGGTGGTATGAACCTGCCACTGGCGGGAACTTCCTCTATGGTATTCAAACTGGTTATTCCTTTAAAAAGTCGGATTTGACACTTAACATTGGTAAGGTAACTACTCAGGATTTCAAGACTACTCCTTTGGTTCCTTATTATCTGATGCTAGGTTACAATTACAGAATAACACACTGATTATTAATTGTATAACTGAATTTATTTTATGCATAAAGAATGAATTTCCAAAGACCTTTCATAATATTACATTATAGCAAGATTTGGGTTTTAAACGCATCCCTCGCAGCGTAATTTTATCCTAAATTTTAAAATAACATAACAAACCTATGGAAAAATTACAGAATAAAACGATCCTTATTACAGGAGCCAATAGAGGCATTGGAAAATCATTGGTAAAAGCAGCTCTTGCCAAAGGAGCGAGTAAAATCTATGCTACAAGTAGGGATTTGAACAATCTGCCAGATTTTGAAGACAACAGAGTTATACCCCTTAAGCTCGACATTACGGACAACAATCAAATTAAGCACATTGCAGCAAAAGCTTCAGATACACAAGTACTCATTAACAATGCGGGGATATTAAATTCCGGTACCGTTTTGGATGGAGATATGGAAGGCAAACAAAAAGATATGGAGGTTAACTATTTTGCCACTATAAATATGATGCGCGCCTTTGCTCCTGTTTTGGAAAAAAATACACCAGCTCGTATCGTAAATGTGGCATCGATTGCAGCGTATTCTCCACTTCCTTTTATTGCAGGTTATGCAGCCTCCAAAGCTGCTTTATTTTCAGCAACACAGGCTGTTAGGATTGAGTTGGCTAAAAAAGGAATAACAGTTCATGCCGTAAATCCTGGTGCCATTGATACTGATATGAATAAAGGTAGTGAGATGGAAGGATTGGGAGATCCTGATGTTACTGCAAAGTCAATTTTAGACGAAGTGGAAAATGGAACCTTAGATATTATTCCTGATGATATGGGTAAGGGTATGTACAACACTTGGCGAGAAGAGCCTTCAAAATTAGCAGCTATTTTTCATGATATGTATCATGGGTAAAAAATAAGAATACGTGTATTTATATTAAGGATATTCGGTTTATACCAAATATCCTTAATTACATAAACGACGATACAATAAAATTGACGTAAATAATATTTACCCATAGAACAGGAAAACATATTAAGATAGGCAATTCTAAGATCTATTTTGAAGAAATTAATTGGCAAGCCATTGGAACACCTTGTTACTTTTACACGGGGATTCGGAAACATTCCTTTTTCCGGGCATGAAGTTTATGCAGAACAAAAAATTGTTTGTGTGAAACTAATAAATGATTTTTTGGAAGGCAGAAAACACAAAACAAACCAAAAAATATAATCGTATGAAAAAAATAATAGTAGGAACGTTACTTTTTATTTAATAACTTTTATCATCCAATCGACCTCACACTTTGTAGTCAATGCAAAACATTACGCTTCCGTTTCCTTTACCCGGGAAGAGGTCATTTTTCCTTTGGGGTTCTTAACAATGACCTTACAAGGTATTGCTCTTTCATTTTTGTTTAACCTGTACAGTAAAAATGAATACACTATAAAAAAAGGACTCTTCTTTGGTTTACTAATGAGTGCATTATTTGTGAGTTATTCCATATTGGACTACCTAATAAATTTGGAACTTAAGTCCTCGGAAAACAACCTTGGTTCTTGATTCGTATTTTGCTCAAAAGAAAATAAACGAAGTGATTTACTCCTGTAATCAGAAGGTATGCTCCTTTTAGCTATGCGGGTATCCCTATCCGAGCTAAAGACCAATTTGTTTTCGAACAATGCTGGTGCAAAATCAACGCCATCACTATTTTGCAGCAACCGCACAACTTCAAAGTCATTGCCCTTTGTGTGTATCCAATAGCGATAATCCTCATTTTTAAGGAAGAGCTTCGCCTTAATATCGGTATTCTTTCTCCTTTCTGAAAACCATTGCATCAAGGAATCGGATTTTTGCAACTCCCCATCGTTCGTAGGCAAAGAGCATAATCGTAGACATCTTCCAGCGGCAGCATGTCTATATTTGCTCTCCATATTTTATCATACAACTGGGTCGCTTTTTCGTATTGAGACATCTTCAAGTAAGAATCCGCCAAATTGCGAATGGCCTGATATGAAGAATCGCCCTTGGTCACAATCCCTGTGTAAACCTTTATGCCTTCAGGATAGTCACCGTCCTCATAATATCGCTGCGCCCTTTGTTGTATTCGGTCTTGAGCCATTGCCCTCTGTACGAGTATGATCGCAATGGCCATTGCCGCTATTTTTATGTACTTCAGTACTTCATTTCAATTGCGTTTTAGAAAAATCTGGCTACTACCTTGTGTTGCTTAAAAAAGAGCTCACATCGTAAAAAGATTTCAAATGTGCCGTTATTGAACTGAGTCCCGCCCAAAGCGGTGGTCTCCCTGTCATAGGCAAGACCCACCAACAGGTTTTTAGAGAGTTGAACTCCAGTCAACACACTTACAGCGGTGTTCCAACGATAAGATGCCCCAATAATATACGTGTCCTCATACATAAAGTTTGCCGACAGATCCACGTTTACAGGCTCTCCGTTCGATGTGTTCACTAAAAGTGCAGGTTTGAACTTCCATCCACGCCCCAGTTTGTTTACCCAGCCAATAATACCGTAGTAGCGTAGGTTATCTTTTGCCAAATAAGTTGTACTGCCATTATCAACATCGAAATAATCGGTTGTAAGTACACGTGGCACGGAAATACCTACATAAAAATCACGGGTATAGTAATAGGCTCCCACACCAATATTGGGTGCAAACTTTTGATTTGTGCTTTCCGCATTGTTGGCATCCAACCCTGGTTGGTAGTACCGTAATTTATTCAGGTCTGTGGTAATTAACCGCCCCCCAGCCTTTAGTCCAAAGGACAAGGTACCCTCTTGGGAGGTTCTGACCCCATACGAAAAATCGAAGTTGACATCCGTTGTATTATTGGTACCGTTACCAATACGATCGTTGATTACAGAAAAACCTAGTCCCACGTGTCTGCCTATAGGAGTTGCAAAGGTTAACGATTGGGTTACAGGAGCCCCATCGACACCAGCCCATTGACTTCGATGCATTGGGGTAATGCCTATGACTCCTCGAGAACCCGTGTATCCTGGGTTAATAGTCTGTGTATTGTACATATACTGCGTATATTGGGGCGCTTGTTGTGCCCTGCTCGCCGTAGTGAGCAAGGCAATAAGCCCCATAAGAACAAGTTTGTTATTACAAAGTTTCATTGATTTGTTTATATGTGTTATTGGGTGATGTATAAATATCCTGAACGTTTTCTTTTCTGGCCTTCCTTTGTATAGTGGATTATATAAAAGTATACGCCATCGGCAAGCTCACTGCCCTCTTTCAGTAGGTTACCAGAATTGGAAAATCCTGAAAATCTATTCGAAGCATTGTCATACCGGTTAATGCTAAAGACTTCTTTACCATAGCGATTGAACAGTTTAAAAGTATTGTCTGGGAAATCGGTAATATTCCCAATTTGGAAAAAGCTTTCCGGATTTCCTTTTGAAACCGCCTCGTGCACAATCTGCAGATCACCCTGATTATTGTCACGTTGAGTATAGTCTGGCACACCATCGCCGTTGGTATCGGTAAAATCGTTGGAATCGTTGGGGTCAGTGGCCGGATTGCCGTTCTCTTCCACATAATCGGGTACACCATCACCGTCGGTATCGATAAAATCGTTGGCATCGTTCGGATTCGTGACCGGATTGCCGTTCTCTTCCACATAATCAGGCACGCCATCACCATCCGTATCGGTAAAATCGTTGGCATCGTTCGGATTCGTGGCCGGATTGCCGTTCTCTTCCACATAATCAGGCACGCCATCACCATCGGTATCAGTAAAATCGTTGGGGTCGTTCGGATTCGTGACCGGATTGCCGTTCTCTTCCACATAATCAGGCACGCCATCACCATCGGTATCGATAAAATCTTTAGGGTCATTGGGGTTCGTAGACGGATTGCCGTTCTCTTCCACATAATCAGGTACGCCATCACCATCGGTATCGGTATCGTCGATGCCCTCGGCCAAGGCGAAAACACCAAACTGCCCAATCGCTTGGGTACTGTACACCATTTGATTGACCGCATCCACAACGCCTCCTTCACTTACCCATTGTTGGCTTGCCACATCATAGCGTACCACTTTTAGGCGATCAATATTAGCTGTCAAATCAGCGGGAAGTGTGTATGTATTGTAGTGCAAGCCTACCACTGCCATACCGTTGCCCTGCAATTTGGTTAGCCTCCAATAGCCAGAGCTGGCAATTAAACCTATGTTCGACTGCTTTTGTTCATGCGCATGTACCGCATTGCTATTTTCGTTTACATAAACGCCCGAAAAAGACAGTTCGGCATCTGAAATTTGGCGCAGACCCAAACCATGGTATTGAGCATTGCCCCCTGTAGGTAGCACTACGGCTCCTTGTCCTTTTTTAAACACCGTTCCATTTACATAGCCCGTATCGGAGGCACCGTTCACGACAGCCCCGTCTTCCAACCACAGTTGGCCCGGGTAATCGCGGGTATTCACAATGCCCTGTGTAAACAGCAGGCCTGCCTGTACCGAAATATCACCCGAAAGCTGCACGCCCTGGACCGTATTTACCACCAGATGGGGCACCTCTGTAAAACCGCTACCGCTAAGCGATTGTGCAGTAGTTCCTTGTAGGTGTACTTGCCCACTATGGGCGGTATTGGTATAGGTGAAACCGCCTTCATTCACCCAGTTTTGGGCTAAGTACAACTGCCCATCGTTGGCAAATTGCCCCGTGATCGTATTAGTAATCGGGCTTAACACCCCTACCGTAGTTTGTGGGGCTATTGACACATCACCTGTATTGGTAATTTGCCCGTAGCTGCTAAGCCCACTGCCTAGCAGTAAGGTAAGCAACCATCTATTGATTTGTAATTGCATCATATACATCTTATAGGTTATGGTTTTGGACCAATCATCATCCAACGTAAAGTAGCTGATGTTGAACTGCCATTTGCCTTTACATTAAAAGAAATTTGGTTCGTTGAAATTAAATTGGCGTGCGAAACATACACATTAGTATCGCCCTGAGGTGCCATTATGGTGGCAGTAAGTGATGATCCCGTAACATTGCCCATCTCATACACAAAAAGTTGAGTATCACCATTTACCGTTATAACACCCCATTGCATACGCACATCACCTATATCAATATATCGAATCTCTTCTGTTGGGTGGGTCACCATAGTCGGAACTGTATTGTCTACTAAAGCCTTTACACTTTCTGCGCTTGGTACATTACTACTAGAAGCCGTAGCAAAAGTATCGTCGTCTATTACGGTTGTTAAAGAAGGGTCTAATACTGTTTTTTGGGCTTTGATACCAACAATTCTCCATGTAGCTGTACCACTACAATTTATTGTTAGACTTGTACCGGATGCATTTATATCTGCATGAAGATAATATACTGTGTCCGCATAAATTAAAATCCTTTTACTTGCCATGTCTGATACTAATATCGTACCATGAACAGCGTGTTCATCAGAAGCTATATCCCAATTATCTGTTTCAAGTCTAATGTATTCGTAATCACTTACATTGGCTGGAATGGCAATAGTTGTTCCATAGCCACCTGTTGCAGTAGCTAAAACTGTCTCTACATCTTCTGTAGCCCCACCGCTTTGCCATTCTGGGGCAGTAGCACCACTGTTCATTACCAAAGATTGGCTGGCTGTACCTTTTGGTAAGCGTACCCAATCAGTACCATTAAAATATGCCATGTCGCCAACCGCTTCGCCAGCCAAAGAGATATCAGTTCCGTCTACGGCGTCGTCTTCAATGGTAAGTGTACCGTCGTTTGCTATGGTAGCATCGCCGCTTACGGCTACAGCTGTTGCTTCGTTACTGGCATTGCCTACAAACAAGTTGGCATCGGCTAATGTTTTATCCAGTTTGGTAGCTATAGCTGTGGCATTATCAGCAATGCCGCTGATGTCTTGGTCGCCTGTGTTGATTCCTGAAGTGTTGCCCAAGACAGTGGCTTGTGCCGTGGTAAGGCCGACCTTGGCGGTGTTCAGTGCAATGGCATCGTTCTGTGTGGTCTGCTCCGTTTGCAATGTGGATATGGAAGAGGCATTGGTCGCAATACCGCTGATGTCTTGGTCGCCTGTGTTGGTGCCCGAGGTGTTGCCCAAGATTGTAGCTTGTGCTGTGGTAAGGCCAACCTTGGCGGTGTTCAGTGCAATGGCATTGTTCTGTGTGGTCTGCTCCGTTTGCAATGTGGATATGGAAGAGGCATTGGTCGCAATACCGCTGATGTCTTGGTCGCCCGTGTTGATTCCTGAAGTGTTGCCCAAGATTGTAGCTTGTGCCGTGGTAAGGCCAACCTTTGCCGTATTGATATCGACCAATGCCTTGAGCACGCGTCCTTGATTGGCAGAGAGCGGTTCCGTTGTACTTGCGGACGTTAGATTATCAATAATAGCCGATATTTCTCCTGTAGAGAGTCTATTCCATTTGTTATCGGCCCAATAATGGTAACCGGTGCTGAGGTTGCCATTAGTACTGGTATTATATACCAATAAGCTTTCTACATTGCCATTTGCAATGGTCGTTTGATCTGTTTCTGAAGTTAGGGCAACATTCGGAATCAAAATTCCGCGGTCATTAGCCACAATCTCCAATTGGGTGGATGGATTGGGCGTGGTGGTTCCTATACCCATTTGTGCAAAGGAATAGGTGCCACAAAACAAGACGAATAATAGAATTATTTTTTTGGTTTTCATTATTATACTGATATGGATTAATTTTTTTTTTAAGTGTGGGTGAGATATAAGCAAAAGGAAAAAGTCTGGAAGTTGTATGCTATAATGAACCAGTTACTCTTCCCCTAATCAAAAAAGATATGGGTTGTCCCCTTATAAACATAGAAACAGGGAATCTATATGTATTAATTAGAGTGTAAAGACAATGTTCCTCTCCATTTTTTAGGCGTATATAGTCTTGATCAACAAAAACTATCTCTTTAGAAAAAAGAGTAGGGGATATAAATACAAAATTGGCCAGTTGCCCCACAATGGCGTTAAAGAATAGGCTAAACAGGTGTAAAAAAACTAAATAGGAGAGGCCGTTATGCAGTACTTTTTTTTGTTCCACAAATGCTCGTACACTCCGTTCAGAACAGTTGTTTCTCGAATAAACTAGAGTCATAATTTGTAAATCCCGTAGGGAAATTATGACCAGTATTACATTTTTTGCACTGTAAGTATATAACAGATTTATCTTACTTATAAATAATTGTTGTCAGTTCCCACAAAACGTATGTGAAACAACACTTTCATCATTATAAAGCACTATATGCAACCTAAAATAACTTAACCCAGAAAAGCTTGTGAAACATAATGTACTTAAACTATGTTATCCAGTCAAGGCTGAAAAATTGCTACGCCTTTAGATATTAATGTTAAGAGGAAGTTATTGAGGACTGTACTTTTAGTCCTATTTAGATTATTGGTATTATAATCATCTTTCTATTGGTTGGGATAATATCAATAACGGTAACATACCATCAAGAGGGTTGCTATGCAACAGTATCCTTGATAAAGTTTCAATCAATGTTTATCTTGAGTTCAGCAGAAACTCTCACCGTAAAAAATGACCATATTATTACAGCAACTTGATTTCATCAGACTAGTCAAACCAAACTTTTCTTTTTAAGTAAAGTTACGTTAAAAAACAATTGCTTTTTGGTAGTTTGAATAAGTTCAACAAGTCACAATGGTATAACAGCAGAAAATTAGTTGACAGACTGTATTTTTAAGACTGAAGGCGCAGTACCAAATTCTTTCTTAAATGAACGGCTAAAGTGTTCCAAAGCCTGAAATCCAGACTCAAAAGCGATATCACTTATGCTCATATCAGTCGATAATATGAGGGAATGGGCAAAGTATAACCTTTTGCGGAGTATCCATTGGCGAGGCGTACGACCTAGAATCATTTTCACTTCCCTATTAAAGGTAGAAAGGCTCCGTCCCGATAAAGTAGCCAATTCTTTTAAGGACACAGGCATCAAAAAATTTCCTTCTAGAAACTTGATTAAATCGGCCCTTTCATGCCTAGTATATTCTTTGAAAACAATAGCTAGTTGAGGATTGGAAGCTATGATTCCCTTAAGAGCCTTTTCAACCATAGATAGTAATTCTGTTGGCTGTAGCTGCTGGATTTGATGAAACTGTTGCTGAACGGAAATTATTACATCCATAAGCCCAGAGGTATCTTCTATCGGCACTATACGCTGTTTAACAGGCGTCAGATCGTCAGTAAAATCGATATCTGCTATTACCTTACGAATATAACTATCGTATAACGCAAACTTTATTTTTCTCAGGGGTTCTCCATCCTTTCCGGGTTTTGCTTTCATAGTGAGTGAGGTATACTTCCTCACTAGAAAAAAACTACCTTTTGAAACAGTATATACGGTATTCTCATATTCTAATTCAAGGATTCCCTGTTCAACATAAACCAAATAATTTGCAGGAACATATACTTCTAGCTTACCATTATTCATATTAGTTATAGCTCCCCCATGTATGCAACCAACACTTAAATCCTCACATTTCAAAAGTTGGTATCCGCTCGGTAAAACTTTCACTTCCATCAGAGCAAATTACAACTTTTTTACTGGAGAAATTAGAACTTTTTCATTTTTCTTTTTGTTGATTTATTTTCAGTCAACAACAATAAATGATAGATAAGTTAAATCTTTTCCTTTCCGCTGAAAAGAAAAGCCCGCTTGTTACAAATGTGCAAAAGTGTAATACCAGTCATTATTAGAACTGATTTACGGTAACTTACGGGCTTTTTAAAAACTATTTCTTTGGCTTAAGCCTATACTAGGTTTTAAGGAATCAACCTCTCTTCATAGAGCTTTGAGGGATTCTTTGGATTAAAATTAAGAATAGGCTATAAACTTCATTTGACTAAAAATGTCAAAGTAGCTTAGGAACCGTTTATTTGTCCTTGTTATAATCAGGTTGCTTTCATCATCGTGAAATGAAAATTGACATAAAAATGGGTAATTGTTTATTTTAAGCGTTGTAGGTCATAGCTTCCGAAGAGGACACGACAATGTCTAAGTAGTCGAGCCTTAAAAAAGGAGTAACACATTTATTATAAATCATTTACGGTTATTTTTTAATATATAACTCTTGCCT
>CANLIE010000024.1 GCA_947491225.1 uncultured Cellulophaga sp.
AAATAAAATCCAACTGCCGCTTCATTATAGAAATAATCTAATAATGTGAAATTTTTCATTACTGGATACTTTTCTGGTAAAAAATCTACATCACCAATAAGCACTTCTTTGATTGGTAAAATATTAAAAGTTCCTTCTAGTTCAACTTCACTATTTTTGTTGGTTTTCCAACTTAGTTTCCATCTATTAATAACCGAATAGAACCTAAGTAATTCTTTATCGAAATTAAGTGACTTATCAATACTAAACTCCTTATTATCAATTAACGAATTCTGAATCAAGTCAATTTTATCCCTTTTTGAGCGAATAGCTCTATGTAATGGCATATTATACTCTTGTACATATTCTGTGAATAATTCTTTATTCATAATACACAATTTAAATTTCTATATGTTTTCTTAACTTATCTAAACGAACTTTTCTTCCGTCTCTTGAGGCTTCCGGCATTTCTTCCAAAGCTTTTTCTTACTCTTACCGCCACTAGTTATAAATTAGCGGTAGCGGGGTATTACCTGCTTATAATTCATCAGAAAAATAGAGTGGTATAGGTAATTCTTTAAACTCAATACCTGTAAGTTCTTGCTTTTCTATTTCATTTTTGAGACGCTCTGATACTACATGGTTTAGTAGCATTACAAAATGGTAATCAAACTCTCTAAATGAGGGTTTCAGCACTAATTTCTCATAATTCCATAAATATCCCCAGTGTTTGTCTTTATACTCTTTTACCTCCTCTATAGACCCAAATTGTTTAACTTCAAAAGGAGTTTCTGTTTCTTCACGATCAAAATCATAATTATTAAAAGTGGTTTTTTCAAAATCAATATGTTTTTTGTAAGGATCCATCAACATTTGCCATACGTAGTATGGATAAAGCTTGTCCTCAAACAACACTTTTGCCTTATAAAACTTTGATGGGCTTAACCTAAACTGCTCCAAACAGTTTTTAAATTTAGCTGATATCGGTGTTGACAAATCTTCGTTTGGAGTATGCATCCCCCACCAGATATGCCAATCGGCGATTACCGGTACTTCACCATCGTAGCCAAATCCCTCTCCAACCTCCTCTGGGGTTAAATAATCAAACTCATACTCTTGATCATAAAATGTATTTGGCCCGTTTTTCCCTTGACCAAAAAAGGCTTCCCTATTTTTGACATGGGTGCCATTTAGCCCAGAAATAATTTTATTATTTAAATGTGTTTTATGATTCATTTCGTAATATTTCATAATAATCTGCATTAAGTTTATATGTATTTTATAATTTGGTAACTGTAAAAAAATCCTCACGGTCAATATGCATTTTTCCTTTAATAAACACATTAGAAAACTGACTTTTGGCTCTGTCCACAATTTTTTTCAACTCTATTAAAGCCATATCGTATTGTTCATTTTTCATTAATGGACTCAATTTTATATTAATTTGTTCTCTGATAGCATCATTATATTTTTTATGATTCCAATGATATTAGTTTGGGCTTGTATAGTAATAGGTCTAAAAAATGAGATTGTATTTTTTGCAGTTTTTTTAAAAAAAGTTCATTTATATTAATCATACTTTTAAAATATTTGTATTCCCTAAATTATTGAATTTCACATAAGCAGGCAAAGCATTTGGGTTAACATATAACTCAAAAACTATGTTTATATTACCTGAATTATATTTTTATCGATTATCTGTATGTTAAACAACTTCCCTAAGAGTAAAATGGTATTTGTAATACCGATTTTAATACTTCTTGCTTCAAGGAAGACTCTATTATTTACAATGAGGTCTCCTTTTTCTTACTCTTACCGCCACTAGTTATAAATTAGGGAGACGATATATTATTCAATATCCTTTTCACTTATGCTATTCTTAGTTAGCCTCCATTCTTTCAAATCGTTCTCATTGACTGATATTTCAACAATACGATATGTATCTGTTTCCATATCATATATTGATTTTGTTGCGGGTTTTAAAAAACTTTTAGTAATGATATTTTTTACCACCTCTTGAGTTTTCTCAACTTTTAAAAGTTCTTGAATCCTATTTCTTATGTTTTTTAAACTCTCTGGTGTTTTCATTTTATTATGGAAATTTGCGATATAAGCAAGAGATGTTTGATACAAAAAATATTTTCTGATTGTATAGTCATCTCCATACTCTATAAACTGAATTACTTGCATTTGGTCTCCAAAATACTTTTTGAACCACTTACCTACTTCTTTAGTCAACTCCATCATTTCTGGTATAAAACCCTTAGAGTATTTCCATCAAAATGCCTGATCAACAAAGTATTTTGATTGGAAGTGTCTTTAGTTATATACAAAGCTCCTTTAAATCCATTTAAAATTCTTTGTAAGTTATTTTCTTTATTAATTTTATTAAAATCCTTCATAAACATTTTATTATTCTATGTGGATATAATAGATAGTTTTACTGAGGGTTAATTACTCCATTAAATGACGCTAATTCAGCCATCCATCCTTCTATTACATTAATTACTCTTTGTCTATCTCTGGTCTTTACTCTCCGATATGGCTTATCCCAATCTTCATCTTTTATTAGAACGGTTTCATAATACCCTTCAGGAGAAGCTTCAGGATACCATCCCATATCTATAATAAAAGGGTAATTCTGATGACTAATCTGTAATATCCCCTGAGTAAAAAGATTCCAAGGATTATTTTCATAAATCCCATCTATTTTAATATTATCCCCAGGATCTAGCTCCAAAAAATTGTTATAAATCATTACCCAAGCAGTTGGTATTCTTAAGGAACATAATTTTATGTTTTTGAGTGTTAATTTTTTCATATTTTTAATTGTGAAATACAGCCTAACATTGAAAAAGTTCTAGTTCATTTTTTAACGGAACGGTTATTCTTAGTTGTTTCTGTAATTTTAAGTCTATAAATATTACTTAAATATACAAAAATCACACTTTAACGAAAATAGTTTAGTCTTTTTTCTAAAATCTATCAGCGTAGCGGTCTTGTTTTCTTTTTCAGAGTCAAGCATCAGGATTCAAGAATCTAGAAAATAGAGTATAGAATAGAGATGTCCTCACTTTAATGAAAATAGTTTAGTCTTTTTTCTTGAATCTATCAGCGTAGCGGTCTTGTTTTCTTTTTCAGAGTCAAGCAGGATTCAAGAATCTAGAAAATAGAGTATAGAATAGAGATGTCCTTACTTTAACGAAAATAGTTTAGTCTTTTTTCTTGAATCTATCAGCGTAGCGGTCTTGTTTTCTTTTTCAGAGCCAAGCAGGATTCAAGAATCTAGAAAATAGAGTATAGAATAGAGATGTCCTCACTTTAACGAAAATAGTTTAGTCTTTTTTCTAAAATCTATCAGCGTAGCGGTCTTGTTTTCTTTTTCAGAGCCAAGCAGGATTCAAGAATCTAGAAAATAGAGTATAGAATAGAGGTGTCCTCACTTTAATGAAAATAGTTTAGTCTTTTTTCTTGAATCTATCAGCGTAGCGATCTTGTTTTCTTTTTCAGAGCCAAGCAGGATTCAAGAATCTAGAAAATAGAGTATAGAATAGAGATGTCCTCACTTTAACGAAAATAGTTTAGTCTTTTTTCTTGAATCTATCAGCATAGGGGTCTTGTTTTCTTTTTCAGAGCCAAGCAGGATTCAAGAATCTAGAAAATAGAGTATAGAATAGAGGTGTCCTCACTTTAACGAAAATAGTTTAGTCTTTTTTCTAAAATCTATCAGCGTAGCGATCTTGTTTTCTTTTTCAGAGTCAAGAGTCAGGATTCAAGAATCTAGAAAATAGAGTATAGAATAGAGATGTCTTACTTTAATGAAAATAGTTTAGTCTTTTTTCTTGAATCTATCAGCATAGCGATCTTGTTTTCTTTTTTGGAGCCAAGAGTCAGGATTCAAGAATCTAGAAAATAGAGTATAGAATAGAGATGTCCTCACTTTAATGAAAATAGTTTAGTCTTTTTTCTTGAATCTATCAGCGAAGCGGTCTTGTTTTCTTTTTCAGAGTCAAGAGTCAGGATTCAAGAATCTAGAAAATAGAGTATAGAATAGAGATGTCCTCACTTTAATGAAAATAGTTTAGTCTTTTTTCTTGAATCTATCAGCGAAGCGGTCTTGATTCTTGTCTCTAATAACGAAGAGACCTTTTTTCTTTTTTTTTAAAGGATATTAATTCGTCATACTGTATTTTTGTTCAAATTTTTAGATTATGAATATTCTTATCCTTGGGTCTGGTGGTAGAGAACATACTATTGCTTGGAAACTGAGTCAAAGTCCAAAACTTAATAAACTTTTTGTAGCACCAGGAAATGCTGGTACTGCTAGCATTGCTAAAAATATACCAATTGGTGTAAATGATTTTCAAGCTATAAAAGAAATTGTTTTAGCAGAGCAAATTTCTATGGTTGTAGTTGGTCCAGAGGATCCATTGGTAAATGGTGTGCATGATTTTTTCTTGAATGATATTGACCTAAAAAGTATAGCTGTAATAGGGCCACAAAAAGCAGCAGCAACTTTAGAAGGCAGTAAAGATTTTGCAAAGGAGTTTATGATGCGCCATAACATACCTACGGCGGCCTATAAAAGCTTTACAGCTGCCACTTTAGCAGAAGGACAAGATTTTTTAGAAACATTAAAAGCTCCTTATGTACTAAAAGCAGATGGGTTAGCAGCAGGTAAAGGTGTTTTAATTTTACAAGATTTAGAAGAAGCTAAAAAAGAGCTTTCTGCTATGTTAGTAGGTTCTAAATTTGGTAATGCAAGCACAACGGTTGTTATAGAAGAATTTTTAGATGGTATAGAACTAAGCGTTTTTGTGCTAACAGATGGTAAAAACCACAAAGTGTTACCAACAGCAAAAGATTACAAGCGTATTGGCGAAGGTGATACAGGTTTAAATACGGGTGGTATGGGTGCTATTTCTCCAGTTCCGTTTGCTAGTGAAGACTTTATGAATAAAATACATACCCAAGTTGTAAAACCAACGGTAGATGGCTTGGTAAAAGACAACCTACCATACAAAGGATTTATTTTTATTGGGCTGATAAAAGTTGACGGTGAGCCTAAGGTAATTGAGTACAATGTACGTTTAGGAGATCCTGAGACAGAAGTTGTATTACCACGTATTAAAAATGATTTGGTTGAGGTTTTTGAAGCTGTAGCAAACCAAACCTTAGACCAAATAGAAATAGAGATTGATGAAAGAACGGCGACAACAGTAATGACCGTTTCTGGCGGTTACCCAGAAGCATATGAAAAAGGGAAAGAAATTACAGGTTTAGATGAAATTGATGATTCCATTGTTTTTCATGCAGGTACAGCATTAAACGGAGACAAGGTTGTGACTAGCGGCGGTCGTGTAATGGCTGTCACTTCTTTTGGAGGCAATTTTAAAGAAGCTTTAGCTCTATCGTATAAAAACGTAGAAAAGCTTCATTTTGATAAAATAAACTATAGAAAAGATTTAGGGTTCGATTTGTAGAGATAATGATAAATAAAAAATCCAACAAAATGCATATTATGCATTTTGTTGGATTTTTTATTTAAAAGTGCCTTTTCTATTATAGCAAACCGCTAGGACACTATCAGTTTATATTTTAATATAAGAGTGTGCATTAACACTTTTATCTTCTTCACCGTTGGCAGCGTGTTTTTTAAGTTGCAACATCCAATATACCATTGCAATGGCACCAATAATCATAAAAATCCAGTTTAGCGTATTGGCTCCCCACCAGTTTTCTAATTCCATTGCACGTAATGCATCATAAGGAGCAAAAAGTATATCAACAAATAAATCCTCTATTGCTTTAAAAAATGTTTTCATCTTATATGTATATTTACCCTGCAAAAATATAAAAACTATAGATGATTTCAAGCTTTTTTGGAAAAACAAAACCTATAAATTACATAATAGTACTTACGTTCTTGTTTATATTCTATTGTATAGCACGTTTTTTAAGGCTTAACGCTGACGTAACACCACAATTTTTATTTAGTGCCATTGGTGTACTATCTATTCTATTATTTAGCTTTTTTGTGGTAAATTTTATAGTAAAGCGGAATAAAATAACAAAGGCAAACTCTTTTGCTATTCTGTTTTATGGACTTTTATGGGTTCTTTTTCCAGAATCATTACTAGATAATAATGGCATATTTTGTAGTTTTTTTATATTACTTGCTACAAGAAAACTATTGAGTTTAAAATCTCTAAAAGATATTAGATATAAAATATTTGATGCTACTATGTGGGTTTTAATAGCTAGTTTGTTTTATGATTGGGCATTATTATATCTTTTATGGATTTTTATTGCAATTTATATTTATGAGCCTAAAAACATAAGAAATTGGTTTGTTCCTTTATCAGCTTTTATTGCTATATTTCTAATAACATTAAGTATTCTTCTTTTGTGTGAAAAGACAGATTTTTTTCAAAATCATTATACATTTTCCCTAGAACTTGATGAAGAACTACTACTTGATTGGAAAAAAGGCGCTAAACTAATCATATATATAATAATAACATTGTTCGTGAGTTTTTGGGCAGGAGTTAGGTTAGTAAAGTCAGGAGTAGGGCGTGTCTCCAGCATAAGGTTAATTACCTTTTCTTTTTCAATAGGAATTATTTTAACTCTTTTAGAGGCATCAAATGAAGTTTTTCCAATACTAGTTACATTTTTTCCAGCTAGTGTCTTTTTAACAAATTATGTAGAAGCATTACGTAACCCACGTATACGAGAGTTAGTGCTTATTTCATCAATTATCACCCCTTTTTTAGTGTTTGTTTTTGAGTATATAAATTAGGTATCTTTGCTTAAAATTAGTAGTATGTTTAGTGATTTTGCATTCAAAATATTTAACGAAAGTATAGAAGAATATCATATCAAGGATGATGTGTACCAATCGTTTCATAATCCATATCCAAAAGATGAGATTGCTCATTTATTGTATAGAAAAAACTGGATAGATACTGTACAATGGCATTATGAGGATATTATAAGAGATCCTAATATAGATGCTACTGACGCTTTAGTCTTAAAGCGTAAAATTGACGCTAGTAACCAGGACAGAACGGATTTGGTTGAATATATAGATAGTTTTTTTCTTAAAAAGTACCAATCAGTTCAAATTAAGAATGGCGCAATCATAAACACAGAAAGTCCTGCTTGGGCCATAGATAGGTTGTCTATTCTAGCATTAAAGGTGTACCATATGCAAGAAGAAGCTACAAGAGCAGATGCATCTGAAGAACACAAAAAGAAATGTCAAGTTAAATTAGATATTTTAGTAGAACAAAAGAAAGATTTATCTACTGCAATAGATCAATTATTAGCAGATATAGAAGCAGGCAACAAGTATATGAAAGTCTACAAACAGATGAAAATGTACAATGATGATGAGCTAAACCCTGTATTACGTGCAAAGTAAGACACAAGAGCATATTTTAATAATACGTTTATCTGCAATGGGAGACGTGGCAATGACGGTTCCTGTTATTGTTGGCTTACTAAAGTCTAACCCAAACATAAAAGTTACAGTCTTAACAAGGCAATTTTTTAAACCTATGTATGCTCAGTTACCTAATGTAACAGTTTATGAAGCTGAGGTAAAAGGAAAACATAAAGGTTTTTCAGGGCTTTGGAAGTTATATAAAGAACTAAAAGTAATGCAAATTACAGCGGTTGCAGACCTGCATAATGTTTTGCGTTCAAATATTCTAAAGCAGTTTTTTAAACTTTCTGAAACTCCGTTTGTTCAAATAGACAAAGGGCGTATAGAAAAGAAAGCATTAACAGCAGGTAAAAATAAAGTATTAAAGCAGTTACCAACAACACAGCAACGGTATATTGCAGTTTTTAAAAAATTAGGTTTTCCCATACAAGTTAATGAAACCTGTGTTTTAACCAAGGAAAAATTATCAGATAGTATTCTGTCAATAGTTCCACAAAACACTAAAAAATGGATAGGCATTGCTCCATTTGCTGCTTTTAAGGGTAAAACATATCCTTTAGAACTAATGGAAGAAGTAGTTGGTATGTTAAATAATACCAATAAGTATTCTCTATTACTTTTTGGAGGAGGCGATCAAGAAAAGAAGGTATTGGAAAAATGGGAAAGCACCTATGATAATTGTATATCAACAGTAAATAAGATTAGTTTTCAAGAAGAATTATCACTTATTTCTAAATTAGACCTTATGCTTGCAATGGATAGCGGAAATGCACATTTAAGCTCACTTTATGGAGTACCTACGGTAACTCTTTGGGGAGTTACGCACCCATTTGCTGGGTTTTATCCTTTTGGACAACCAATAGAAAATGCGCTATTAGCAGACAGGCATAAATATCCGTTAATACCCACTTCCGTTTATGGGAATAAATTCCCAGATGGTTATGATAGAGCAATGGAAACCATAACACCTAAAATGGTTTTTGATAAAGTTCTTGAGTTAGCGAAGTAAATATATTGATTTTAGTTAAAATGTATTTTGCATCTCCGTATCTAACCATATGATTAATCCGTTACCCTAAATTTATTTCAGGGTCTCAATAAAGCATTATGCAATTATGAAACAAGTTTAGATTTATTTTATGTTTTTAGGCTAATAGAGCATAAAAAAGTGTTCTTTAATTGTAATGATATAATATAAAAAACGACGTAGTAGGAAGAATACATTTTATTGTAAATTTACAAGAAGAAGAAAAATTGAAATCATTAGTACAACATAGAACAGCAATATTGGTCTTTGCTAATTCTTCTGCATTAGATGCGGAAAAAAAATCAATATGTATGGGTGAAGTGTTGTTCAGAGGTTTAACAAACCATACCTTAAAAAAGGTAAAACGTACAGGGCTTCCTTATTTTCACTTCACAGAAAAGGAACAAGTTGGAAAAAATTTTATAGAACGTTTTCTAAATGCAATGCGGGCTGTTTACAATAAAGGTTTTACAAACGTAATAGTAATTGGTAATGACACGCCTTTTTTAAACACTAAGCATTTAAGAAAGGCAAAATTGCAATCAGAGAAAGGAAATATGGTTATTGGCCCATCAATTGATGGCGGACTGTATCTTATGGCTTTGAATAAAAAACTGTTTACCAACTTACCATTAAAAGATTTGGCTTGGAGAACACCAAAATTAATGGGAGGCTTAGCCCTTTTGGCTGCTTTAAATTCCGTTGAGCTTATTAAGCTGCAAGTATTGGCAGATGTTGATACTATGGATGATATTAGAAAAGCAATAGATAGTTACAAGTTAAACTCAGAATTACTAAGACTATTCTTGGCAGTATATGGAATACAGATAAAAGAAGAAGTATTTATTGGTCATAATTACAATATTAAACCTTTCAGATATTATAGAAACAAGGGGTCTCCTTGTTTCTTTCTTTCCTAAATACGATGTCATTTCTTTCTAGATTCAAGGGAAGAATTGCATTATAACGCTTATCAAACTAAAACACATAACAATTAGATTGGTCAAAACAACTTTGGCTAGCCTAAAACTAACTAAATATAATAGTATGGCAAACTCATATTACGACCCAGCAGATCTTAGAAAATTCGGAAAAATAACAGAGTGGAGTGAAGAACTAGGAACTAAGTTTTTTGAATATTATGGAAAAGTATTTGAAGAAGGAGCACTTTCTGCTCGCGAAAAATCTTTAATTGCCTTGGCTGTGTCTCATGTTGTAAAATGTCCGTATTGTATAGATGCGTATACAAAAGACGGATTGCAAAAGGGTATTACCAAAGAAGAAATGATGGAAGCCGTACACGTAGGTGCTGCCATAGAAAGTGGAGCTACTTTGGTGCATGGTGTACAAATGATGAATAAGTATGATAAATTAAGTATGTAGCGTTTCTATAATGAATGAATAAGAAAACGTACTACTTAAAACAATAATAAATGGCAATAAAATCACTTAAAGCAAGAGATAATGAACTTGCAATAGCAAATAAACAACTAAATATTTTAGATGGAGGAATCTTTGCAGAAGGAGAGCTCCCTTATTTTAAAGATAAAATAGCAGAGATAGGTCATTTTCCTTTACGACCAAAAAAACTAGAAATCCTGCAAATAAATGTAGGTTATATGTGTAATCAGGTTTGCGAGCATTGCCATGTAGATGCAGGTCCAGATAGAAAGGAGATTATGACTAGGGAAACTATGATGCTATGTTTAGAAGTGATTAAAAATACAGGAGCACATACACTAGACTTAACAGGTGGCGCACCAGAAATGAATCCAGATTTTAGGTGGTTTGTAGAAGAGGCAGCTAATGCAGGAATCAAAGATTTTATAGTACGTTCTAATCTTACTATTATAAGAGCCAATAAAAAGTATTATGATTTGCCAGAATTCTTTAAAAAACATAATGTGCATATAATATCATCTATGCCACATTACACTCGTGGAAAAACAGACAAGCAGCGGGGAGATGGGGTTTTTGATAAATCCATTAAAGCATTACAAGAGCTTAATGCTGTTGGTTATGGTATGCCAGATAGTAATTTAAAATTAGATTTAGTCTACAACCCTTCTGGAGCTTTTTTACCAGGAGACCAAGCAGCTATGGAGCGCGATTTTAAAAAAGCATTGAAAGAAGATTTTAGTATAGATTTTCATAATCTTTTTGCAATCACTAATTTGCCAATAGCTCGTTTTTTAGACTATTTAATAGCTTCAGGAAATTATGAAGATTATATGTATGCTTTGGTAGAAGCATACAACCCAGTAGCAGTATCAAATGTAATGTGTACAAACACCATTTCAATAAGTTGGGATGGGTGGTTATACGATTGTGATTTTAACCAAATGTTAGGTTTAAAAGTAGCTAGTAAAGTAAAGCATATTAAAGATTACAATGAAGAGGTTTTAAACGATAGAAATATTATTATATCTCAGCATTGTTATGGTTGCACAGCAGGCGCTGGAAGCAGTTGTCAAGGAACGGTGGCTTAGTTGAAAAAAGTTATGTTGAGAAGAAAATCTAGACTTTTTGCTTAAATTAAGCCTATGTAAATAGAAATTCTAAAAGAGTCAGATATTACTGATGCTTTGCAAGCAGTTAAATCCATCGGAAAATCAGAGTCCACTAGAAGTAATTATATCAGAAAACAATGATGTTTTGCTGTAGTTTGTAAAGCTAATAATGTAATATGTGGCATTGCTCTATTGGTAACCTACAAAGTATTGGCAGGCTATAGAGGTCTAGTAGAAGATGTTGTGGTAGATGCCAATTATAGAGGAAAAGGCATTGGTAAAAAATTAATGCAAGAACTAGTAGAACAAGGAAATGCAATAGGATTAGATGAAATACTTCTCTTTTCTGGTCATCATAGAACAGCAGTTATTGCATTGTACAAAAGCTTAGGGTTTACAATACGTAAGAGTGGAGTATACCAATTGGTTTTAAAATAAATTTAGATGATTTTATTTTAACGATTGAGCTATGAACAGTATGGGAGCTAACTGGCATTTGTTTTCCACCACGCACATAGCAAAATCTTTTTGTTTTATCTTTTTATTTTTTAAAGTCAAATCAAAAGATTTGGTGGACATCATAAAAATACACAACCCCTTCGATTAAGCCCAAAAGCCCGCATTACGCTTAGGCTTTATTGTGTGTAGTGTTTTAGTTTAACTTGTCAGGATTCTTTCCTAATTTTTTAGGTTCAGAATTCACTCTTCTTTCTGATTTTTTTACATCTTCTTCAGATGGTAATTCTTCAGGTTTTATTCCTCTTTTTAGCAAAATGTTTCTAACGCCTCGATTGTTCGTAATGTGTTCCGCTGAAATTTGTCTTTAACTTGATAGTCCCTTTTCTTTAGTGTTGAATACTGTGATTTCTGTAGCAAAATCTTTTGCTTTGATAGTAATTGTAGGCAAAAAGTCCGCTAATGCTCTTCCTTTTGGAACACCCATTTTTTTCTTCATTATATCATCAATTTCCCTTTCCGTTCCGGAACCAATTTTTACCATTTTCCCAACGTAAGCAAAATGGTCTAAGATATCGTTCTCCGTCGCTTCGCAAGATATTTTTGACTTATGAAATACTTTTTTAAAATTATCCCATTTAGTATAACCTAATAGCTGCTGTAAGTCTCGTGCAAACCAAAATTCAATACCATTTTCAGTTGTTTGAGAATGGTCTTCAAAGTTATTGTTGAGAGATTTTATTATATTATAAAAGTAATAATTTTTAAACTGCCCTTGAACAAAATATGAATCAATTGATTGCCCTATCAATTCATTAAAAGTCTCTTATACAGTCTTTCAACATCCTCAATTTTATTCAGGATATTCAATTCATATTTTTCAATTCCTAACATTCAAGTTTTGCTAATTAAGATAACTAAAACAGAAACACACCTAACTACACATCATCATAATTTACCTTTAGTGTATCAGTTGTAGGGTGTGCTTGGCAAGTAAGTATTAAGCCATCTTTAATTTCACCATCGGTTAAAATTTGGTTTTTGAACATTTCAGCTTTTCCTTCTGTTATTCTGGCAATACAACTACTACAAACCCCACCTTGGCAAGAGTAAGGAGCATCTATATTTTCTTTAAGAACAGCATCTAATACAATAGTGTTTTTGTCCATTGCAAAAGTAAACTCTTCATCATCAACAATAATGGTAACTTCTGTTTTGCCACCTTTTTTTACAGGAAGTTCATCCTTAATTTCTGTGGCAGTAAATAATTCAAAATGAATTTTATCATCATCAATTTCATTCTCTTTCAAGGTATTTGTAACCGTGTTTATCATAGACACAGGGCCACAAAGATAGAAATCATCAAAAACAATGTTCTTATGCTTGTTTTTAATGATATAATTTACCGTAGAATTGTCTATACGGCCAAATAACGTGTTTTCATCTTTTTCTTGGCTGTAAATAAAACACACAAAAAACCTATTGGTATATTCTAATTGAAGCTTAGCTAAATCAGTATGAAACATAGTTTCTTCAAAAGACTTATTACCGTATGCCAAGACAAATTTATTTTCAGAATTACTTTCCAGTACAGATCTGGCAATACTAATAATAGGTGTAATTCCACTACCCGCAGCAAATGCAGCTATGTTTTTGGTTTTATCTGTAGGTTTAAAAACAAACCTACCTTCTGGCGGCATAACCTCTAAAACATCACCTTCTTTTAATTTAGAATGGGCATAATCTGAAAATCCACCTTTATCTACCTTTTTAACACCAATGGTGATAGATTCCTTTTTTGGTGAAGAACTAATAGAATAAGCTCTACGTAATTCTTTTCCCTTAATCTCCTTTTTAATGGTAATGTATTGTCCAGAAACAAATTTAAAAGTCTGAATTAATTCCTTTGGGATAACAAAAGTAATTGCTACTGAATTTGGAGTTAATGGTTTTATATGTTCTACCGTTAAAGGGTGAAAATTGGCCATAAATATAATTTTTAGCAAAAATACGCATTGCCATAATGATAAAAAACCCAGTTAGCTAAAATTTAATACATAAAATTCTTATGCATAAGAATTTTATGTATATATTTGATTTAGATTAAGAAAGAATGGTTGCATCTGTGTGTTTGATAAAATTTTATCAATTTGAGTAAATTTTACGAAGGGAATAAGTATAATTTGTATGGAGAATAAGAATTTTCACCATTAAATTATTTCTCGATACACTGTTTTATACTTCAACAGCACTCGGACCAACATTATTCTAGATTATTTGATTTAAAATGTACAACAACTTATAAAAAACATTCCTCTATTTTAAAGAGTTAGATAATAAAATGGGAAATTCTAAATTATATAAGGGTAGTTTAAACACTATTATCTTAAAACTGCTAGAAGAGCAGGGCAAAATGTATGGATATGAGATTACACAAAAAGTAAAGGAACTAACTAAAGGAGAGTTAAAAATTACAGAAGGCGCACTATACCCTGCATTACATAAATTAGAAGCAGAAGGCTTGCTAGATGTTGAGGTTGCAAAAGTAGACAACCGCTTGCGTAAATACTACAAATTAACTGAAGCTGGAGAAAAAGAAACCGTAAATAGGTTGGCAGAGCTTGAAGAGTTTATCCGGAGTATGCAAAATTTGGTTAACCCTAATTGGAGTATAGAATAGAGTGGCTATGGAGTTAACTAAACAAGATATAATTTTTATAGATACTTATCTAAAAAAAGCAGAAATATGTTTTACAGATGTGCGTATGGAAATGGTGGATCATATAGCAACTGCTGTTTCAAATAAAATGAAGAGTTCTGGTCTTACATTTTATGATGCTTTTAAGCAGTATATGATTGTGAACAAAAAAGAATTACTAAAACAAAACAAACAATTCATAAAAACAACAGATAAAAGTGTTTTTATGCAGTGGGTAAAAAATTTTATAACAACATTTAATTTACTTGTAATGTTGTGTTCTTTTATATTACTTATTCAATATGTTACAAGTGCTAATAAATCTATTTTTAGTTATGTGCCATTTATACTTCTTTGTGTAATTTATATCTTTTATTTAGTGTTAACCAGATATAGAAAAAAGCAGCGGTTCTCTGGTTTAGAACGATTGGGTTTTATATTAGTCCTTTTTTTTCAGATGTTCTACTTATTTATAAACCCTTTCTTTAAAAAAACTGTAGTGATTAATAACGACTTTCTTTTCACATTTTTTATAGTCTTTTTTATTGGGTTATCTACAGCATACCTGAAAACAGCTTTAGATTTGAACAAAAAATATACCAATCAATATAATATTGTCAATATATGAAACTAGCTCAGAATCAAATACAACAACTGTATACATTTACTAGACAGCATTATGTAGAATATTATGATTTACAAACCGAGTTGGTAGATCATTTAAGCAATGGTATAGAAGAACAATGGCAAGAAAATGCCACTTTATCATTTAAAGAAGCATTACAGAAAGAGTTTAAAAAATTTGGCGTTTTTGGTTTTATGAATGTAATAGAACAACATCAAAAATCAATGAACAAAAGATATTGGAAGATATTGGTGCGTTTTGTAAAAGAGTGGTTTAAGCTTCCTAAGTTAATTATAACTCTAATGATTTTTATATTGTTTTTTCTACTATTACAAATAAAAAATGCCTCTTATATGTTAATGGGAGGATTCTTGCTAATAGCAGTATTTGATTTATACAAGCAGCATAAAAAAAGAAGAATTAATAAACAAAAAAAAGATAAAAAGGAGAAAGTGTTTTTGTTGGAAGCTATGATTGGGGGTACTAGAAATGGGTTTTCAGCAATTACTTGGATAAATCTTTACAACCTAGTTCATCTTACAAAAATTGATTTTAGTAACTTACATATATATTGGTTATTTTTAATTGCAGCCATTGCGACTTTGTTGTGTATAGCCTTTTATGTAACGGCATATGTTATACCACAAAAAGCCGAAGAACTATTAACAGAAACATATCCAGAATATAAGTTAGTCTAGAATTTTGTAACAAATTTTATCTTATTACTACTAACCAAGAACAATTAAGTAGCTAACGTTATGTTTAAACATTTTTTTAACCTTCAATGGAAGTCTTTTTTTAGATCTGCATCATTTAAAACCAATTTAGCTATTAAAATAGTAATGGGTTTTGGAGTATTGTATTTTATGACTGCATTTCTAATGTTGGGTGTAGGCGTGTATTTTATAATTGAAGACGCAAAAATAGGAGACCCACTAGATGTTGTAAACAAATATCTTGTTTACCTCTTTGCAGCAGATTTATTTATTAGGTATATGATGCAAAAAATGCCCGTAACAAATATAAAACCATTGTTATATTTGCCTTTTAAAAAAGGACAAGTAGTAAATTATTCTCTAGGTAAAACGGCAGTTTCTTTTTTTAACTGGTCTTATACCTTTTTCTTTTTACCATTCTCAATAGTATTGCTAACCAAAGGCTATGATCCATTAGGTGTTATAACTTGGCTTTTAGGAATGTTTGCACTTATTTATTGCAACAATTTTATAAATGTAATGGCAAATAACAAAGACAGTTTTTTCTACCCAATAGTAGCAATTTTCTTTGGTTTGGCCGTTTGTCATTATTATGGTGTTTTTGATATCACAGAATACACAGCATCACTTTATGGATCACTTTATAGTATGCCATGGACAGTTATTATTCCTTGGGTAGTATTAGTGGCACTTTATTTTTCTGCTTACGCATATTTTAAAAAGAATATGTATTTAGATGCAGGCCTGCAAACAAAACAATCTGTTGCTAAGAGTGAAGACCTTTCTTTTCTGGATAGATTTGGACATATGGGAACCTTTTTAAAGAATGATATTAAATTGATAAAAAGAAATAAGCGTTCAAAAACCGCAGTAATGATGAGTTTTTTGTTCTTGTTTTATGGACTTCTATTTGGGTCAGGAGCAATTGAGATATATGACGGGCCAATATGGCAAATATTTGGAGGAATATTTGTTTCTGGAGGGTTTCTGTTCACATTTGGGCAATTTGTACCTAGTTGGGATAGTGCATACTATCAATTAATGATGAGTCAGAATATTAAATACAAAGATTATATTACTTCTAAATGGTACTTAATCGTAATTGCAACTGTAATAAGTACAATATTGGCTTCTTTCTATTTGTTTTTTGGTATTAATGCATATTTGGCCATAGTGGTTGGTGCAATTTATAATATTGGGGTAAACTCCCATTTAGTTTTATGGGGTGGTGCTTATATTAAAATGCCAATAGATTTGACCTCAAATAAAAAAGCATTTGGAGACAAACAGGCTTTTAATATGAAAACAATGCTATTGTCTTTACCAAAATTGGGGCTTCCTGTAATAGTATTTGCCCTGGGGTATTACTTTGTAGGGCCAATAACAGGTTACATTTTAGTAGCTGCAGCAGGTATTTTGGGTTTTGCTTTTAGAAACATAGTTTTTGAAAAGATTGAAAAAATCTATAAAAAGGAAAAATATAAAACCATTAACGCATACAAACAAAAAGCATAAATTTATTTCTTTCCTTGGTTTTTAGAGAGAATCAAGGAGGCAATAACCATAAATTAAAACATTATGATACATACACAAAACCTTACAAAAACATACGGTACAGCTACGGTTTTAAATATAGAAAATTTGGAAATTCCTAAAGGTCAATGTTTTGGTCTAGTTGGAAACAACGGAGCAGGTAAAACAACTTTTTTTAGCCTCTTGTTAGATTTAATACAACCTTCTACAGGTCAGATTATCAATAATGGTATACAAGTAAATACAAGTGAAGATTGGAAACCCTTTACATCTGCCTTTATAGATGAATCCTTTTTAATTGGATATTTAACTCCAGAAGAGTATTTTTATTTTATTGGAGAGCTCAGAGGGCAAAACAAAGCTGATGTGGATGCATTAATAGGTGGTTTTAAAGACTTTTTTCATGATGAAATCTTAAATCAGAAAAAATATTTAAGAGATTTATCCAAAGGAAATCAAAAAAAAGCAGGTATTGTAGCCTCTTTTATAGGAAATCCAGAAGTAGTTATTTTAGATGAGCCATTTGCAAACTTAGATCCAACTACCCAGATTCGTTTAAAAGAAATAATTAAAAACTTAGCTAGGGTCAATAACACAACAGTTTTAGTTTCCAGCCACGATCTAAGTCACGTTACAGAAGTGTGTGAACGTATAGTTGTACTTAACAAAGGAGAGGTTGTAAAAGACATTAAGACTTCTGCGGCAACTTTAAAAGAATTGGAAGTGTTTTTTGGAGGAGGAGATTTTCCTGAAACAAAAGAGGCAGTTTTAGAAGAAGAAGAATAAAATATAGGTTAAGAACGTATTTTAATCTTCCGTTCTTTGCATAAAGGCAAAGTAAACTTACTGTGCCTTTATCATATCAATTTAAACGTCATTAAAATAAATATCAATTTTATTGGCTCTAAACATAATAATACCACTCTTTTTCTGTTTAGTTTAGTTAAGAACAGATATAATTTTGAAGCTTCAAACTAAAATATTAGGAACTGTAGTATTGGGAACATTGTTTTTTAATGCTTGTTCTACAAAAAAAGACGCACTTGTAAACAGAGAGTGGCACGCATTGAACACTAAATTTAATGTGTTGTATAATGGTAGTATTGCTTTTGAAAAAGGCAGAGAAGAACTTAATGCAAATTATAAAGACAATTATTGGAGCATTTTACCAGTAGAGCGCTTAGAAGTAACGGATGATGTAAAGCTAGACTCAGAGAACAACAACCCTAATTTTATAATAGCAGAAGAAAAAGCTACAAAAGCCATACAAAAACATAGTATGGTAATAAAAGACAAAGAGCGAAACCCTCAAACAGATGAAGCTTTTTTACTTTTAGGGAAAGCACGTTATTTTGACCAACGCTTTATTCCTGCATTAGAGTCTTTTAATTACATTCTTAAGAATTATATACAAAGCGACAAATTTAATGAAGCCCGTATTTGGAGAGAGAAAACCAATATTAGATTGGAAAATGAAGAACTGGCAATTAAAAATCTAAAAAAGCTTTTTAAATACGATGACCTTTCTGATCAAGAGTATGCAGATGCAAGGGCAATAATGGCCCAGGCCTATATAAATCTAAATGCACCAGACACTGCAATTCAGCAATTAAAAAGAGCATCGGCCTTTACCAAAAAAACAGAAGAGAAAGGGCGGTATTATTTTATTATAGGGCAACTTTACAACAAGTTAAACCATAAGGATAGTGCTAATTATGCATTTGATAAGATAATTAATCTAAATAGAAAATCTCCACGAGTATATCTAATTAATGCACATTTACAGAAAATCAAAAATACTGAAGTTACAAAGGATAACGAGGTAGAGATAATGGAGTACCTTACAGAATTAGAAGAGAATAGAGAAAACAGACCTTTTCTAGATAAAATATACAGACAAATTGCTCAATTTTACTTAAATAAAAAGAATGATAGCATATCGCTTGTTTACTTTAACAAATCTTTACGGGCAACAACAAATGATAATAGATTAAATGCACTTAATTATGAAAATTTAGGTGAATTCTATTTTGATAAAAATAATTATAAAAAGGCAGGGGCTTATTTTGATAGTACATTAATTAATCTTGCAGATAATAATAAAAAGTATAGAGCCATAAAAAAGAAACTAGACAATTTGGAAGATGTTGTAAAATATGAAAACATTGTTCAGTATGTAGATAGTTTGGTAACAGTATACAATATGCCTAAAGAAAAGCAAATATCATACTTTGAGGTATATATAGCAGATATAAAAGCAAAGGAAGAAGCTGCAGCCAAAAAAGAAAAAGAACGTCAAAATTCTGGTGTGGCAGCATTTGCAGCAACAAAGGCAGGTAAGCAGAGTAAAGGTAATTTTTATTTTTACAATGTAACCAGTTTGGGTTATGGAAAAACAGACTTTAAATTGGTTTGGGGTACTCGTAAATTAGAAGATAATTGGAGATGGTCTAACAAAAGCATAGTTTTACCAATAACATCAGAAGATAATATTGAAGCATCAGAATTAACTACAAACACAGAAGGATCCCCTGAGAATCAAAAATATTCAGTAGAGTATTATTTAAACCAAATACCTACCAAGGTAAGTGTAATAGATAGTTTAAAAAAAGAACAAAATTTTGCTAATTACCAATTGGGGTTAATCTATAAAGAGAAGTTTAAAGAGAATATGTTGGCTGTGGGTAAACTAGAATCAGTTCTAAAATCCAATCCTGAAGAACGATTAATTTTACCATCTAAATATAATTTATATAAAATTTACGAAGAAGAGGGCAGTAATCTAGCCCTTTCTATGAAAGATGATATTATTAAGAACCATAAAGGTTCAAGGTATGCAGAAATATTGTTAAATCCGCAAGCTGTTTTAGAAAATAATACAGACACACCTGACTCTAGATATGCCAAGTTGTATAAAATGTATGAAAATCAAGAGTACTTAAAAGTAATTACAGCTGCTGAAGAAAACATAAATAGATATACCGGGGATGAAATAGCACCAAAATTTGAGATGTTAAAAGCAATGGCAACAGGTAGAATAGAAGGTTATGAAGCCTTTAAGGAAGCTCTAAATTATGTTGCTTTAAACTACCCTAACAATCCAGAAGGAAAAAGAGCTCAAGATATGGTAACCAACCAAATACCACAATTGGCTTCTAAAGAGTTTACAAAAGAAGAAGGAGTTAAGAAAGGGAGCTGGAAAGTTGTTTTCCCTTTTACAAGGAATGATGATGATAAGGCAAACGCATTAATGGAGCTCTTGAGCAAATCCATAAAAGATTTAAAATATAGAAATATTATATCTAAGGACATATACGATTTAGAAAGACAATTTGTTATTGTACATGGTTTTGCTTCTAAGGATTTTGCTTTAGGATATACAGAATTATTAAAAAATAATAAAGATTACAAGGTTAATAACAAGAATTTTGTAATTTTATCCAGCAACTATAAAGTAATACAAGTGCACAAAAATTTAGAAACGTACAAAAGAATACAATTAACCCCAAAACCGTAGTAAACATGTTTTCAGACAAGAATAAGCCCAGAGAGATATCAGATATGGGAGGCCAGCCTAATAGAATAGGAAAAAATACAAAAATAAAAGGAGATATAATTTCTGAAGCCGATTTTAGAATAGATGGTAGATTAGATGGTAATGTAAAAACATCTGGCAAGGTTGTCATAGGAAAAGATGGTTATATACAAGGTAAAGTAGAATGTGTTAATGCTGATATTGAAGGAAGTTTTAATGGAGAGTTATTGGTTACAGAACTTTTATCCTTAAAAACATCTGCTGTTATAGAAGGAACAGTATCTGTGGCCAAATTATCTGTAGAGCCAGGAGCTACGTTTAATGCTTCGTGTATTATGGGAAATAAAAATGGAACCTCTAATATTAAAAAAGCAAATGAAACCGTAAAGGCAACATAGAGATATTTATAAAAGTTAAAAATAATAGCATCCATTTCTACACGTATCAAGAAAGGATGCTATTTGTTTTAATATAAGGCAGTTTTACTACAAATGTTTAAGCAATTAACCTAAATTCTATTACTATTCTTCTGAAGTACCTTAAAAACCACCAATTTGACGGCTTTTTAAATTAAATTCTTAAAATAGATTCAACTTAAAAATATATAACAGTATAAGATTGTAAATTTAAATAAAGGTGTTATTAATAAAAATGTTAGAAAATAAACAAAACAAGAAACAGATAAATACTTATATCAAATTTTCTGGAGTAGCATTCCAGATGATAGCGGTAATTGGTGTTTTTTCATACTTAGGTGTTTGGTTAGATAAGAAGTTTCCTAATAACTTTAGTCTTAATACTGTAATATTTTCATTATTTGGGGTAATCTTTGCAATGTATCTAGTAATAAAAAAAGTTATTGCCCAAAATAAAGATAAAAAATGATTGCCAAATTAAATTCTTTTATAGTTGTATTAACAGTTTTTACATTATTCTTTTTTGGAGTTCAATATTATATTGTTGACCTTATAAAAGAACAACAAGGACTTTTTTTTTATAATACTTGGAGTATATATCTATTTCATTTTTTAGCAACATTAATTATTTATGTGCTTGTTTTTTTTGTAAATAGAATATTTCCAGATAAAACAGGATTTGCTTTTATGGCTTGTAGTTTATTAAAAATGCTAGCTGCATTAATATTTTTATTACCTTTTATACAAGTCAAAGAACAGTATACTATTAATGATGTTTTTGCTTTTTTTATTCCATATTTTTTATTCTTGTTTTTGGAAACTTTCTATGTAATTAAAATTTTAAATCAAAAATAAGAGTTTAAAAAATCTAAGATTGTAAGTGCAAAATCATTTTTTTCACCTTGTGGCTTTGAAATTATAATTAATAACGTACCTTTGCACCGAAATTTTAGAACTATAATTTTTTATTATATAAGGTATGATGATAGCGCAAAAATCTATCAAATTAATTACAGTATTAGTTTTTTCTTTATTCCCTTTATTTGCAGCCGCAGAGAAGGATTCTGAAGGCCAAAGTGATGATAAGGAATTTGATGCTAGTGAGTTGATTAATTCACATATTGGTGATTCTCATGAATTTCATATTGCAGATTGGAATGGCCATCCAATATCGTTTTATCTTCCAGTAATATTATGGACAGACAATGGTTTAACTTTTTTTTCGTCTGAAAAATTTCATCATGATAATAAAGGCCAGCATGTAGTAGAAGCAAATGGTCAAGAGTTTGTTAGGTATAATGAAGTTATTTTTTATAAAAATAAGTTTGAAAAATTATCAGAAGAAGAAAAAGGAGCTTTTAATTTTGATGCAAGACCATTAGATTTTTCTATTACAAAGTTGGTGTTTTCAATGCTAATGGCATCTATAATTTTGTTTTTGTTATTCTTAGCTGTGGCTAAATCGTATAAAAAGAATGATAAGGCACCTAAGGGTATAGCAGGTTTTCTTGAGCCATTAGTTGTTTTTGTTAGGGATGACATTGCTATTCCTAATATAGGAGAAAAAAAATATGCAAAGTATATGCCCTACTTGTTAACAATATTTTTCTTTATATGGATTAATAATGTAATAGGTTTAATCCCATTCTTTCCATTTAGTTCTAATTTAACTGGAAATATATTTTTCACTTTTGTGTTATCTGTAATTACATTTTTAATAACTACTTTTAGTGGCAATAAAGATTACTGGAGTCATGTTTTTGCACCTCCAGTTCCAAAAGCTTTATACCCCATTATGATACCAATTGAAATTATAGGGCTCATTACAAAGCCATTTGCATTAATGATTCGTTTATTTGCTAATATAACAGCGGGTCATATAATTATATTAAGTTTAATCTCTCTTATTTTTATATTCAAGAGCATTTTTATAGCACCAATATCTGGTGTATTTGTTTTGTTTATGAGTATTTTAGAGATGTTAGTAGCCGTTTTACAAGCATATGTATTTACATTGCTATCGGCATTATACATTGGTCAAGCAGTAGCAGAGCATGATCATCATTAAATATGAGTTTTTTAATAATTAACTAAATAAATTTACTATTATGGTATTAGCTGGAATTGGTGCTGGACTTGCTGTTATTGGAGCAGGACTTGGTATTGGAAAAATTGGTGGATCTGCAATGGAAGCAATTGCTCGTCAACCAGAAGCTGCTTCAAAAATTCAAACTGCAATGATTATTGCTGCTGCACTTATTGAGGGTGCTGCTCTTTTTGCTATTGTGGTTGCTTTAATTGCAAAGTAATTTTTGAAAAAGATTAAATCTTCCCTTAACGGTTGGTTAAGGGAAGATTTTAAATTAAGAATAATTAAACATATATTATAGTTATGAACTTTACTGCACCAGAAAGTTTAATTTTTTGGACTACTTTAATTTTTATTATTTTCTTTTTCTTATTAAAAAAGTATGCCTGGAAGCCTATTCTAGGGGCTGTTAAAGGTAGAGAAGAAGCTATAAATAATGCATTAGAGTCTGCCGAAAATGCAAAGAAAGAAATGCAAAACGTTACGGCTGATAGTGAAAGATTGTTAAAAGAAGCACGTGCAGAACGTGAGGCTATGCTTAGAGAAGCTCGTGATATAAAAGATAAAATTGTTGCAGATGCCAAGGAGCAATCTAAAGTAGAAGGCGACAAAATAATTGCGCAAGCACAAGCTACAATAGAAAGTGAAAAGAAAGCTGCTGTTGCAGATATTAAAAACCAAGTTGCCAACTTATCCGTAGAAATTGCGGAGAAAGTAATAAAAGAGCAATTGTCTAACAAAGACAAACAGTTAAAATTGGTTGAAGATATGTTGGGCGATATTAAGCTAAACTAAATAGAGGAATAATGAACGAATCTAGAGCAGCTATAAGATACGCTAAAGCCATTTTAAACCAAGCGGTTCAAAACAAGGTCACGGAAGCAGTTGAAAAAGATATGCGTTCTGTTGTGCAAACAATTTCTGATAGCAAGGAACTACAAGAATTATTGGCTAGTCCAGTAATAAATGGAGAAATGAAAAAGAATGCTTTATTAGCTGTTTTTTCAGGCAGTAATAGCATCTCTGAAGGACTTATATCTTTGCTAGTCAATAATAAAAGAGTATCACTTTTAAAAGACGTTGCAGAAAAATTTATTATTCTATATGAAGAGTTAAAAGGGCAGGATATTGCATTGGTTACAACTGCTGTACCTTTAACTTCAGAATTGGAAGCAAAGCTTTTAAAACAACTAACAACAATTACGGGTAATAAAGTAACTATAAAAAACAACATAGACGAAAGTATTATAGGAGGTTTTGTGTTACGTGTAGGCGATTTACAGTATGATGCTAGTATCGCTAATAAATTAAACGGTTTAAAAAGAGAATTTACAAATAGTCTTTAGTCCTTGGTTTACGCTACGGACTTTGCAATATAATTAAAACAACATGGCAGGAGTAAAAGCCGCTGAAGTATCAGCAATTTTAAAGCAACAATTATCAGGATTTGATGCTACCGCATCTTTAGACGAGGTAGGGTCAATATTACAAGTAGGTGATGGTATTGTACGCGCTTACGGATTAGCTAACGCTCAATATGGAGAATTAGTAGAATTCGAAGGTGGTTTAGAAGGTATTGTACTTAACCTAGAAGAAGATAACGTTGGTATTGTATTATTAGGTGGTTCTAAAGGAGTTAAAGAAGGCTCTACAGTAAAACGAACAAACCGTATTGCATCTGTAAAAGTAGGTGAAGGTATAGTTGGTCGTGTTGTAGATACTTTGGGTAATCCAATAGATGGTAAAGGACCAATAGTAGGTGAAACTTATGAAATGCCTTTAGAACGTAAAGCTCCAGGTGTAATCTATAGAGAACCAGTAACTGAGCCGTTACAGACAGGTATTAAAGCCGTTGATGCTATGATTCCGGTAGGTAGAGGTCAGCGTGAGTTGGTAATTGGGGATAGACAAACTGGAAAAACAACAGTTTGTGTAGATGCTATCTTAAATCAAAAAGAATTTTATGATGCAGGTAATCCTGTATATTGTATATACGTTGCCGTAGGTCAAAAAGCATCTACAGTAGCATTAATAGCAAAGACTCTTGAAGAAAAAGGAGCATTAGCATACACAACAATAGTTGCAGCAAATGCATCAGACCCTGCTGCAATGCAAGTTTATGCACCTTTTACAGGAGCGTCTATTGGAGAATATTTTAGAGATACTGGTAGACCAGCTTTAATTGTTTTTGATGATTTATCTAAACAAGCAGTAGCTTACCGTGAGGTATCTTTATTATTGCGTCGTCCACCAGGACGTGAGGCGTATCCAGGTGATGTTTTCTACCTTCACTCTAGGTTATTAGAGCGTTCAGCAAAAGTTATCAATGATGATAATATTGCAAAAGAAATGAATGACCTTCCAGATACATTAAAACCAATGGTAAAAGGAGGAGGCTCTTTAACTGCTCTACCAATTATTGAAACACAAGCAGGTGACGTTTCTGCATATATTCCAACAAACGTAATTTCTATTACGGATGGTCAAATTTTCTTAGATGGAGATTTATTTAACTCTGGTGTACGTCCAGCAATTAACGTAGGTATTTCTGTATCTCGTGTTGGGGGTAATGCTCAGATTAAATCTATGAAGAAAGTATCTGGTACATTAAAATTAGACCAAGCACAGTATCGTGAATTAGAAGCGTTTGCTAAATTTGGATCAGATTTAGATGCATCTACATTAAATGTTATTGAAAAGGGTAAGCGTAACGTAGAAATCTTAAAGCAAGCTCAAAATGATCCGTTTACAGTAGAAGATCAGGTTGCAATTATTTATGCAGGATCTAAGAATTTGTTAAAAGATGTACCTGTAGACAAAATAAAAGAATTTGAGGCAGATTATATTGAATTTTTAAATGCTAAACATAGAGATGTCTTAGATACATTAAAGGCAGGTAAACTAACTGATGAGGTTACAGATACATTACTGTCTGTATGTAAAGATCTTTCAGCTAAGTATAAATAGCCCTATCCCAGCCTCCTTAAAGGGCTGGAGTTATGCTGGTGACACTAAAAGTTTAACAAATAAAAGTTCTTACCAAAGTAAAGGATTTAGTATAGGAAAATGGCAAACTTAAAAGAAATACGTAACAGAATAGCATCAGTTTCTTCAACTATGCAGATTACTAGTGCTATGAAAATGGTATCTGCTGCTAAGCTAAAGAAAGCACAAGATGCAATTACTGCAATGAGGCCTTATTCAGATAAATTAACCGAGCTTTTACAAAGCTTAAGTGCTAATTTAGATAAGGATTCTGGTAGTAAATTTTCTGAAGAGAGAGAAGTAAAAAATGTATTAATAGTATCATTTACCTCTAATCGTGGATTATGTGGTGCCTTTAATTCTAATATCCTTAAACAGAGCATTTCTCTTGCAGAAAATACTTACGCTGGTAAAAAAGTAGATTTTATTACTATAGGCAAAAAAGCAAACGACTTTATTGGAAAGAACCATACAATAGTAGCCAATCATAGTTCTGTATATGACGATTTAACATTTGATAATGTTGCTTTAATTGCTGAATATATAATGGAACAGTTTAGTAATGGCACTTACGATAAAATAGAACTAGTATATAATAAGTTTAAGAATGCCGCTACACAAATAGTAATAACAGAACAATTTTTACCAATTGTTCCTATGGAAATGGATGGTAAAGATGAAGCAACATCTAACATAGATTATATATACGAGCCTTCTGAAAAGGAGATAGTAGAACAATTAATACCTAAGTCCTTAAAAACACAATTATATAAAAGTGTTAGGGATTCTTTTGCAAGTGAGCATGGTGCACGTATGACAGCTATGCATAAGGCAACGGACAATGCAACAGAACTTAGAGATCAGTTAAAATTAACGTATAACAAAGCAAGGCAAGCAGCAATTACCAATGAAATTTTAGAGATTGTAGGTGGAGCTGAAGCATTAAATAATTAAATGTAGTACGCACTAACAAAATATAAACCTCACTTTTAGTGAGGTTTTTTTATATCATAAAATGAATAGTAACCTGATTGGCCTAGACTAAAATGTTATAAAGCGTCAATTAAAGTGGTTTGTTAGAATGAAATGGAGAAAAACTGAATCGAGAATAGCTTTTTAATATAGAAAATCACTATTCTCAATACAATTTTCCTTCGTCAAATCACTCGAATTGATATGATTTTCTTATGTCTAACTCAGGTTAGTAGCTTAGTGTTTAGTAAAGAAAAGATAAAGACTATTATAACTTAAGTGTGGTGTGAGAATTTGACCTAAAAATTTATCAAATTGAATAATCTTTCATAGTGAAACAAAAAATTCTATCAAAAATAATGCCTTTAGTTTCAAATTTACTACTATTAATATAATTTACTATCGAATATCACTTAGGCTCATATAAATTTATTACATTAAATTCAGGTTTATAGTGTGTTATGATTTGTACTGAATGTTAGTATCTAAGATAAGTGAATTACTAAATAAAAAATTATATACTATGAATTAACATTTTTTTGCTTAATTTATACTTGGCATCAATTTTGTCATTGTATCTTTATAAAAATAATAAAAACACAAATGAAAAATATTTTATATTCTTATTTATTGATGTTAGGAATGTTAACGGGTTGTTCGTCTCAAAAAAAACTTACAGATGAAGCTCCTTTCAAAATAGGAGCAGGATTTTGTCAAGAATGGATTGGTGGTAAAGAAGAATCTGGCAAAGGCTTATTGGTAAAAATACCAGTTTCTGAAATAGAAGGGTACAAGATTAACGCTATCTTTTTTAGAGGACAACAAGCCTATACTAAGGTGGTTGATGAAGATGGGCAAAAATTTGTTGTTGCAGAACTAAAAAAAGAAGGTAATAACTTGCCTAGTGATATGATTCTACATGCAGACCCTAAGAAAGAGTTTGGAAACAAACCCTCAGGGAATAAGAATAATACAGAAAACACAAAATTTGCTTCTGAGCTTTCAGATAATGAAGCTGTATTAAGTTATATTAAGAAAAGCACTATTAAGTATGTAAAAGTATCTGGCATTAAAGACAAGCCAGCTTTAATTTATCCAACCAAATCAAAAGAATGACTTTGTTTGCCAGGGCATTAATAACTACTTTTAAACTCTAATTAAGTAGCAATTGAACCCACTAAAGAAACTCTTTAAGCAAACATTTGTATATGGATTGGCAACCGTTTTGCCACGTATGCTTTCGTTTTTATTACTCTATGTTCATACAGATGTCCTTGATACAGGATCTTATGGAGAAGTATCAAAAGTATTTGCCTGGTTTGCTATTTTCAATGTGCTTTTAGCATACGGTATGGAAACCGCTTTTTTTAGATTTTTCCATAGCGAAGAAAAAAAGAATACTGTTGTATCTACTTCTCTAATTTCAATTTTTTGCAGTTCAATACTTTTTTTAATTTTAGCATTATTGGCAAAATCTCCTATTGCTATCTTTACAAATATAGATGAGGTATATATAAAATACGTTATTTATATTTTGGTATTAGATGCACTTACTATCATTCCATTTGCGTGGTTACGCGCTAATGAAAAACCAATAAAGTTTGCGCTTATTAAGATGTTGAATGTAGTCATTAATATGGGATTGTCTATTGTCTTCCTGTATTGGTTGCCAATTATAGTAGAGAATGACCTAAGTTCTGTTTTCAAAAGTATTTACAAAGAGGATTATCAAATTTCTTATATTTTTATTGCCAATTTGGTAGCTAGCGCAGTTACTTTGCTTTTGGTTATAAAATTATATTTCACAACATCTTATATTTTTGACAAAGCACTTTGGAAGAAAATGATGAAGTATGCAGCCCCTGTTTTAGTGGCAGGGATCGCCTTTACCATTAACGAAGTTTTTGATCGTATACTTTTAGATTGGTTGTTACCTCCAGATATAGCAGAAAGCGAAATTGGAAAATATTCCGCCTGTTATAAATTAGCGCTATTTATGGTGCTTTTTGCTACAGCCTTTAGAATGGGTGTAGAGCCTTTCTTTTTTAGTCATTCCAAATCAGAAAACCCACAAAAAACATATGCCGAGATCACTAATTATTTTGTGATTATTGGAAGTGTAATCTTATTGACTGTTATTGTTTTTATAGATTTCTTAAAAAAGATGTTTGTTCCCAATGAAGCATATTGGGAAGCTATGCCCATTGTGCCAATAATTTTGCTAGCAGCATTCTTTTTAGGTATTTATCATAATTTATCTGTTTGGTACAAGGTTACGGACAAGACACGTTACGGTGCTTTTATTTCAATTATTGGTGCAGTTTTAACCATTATTATCAATATCGTATTTATTCCATCTATAGGTTATGTGGCATCGGCTTTGGCAACTTTAATAGCTTACGGTACAATGATGTTTTTGTCATACTACTTTGGAAAGAAAAACTACCCTATACCATATAATATACGAAAAATCACCTTTTATTTTTCCATTTCCTTGGTTTTGTCCATATTATCGTTCTATGTGTTTAAAAGTAATTTATGGATTGGAATTCCATTACTACTTCTTTTCTTAGGGCTAGTTTATAAAATGGAAGTTCAAACATTAAAAAAAATATTTATTAAAAAATGACAATTAAAATCATCAACAAATCGGATTATCCAACACCTAGTTATGAAACAACGGCATCAGCAGGGATGGATCTTAGAGCAAATATTTCCAACCCTATAACATTAGGTCCATTACAGAGAAGCATCATTAAAACAGGTCTGTTTATAGAGCTTCCTGTCGGTTTTGAGGCACAAGTACGTCCTAGAAGTGGTTTAGCAGCTAAAAAGGGAATAACCGTTTTAAATGCTCCTGGAACAATAGATGCTGACTATAGAGGTGAAATTGGTGTAATTCTAGTGAATTTGTCCAATGAAGACTTCATAGTAGAAAAAGGAGAGCGTATTGCACAATTGGTAATAGCTAAGCACGAAAGGGCAGAATGGACAGAAGTAAATGAGCTGTCTGAAACGTCTAGAGGTGAAGGCGGTTTTGGTAGTACAGGAACAAACTAGAGTTTTTTCAATTTCTCAAAATAAAAAACTAACTGTAGATGTAATTGTATTTACTATAATTTTTTCGATTGTATGATAAAAAAGGCTTAATTAAAACAAAAAATGAGAGTAAAATCTTACTTTATAATATTGATTTGCAGTATAATACAAATAAACTGAAGCGTAGACCTTTTTGATTTTTCACATATTAGGTTTGCTTTTAGGCACTTTTATAGACAACAAATTACCATTTCACAACATATAGCGTCATAGATTATAATAAAGACTTTGCTTAAAGGTTAAATAAGGGCAAGAATACAAACTAAAACAATGGTATTATGTCCCTACACTTTATTTTTAAACAGAGGAGAATATATTTATTTACTTTATTTGCTTTTTCCCTATTACTACAAGCAAATGCCCAAAACTTAATAAAGAACCCTAGTTTTGAGACAACTCACAAATGCTCCAATAAAACAGGTAATTTTTATTTAGATGTAAAAGACTGGTTTGTACCATCTGAAGGAAGTACAGACTATTTTAATGACTGTGGAGAAGAGATGAATACATCACAAAACTTTATTGGTAGGCAAAGTGTTTATGACGGTAGTTCCTTTGCTGGTTTTTATATGTATGGACCAGATAATTACAGGGAATATATTACAGCAACTGTATCTGAACCTTTAGAAAAAGGAAAGCGATACAAAATATCCTTTATGGTTAGTTTAGCAGATAAATCTGGACTTTCTGTTAACCAGTTTGAAGTTCTTTTTACTGAAGATATACCAAAGAGTGACAGTAATAAAAACATAAAAATTGAAGGCCTAAGAGAAGAACAAAATATTAATTACGTAAAATCTAATACTACAGTTTTTTACTCAAACAAGGAGAATTGGATTTGTGTTTCTGCTGATTTTGTTGCTAATGGTACTGAAAAATATATGACTATAGGTAATTTTAAAAGAAACTTGGTTACTAAAACAGAAAGAACAGGAAAAAACCAAAGAAAGGCAGCCTATTATTATTTAGATATGGTATCACTTACAAAAGATGTGCATCAGTTTAATTTAGATGAGTTATATGTTATAAAAGATTTGTTGTTTACTCCAGATAGTTTTGTTATTAATACAAATGCTAAACGTGAATTAAAAATACTTTTAAGGCATTTAAAAAGAAATCCTAATTTAAACCTTACTATTTATGGTCATTCAGATAATAAGGGGAATAAAAATTATAACAAAGAATTATCTGTAAAAAGAGCAAAAGCGGTAGGAGAATTTTTATTGGATAATGGATTGCGATTTAACAGAATTTCTTGGCGTGGATTTGGAGATAAGATTCCATTAGCAAATAACACAACAAAAAAAGGGCGTTTAAAAAATAGAAGAGTAGAGTTTGTAATTTCTAAAGAAAAACAACAGAATACATACGCAAATACAGTGTTTGTAAATCAGGAGTAATATGGGAATAAATTAAAGCAGTCTAAAGCTTTTACCAATTATTATATTATACATAATTTAGAATAATATTCACTCTAAATTTTTAGCTTAAAATACATAATTCAACAAAAAATTTAAAATCCTCCATAAACTCGTCAATGATTCTATAGAGGATAAATGTACTGTTTAAGACTGCATTAAATCCTCAATTTCATCAGTTTCAATGGGTATGTTTGCCATTAAATTAAATGGAGCTCCGTTTTCTTGAATAACAACATTATCTTCTAATCTAACTCCCATATTTTCTTCAGGAATATATATGCCTGGTTCTACCGTAAAAACCATATTCGCTTTCATTGGGGTTTTTAACTCCCCGTAATCATGCGTGTCCAATCCAATATGGTGACTAGTACCGTGCATAAAATACTTCTTGTAAGCAGGCCAATTTTTATCTTCATTTTGCACGTCTGCCTTATCCAATAAACCAAGGCCAAGTAGCTCACTTGTCATTAATTTACCAACTTCTTTATGGTACTCTGCCCAAATGGTGCCAGGAACTAACATCTTGGTAGCATCATTCTTTACACGTAAAACAGCATTATATACTTCTCTTTGTCTTTTGGTAAACTTGCCATTTACAGGAATGGTTCTAGTTAAATCACTTGAGTAATTAGCATATTCAGCAGCAGCATCCATTAAAAGCATATCACCATCCTTACATTGCTGATTATTTTCTATATAGTGTAGAACATTGGCATTTTTCCCAGAGGCTATAATTGGAGTATAAGCAAAACCCTTAGAACGGTTACGTACAAATTCATGTAACAACTCGGCTTCAATCTCATATTCCCAGACACCAGGCTCAACAAAACTTAATAAGCGTCTAAAACCTTTCTCTGTAATATGACACGCTTTTTGCATCAGTGCAATTTCTTGGGTTTCTTTTACACCTCTTATACTCTGTAATATAGGGTTGCTTTTAGCCCATTGGTGGGCTGGGTAATTAGCCTTACACTTTTTAATAAATCTGTCTTCTCTAGTTTCTGTTTCCACAGCTTGACGATAATGCTCATTCGTATTAAAGTATATGGTGTTAGCCTCTGTCATTAAATCAAAAAAGATTTTGTCAAAATCTGTTAGCCAATAAACAGTTTCAATACCAGAAACTTCAGTTGCACGTTCTTTTGTAAGTTTTTCACCTTCCCATACAGCAATATGAGCATTAGTTTCACGCACAAACAGTACTTCTTTATGTTTTTTGTCAATAGCATCAGGGAAGAGAACTAAAATAGTTTCTTCTTGGTCGGCTCCTGTTAAATAAAAAATATCTCTATGTTGTTCAAAAGGCATTGTACTGTCTGCGCTTATTGGGTAAATGTCATTGGAATTAAAGACAGCAATACTTTTTGGCTTCATCTGTGCCATAAATTTTTTGCGATTTGTTGTAAACAGCTTAGAGTCTATTTGTAAGTATTTCATATGATTTTTTTGTATTTGTAAATTTAATGATTATGTGTGATAAAAAAATTGAGGACTAGTATGATTTTACAAAAAATGGGCATTGTATTTTATTAATCTTGTATTATTTATCATATAAAAATATCAAATTCTAAGATTTTAATAAAAGGTTATGTAATATCATTAGTTATATTTGAAAGGACTAATTTAAATGACAATAAACAAACGTAAAAAATTAAAATGAAAAAAATAACAGCATCACTAATTTTACTGTTAGTTCTAATATCTTGTTCAGAAAAAAAGACAGAAGAGACTAGAGCAGAACTTTTTGCAAGGATAGATGCAGAGATAATAGAAAACTCAAAATCGTATAGCACATTAAAAGAAGCTACAGAAACCATTGGGCATAGACTAACAGGTTCAGAGAATGGAGAAAAAGCAGAAGAATATACGTATAATAAGTTTAAGGAATATGGCTTTGATGATGTTGCCTACCAAAGTTTTGAAGTAGAAGCTTGGTCTAGAGGAGATGTATCTTTAGAGGTTAACGGCGAAAAGGTAAAAGCGGTCACTTTGGGTCAATCTCCAGAGAAAGTAGTTCTCACTGAAGAAATTGTGGATCTTGGTAATGGTTTAGAAGCAGATTACTTAGAAAATCCTGATGCTGTTAAAGGTAAAATAGCTTTTGTATGTATAGGGTTGTTAGAAGGTAGTAAAGAAGGATTAACTAATTTACACCGTAGTGAAAAAACGGCATTGGCAATAAAGTATGGTGCTGTAGGAATTATTATATCCAATACTGTAGACAATGGTGTGTTACTTACAGGGACAGCATCAGTAACAGGCGAATTAATTACAATTCCAGCAGTATGCATAGGTAAAGAAGATGGCGCAGCTTTAAAGGAAAAATTAACAAAAGGAAAAGCTAAAGCCACTATAAATATGACAAATACTAGTGCAATGATAAAAGCAAGAAATGTTGTAGCTACAATGAAAGGAACAGACTTTCCTGAGGAGGTAATTATTCTTGGGGGTCATTTGGATTCTTGGGATTTGTCAACAGGAGCAATAGATAATGGAATTGGTTCGTTTGCCATATTGGATATAGCTAGGGCTTTTAAAGCAAATAATTTAACTCCTAAAAGAACAGTTCAATTTGTTATGTTTATGGGTGAAGAGCAGGGGTTGCTAGGGTCAAAATATATGGTAAAACAGGCAATAAAGAATAATACCATAAATAATATTAAATATATGATGAATTTAGATATGTCTGGAAACCCTGTTGGGATGAATGCTGGTGGCCAGCTAGATGATGAGTCATTTTTTAAAGATTTAGGAGCAGCCATTCAAAAACAAGATACAATTTATAAAAACACCTTTTCCAATAAATCTAGTTTGCATAGTGATCACCAGCCTTTTATGCTAGAAGGCGTGCCAATTTTATCCATACATAGTAATTTAGATAGCTCAATTTATGGGTGTTATCATTCAGATTGTGATGACTTTACTTTAGTTAACAAAGACCATCTTGTGAACACTTCACGTTTTGTTACAATGATGCTATATAGCCTTGCTAATGCTAAAAAATTACCAGCAAAAAAAATGAATAGTGATGAAACTAAAGCTTTTATGATTAAAAACAACCTGAAAGAAAAATTGATTATAGGCAATGATTGGAAATGGGAAGAATAATAATTTTCTTAGATATAAAAAATTTAGAACTGTTGGGTATGCATTTGCCTCACAGTTTTTTATTAAATAATTACTTTTCAGGCATAGTAAAGTTTAATGCATTTAATTTCTTGGTTGTCATTTTTATGATATTTACATCTAAAGTAATTGCGTCTAATGGTGTGTTAGTAGAGTCCCTCTCTACATTTACAATATTATCTATGACATCCATTCCTTTTATCACTTTTCCAAAAACAGTATAATCTCCATCTAACCTATGTAGACCTTCTTTGTTTTGTACAATGTAAAACTGACATCTAGCAGATAGTTTGCCAGGATTATCATCCCTTCCAGCGCCTAAAGCGCCATAATCATGCAAAAGATTATCATTAAATTCTGGATTTAAAAGATATTCAGGATCATTGAACCCTTCAGGAGTATCAGGACAACCGCCTTGAACAACAAAATCAGGAATAACCCTATTAAAACTTAAACTGTCCCAATAATTGGCATTTGCCAGTTCAATAAAACTTGCTTTGTGTTTTGGAGTTTCATTATGTAGCCATAATAAAATTTCTCCTTTAGCCGTTTTTATTTGTCCTATTTCATAGGTTTTTTCATTAGAACAGCCAATTAATAAGCTACCCAATAGTAGTGTAAGAAATATTTTCATAGAATTAATTATTTTCATAAAAAAGGTATCTACAAAGAAGAATTTACAAATACCTTTTATGAAACTTTATTTTGCCATTGCTTTTTTAATGAAGCCAAAAATAGCCATTATAACTGCACCAGCAACACCTCCACCAGCAACACTACCTATTATATTACCAATATCCATAGTGTCTGTCCCTGTGGCTGCACCTGCACCCACCCCTAACGTTCCTAGAATTTGTCCACCCAATCCGCCACCAAGAATCCCAGCAATAGAATTACCTAATGTGCCTAATGATATTTTTAAATAGTTTTCCAGCCACGTTTCCGCCTATAGCTCCAGATACAAGTTGAATAATCAATGGTAAATACTCTTCCTTTTTTTATTTGGTTAATAGTTAATAAATTAACAAATAAAATATCATTTTAACAATAAGCATTCATTTTATTAACAATTTTTTATTTTTATTTTTTTATGAGATTTAAATAAGTTTTGTTGACCCCGTGTTTATTTTATAACTTCACTTGGTTAAAAAATAAATACGATAAGAATTTATTATCATTAACACCAATAGACTAATCAAAAACTAAATATTGAAAAATGAGAAAAATTTTATCTTTTTGCATTCTATTTTCTAGTGCAATCATATGGTCACAACAGCCATTGGCAACGAATAAGGATAAAGTGAAAAGTGCCTTAGAGCAGAAAAAGCAAATGGAGGCTGCTTCCATTGTAAAAAATATTCCTTTTACTAATATTGGTCCAACAGTAATGAGTGGCCGTGTGGTAGATTTAGATGTTAACCCAGATAACCCTATTGAGTTTTATGTTGGTTATGCTTCAGGAGGGTTGTGGTATACTAAAAACAATGGTACTACTTTTACACCTGTTATGGATAATTCACCTACTCAAAATATTGGTGACATTGCAGTTGATTGGGAAAATGGAACCTTATGGGTGGGAACAGGAGAAAACAATTCTTCCAGATCTTCCTATGCAGGTATTGGAATCCTGAAATCTACAGATAAAGGAAAAACTTGGCAAAATATGGGGTTAATGGATTCTCACCATATTGGACGTATCATAATAAATCCCTCTAATCCAGATGAGGTTGTAATAGGATCATTAGGACATTTGTACTCCGCTAATGAAGAGCGTGGTGTTTATAAGACTACAGATGGTGGTAAAACTTGGAAAAAAACTCTTTTTATAAATAATGATACTGGTATTATTGATATTGCTATAGCACCAAATAATTTTAATGTAATGTATGCTACTTCTTGGGAGCGCAACAGAAAAGCTTGGCATTTTGATGGCAGTGGCGCAAATTCTGCTATTTATAAAAGTGTAGATGGTGGAGAGAACTGGAAGAATATATCTGGTAATGGATTTCCTGTTGGTAGTGGAGTTGGTAGAATTGGATTAGCAGTATATGATGAAAATACAGTCTATGCGTTACATGATAGTCAATTTCAGTTTGAAGAAAAAAATAAAGAAGGAAAAAACAACTCCTCTAAACTTGCTTTTTATAGTGAGATTTTTAAAAATAATACAAAGGAAGAGTTTGTAGGTTTAGATGATAAACAAATAGATGCATATTTAAAATCTTATGGATTTCATGAAAAATATAGAGCGTTAAACATTAAAAACTTTATAAAGTCTAAAGCTCTAACACCAGGAGAAATTCCAGCTTTTTTGCAGAGTAGTCAAGCTGCTGCTGCTTATGCCGTTACTGGTGCTGAGGTTTATTTATCTACAAATGGCGGTAAAACTTGGAATAAAAAAAATAAAGAAAACTTAAGTTTATATTCTTCATACGGATATTATTTTGGAGAAATACGTGTAGATCCTCAAGATAAAAATGCCATTTATATTTTAGGTATTTCTTTATTAAAATCTAAGGACAGTGGAGAAACATATACTTCTATTGGAAGAGAAAATGTACATTCAGATCATCAAGCATTTTGGATAAACCCAAAACGTTCTGGACATTTAATTAATGGAAATGACGGAGGTGTAAATATGAGCTATGACGATGGTGAAAGCTGGACTAAATTAAACTATGCACCTGTAGCTCAATTCTATTATGTGTACGCAGACAATCAAAAGCCATATAATGTATATGGCGGGTTACAAGATAACGGAGTATGGTATGGACCAAGTAATGCTAGAATTAATAGAAGTTGGGAAAGCTCAGGTCAAAACCCATATAAATCAATTATGGGAGGTGATGGTATGCAAGTACAAGTAGATAGTAGAGATCATAACATTGTATATACAGGTTCTCAATTTGGAAGCTATTATCGTTTAAATCTAGCAAATGGAAAACGAACCAGTATAACCCCTAAAAGTAAAGAAGAAACATACCGTTTTAACTGGCAAACACCAATTTTACTGTCACAACATAATCAAGATATTTTATATTTTGGAAGCAACAAACTACATCGTTCTTTTAATAAAGGAGATGACTGGGAAGCCATTTCTGATGATTTGACTTTGGGCGAAAAAAAGGGAAATGTAGCTTATGGTACGCTAACAACTATTAGTGAGAGTCCGTTTCAATTTGGGTTAATTTATGTGGGCTCAGATGATGGTTTAATTCAGGTTACAAAAAACAGTGGCGAATCTTGGCAAGACATTTCATCCAGTTTGCCTAAAAATATGTGGGTAAGTAGAGTTGTTGCATCAGCACATAAAAAGGAAAGAGTATATGCAACATTAAACGGGTATCGTTGGGATGATTTTACATCCTATGTTTATATGTCTGAAAACTATGGCTTAAGTTGGAAAAATATTGGTAATAATATTCCAACATCTCCTGTAAATGTAATTAAGGAAGATCCAGAAAACCCAAACGTTTTATATCTAGGCACAGATAACGGACTGTACGTTTCTTTTAATAGTGGAGAAGTATGGAATTCTTTTACTAATGGATTACCAAATGTGGCAATGCATGACTTGGTTATACAACCAGATGCAAAAGAGATGATTGTAGGTACACATGGCAGAAGCCTTTACAAAGCAAGCGTTGCTCTTTTACAGCAGATGACACCAACAGTATTAACAAAGAATTTGCATCTTTTTAAAGTTCAAGATCTTAAACATTCTGAAAGATGGGGTAGTTCTAGATACGGTAGACCAAATACGCCAGGAATAGACATTAATTTTTATGCCGCTACAAAAGGAAATTTTACAGCAAAGATTTTAACAATGAATAACACAGAGGTTAGTGCTGTGAGTGTAGATGGAGAGAAAGGGTTTAATGTGCTTTCTTATGATGTGGCTTTTTCTAAAAAAGGAAAATCTAATTATTTAAAGAAAAACAAAGTAAAATTGAATGTTGCCAATGATGGTAAGACATATTTACCAAAAGGGAAGTATCAAATACAGATATCTGGTAATGGGGCTGTGGAGAAGACAGAATTTGAAATAAAATAATATACCAATTGTTATATTTTATAAGGCCAGAACATACATTCTGGCCTTTTTAATGTTAAAAAAATCAAATGAATGACGCATAGTTTATAAAACCTTAATTTCGCAGTTGTTAATTATTAAATTTATTCCTAAATGCGTATATTTTTTGTGCTAAGCTTTTTATTAAGTATAGTAAAAGTTGGTCTTTCTCAAGAAACAACAACTATTAATTCAGATTCTAAAAAAGGAAAACTATATATTTTTTGGGGATGGAATAGAGCCAATTACTCTTCTTCTGATATAAAATTTAGAGGAGCAGATCATAATTTTGTATTGAAAAAAGTAAAAGGACATGATCATGATCTAGATTTTAAGGCAAAAGTTCATCTTAATCCAGGTAAAATGACAATTCCTCAATTTAATTTTAGAGCAGGTTATTATTTGAATGATAATTGGGATGTTTCTATAGGAATGGATCATATGAAATATGTTGCCAATCATTTTCAAACCGTAAAAATTTCAGGATATATAAAAGATACGCAAACAATTTATGATGGTGTTTATGATAATAATAACATTGTTTTGTCTCCTGAAGATTTTTTAGAATATGAACATACAGATGGGCTAAACTATATAAATTTGGGAATAAGAAGAAATGTTAGATTGTTGAAAATAAATAAGATAGGTGTAAATTTGTTAGCGGGTTTAGAAGCAGGAGTTATATTACCAAAAACAAACTCTAATTTTCTTAATAAAGGAAGAAATGATGAATTTCATTTATCAGGATATGGTATAAATGCAATAGGGGGGCTTAATGTTACTTTCTTTAATTCATTTTTTTTACAAACAGAGTTAAAAAGTGGTTATATTAATATGCCAAGTATAAGAACTACGCCAAACCCAGCAGATAAAGCGAGTCAAGACTTTTTATTTTCACAATGGAACTTTACGTTCGGAGGCATCATCAACCTTAACAAAAGTAAAAAGGTCAAAAATAATCTTTAATTTTTGACCTTTTTAATCGTAAAATTTACTTGAATTTACAAAATAGTATTAAACAGTGTGTAACGATTGGGGTTAGTAATTTGCTACAGAATTGTCTGTTAATGTATGCATAAATGCAACTATTGCTTTTTGTTCTTCTTTGGTTAAATTTAATTCGTCAAAAGGCAGGGTTTGGTGCTCAAGATCAAAGCCTAGACCACCTCCACCACCTAAGTTGTAAAAATTAACCACTTCTTCTAATGTTTTATAGACTCCGTTATGCATATACGGAGCAGTTAGTGCCACGTTTCTTACTGTTGGTGTTTTAAACATTCCTTTGTGAATGTCTTTTTTGTGTCTCCAGTAAAAACCTAAGTCTGTGTCTAACTCTTTGTTATCTTCAGATAATGGCACACCTATTACTTCTTTTTCAGTTTCAGAAAAGAAAGGCGGAACAGTACCATTGCTTAGTGGCATAAAATGGCATGTGGCACACAATGCCTTACCTGTAAATAAGTTGAAACCTAATTTTTCTTCATCTGTAAAAGTATTTTCTTCTCCTCGTATGTTCTTGTCAAATTTAGAGTTAAAACCATTTAAAGTAGCAATGTAAGAAGATATGGCTTTTATAATTTCTGTGTTTTTAGAAGGGACTTTGCCAAACACCTCTATGAGTAAGGGTTTGTATAGTGTATCTGTTAAAATTGTATTAGAAAATTGATGTACATTGGTATTAAACTCTTGTTTGTTTTTAAATACGGATGTAATTTGATCTTCAAGGGTTTGTGACCTTCCATCCCAAAAAAAACTCTGTTGAAAAACAGAATTTAATAATGTAGGTGTATTTCTAATTTGTTGTCCACCATTATTATCCATACTAACTTTAAATCCATCTGTATAGCCTTTACTAGGGATATGACAAGTAACACAAGCCATTTTACCATTTGCTGATAATTTAGGGTCAAAAAATAATTTTTTACCTAGAGCTATTTGTTTTTTAGATGCATTTCTGTTTATTGGAGGTGTAAAATAAGTAATGTTCCAGGCATCTTGTTCAAAAAAAGTTGGCGCATCAAAGTTAAAAGGGAATATGTTTTTTCCATCCCATAAATCACTGGCTTTTCTAATGGCTACCCAGTCTTTGGTAATAGGGTTCATATAATCTCTTGTAAAGGTGTACCGATCAAAAGAATCAAAATCTGGGTTGTTTTTTATAAAAGTAATTGCTTTTTCAATATGAGTATTAAAATCACTATCTAATTTTGAATTTTTTTCTTTAATTAAACCTTGTATGGTTAGCGTATAAACTTTTTTTAAGGCTTTTAATGACACTATTACCTCTTGCAACCCTAATTTGCTTACTGGTGTGTCAAAACCTGTTATAGCAAGGCTAATTATTCTAAAAAGTTGTTGGTGTGTGCCAACAAAGAAACGTTTTGGGCTTAGTTTTCTTTTTATAATATCTTTTTTAAGAACAGTTAACAGACCTTTTGTGATGTCTACTTCTCTGGTAAATTCACTCTGATCAACATTGCCTTCATAAATACTTTCTTCAATTTTTTGTAATCCAATTGGTGCTACAAAAGATTCACTATCATCCCTAAAAACAGGTAATGCTGGGCCATTGGCTCTATGGCCAGCTTCAGGGTTTAAATAAGCAGCAAAGGGTTCTGCTCTTTTAAAAGCTACTCGGGCTTCTTTAAAAATTTCTTTTGCTTTTATGTGGTCAGCTCCTAAGGTTTCAAGTGTATCTAAATAAGCAATTGCTGTTGTAATATTATTTAGATAAAATTGGTGTGCAGCATCCCATTGGGGAGCCAGAACCATTTTTTCTTTTTTACAGGCACTTAAAAAAAGAAGTACGCCAAATATTATTATTGTCTTAAAAATAGATCTCATAGAAATTTTATGTTTGTTAAAACAGACTTTTTTTAAATAAAAAGAATCTCCATTGCTAGAATGGAGACCTTTTTTAATCATTTATTTTATGTTTTATCTAGGTAGACCTTGCAACAATACAATTTGAGATGCTTGTGCATTTTCAAATTTTTCTGAATAATCATGACCATCCAGATTTTTAAATGAATCATTTGTCCAGTAATGTGGCTGTAATGCCAAGATAAATGTTCCAGGAACTCCTACCTTATCAGAAATATCAACTAAAGACCCGTATTCTCCACTTAAACCAGTACTGTTTTCAGGATCTAGGTCTTGTCTAACAATCATTTCCATTACTTTTCTTGGGTATCTACCATTAATATCTGTTTGATAAATTTGTGCAGCGTGCCCTCTACTAAATGAGTTAGGGTCTTCCTGAACATAGATGAAGTTTTCTGTAACGCAAATATTATCAGGACTCTGTAGTTCCGCCAAATTACCGTCCATATTGTTAGTATCTGTATTGCCACTCACGATTTGAGTTAACTTGCCTTCTAGAGGAGAGTCTTCATCTAACTCTAATTTGTAAACAGTACCCCAATCATTATAAGTTCCTCTTCCTGGACCTCTTCCCGTTACTGCAAAATATACATTTCTTCCATTGGCTGCATCTCCTTTTTGGTAATCTACATCTTCTACTCTCATAAATTGAGAAGCATTAACGGCAGTACAAGCAGTTTCCATTTCGCTTTTTGTCATATCCTTGCCATTAACTATTTCCACAAATTCAACGTCATATTGTACACCAAAATCTAACTCACCTTCGTTATGTGTTGTTGCTGGCGTAACAGCTATTTTCTCTTTATTCCCATCAGTATCTACTGTGCCAGCAGATATTTCTTTAAAACGCAGTACATAAATTTTACCATTTTCTAAATCAGCATCACCATTTTCTGAGTAGTATAGCGTAACCTGACCTTCAGAACCAGATGAATCATCATCACCACCAACAATCACAGTTTTTCCAGCATAAGTTGCCTGCGGTAATGGAGTTGCATTTTCCCAAGAAAATTCTCCTAAGGCATCTAAACCAAAATCTGCGGTTGGTGTTGGAGTTTCAATCCAAGGATCTATACCTTTTACATCATAATTAATGCTTTCAGAGGCAGATAAAAATAAGTCATTTGATCCACCGTGTATTGCGGCTTCCCACATTGTAGCTGAGCATTGGCGAGCAACATCTGCAACACCAGAATTTAGAAGGTAGTCTCCAGAAACAGGATTCATATTTGCATCAAAACGAACTCTTGCAACAGCATAAGAATCCTCGCAGTTAACAACGTACATATAACCATCGCCATCTGCTAAAAAACCAGCACCGTCTGCTGATCCTGACAATTGAAAATTTCCTCCAATTACATCAGGTGTACTAATTAATGAGTATGCATTTACAAAGTTGAATTGTGGTGCCATAGCAACTAGGGAAGCTGTCCCAGATTTGTTTTCAAACATTGTTGGCTCAGGGTTAAAATCCTTTCCATCTGTTCCATCTTTCCCATCTGTTCCATTAATTCCGTCTTTCCCATCTTCTCCATTTATTCCATCTTCAGGATTACAGCTAATAATAGATACTCCAATTAAGGAGAATACAAAAGTTTTAAGTATTAATTTTTTAAACATTTTCTTAGTGTTTTTTGGTTATCAATTTTGATAACAAATCTACATCCATACTGTATTAGAGGTGTTATTAAAGTATAGTGTTTACATTAAGAGATCTTTGTTTTCTTGTTAGTACTTTTAAGATACTGTTAATAATTATAACGATTCTTAATAAACAGAGTGTTTTATACTAATTCTTAGTCTGTAAGCAGTTGTACCACTTTGTTTTTAACACTTTTCTAGATGTTATTATGAGATAATCATTTTCTATAATTTGTATAAAAAAACTAAACGGGTTGTGTTATTTCTTATTGAAAAGATAAAAAGAATGGATTCTCATAATAATCTATATCGATGAAATACAGTTTTATAGAAACTTTTATTACAATACTAATAAACCAAGTAGTTTGTATTTAGAAATGAAAAAATTAATTTTTAATACTTTCACCTAAATGAAATAGTGCCTCACCTTGGCTAACTACAGCTTGGTGATTTATGCAAAAAACATAGCCGCTTAATGGAGCCTTTATTTCTTTAATTCGATTAGAAAAGGCATCAGTTACAATTCCCAGAATAGTGCCTTTTGTAATTGCGCTTCCATTTTTTATTTTAGGTAAAAACATCCCAGCAGTTGGTGCGCGTAACCATTTTCTATTGGTAAGATAAATAGTTTTTTTGTCCTCTGGGATAACAATAGTATCCTTAGTTAGCATATTAAAGTGTTGAAAAATATTTAATACACCCTGTATCCCTTGCTCTATTGCATACTCATTAAAACGCATACTTTCTCCAGCTTCATATACAATAGTAGGGATGCCTTTACTATACGCAGTTTTTCTAAAAGATTTAGCAATTAAATCAGATGAAAATGTAAAGGGAGCATTAAAAATAGTTGCTAGTTCTGCGCTTTTACTGTCTGTAGCAGTATATCTAGTTTGTGGGTAGTTAAATCTTCTAGAACCACCAGTATGTAAATCTATACCTAAGTCTATTTGCGGAAAAATTTCTTTTGTAAAATGATAGGCTATTCTGCTTGCCAAAGAACCAAATTTAAATCCAGGAAAACTTCTGTTTACATCCTTGCCATCTGGTAAATCTCTAGAAAAATGAATAAACCCAAAAATATTTAAAATTGGAACAGCAATAATAGCACCTTTAGTTACTTTAAAATACTTTTGAGTTAACATCCTGCGCACTATTTCTATTCCGTTAATCTCATCACCATGTAAGCCTGCTTGTACTAATATAGTTGGCCCAGGTTTTCTTGAGTTAAATACATAGATAGGAATATCTATAAGTGTTCCTGTTGGTAAACGATCTATTTGAATGTGGACACGTTTTTCCTGTCCAGGAGAAATGCTTTCATTACCAATTGTAATTGTTTTATTTTTTTCTTCTAAATGCATTTTTTTCTACGTATTCTATGATTTCCTTGGCAATATTTACACCAGTTGCTTTTTCTATACCTTTTAATCCTGGAGAAGCATTAACCTCTATAAGTAATGGTCCTTTACTAGACCGTATTAGGTCTACACCGGCTACACCTAAATCTAAATACTTTACTGCCTTGAGTGCAATTTTGCGTTCATAAGGCGTTGGATTTATGACAGAAGTACTTGCTCCTTTATGCACATTGGATCTAAACTCGCCAGCTTCACTGATTCTTTTCATACTGGCAACAATTTTGTTACCAACCACAAAAATTCTTATGTCTTCTCCGTTAGATTCTTGTATAAATTTTTGAATTAAAATACTAGTGTCCATTTTGTACAATGTATCTATAATAGATTTTGCAGATTTTTTTGTTTCAGCTAAAATTACACCAGAGCCATGTGTACCTTCTTGTAGTTTAATGATAACAGGTGTGCCTCCTAAGATTTTAATCTGAGATTCTATATTGTTGGGGTTAATAGAAAAAAGGGTCTCTGGTATAGGAATACCTTTTCTTGCCAGTATTTGTAAAGCTCTAACCTTATTTCTTGCTCTGGTTATACTTATAGATTTTGCAGTACAAAAAACACCATTCATTTCAAACTCTTTTACAATGGCAGCTCCGTGTTTTGTTACCTTGGACCCTATTCTTGGTATAATAGCATCAAACTCATTGGTAACATCTTCTTCCCTGAGGTATATTTTTGGTTTTCCAGACCCTAACTTTACTGAGCATTTAGTATGGTCTATTAATTCTATATAGTGTCCACGTTTTTCTGCTTCTTCAGCAATTCTTCTGGTAGAATAAACTCCCATACTAACAGATAGTAGGCCAATATCCATTTTTTCTTGTTTTTCAATTAGTGTCTAATATCGTTCAAAAATAACAATTAGCATACCAAGGAAATAAGTTTCTTTAAAATTATTCTAAATATGGTACATAATACAAGCAAAGTTTGTTGTTAACTTGAAGGAGTCGTAAATTTGTAATCAAAACTAACAACAAATGAGCGGATTTTTTAAATCTTCGATTGGTAGAAAGTATGCTATGGCGCTTTCTGCTTTCTTTTTAATGTTTTTCCTTTTACAACACTTTGCAATTAATATTCTATCCGTCTTTAATGGGGAAGCCTTTAATGAGGTGTCATATTTTATGGGAACAAATCCATTAGTGCAATATATATTGCAGCCAGTATTATTATTTGGTGTAATTTATCATTTTGTAATGGGCTTTATCTTAGAAGTGAAGAACAGAAATGCAAGAGTAGTAAAATATGCTAAAAATAATGGAGCTGCAAACTCTAGCTGGATGAGTAGAAATATGATTTGGAGTGGCTTGGCAATTTTAGGTTTTATGGTTTTTCATTTTAATGATTTCTGGGTTCCAGAAATCGTTGATAAGTTTATTGAGGGAAATAGTCAAGTGGGTAAAGATTACTTACACCATGTGGTAGTAATGTTTGAAAACCCAATACGTGTTGGTGTATATGTTTTGGCTTTTGTTTTCTTATCATTGCATTTGCTACACGGTTTCAACTCAGCTTTTCAATCGGTTGGAGCCAATAACAAATATACAAGAGGTTTAAAAGGATTTGGAAAAGCGTACGCTATTTTAATTCCGTTAGGGTTTATTTTTATTGCCCTTTTCCATCATTTTAATCATTAATATTATAGTACTATGTCTGTATTAGATTCTAAAGTACCTAAAGGGCCACTTAAAGATAAATGGGTCGATTATAAAAACCATATAGATTTGGTTAACCCAGCAAACAAGCGTAACATAGATGTTATTGTTGTTGGTACTGGTTTAGCTGGAGGTTCTGCAGCTGCAACTCTGGCAGAGTTGGGCTACAATGTCAAGGCTTTTTGTTATCAAGATTCACCACGTAGGGCTCACTCTATTGCGGCTCAAGGTGGTATAAATGCTGCAAAAAATTACCAAGGTGATGGAGATTCTACCTATCGCTTATTTTATGATACTATAAAAGGTGGAGATTACCGCTCTCGTGAAGCCAATGTATATCGTTTAGCTGAGGTTTCTGCAAACATTATAGATCAATGTGTGGCTCAAGGGGTTCCTTTTGCTCGTGATTATGGTGGATTATTGGATAACCGTTCTTTTGGTGGGGTATTGGTATCTCGTACATTTTATGCAAAGGGACAAACAGGTCAGCAATTATTGCTTGGAGCATATTCTGCAATGAACAGACAAATTGCTCGTGGTAAAATTACAATGCACAATCGTCATGAAATGCTAGATGTTGTTAAGGTTGATGGCAAGGCACGTGGTATTATTGCTCGTAATTTAATTACAGGAGAAATAGAAAGGCATTCAGCACATGCTGTTGTTATAGCATCTGGTGGGTACGGTAACGTATATTTCTTATCTACTAATGCAATGGGGTCTAATGCTACTGCTGCTTGGAAAATACATAAAAAAGGAGCATTCTTTGCTAACCCTTGTTATACTCAAATTCACCCAACATGTATTCCGCGTTCAGGAGATTATCAATCTAAATTAACACTAATGTCAGAATCCTTACGTAATGATGGTCGTATTTGGGTTCCTAAGAATATTGAAGATGTAATGGCAATTCGTGAAGGTCGTAAGAAACCAACAGATTTGTCTGAGGATGAAAGAGATTACTACTTAGAAAGAAGATACCCTGCATTTGGTAACTTAGTACCGCGTGATGTTGCTTCTAGAGCAGCAAAAGAGCGTTGTGATGCTGGTTATGGTGTTAATGCAACTGGTGAGGCTGTTTATTTAGATTTTGCTTCTGCAATACAACGTTACGGTAAAGAGCAAGCTAAGATTCATAATATCGCAAATGCTTCTGCAGATAAAATATATGAATTAGGTGCTGCCATTGTGAAAGCAAAATATGGTAACCTTTTTCAAATGTACGAGAAAATTGTAGATCAAGATCCATACAAAACACCAATGATGATTTACCCTGCAGTACACTATACAATGGGTGGCGTATGGGTAGATTATAACTTAATGACTACTGTAGATGGCTTGTACTGTATTGGTGAAGCCAATTTCTCTGATCACGGAGCAAACAGGCTAGGAGCTTCTGCATTAATGCAAGGTTTAGCTGATGGATATTTTGTGTTGCCTTATACAATTGGGGATTACTTATCTAACGAAATTAGAACAGGAAAAATCCCTACGGATACACCTGAGTTTGATGCAGCCGAGAAAGAAGTAACTGATAAAATAGATTTCTTTATAAACAACAAAGGATCTCACTCTGTAGATTATTACCATAAGAAATTAGGTAAGATTATGTGGGATAAATGTGGAATGTCTCGTAACGCTCAGGGCTTAAAAGAAGCAATGGTAGAAATTAAGTCTTTACGTGAAGATTTCTATAAAAACGTTAGTGTTCCTGGTCTTGCAAACGAATTGAATAGCGAACTTGAAAAAGCAGGTCGTGTAGCAGATTTCTTAGAATTAGGAGAACTTTTTGCTAAAGATGCTTTGGAAAGAGAAGAATCTTGTGGAGGTCACTTTAGAGAAGAATCTGTAGAGTTAGATGGAGAACAAGAAGGAGAAGCTAAGCGTAACGATAAAGATTTTGCTTATGTTTCTGCTTGGGAGTATAAAGGAGAACCTAGTGCTGCTATTTTACATAAAGAGCAGTTAGAATTTAACGAAATTGAATTAAAACAACGTTCATATAAATAAATTAAGGGAAGAAATGTTAGCGAATAGCGAATTGTGAGTAGTATAAAATCATACAAAGAGTTACTGGTTTGGCAAAAGGCTATGACGCTAGTGACTTTGGTTTATGAATTAACAAAAGCGTTTCCTGATGATGAAAAATTTGGTTTAACCAGTCAAATCAAATGAGAAAATCTTCTGTTTATGTTCCTTCAAATATTGCAAAAGGTTGGGGGAGATTATCTCGGAAAAATTAGATTCAATTTTTAAGGATTTCAAGAGGTTCTTTGTATGAATTGGAAACACAAATAAATAATAGCAAAACAGTTAAACTATATAAATGATAGCGAATTGATAGAAAGTTTGATTATTGAGGTTAGTAAAATGCTAAACTCTTTAATACGAAAACTAGAAGAAAAAAAGTAGAACTCTTCGCTTTTCGCTAATCACTAAATACTTAAATAGTTATGAATCTTACATTAAAAATTTGGCGTCAAAAAGATGCTCAGTCGAAGGGTAAAATGGTCGATTATAAAGTGACTGAAATTTCAGAGCATATGTCTTTCTTAGAAATGATGGATGTTTTAAATGAACAGTTAATTAATGCTGGTGAAGAACCAATAGCTTTTGATCATGATTGTCGTGAAGGTATATGTGGTATGTGTTCTATGTATATTAATGGTGAGGCACACGGTCCAGACAGAGGCATAACTACATGTCAATTACATATGCGTATGTTTAAGGATGGAGACACTATTACAATAGAGCCATTTAGAGCTAAAGCTTTCCCTGTATTAAAAGATTTAGTAGTAGATCGTAGTTCTTTTGACCGTATACAACACGCTGGGGGTTACATTTCTGTAAATACTTCTGGTAATACTCAAGATGCTAATGCCATTCCTATTTCTAAACATGCAGCAGATGAAGCTATGGATGCAGCAACTTGTATTGGTTGCGGAGCTTGTGTGGCTAGTTGTAAAAATTCTTCTGCTATGTTGTTTGTAGGTGCTAAAGTATCTCAATATGCATTATTACCTCAAGGACAAGTAGAAGCTACAGACCGTGTAAAAAATATGGTTGCACAAATGGATTTGGAAGGTTTTGGTAACTGTACAAATACAGGTGCTTGTGAGGTAGAATGTCCTAAAGGAATTTCTTTAGAGAATATTGCACGTATGAATAGAGAATTCTTAAGCGCCAATATTAAAGGGTAATAACTTTTACTTACAATAAAAAAGGCTCAAATTTCATATAGAGATTTGAGCCTTTTTATAAATTAAGACGTCTTAATTTGTTATCTTAACGTGAGTTCGATTTAAGCTATTGCGATATTAGGCAAAAATCTTTGAATTTTAATACTTGGTTTTGCATCTAAAAAAGAATAAGCTGTTAAACCAGCAACTAAGTTTCCTATAAAATTATCAAAAGAACGATGTCTAGTGTGCTCAATTTGACAAATATTTTTCAATACATCGTTTACAGATTCTATAATTGCTCTTTTTCTTAGATAAACTTTATCCATAAATTCTAGAGATTTCTTTTTCATATTCTTTCTTACCTTGGTCACTAAATGGATACCATCTACAAATAGTTTGTCAAATAAATCTTTGCCTAAATACCCTTTGTCTCCATATATCTTTCCAAATATTTTATCGTGAAAATTTTTGTTTTTCAACGGATATCTATCATCTGTATTGGCTTTAGTGATTAACGTGAGTTCGACGTAAAAAGTGAATATTTTTCATGGAAAAAAGCAGAAAATTTAGTAAATTAAAGTTCTGATTT
>CANLIE010000025.1 GCA_947491225.1 uncultured Cellulophaga sp.
TTTATTGCTAATATATTGTTAAATGCTCAAAATCAAAATAATACTAACATATTTCAATTTTTGTCATGTACTTAGAAATTTATATTACCCTTACTTTTTTAAAACAGAATAGTCTTTGCTTTGCAAAGCAAAGGCTATTCAATCGACTAACTCAATCTTACAAATAGACATATATTAAAGCTGCTCGCATTGATTGATACTTAATAGACAGTCTTAATAACTCATTGTTACACGTATGCACATTATTTAACACAATGAGGTATTTTTATATCTGCCTGATAAATATTGTTAAATTGAAATCAATTATTTGAAAACAAGACTTTTGAACTGTTTATTCCTTACAAAAAAATAATTATTGTCTTATGATAATTTTAACATATATTCAAGTATTTTTTACTGTTATTTGTGAAATTCATTGAATTTCCGTATTTAGTCATATGATTAACACGTTACCCTGAATTTATTTCAGGGTCTTACATTAATCGTATTAATTTAAAGTATTATGTGATTCTGAAAAAAATTCAGAATGATATATATTTTAAGTTTTTAGCCTTTACGGACATACAAAAAATTTATATTAAATAATTAAACCAACTCAACAATGCACAAAAATTTACTCACTAAACTGCTATTGATTGTTTTCCTTTTAGGATTTTTATCCTCTTTGGAAGCGCAATCAAAGAAGAAAAAAAGAAACAACAAGAAAAAAGGACAAACAACAGCTCCTGCTCCTAAACCTAAAAAGGGTGAAATAATGCCTTATAACAAGGTAATTACAAAAGATGCCTTAACTGATCAAGGTCTTTTTAGCTTTCATAAAGTAGATGACAAATACTATTATGAAATACCAGACTCTTTATTTAACAAAGAAATGTTAATGGTTAGCAGAATATCTAAAACAGCATCTGGTATAGGGTATGGTGGCGGAAAAATAAATACTCAAATGCTTAGATGGGAAAAAAAAGATAAAAAAGTTCTTTTGCGTGTAATCTCCACTAACATTGTAGCAGACAAAGAGCTACCTGTACATGAAGCGGTAGTAAACTCTAACTTAGAACCTGTTCTCCACTCGTTTGACATTAAAGCCTTTAAAAAAGATTCTCTTAACCCCTCAACTGTTATAGAAATAGGTGATTTTTTTGAAAAAGATATTAAACCAATTGGCTTACCAGACAGAATTAGAAAGCAATACAAGGTCACCCGTTTAGATAATAGTAGGAGCTATATTGAAACTATTAAAAGTTACCCTTTAAATATAGAAGCTAGACACATAAAAACATATTTTTCAAACAGCCCTCCATCTAACTCATCTCTTGGTTCCATTACTATTGAGATAAATAATTCAATGATTTTACTTCCAAAAGAGCCAATGAAAAGGCGTTATTTTGATAAACGAGTAGGTTGGTTTACTCGTAGCCAAGTAGACTATGGCTTAGATGCGCAAAAAAGTAAATCTGTAACTTATTTGGACAGGTGGAGATTAGAAGTTAAAGATGAAGATGTTGAAAAATTTGAAAGAGGGGAACTTGTAGAGCCAAAAAAACAAATAGTGTATTATGTAGATAGGGCTACTCCTAAAGAATGGGTTCCATATATAAAACAAGGGATAGAAGATTGGCAAATTGCCTTTGAAGCTGCTGGTTTTAAAAATGCAATTATAGCAAAAACCCCTCCCACTCCTGAAGAAGACCCTGAATGGTCTCCTGAAGATGTTAGGTACTCTGTTGTTAGATATTTAGCATCTCCAATTCCTAATGCGAATGGTCCTCATGTAAGTGATCCAAGAAGTGGAGAAATTTTAGAATCTGACATTAATTGGTATCATAATGTAATGACATTATTACGTAATTGGTTTTTTGTACAAACTGCTGCCATAAATCCAGAAGCCAGAGGTGTAGAATTTAAAAAAGAAGTAATGGGAAGACTAATACGTTTTGTTTCTTCTCATGAAGTTGGTCATACATTAGGACTTCCTCATAATATGGGAAGTAGCTATGCCTACCCTGTAGACTCCTTGCGCTCTGCTTCTTTTACCAAAAAGTATGGAACAGCTCCTTCTATTATGGATTATGCTCGTTTTAACTATGTTGCACAACCAGGTGATGAAGGTGTAGCTTTGATGCCTAATATTGGAGTTTATGACAAATACTCTATTAACTGGGGATATAGACCAATTATGGATAAATCTGCGACTGAAGAAAAATCAACTTTAGATAGTTGGATATTAAAATATGCAGGTAACCCAATTTATCGTTTTGGAAGACAACAATTTGGAGTAATAGACCCTAGCTCTCAAACAGAGGATTTAGGTGATGATACTATGAAAGCCAGTACTTATGGCATTGCAAATCTTAAAAGAATTGTCCCCAATTTAATTGAATGGACAGCTGAAGACGGCAAATCTTATGATGACTTACAAGAGTTGTACGGGCAAGTCCTTAGTCAATTCAATAGATATATGGGACATGTTGCCAATAATATAGGTGGTGTTTATGAAAATTATAAAACATATGATCAAGAAGGTGCCGTCTATACATATGTAGATAAAGACAAACAAAAAAGAGCCATTCAGTTTCTACATAAAGAATTGTTTTCTACTCCTAACTGGTTAATTGACACTAACATATTTAACAAAATAGAAAATTCAGGTGCCGTAGAACGTATAAGAAACACACAATCAAGAGCTTTAAACACAGTTCTTAGTACAAGTAAAATGGCTCGCTTAATAGAGAACGAAGCCTTAAATGGGTCTAAAGCTTATACGCTTACTAATATGATGTCTGATGTTAGAAAAGGCATTTGGAAAGAGTTATATACAGGAAAGTTTATAGACACCTACAGACGTAACCTACAACGCGCTCACATAGAAAGACTGAACTATTTAATGACTACAGAACCTAAACCAGCAACAGGGTTTGCTAGTTCTTCTAACACCTCAATAAATGTAAGTCAATCTGACATTAGTGCCGTAGTTAGGTCTGAATTAAAAACATTACAACGATTAATAAAATCAGCTTTAGCTAATTCATCAGGCATAAGAAGAGCTCATTTACAAGATATATTAGAAAGAATAAATCTAATTTTAAATCCCAAATAAATTACAATTAAATTAAAGTAAAAAGAGGGTGTATAAAAAATCAAACACCCTCTTTTTTTATATACACATTTAATTCAAACATATTCATATCGTAACAATTTGTGCCCTTATTTTACAAAAAAATGCATTTCATCAATAAAAAAATGCATTTCGTCTTGTTTTATTATTCATTTTTAGTATATTGTCAACACCAAACATCAAAATATAAGGTTTTCACAACCAAAAAAAAGTTGTTTGACAACAACAATGCAATAACTATTAATAATCATATCTATCTTTGATATTAGATATAAAAACCCAAACCTTATGTCATACAAACTAAAAAGCCTAGTATACTTATCTTTCCTTATTATTACTTTGGTTGTATATAATAAAATTGATAGTGATAATATTACAGAGAATACTACAAAAACAGTAGAGTTAAATGAGATAAACGATATAAATGTTGATTCTAACAAAAAAAATCAATTAGTTCATTTATCAGAAGAGTAACGATTTTTAATTCAAAAGATATAAAAAAGCGTGAACCTAACAATAGGTTTACGCTTTTTTTGTACTTGATTCCATACAAATAAAATGTTAAAATATTATTAAAATCTAACTTTCTATTAAACTTTATGGAAGATTTAAAGTCCAATAAGGGAATCATAAAAAACATAGTCTTATGAAAAAAATAAAATTTATACTGGTGCTAATGTTGAGCACATTAGCAATTTCAGCACAAGAAAAAAAGAATAGAAAATCTAATTACAATAATCACAAAATGAGAGTAGCAAAAATGGTAGATTTCTCGCCTGAGCAAATTGCTACATTACAAACAAAAAAAATGATATTAGCTTTAGATTTGAATGATTCTCAACAAACGGAAATCCATAAATTAAACTTAAAAAACGCTGAACTACGTAAAGAGAAAATGAAAGCTCAGAAGGCAAAAAGAGAGAATAAGGAGCATACAAAATTGTCTTCTAATGATAGATATGAAATCATAAACAAAAGATTGGACCATCAAATTCAGCAAAAGCAAAGAATGAAAAAAATTCTTTCTGAAGAACAATTTCTCAAGTGGGAAAAAATGAGTAAAAAAAGAGCTCATTCCCAAAAAAATAGAACCAAAGGTAAAAAGTTAGCAATGATGAAGAAAAAGAGAAGAACGCATTAACAAATATTAAAAAGGAGTCTCTAGAGGCTCCTTTTTAATATTATAATTCTATTTTATCCAATGCAGCAATGGTATTATCTAAATCTTCATATGACAAAGCATCATTTAAAAAATAACTTTCAAAAGCACTGGGTGGTAAATATACTCCCATACCTAACATACCATGAAAATATTTTTTAAACATACCATTATTACCTTTTGCAGAAGAGGCAAAATCTACAACTGGTTCATCAGTAAAATGAACAGAAATCATACTACCAAACCTATTGATTTGATGCGTAATCCCTTTATTTACAAGTGCCTTGGAAATACCTTTATGTAAATATTCTGTTTTGTCTGCTAAGCTTGTAAAAATTTCTGGATTGTTATTTAACTCGGTTAACATAGCCAAACCAGCACTCATAGCAAGTGGGTTACCACTTAAAGTACCTGCTTGATATACGGGCCCTACAGGTGCTAAAAAATCCATTATTTCGCTTCTAGCGGCAAATGCACCAACTGGTAAACCACCACCAATTACTTTACCAAAAGTCACTATATCTGCATCTATACCTAAAGCCTCTTGTGCTCCTCCTCTTCCTAAACGAAAACCAGTCATTACCTCATCAAAAATTAATAGGATACTTTCTTGAGTACATAACTTCCTAAGCCCTTCTATGAATTCTTTTGCAGGAATTATACACCCCATATTACCTGCTACTGGTTCAATAATGATTGCTGCAATTTCTCCTTTATTAGCTTTTATAAGTGTTTTAACACTCTCTAGGTCATTGTAATTTGCCAATAAAGTATCTTTTGCAGTTCCTTGAGTTACTCCAGGACTATTAGGGCTCCCAAAGGTAATAGCACCACTACCTGCCTGAATTAAAAAAGAATCTGAATGCCCATGGTAACACCCTGAAAATTTTATAATTTTATCTTTACTCGTAAATCCCCTTGCCAAACGAACTGCACTCATACAAGCCTCTGTACCACTATTGACAAATCTTATTTTATCAATATTTGGCACCATAGAGACTGCTAATTTTGCTAAATCAGTTTCTATCTCTGTTGGCATTCCAAAAGAAGTTCCTTTCTTTGCTTTTTCAATTACTGCGTTTATTACTGGATCGTATGCATGACCTAAGATTAATGGCCCCCATGAAGCTATATAATCAATTATTTTATTACCGTCTTCATCATACAAATACGCCCCTTTAGCTTCCTTTACAAAAATAGGTTCTCCTCCTACCGCATTAAATGCCCTAACTGGTGAGTTAACGCCTCCTGGAATATACTTTTTTGCTTCATTAAAAAGTGCACTGCTTCTTTTATAAATCATTATTGGTTTTAATTTTTTATAGATTTTACAAGTAGTTCTTGCCCTACAGATATTGTTGTTGTATCTAAGTTATTTAACTCCATTACATCTGAAACTGTCATATAGTACATTTTAGAGATTGCATATAACGTTTCTCCTGAAGCTACTTTGTGCTTTGTTATAACATATTCATTAGTAACTTTTTTATTAATCTTATGATTTCCAAGGTCATATTTATTTAATTGGTACTTCTCTATTAAATAAATTAATTTTTGGGGATACCTAGGATCCGTAGCATAACCAGCCTTACGCAAACCCCTTGCCCATGCTTTATAGTCATTATTTTTTAAATTAAACAAAAATGAATAGCGCGCTCTTGAAGTTAAAAAAAGACTATGATCCCTATAAGAATACCTAGGATGATTATATTTTCTAAAACACTCTCCTTTTTCATCATCATCATGAAAATCATATTCACCTTCCCATCCTGTATGACATTTAATTCCAAAATGATTGTTTGTCTTTTGTGCCAATTCCCCTTTTCCAGAACCACTTTCCAATATTCCTTGGGCAATGGTTATACTTGCAGGAATAGCATACGCTTTCATTTCATCTTGTGCTAGTGGAGCAAATGTTTTTATATATTCTTCTGTATTCTGTATTTTGAATCTTATAAAATTACCATCATCCTTGGGCAAAGCATATGTATGGGTATTGGTTTCATATATTGATTTTTTTTCAGAAGCTACTTTAGATTTTGTTTTTCTAGTATTTCCCGTAGTACTTTTTTTAGTTTTACAACCAACTAAAGAAACAATTAAAAGTATAGCTCCAAGCTTCCAAATTAATCTGTATTTATCTTTTTTTTTATAACTATTCATTAATCAAGGGCAATTTTCTTTTTTTTAACAAATCATTCATTCCTTCTATTCCTTGTAGTCCTCCAGTATGCACTGCTACAATTTTAGTGCCAGGCATAAAATAATCCCTACGCACTAAGTCTAAAATACCATATATCATTTTACCTGTATAAATGGGGTCTAATTGGACATTTGTCTGCTCTTTAATTTTATTAATAAAATGTATTAATTCTGATGTCACTTTTGCATAACCTCCAAAATGATATATATCTTGTATTTTCCAATTTTTACTATGAACAAATTTACAAATATCTTGACTTAAAAAACCACCTTTTAAAGCAGAAAAACCTATTACACTTTGATTCTCATTAGCAGAATTAATAATTCCTGCAATAGTACCCCCAGTTCCTACTGCGCAACAAATAACATTAAACTCTGAGTCTTCTGGTGTTAAGATTTCTTCACATCCTTTAACCGCTAAATCATTTGTTCCACCCTCAGGCAAGACATAACTATTATTAAACTCATTAGTCAAGCTGGCAATAAACTGAGGTAACTGTTTTTGCTTATAGACTTCTCTTGAAACAAACATAAACTCCATTCCTTGTTTATTGGCAAAAGCTAAAGTTGGATTGATCTGCCACTTACCTTTTAGTTCCTCTCCCCGAATAACACCAATAGTTTTAAAACCATTTTCTTTACCCGCATATGCAGTTGCAGCAATATGGTTAGAAAAAGCCCCTCCAAAAGTAATCAATTTTGTAGCTTTAACTCTTTTGGCTTCTATTATATTATATTTTAATTTTCGGAATTTATTACCAGATACAAACGGGTGAATCTGATCCTCCCTTTTTATATGAAGTGATATTCTTTTTTCTGATAAGATGGGAAGCTGTACTGGCTGATTTAAAACTTTCACGTTTTACATTTTTCAACGCCAAAGATATTTAATAAAACTAAAGGGTTTACGTTCATTTAAATAATTAGGCTTTTCTTCATTATAATAAGCCTCCCTCTCAAAACTAAGGTTTTGGTAGGCTTTATAACTATCCCAATAGAATAGACATCTTATTAAAAATTCTAAAAGGTAAAATATATAAAACAGGACTACAAAAAGTTCTAATTGTTGTCTTAAATGAATTTTCTCATGATTAATTAATGTTTCATCCTTTTTTAAAGCATCACTCTTTAGAATAATAAAAGGCCATAAAGAGAGGCCTACATAATTCTTTCTAAAGAAGTGTTTTGAAACTAAAATCATACTAATTATTTTATTAACAATACCAAATTTAACAGATTAGAGCATATTTTATGCCAAAAATTCATCTTAAAACGATTAATAACTTAAATAATCGACTAGAAACTAAAAAATCAGTTTTTTAACATCTATCAGCTTTAAACTTCAATAAAAACATTTAATTTTACAACTATGAAAAAAATCCTTCAGCCTTTAGAAGGCGACTATTATTTATCAAAAGAAGGGTATAGAGTGTTTACCAAACAATATCACTTACGCCGAGGTTATTGTTGTGAAAGTGGCTGTAGACATTGTCCGTATGGTTATGACACAAAAACCAATTCAAGGAAATAAACTAACATTTTCCAAAATGATAAAACTTATAATGGCGGCATAGTTTTTGTGACTATTCTAATGAAACTAAAACATCAAAAATATGAAAGCAATAAAATTAGCAATAGCACCAGTACTTGCACTGTTATTTTTTAGTTCATGTACCTCTGTACGCGTTTTGTCTGACTATGACAGAGAAGCAAATTTTGAAGCATATAAAACATATGCTTTTTATAAAACTGGTATAGATAAAGCACAAATATCTGATATAGACAAAAAAAGAATTCTTAAAGCAATAGATGTTGAAATGAGTTCCAGAGGATTCGTTAAATCTAAAAATCCAGACATTCTAATAAGTATATTCACAAAAGAAAGAGAGAGAGTAGACATTTATAACAGTTATTGGGGCGGCCAATTTGGTTGGGGATGGAATCCTTATTATTGGGGTCATGGTATGTACGGAAACAATGTATCTACCCGTACAGAAGGTTCTTTATACATTGATCTTATTGATGCCAAAAACAAAGAATTGGTTTGGCAAGGAAGGGGAATTGGCACTCTATACAACACGAGTAATATTGAAAAGAAAGAACAACGAATAAGAGAATTTGTTTCTCAAATATTGGAAGCCTATCCACCTAAAATATCATCAAAATAAAATATATTAAACCGCTGTTAATAGCGGTTTTTTTTTGTAGTTAATACAAATAACAATTAGTAATAGTTAATACCAAACTCAACAAACCTTAAGATAAAATTGTTGTTCATTTTTGTATCTTTAACCCACTTATTTGTCTATAACTTAAAATACAGCAGCACTTGCTATGTCTTACGAGAGCAATCATATATTAGATAAGCTACCTAAACACCTTAAACAGTACATTAAGGCACAAATTTATAATGACTACACCCCTATAAATCAGGCTGTATGGCGCTATGTAATGCGTAAAAATGTAGATTATCTTAGTAAAGTTGCACATACATCATATCTAGATGGTTTAAAAAAAACTGGTATTTCTATAGAAGAAATTCCAAATATGTATGGTATGAATCGTATTTTACAAGAAATTGGATGGGCAGCAGTAGCTGTAGATGGTTTTATTCCACCATCAGCATTTATGGAATTTCAAGCATATAATGTTCTTGTAATAGCATCAGATATTAGACAATTAGAACACATAGAGTACACACCAGCACCTGATATTATTCATGAAGGAGCAGGCCACGCACCAATTATTGCCAACCCTGAATATGCTGAATATTTAAGAAGGTTTGGAGAGATAGGTTGTAAAGCAATTTCTAGTGGAAAGGATTATGAATTGTATGAAGCTGTTAGACATTTATCAATTATAAAAGAAGCTTCTGGTATTGACCAAAAAGAAATTGACAAGGCAGAAAAACAGGTAGAAGATCTACAAAAAAATATGGGAAAACCAAGTGAAATGGCACTAATACGCAACCTCCACTGGTGGACTGTTGAATATGGTCTAATTGGAACTCCAGAAAATCCAAAAATATATGGTGCAGGATTACTTTCTTCCATTGGGGAAAGTGCTTGGTGTATGACAGATAAAGTTATAAAATTAAAATACTCCATAGAGGCTGCTCATACGTCTTTTGATATTACCCAACCACAACCACAACTTTTTACAACGCCAGACTTTGCTTTTTTAAGCCAAGTATTAGAAGAATTTGCAAATACTATGGCATTGCGTACAGGAGGATTAGATGGTTTAAAAAAATTAATTGAATCTAAGGCATTGGGCACTGTTGAGCTTAGTACTGGATTACAAATATCTGGTGTTTTCACTAATGTAATCACCTATAAAAGAAAACCAGCATACATACAAACCACAGGAAACACTGCTTTATCTTATAGAGAAAAAGAGTTGGTAGGACACAGCACAAAACACCACGCAGATGGTTTTGGATCTCCAATTGGCAAATTAAAAGGAATTAACTTAGCCATAGAAGATATGAGTCCACGCGACTTAAAAGCATACAACATTTATGAAACAGAAATTGTTTCTTTAGAATTTGAAGGCGGAGTTAAAGTAGAAGGAAAAATTATCACTGGCACACGTAATCTTAAAGGAGAAATTGTTCTTATTACACTTGACAATTGTACGGTTACGCACGAAGATAAAATACTGTTTAAACCTGAATGGGGCTTATACAATATGGCCATTGGCGAACAAATAGTATCTGCTTTTAATGGCCCTGCAGATTTAAATAGTTTTAATCTAATATCACATAGTATTATTGAAGAAACCATTAAACCCAAACAGTCTCAAGCAAAATTACAGTTAGAACAATTATACAAACAAGTACGAGATTTCAGAGAAGGTACAAACACTACTATTTCTAGGAACAAGGTTTTTCAGGAAGTTAAAAATAACCACCCAATAGACTGGTTATTATCCGTTGAATTATATGAATTAGCCCGTGCGAGTAATGATAATGCCTTTGCTAATGAAATTACAGCACACCTAGAAAATGTAAAACAGAATAATCCTAAGGTTGGTCATTTAATAGATGATGGGCTGGAATTGGTAGACAAGAGTATGGTTGCACAATAGAACAAGATTATTGCAAACCTATTTCTCTTACAACATTTAACTCTTCTATACTCTGTATGGGCTTTTCCCCATACTGCAAAGTCCACCCCAAGGAATTTGTTAAAATATAGAATTTAGAAAGCTCACTAATTAGTCTATTCTCAGCATTTTTCTTTAAGGAAGATTCTGCTATCTTTTTATGTAAAGAAGCGGTAACATTCTTCTTAATCTTATTATAATCATCTGCACCAAATTCAGAAAAATAATCTGCGGTAACATCATAATATTCAAAATCTGGATACAATTGTATTTCTGGCTCAGGAATACTTATAATATGCAAAACCTTGTTTTCTTCATTAACCTCAAACTTAATTTCATTTAAATCATAAACCACATTTACATCTGCATTTACAACCACTAATGCTTTTTTGGAAGCTGTTAGTAAACTTCCAAAAATCAATTGAGAATCACGATAATTATATACCTCAGCAAAATGTCCCTCTGTAACAATTAATTTAGATACATTTTGTATTTGTTGCTGAATAAGCATAGAACTTTCTTGCAAAATGGTTTTCTGTTCTTTAGTATCAGAACAGGTTTTAAAAACAAGTGTGGCAATTAATATGATTATGATTCCTAGTAAAACTTTCTTCATATTTAAAACTTCATAAAAGGATATTCTTTTTGAAGATACGTAATTTTTTCTTGCAAGGATGCAATAAATTTTTGATGTGATGCAGATTTAGCATTAAAGGGTCTATGGTGTAACCCTTTTTGCACTGTCGCTACTTTTTCTGCTGTACTTATTGCTTCTTTTGTTAACCAACTATTAGAAAACTTTTCCCATATATAATCAATTGCCAATCTATTGGGATGTAACATATCCATATCATAAAAACGATAATCTCGTAGCTCATCCATCATAATTTCATAACTAGGAAAGTATGATACCTTATTCTCTTCTAAATTTAGCTTATTCAAAACAGAATGCATTGCCGTTATTAAATGTGATTTACTACGTTGATTTTCTACAAAACCATCTTTTATATGTCTGACTGGGGAAATAGTAAAAATAAACTTGACATTAGAATTTACAGATTGTACCAATTTCATTATTTTATACAAACTAGATTCTATTTCTGCAATTGATAATATTTTTTTATGAAATTCTTTTTGAGGTACTTTATGACAATTGGCTACAATAGCTCCTGATTTCTTATGCATATAAACCCATGCAGTTCCTAATGTTATCACAATATGCGTAGCCAACCTAATTTGCTGTTTAGTCTCCTTAACAGCTACATTTAACTTTCTAAGAACTTGTTCTTTAGAAACGTCACTTAAACTAGAATGGGCATTAAAACAATGCCAACGCTCATAATGCTTAAAAACATCTTTATCATCATATTGTTTCCCTAAAATAGCATTCTCAATTAACTTCTCAATTGCCTTTGGGTGAAACAATATTCCAAACGGATTTGTTAATGATTGAAATTTAAAATACGAAAACTTATCTCCTATGTTTTCTGCAAAGCAAGAACCCAAAAGTAATACACTACTAGAATAGTTAATCTGAAACGTACTTTCCTGAAGTGGTATCTGGGTTTGTAGTTTCATAATTACTTTCTATTTTATATAAGTTATGACTTTTTTCAAGGCTTCTGGAATACCCTCTGGGTTTTTCCCACCAGCTGTTGCAAAAAATGGTTGTCCACCGCCACCACCTTGAATGTACTTACCTAGTTCACGAACTATGGTTCCTGCATTTAATGCTTTATTAACTGTTAATTCTTTAGAAATATAACAAGACAAAGTTGCCTTACCATTGTTTTCTGCTCCAAAAAGCAAGAACATATTTTTAGAGTTATTACCCATTTCAAAAGATAAATCCTTAATTCCTGCAGGGTCTAAATCTACTTTTTTTGCCAGAAATTGTATGCCATTTACTTCTGTAAGTTCTGCTAGCAAATCTCCCTTTAGATTTTTAGCCTTAGCTTTTAGTAATTGTTCTACTTCTTTCTTTAACTTGTTATTTTCTTCCTGCAACGACAAGACTGCTTTTACAGGATCTATAGTATTATTCAACAATTCTTTTATTTCATACAGACTACGGTTGCTCTCAAAATAAAAGTCCTTAACACCATCTGAAGTAATTGCTTCAATTCTTCTAATTCCAGAGGCAACTGCACCTTCTGACCTTATTTTAAAATGCCAAATTTCATTTGTGTTTTGCACGTGTGTACCTCCACATAATTCAATGGATTTACCAAAACGAATTGCTCTTACTGTATCTCCGTATTTTTCACCAAACAAAGCCATAGCTCCTTCTTCAATAGCTTGTTGCATTGGTATGTTTCGTTTTTCTTCCAAAGGTAAATTACCTTCAATCCTTGCATTTACAAAATCTTCTACCTCTCTTAATTGTTCTACTGTTACTTTAGAAAAATGAGAAAAATCAAATCTTAAATATTTGGAATGTACAGCTGACCCTTTTTGTTCTACGTGCTCTCCCAAAATTTCTCGCAACGCCTGATGTAACAAATGTGTTGCAGTATGGTTACATGCTGTTCTTTGTCGTTGTTTTTTATCTACTATTGCCTTATAAGTATCCCTTGTATTTTTAGGCAAGTTCTTTGTAAAGTGAATAATTTCATTATTCTCTTTTTTGGTATCCAGAATGTAGATCACATCTCCGTTTGGAGCTTCTAAATAACCTTTATCTCCTACTTGCCCACCTCCTTCTGGATAAAAAGGAGTAAGGTTAAATACCAATTGAAATTGTTCTCCTTCTTTTTTAGAGGTAACTTTTCTATATTTTACTAACTTTACACTAGTCTCTAGAGCATCATACCCAATAAACTCTTGCTCTGTATCATTCAATAAAATTTTCCAATCTTCCTTTGAAATTTCAGAAGCCAATCTAGATCTTTTCTTTTGCTCCTGCATTGCCTCTTCAAAACCCTTTTCATCTAAGTCATAGCCACGCTCATTTAAAATCAATGCCGTTAAATCTATTGGAAAACCATACGTATCATATAATTCAAATGCTTTTCTACCATCAATGGTTTTTGACTTTGCATTATCAATAACACTATCCAACAATACCAAACCTTGATCCAAGGTCTTTAAAAAAGAATGTTCTTCTTCCTTAACTACATTTTCTATTAACTGTTTTTGCTCCTTTAATTCAGGAAAAGCTTTGCCCATTGTTTTAGTCAACACACTTACCAATCTATACATAAAAGGTTCTTTGGTGTTTAAAAAGGTAAATCCATAACGTATGGCACGCCTTAAAATCCTACGGATCACATAACCAGCTCCTGTATTACTTGGTAGTTGCCCATCTGCTATGGAAAACGAAACTGCTCTAATATGGTCAGCAATAACACGTATTGCTATATCTGTTTTCTCTTCTTTATTATACGTAGAATTGGTAATGGTTTCTATCTCACGTATAATTGGTGTAAATACATCTGTGTCATAATTAGATTTTACCCCTTGCAATACCATACACAAACGTTCAAATCCCATTCCTGTATCTACATGTTTTGCAGGTAAACTTTCTAAAGTTCCATTTGCCTTACGGTTGTATTGCATAAAAACCAAGTTCCATATTTCTACAACCTGTGGATGATCCATATTAACCAAATCTACTCCTGAAACTTTTGCTTTATCTTCTCTAGATCTGATATCAATATGAATCTCCGAGCAAGGTCCGCATGGTCCTTGATCTCCCATCTCCCAAAAATTATCTTTTTTATTTCCAAAAAGAATTTGAGATTCTGGTATTATTTTTCTCCATATATCTAAAGCCTCTTGATCCATATCTAGATTGTCCTGATCCTTGCTACCTTCAAAAACAGTTACATACAAACTATTTTTATCTACCTTAAGCACATCAGTCAACAATTCCCAAGCCCAAGCAATGGCTTCTTCCTTAAAATAATCACCAAAACTCCAATTCCCCAACATCTCAAACATTGTATGGTGATAAGTGTCTTTACCAACCTCTTCTAAATCATTATGCTTACCACTAACCCGTAAACACTTTTGAGTATCAACTACACGTTTATTTTTTACTTCAGTATTTCCCAAAAAGAACTCTTTAAATTGGTTCATTCCTGCATTAGTGAACATTAAAGTAGGATCATCTTTTATGACCATAGGGGCAGAAGAAACAATTTTATGTGACTTATTTTGAAAAAATTCTAAAAATTGAGTTCTTATTTCTTGAGATTTCATAGCAAAATGGTAAGCTTTTGATAAAATTAACTATTTCTGCAAAACAATTTTTATATTTGTTTGTTTTGTTGGAATAAAAGTGCAAAAATAGGATAAATTCCCTTTATGTCTCGAGTAAAATATTATTATGATCCAGACACACTATCTTATAGAAAGATAGAGCGTAAAAAGTCTAAAAAATATAGAAATATTATTTTAATGGTTTTTGGTGCTGCAATACTTGGTTTCTTAGGTCTAACTGTTTTATTGAACACCAATTTAGTAAATACACCAAAAGAACTTTCTCTGCAAAGGGAACTACACAACTATGAGTTTCAGTTTGAGTTACTTAATAAAAAAATGGAACAAATGGAACAAGTATTGGCTAACATTGAAGATAGAGATAATAACATTTATCGTTTATACTTTGAAGCAAATCCAATTCCTGAAGAACAAAGACGTGCTGGCTTTGGGGGTATAAACAGGTACAAATCGTTGGAAGGCTTTAATAATTCTGAAATGATTATAGATGCTACAAAACGTTTAGAAATCATACAAAAGCAAATGGTTATACAATCCAAATCACTAGATGAAATAACTAAACTAGCAGAAGAAAAAGAAAAATTCTTAGAAGCAATACCCGCTATACAACCTATTAGTAATAAAGACTTAACAAGAATGGCTTCTGGCTATGGATGGCGATCTGACCCTTTTACTAAAGTACGTAAAATGCATTGGGGAATGGACTTTACTGCTCCTAGAGGAACTCCTATTTATGCTTCGGGAAATGGAATGGTTACCAGAGCAGATGATAGTTCTTCAGGCTACGGCAAACACATACGTATAGACCACGGCTATGGATATATTACTTTATACGCTCATTTAAGTAGGTATAATGTAACTCAAGGACAAAAAGTAAAACGCGGCGATCTTATTGGCTTTGTTGGTAGTACAGGAAGATCTGAAGCACCTCACTTACATTATGAAGTTTGGAAAGATGGTGATAAAATAAATCCTATTAATTTCTACTACGGAAATCTTTCCGCTTTAGAGTTTGAAAATCTATTAAGAAACGCATCACAAGAAAATCAATCATTAGATTAATGTATATAGAGCTCCCAGAAAAAAGATATTATGGTATTGGCGAAGTCGCCAGAGCTTTTAACGTAAATACTTCTCTAATCCGTTTTTGGGAAAAAGAGTTTGATGTTTTAAAACCTAAAAAAAATGCAAAAGGCAATAGAAAATTTACACCCCAAGACATTAAAAATTTAAAACTAATATATCATCTAGTAAAAGAGAGAGGCTTTACTCTAGATGGCGCTAAAACACATTTAAAAGAAGAAAAGCAAAAAATACTTTCTAATTTTGATATCATTCAAAAATTAGAAAATGTAAAGACAGAACTCATTAAAATAAAAGAACAACTATAACTTATATTACAAACATTAATTAAACACTCTATTATGAAAAAATGGTTAATTCCCGTACTAATTATTATTGTACTTGCCCTACTTTTAGGATCATGGTATGTTAATACCAATAACTCATTGGTAGAAATGAAAGGACAAGCTACTAAACAATGGGCAAACGTAGAAAGCTCTTACCAAAGAAGAAGTGATTTAATTGGCAACCTAGTAAAAACCGTACAAGGAGCAGCAGATTTTGAAAGAGGAACACTTAAAGATGTTATTGAGGCTAGAGCAAAAGCAACAGCTATAAGTATTGACCCTTCTAATATTACACCAGATCAATTGGCTGAGTTTAACAAAGCTCAAAGTGGTTTAAGTGGGGCGTTAAATAAATTACTAGTTTCTGTAGAACGCTATCCAGAACTTAAAGCCAATCAGAATTTCTTAGAACTACAATCTCAATTAGAAGGTACTGAAAATAGAATTAATGTAGAAAGAAATAGGTTTAATGACTTGGCTGGCGAATACAACATAAAAATTCAAAAAATACCCACTAACATTATAGCAAGTATAGCTAATTTTGATCCTTTGGCACTTTTTGAATCCAAGCCTGGGTCAGAAAATGCACCAGATGTAGATTTTAATTTTAAAAAATAACCCTATGTCTAAGGTTGAAGATTTTTTAACTGCAAAGGAGGAACAAGAAATAATTGCCGCCATAATAGAAGCAGAAAAAAACACTTCTGGTGAAATTAGGGTACACATAGAGCCTGCCAGCAAAATAGATCATTACAAGCGAGCAAAAGAGGTTTTTCATTTTTTAAAGATGGACAATACAAAAGCAGAGAACGGTGTATTAATCTATATTGCAGTACTAGATAAAAAATTTGTAATCTATGGAGATCAAGGTATAAATAATGCTGTTCCCAAAGATTTTTGGGATACAACCAAAGATATTATACAAGCAGAATTTATAAAAGGAAACTTTAAACAAGGAATTGTTAACGGCATACTAAGAGCTGGCAAAGAGCTGGAATCTCATTTTCCGTGGTTACATAACGACACCAACGAATTAAGCAATGAAATATCCAAAGGCTAGTATTTTTTTATTGTTTTTATTTTGTGTAAATTTTTCTATCGCGCAATTTAAAATACCAGAAAAACCTAAAAAACAAACTAGTGTTTACGACTATGTTTCTCTTTTGTCTCCTACAGAAAAGAATAATTTAGAACAAAAACTCATTCGTTATTCTGATAGTACTTCTACGCAAATAGTAGTTGCTATAATAAATTCTACTCAAGGACAAGAAATAAAGTATGTTGGTGCGCAATGGGGAGAAAAATGGGGTATAGGACAAGACGGAAAAAATAATGGAATATTAATTCTTTTAGCTAAAGAAGATAGAAAAATTGCCATAAATACTGGCTATGGTGTTGAAGGTGGATTAACAGATGCCTTGTCTCGTAGAATAATAGAAACCGTAATTATTCCTAAATTTAAACAAGCAGATTACTATGGCGGATTGAATAGTGGTTCTGATGCCATTTTTAAAGTTTTAAATGGAGAATTTAAAGAAGATAGGTCTTTTTCAAATGAAGGATTATCCATAAAATCATTTCTACCTTTCATTATATTCTTTATCATCATTATTATACTTTCTAGTAGAAACAGAAAAAATGGTAACGGAAAAGGCAACAACAGAGGAACAAGATCTACAGGTATAGACTTATTAGATATTATAATTTTAAGTAATCTTGGTCGTGGAGGATCTAGCAGTGGAGGATTTGGAGGAAGTGGCAACTTTGGTGGTGGTTTTGGAGGAGGATTTGGTGGCGGAAGCTTTGGCGGTGGCGGTGCGTCTGGTGGCTGGTAACACTAGTCTATTATACAAAAATTACCCTTAACAAATAAGGGTAATTTTATTATATTAACTTATATTATGATATTGTTATCCATAATAACGATAAGATCTACGTCTTCTTTGTTCTGGCATAGCTCCACTACCAAGGCTATTAAATTTCCAACTAAAGCTTAGCATAAAATAACGTTGTAATACTGTACTTTGACTATCCTGTATATAGTTACCTGTAGCTATACGTCTTACATTTGTATTTTGGTTTAGTAAATCGTATGCCTTTATAGATACTATTCCTTTATCTTTTAATATTGAATATGCTAGTGTAGTATTCCAAAACCAGGCACTTTTTTGAAAACCAGGTCCTACATTTGGGTTGTATGTATAATTAACATCATTACGCCATTCTAATTTTTTAGGAACAAAAGTAGATGTTCTAATACCTAAAGTTTGGTATTTAAAATTCTGATTATTAAACTGATCTAAATCAAACCTATTTTCTGTGAAAGAAACCGAATATTTAGGTGCAATCTCCATTACATCTTTCCAATTAAACGTTAATTCTAAAGAAGGGTTTAATGACGTATTTGTTGCACTATATTTAACTCCATTATTAAAATTGATAGACTTATTTACATTACCAGATAACCCAAAATCAAACTTTAACGTTCTTATTGTATCTAATCTTTTTGTTTTACCAACAGATGCACTACCTCTTGCACTATAACCACCGTTTACATTTGTATAAGTTGTATTTCTTACAAAGTTTTCATCAATAGTAGTTTTAGAAACAACTTGGTTTTTATCAACATTTAAACTTGCATAAGACCAAATAGATAATCCTTTTTGAAAATCATCAATATTATAACCTACGTTTAATCTATGATTTGTTGTTGGCTCTAAGCTTGGATTACCTATAACAGTATTTAATGGATCACTTACATCTTCAAAAGGTTGTAACTCTCTTAGGTTTGGTGTATTATTATTTAAAGAGTAACGCATAAATAAACGTGATTTAGCATTAAACCTATAATTTAAGCTAGTATACATTTCTGCAGCTTCAAAATTTCTTTTCAAATTAAGTTCTGGCCTAAGTGCATCTTTATTTTCTAGTGTTCTAAAAATATAATTGCCACTAAGGTTAAAACTAAATTTATCTTTACGGTAGTTTAACCTTAACCCTGGCATACTTCTAGAGTTTCTGTATTCAAAATCAGTACTTAACGCAACATTAAAGTCACTAAAACTCTGTGAACCATCATTAAAATCAAATGTACTTTTAACATCTTCTTGTTTATCTGTTCTATATCTATATCTGAGGTCTAAAGACAATTCTTTTCCAACAATGGGTACTCTATACGTTAGACCTGTACTTAAAGAATTTGATTCCTCTTTTCCGTCTGTAAATTGTTTTCTTTGTATTGATACAGAGTTATTACCATAAATTTCAGTTTGCGAGTCTAAAAAATTCTCTGATGTAGATTTATTTATATCATTGTAAATACTAACTCGCAAAAAAGAGCCTTTTAACCCTATTTTTTTGGTAATATCTAGAGCGTTACCAAAATTATTGCTATTACTTTCTGAAATAGAATTAGATGTAGATTCATTTGTTACAAAATCTGTATCATCTCTAGACTCTTCTGCACTAGCATAAACATTCTTGTTTTTTCTTGAAGAAAAAGAAGGTTCTATATCTATACGCAATGTAGAATCTAATGCTATTTCTAACTCAACATTTGCTCTATGATTGTAGTTATCTGCTATATAACTAGAATTTGCATCTGTAAAATATCTAGAATCTGGCAAAATATTTTCTCTCTGACTTGCATTATCATTTTCGGAATAACTATCGCTATAAAAGTAATCCGAAGACAATTGAACTTTATCACTTAATTTATCAGCATAGTTCAAACCAGCATTCTTAGAAGTTGTAATTCCATAACTTCTACCCCTGCCATTATACATTCTATCTATCTCTCCAAAACTAAATCCTGAAGAATTGGTATTATTACCTCCTAGCAGAATGCTTAAACGTTGGTCATTATCAAAAAAGTTTACCATTGCTGCACCTTCATAACGATCATCTGTTCCACCTCCTACAGAAGCACGACCAAAAACACCTTTATTTTTATCCTCTTTAATGGTTAGGTTTATTGTTTTATTTTCAGATTCCGACTCCTCTCCTGTAAAGGCTTCAGACTTGGTCTTCGTATCTGTAATTTGTACTTTCTCTATAATATCCTTAGTAAGGTTACGTGTTGTTATTGTTGGATCATCTCCAAAGAAAGGTTTCCCGTTTACATAAATATTACTTACGTCTTTACCGTTTACGGTAATTTTACCAGATTCATCTACCTCTACCCCTGGTAATTTTTTAAGCAAATCTTCAACATTGGCATCTTTCTTAGTTTTAAAAGAGTTAACGTTAAATTCTAATGTGTCTTTTTTTACAGTTACTGGTGCCGTAGCCTTAACAATAACCTCATCTAAAAGATTTTCATCTACCAATAAGCTAACTTGTCCTAAGTTCTGTATAGGCTTATCTATACTAAGGGATTTAGTATATGTCTTATACCCTATATAAGATATAAACAAGTTAAGCTTAGAGTCGAAAGTTTTGCCTTCTAAGGTAAATTCTCCTTTTTGATTTGTAATTGTATACGTAACTAATGAACTATCTTTTACCCTTTGAAGATAAACCGTAGCAGATTCCAATAATCCATTGTCATCTGAAGTCATTAAAGTTCCTGATATTTTAAACTGTTTTTGCTTGGTTTGGGAAAGACCTACAGTAGTAGTAAGCATAATTACAACCAATAATATTTTTTTCATAAAACTAAACTTGTATTAAAAAACACGAATATAGTTTTAACAAAATGTTTGTTAACATAAAAAAAACATAAAAAAAAACATAATTATCACAAAAAGTCTTAATTTTTTGAAATAGCTATACAAAACCCAAAAATAAATTTAAAATGCACTTGTAATTTATTGTAATAAAAAAGGTATATAAGAACTATTTTTTACGCATAAAGACAGAGATTGGAACACCTTCAAAATTAAAATTTTCTCTTAATTTATTTTCTAAAAATCGTTTATACGGATCGCGTACGTATTGTGGCAAATTACAGAAAAAGGCAAATTGTGGATATGGCGTGGGTAATTGTGTACAAAATTTAATTTTAACAAATTTACCTTTATAAGCAGGTGGCGGATTGTTTTCTATAATAGGCAACATTACGTCATTAAACTTACGTGTCTGTATTTTTTTAGCTCTATTATTGTAGACCTCAACAGCTGTTTCTATAGCTTTAAATATACGTTGCTTAGTAAGTACTGATATAAAAATAATTGGTACATCTGTAAAAGGCTCTATAGCTTGCTTTATTCTAGTTGTATAATTCTTAATAGTATTGGTTTCTTTATCTTCTACTAAGTCCCACTTATTTACCAATATAACAATTCCCTTATTATTGCGTTGTGCTAGCCAGAAAATGTTTTCTACCTGGCCATCAAAACCACGAGTTGCATCTAACATTAAAATACAAACATCTGCGTGCTCAATTGCTCTTATAGAACGCATCACAGAATAAAATTCTAAATCTTCCTTTACTTTAGATTTTCTACGAATGCCCGCAGTATCTACCAAATTAAATTCAAATCCAAATCTATTGTACTTTGTATCTATACTATCTCTGGTAGTACCAGCAACATCTGTTACAATATACCTTTCTTCTCCAATTAAAGCATTTATAAATGAAGATTTACCTGCATTGGGTCTACCAACAACAGCAAACCTTGGTAAATTATCTTCTTCTTTTTCCTTTTCTGGTAGTACTTTTACAAGCTCATCTAATAAATCTCCTGTACCACTACCATTTATACTTGCAATGGTAAAATATTCTCCCAGACCAAGTGAGTAAAACTCAACAGCATCTTCTGCTCTTTTAGCATTATCTACTTTATTGACTACTAAAAATATTGGTTTATTTACTCTTCGTAACAGTTTAGCAACATCTTCATCCATACCTGTTACTCCAGATTCCACATCAACCATAAAAATAATGGCATCAGCCTCATCAATGGCGAGTTCTACTTGTTTGTCTATTTCTGCTTCAAAAACATCTTCACTACCCAAAACATATCCTCCTGTATCAATTAAAGAGAATTCTACTCCATTCCAATCACTCTTTCCGTAATGACGATCTCTTGTAACACCACTAACTGCATCTACAATAGCTTCTCTACGTTGAATTAATCTATTAAAAAAAGTTGATTTTCCTACATTTGGCCTTCCAACAATAGCAACAATAGCACTCATTCTTTTATTTTTTGCAAAAGTACTATTAATATCCGAAGAAAAGCAGTATCTTTTTGTTTACTATCTATTTACACAATGAAAACATTACCTAATGATATAATATTGAGACCTAGGTTTCAAATAGAATTAAACGAATCCAGTGATAAAATTCTAGATAAGTTTGAAAAAATCAATAGTAATTCTATTATTTGTAAGCGATTAGACGAACATATTTTCTTAAAAATTAATATAAAAGACAGACATTTTTGGTCTCCTCAACTTCATTTAGAAGTAAATGACATAAGTAATGCTTCTTGTAAAATTTATGGTGTTTTTGGTCCCAATCCTTCGCTTTGGACTTTCTTTATGTTCATCCATTTTGGTATTGGAATTATATTCTTAATTTTTACCGTCTGGGGATATTCTAACTGGTCATTAGGCAAACCTTACTATTTACAAATGTTCATAATCCTACTTATGACATTTATTTGGGGTGCTTTATATGTTTTTGGCAGAATAGGCAAACAAAAAGGAAAACCACAAATGAATGAGCTTTATACATTTATGAAACAAACGTTAAATTAGCTTAATCAACCTTTATTATACCCAAAACGTTTTAATTGGTTGGCATTGCTTCTCCAGTTCTTATTTACTTTAACATAGAGTTCTAAATGCACCTGCTTGTCAAAGAACTTCTCTAAGTCTTTACGAGCTTCAACCCCTACTCTTTTTAAAGCTGCTCCTTTATGACCAATTATAATTCCTTTTTGAGAATCTCTTTCTACCATAATTACAGAACGCATTCTAATAATTTCTTCATCTTCAAAAAATTCTTCTGTATCTATTTCTACAGCATAAGGAACTTCTTTTTTATAAAATTGCAATATTTTTTCCCTTATGGTTTCATTAACAAAAAAACGTTCTGGCTTATCTGTTAGTTGGTCTTTAGGGTAATACGGATGGGATTCTGGAAGCAATTCTATAATTCTAAGAAAAACTTCTTTTACATTAAAGTTCATTAAAGCAGAAATTGGATGAATTTCTGCCGTTGGCAATTGTTCTTGCCAATATTGCACTTGTGTTTCCAGTACTTCTTGCTCAGAAGCATCAATTTTATTTAGCAATAAGAGTATGGGTATTTTTGTATTTTTCAACTTATTAAAAAAAGCCTCATCCTTTAATGCTTTCTCTCCTATTTCTACCATATAGATTAGAATATCTGCATCTTCAAAAGCTGTCTTTACAAAATCCATCATTGAACTTTGCAGCTCATATGCTGGCTTTATAATTCCTGGCGTATCTGAAAGTATTACCTGAAAATCATCCCCATTGACAATACCTAAAATCCGATGTCTTGTTGTTTGTGCCTTAGAGGTAATTATGGATAATTTTTCGCCCACAAAGGCATTCATTAAAGTAGATTTACCCACATTTGGGTTTCCTATAATATTTACAAATCCTGCTTTATGGGTCATTTTATTATTTCATTTAAAATGCAAAGGTAACTTATTACGTGACTTTGCTATATAAGAAAACCTAAAATTACGTATAAGATGGTAGTTATTACGCCACCAATTAAAGCATATGGCAATTGTGTATTTACATGATCTATATGATCACTAGCAGATGCCATTGACGATATTATGGAAGTATCAGAAATTGGCGAACAATGATCCCCAAAAATTCCACCACCCAAAGTAGCGGCAATTACTAAGGTAATTGGTGCTTGATGCACTTCTGCCATAGGTATTGCAATTGCCATCATAATTGCAAAAGTGCCCCATGAAGTACCCGTAGAAAATGCTATAAAAGAGCTAATAATAAATATTATGGCTGGTAAAAATTCTACTGACAACCAATCCTTAGACCAATTTGCCACAAATTCTCCTGTTCCCATCTGGTTACAAGCATCACCAATAGCAAAAGCTAACAACATAAGTAATGCTAAAGGCATTAATTCGCTAATACCTTTTAAGGTTAAATTTATCATTTCTTTAGTCTTCATCATTTTTTGTGACCTATACATTACCATAGCCACTAGAATTGCCGTTAATACAGCATACAATACAGAAGATGAGCCAGAACCTTGTCCAATAGCCTGAAAAAGATGATCTGAAAAAGATGTTGATTTTTTTACAGCATCCCATCCTGTATAGATTAAATTAACAGGCATCATAAACACCATTGTTGCCAAAGGAATAATCATATTATATGCTTTTGCCTTAATACCTTCTTTTGGTGGCAAGGAAGTAATCTCGCTAGATAACATTGGCTTGGAGTTTTTATTTAATAACTCACCTGTTTCTCTTGTCCTTTTTTCTGCTTTGGCCATTGGACCAATATCTTTTTTAAACAAAATAACAATGATAACAATAGCTATTGCCAATATTGGATAGAAATTATAACCAATTGAAGATAGCATTAACGCAAATGGATTATCAAGACCTTGCGTTACCAACAGTCCCATTATAAAAGCACCCCAAGCGTTAAAAGGAATTAAAATTGATGATGGTGCAGAACTAGAATCGGCAATATAAGCTAACTTTTCTCTTGGAATTTTAAGTTTATCAAAAACAGGACGATAAAGCGTACCTACCGTTAATGAACTTATGCTAGTTTCCACAAACAGTAAAATACCCGTTACCAAAGCCAACAATTGCACTACTACCCTACTATATCCCTTTTGTTTTTTTTCAAAATAAGCTATTACTTTATTTAGCTGATTAATAAACCCTTCTACTCCTCTTGAATATTGAATAAATAAAAGCAAAGCACCTACCAAAGCACTAAACATAATTGTTCTTGTATTTCCAGGTGATTTAAAAACATTTACCATACCCTCTATAGTAGCAAGAGTTCCTGTTAAAAAATTCCAATCGTTCATTATAACCCATGAAAACCAGATTCCAAAAAGCAAAGCTATATAGACTTGTTTAGTCTTAAGTGCCAACACAATTGCTATTACTGAAGGTAAAATTGAAAGCCAACCATAGTTATCCATAGAAGTATATGTTAAGTGGTAATTTATATTTAAAATCTTTACAAAATAGTAAGATTTTCTAGAATAGTTAACATTATGGCATTTTTAATTACTTAATAATTGAATGCAATGATTTTTTTAGAATTATTTTGATTTTGATTTGGCTTTTCCTAAAAAGGTTGTATCTTTGCAGTCCAAAATAATTCAGTCGGTATTATGATCCGAAAGTTAAAAGCTAAGTTGATTATTTAGGATTCCAAAATCGCGGGATAGAGCAGTAGGTAGCTCGTCGGGCTCATAACCCGAAGGTCACTGGTTCGAGTCCAGTTCCCGCTACTAAGAAATACCATAACAAACCCTCAGTTTTACTGGGGGTTTTCTAAAAAAATAAAATTCCTAAGTGCCTGTGCATTTGTCATCTGACAACAAAAAAGACAACACTATGCACTATTTACCAAATTGCTGTAAGTGCAATAATCTTTTAGTTTATCCGAAAAGCTGTAAAGTACCAACTTCAACCATATACACCTCTAAGCATTGCATTAGATTTTACTTTTGATAAATTAATAATCCCATTTCTCTTTTTAACTATTCTAACGCATAACCTAAGTTTAAGTAAAAAAAAAGAACTAAAATATTTATTTAATCTTCATTCCAAGGTTTATTTCCGAAGCGTTTAAAATACATTTTAGAAAAATAGTGGTTATGCTTAAATCCAACTTCAAGTGATAATCTTTTTAAAGATACTTCAGGATCATTTTCAATTATTTCACGAGCTTTTTGAAGCTTCATTTCTGTTATGAATTGATTGGGAGTTTTACCCCTAGAAGATTTAATTTTTCTGTACAAGCTACTTTCAGAGATATTAAACTGTTTTGCAATATCAATCTGTTTAAAGTTCTGACTTGAACATTCTTGAAAAATATATTGTTCAACTTGTTCTATCCATTCTTGCGCTTTCTCAACCTCTTCGGTGGTTATTTCCTCTTTGTCTATATAATTTATTCTAGTGAGGTGATTGTTTAGTGCATTTTCAACACGAATTAACAATTCATCTCTATCAAAAGGTTTGTTTAGATAATCATCAATACCTAACCTAAAACTATTCAACCTACTTTCTTTATCGCTTCGCGCGGTCAACATTAAAATGGGCATTTGATATTTTTTTTCTTTTAATATTTTTATAAAATCGTGACCATCCATTTTGGGCATCATATAGTCGGTAATAACAAAATCTACTTTATGCTGCTCTAACAGTTCTAATGCTTCTAACCCATGCTCCGCTTCTAGACAATTGTACTCCTCTAAAATGTTGACTAGGTATTGTCTCATTTCCCTATTATCATCAACAACTAGGATTTTTTTTGCACTCTTTATTTTCGAAATTTTTGTAGGGCTTGATTCTTTTTTAATTACTAGCTTATGGGTTTCTTTTTTAATTATCACACAATCTTCTATAGGGAAAACAATGTCAAACCTACTCCCTTTGCTAGGTTCGCTCTTTATTTTAAGTTTTCCTCTATGTAATTCTATAATTTCCTTGGTAAAAGAAAGCCCTATTCCACTTCCTCCTGATCTATTAATATCATTATCTACCTGATAAAATTGATTACAAATCTTATCAATATCTTCTTTGCCAATACCAATTCCATTATCACAAATTGAAATAATTAAATCATTTTCATTCTGTATCAATTCAATAGATACCTTTCCTCCTTTATCTGTGTATTTAAGTGCATTTACAACCAAATTATTTATGGCTCTTTTTAAATAATTTGAATCGGCTTGTATTTTATAATTTTTATCAGAAGTCACTAATTCAAATACTATGTTCTTTAATTTGAAGTTTGTCTCAAAAGACATATAAGTACTGTTAATTAGTTCTGAAAGGTTAATTTGTTTTAGATTCAGTTCAAAATCTGAAGATTTCATTTTTGCTGAATCTAGAACATCATCTACCATAGATTTTATTTGATTGACCTGGCGATTAAGCTTTTGTTCAATTTCTTCTAGTTGAGGTTCAGAAGCGTAAAAAGTTTTTAACTCTTCTATTTGCCCTTTTATAAGTGTTAGCGGTGTTCTTATTTCATGAGAAATATTAATAAAAAACTGAGATTGATATTTATTAATTTTTTCTAACTCACTAGTTTTTATTGCTAAAGCATCCTCATTTTTTTTATTTGTCCTTTTAAAATAATCTACAACAATAAAAATACTAAAGAATAAGAAGGATTGAGTAGGATCATTAAAACTCCAAAAATCATAGTACCCATATATTAAATTTGGAACAGAAAAGCAGATAAAAGCAAGTACTACAAAAATGTACTTTAAAAATTTATTATCTATAAAAATTAGAGTTACAGGCGGTATTAATAAAAAATAAAACTCTCTCATTTTCCCAGGAACCATATAATTACAAAAGCTATAAATCGCTATGAGAAGCAATATGATAAAGAGAGAATGGGATAATTTATAATAACCATAAGCATGTATAATTTGAGTACAAAATATTATAACTATGAAAATTAGGTGAATGGTAATATCAAAATCTATCAATATTTGATATTTAATCATTCTACCTAATATTAGTAAGCAAGCAACCGTATACCACAAATAGCAAAACGAATTAAACAGCTTTATCCTTTTTAGTTCATTTTTAATAGTATTCGAGTCTGACCCTAATGAAACAATTTTATCATATTGGTTTTTAATGATTGATGAATTCATATGATTTTTGAGATTGAAATTTTAGTTTAAAATACTTATTTTTTTCTTATCTAAACCTTTCTTTAATTATATAAACTCATTGTTTATCAAATAATTGAATCTTTATCATAGTTTTTTTAATAATCATATATAGGAATAATAAGGCTTTTCAAGGCTTGACTGATTTCTGATATCAATTGACTGATTTTTGAGAATACTCTTATATATATTTATGCTGTTCTATAAAAAATTAAGATTTTATATATTTTATAAAGAAGAAAAATAAACTATAAAAGTAATAATTAACCTATATATAATAGTTTTTATCCAACTGCCATCCTAATAAAAATCACAAAAATTATGGATACAAAAAATCAAGAGAGTATTAGTCAGGCTCAGAAAGGTAATTCTACTACTATAGCTTCTCTTGCCAAAGAGAATACCACAAAATCCAATACTGTAGAAATGCCTAAAATAGAGCTCCCAAAAGGTGGTGGCGCACTCAAAGGTATAGATGAAAAGTTTGAGGTAAATGCTGCAAATGGTACAGCTTCTTTTAGTATTCCTCTACCAGCAACTCCGGGGCGGCATGGTTTTAGTCCCTCTTTAGTTTTAAGTTATAACAGCGGTGGTGGAAATAGTCCTTTTGGTTTGGGTTGGTCTATTGGACTTCCTTCTATTCAAAGAAAAACAGATAAAAAAATTCCACAATATACGGATGAAGATGTGTTTATGTTCTCCGGAGCAGAAGATTTAGTCCCAAATCTTATTGAAGATCAAAACGGGAAATGGAAAAATGATAGCAAACAATTTGAGGGATATCAAGTACAGCGATATAGACCTCGTATAGAACAAGGTTTTTCACGTATCGAGCATATTACACATCAGAATAAAATGGATTACTGGCGAGTTACAACACGTGAAAATGTCACAACTATTTTTGGGAGAAGTAATGCGACAAGAATATATAATCCTGAAAATGAGACTCAAATTTTTCAATGGCTTCCGGAGTTAAGTTATGATGATAGAGGGAATTGTTTGATTTATGAGTATAAATTGGAGAATTTGGAAAATGTTCCCGATGCGATTTTTGAAAAAAATAGAAAAGAAGGAATTGCGGCATTTACCAACCAATATATTAAAAGAGTGAAATATGGAAATTTAATACCGTATTACGCTGTAAGAAAAAATGAAAACGATAATCCTTATCATCCAAGAATACCTGAAGGCATATTTCTCTTTGAAATGGTTTTTGATTATGGGGAACATTCTAATGAAAAGCAACCTCATCTGGAAATAGAAGAAACACCTTGGAAGTACCGAAAAGATGCTTTTTCCTCCTACCGTTCAGGTTTTGAAATCAGGACAAATCGTCTTTGTGAGCGAGTGTTAATGTTCCATCATTTTGAGGAGGAAAACCAGTTTTTGGAGAACCCGGAAAAGTTTGGAATCAATTATTTAGTTAGATCTCTTGATCTGCACCATCCTATTGAGGAGCAAAATTCCATCCGAACCGAAGTAACTTATCTAAAATCAATAACACAGTGCGGCTTTATTCGAAAAGGGGAAACGTATTTCAAAAAAGTACTTCCTCCTATTGAGTTCGAATATCAGGAACTACAATGGAATACTGAAATAAAAAAAGTGGACACTGAAAGCATCTTTAATGCTCCAGTAGGCTTAACCAATAATTACCAATGGGCAGATCTTTACGGTGAAGGAATTTCAGGGATTCTAACCGAACAAGGACAAGGTTGGTATTACAAATCAAATTATGGAGACACTCAAGAGAATGGTAAAGTTACATTTGCTCCTGCCAGAAAAGTAGCTCCACGACCATCGTTTAGCGGACTTTCTAACGGAAGTTTAAGCCTTCAGGATTTGGAATCTAACGGACAAAAACAAATTGTGGTCAATAATAGAGCGGTACAAGGTTACTTTGAACTTACTGAAAATGAAGATTGGAAACCTTTTCAGCCTTTTAAAGAAATCGCAAACCTTAATTTACAAGATCCTCAAACCAGACTATTAGATGTAACAGGAGATGGACAGCATGATATCGTAATGACCGAAGAGAACGTTTTTTCCTGGTATGCGTCCAAAGGAAAAAAGGGACACCATCCTGCTAATCAAACAGCTAAACCTTATGATGAAAATTTAGGTCCAGCCATAGTTTTTGCTGATCAGGAACAAAGTATCTTTTTAGCTGATTTTTCCGGGGATGGACTCACGGATATCGTACGTATTAAGAACGGTGAAGTCTGCTATTGGGCAAATAAAGGGTATGGAAATTTTAGCGCTAAAATCGAAATGGGCAATGCACCCTATTTTGACCACCCGGAACTATTTAATCCGAAATATTTACACTTGGCAGATGTAAGTGGTACGGGAGCGACAGATATTATTTATTTAGGACAAAACACCTTTAAAGCCTTTATTAATTTAAGTGGAAACGCTTTTAGCGATGCTTATGAAATTGACTCTTTTTGCCCGATAGATAGCAACAGTAAATTATCAGTGATTGACTTATTAGGTTCGGGAACTTCGTGCATTGTATGGTCTTCGGATTTGCCGGGATATGCAGATGCTCCGATGCGATATATTGATTTGATGAATAGCAAGAAGCCCCACGTACTTGTGGGATATCGGAACAATATGGGTAAAGAAACTTCTTTCAAATATAAAAGTTCCACCCATTTTTACATTCAGGATAAACTCAAAGGAACGCCCTGGAAAACCAAACTTTCTTTTCCGGTTCAGGTGGTGAGCGAAATGATAATCAGGGAACGAATTACGGATGTGCAATTTACTACCAGCTACACCTATCATAATGGATATTACGATCATCAGGAAAGAGAATTTCGGGGATTTGGTAGGGTGGAGCAATTAGATACGGAGAAATACGGAACCTGGAGTGCCAATAACGAAGGAAACCAACTTGAAAAATCAAAAAAATTATATCAGGCACCTGTGTTAACTAAAACCTGGTTTCATACCGGAGCCTTTTTTTCTGACAAAAAACTATTAGAACAATTTGAAGATGAATACTGGTATCATCTAATAGAAGGATTAGACAAAGAAAAAATACCGGATTATAGTAGAAAGTTGACCGCAGATAAAATTCTGAATTATCAAGAAATGACCTCGGAAGAAGTAAGAGAAGCGCATCGATCCTGTAAAGGTATGATGTTACGTCAGGAAGTTTTTTCTTTTGAAGGGAATAAAGAATTACACGGTATTCCGTACACCGTAGCTACCCATAATTGCCAGGTACAACGGTTACAGCCTCGCGCAACTAACACATATGGTGTATTTTTAAATACGGAAAGCGAAGCCATTACTTTTCAGTACGAACGTGACTATACCGATGCCAGAATTGCCCATACGCTAAATACTAAAATTGACGATTTAGGTAATGTATTAGAGAGAGCTTCTGTAGTTTACCCAAGAGCAAATTCAGAGCGAGTAAACACATTGATTAACGAAGGAAATAATTTAACCTACAGCAGACCAAGAGAAAAAGAAACCTACTTAGAACATCTTACAATAGTAGCAAATAAGCAAAAAGAAACCCTTATTACCTACACCAAAAATAGCTTTACGCAAGATATTGATACCGATATAGATTATCGCTTACGACAACCGGCAGCTACTAAGTCCTATGAATTGAAGGGTATTCCCCTTCCGGCAGCTTCAAAATTATATCAATTAGATACATTTGACCTTATTTTTGAGGATTCAAGGAATGAAAAAAAGTACAATGAAACTATAAATAATGAAAAGGGATATCGCCTGATTGAGTATATCGTTTCCCTTTTTTATGATAAAGAGTTGAGCAAAGGTCTTCCTAAGGGTGAAATGGCAGCACACGGAATGCCTTACGAAGCCTACCAATTGGCGTTTACCAAAGAAATGCTGGAAACGACCTACGGCACAAAAATAAATGACCCAAAAACACTTTTAGAAAATGAAGGTAAATATGTAGAACTAGAACCTAATACTTGGTGGATTCCATCGGGATATCCGATGTATAAAAAAGATGGAGAATCACTAAGCGATGTTAAAAATAGATTCTATTCACCATTAGCCTACAATAGCCCTTTTGATACCATTACCAAACTTGAATATTACAAAAATTATTTTCTTTTTCCCGAGGTAACGATAGATGCCTTAGAAAATCGTACGGAAATTGAGCAATTCAATTTTAGAACACTAAGTCCAATTCGTATAAAGGATAGTAATCACAATTATAGCGAAGTTTTGATGGATGAATTGGGATTGGTTAAAGCAATGGCAGTTTTAGGAAAAGGTACGGAAGCGGATAATTTAAACGATCTTAGAGAATACACCACCGAAGCAGAAAGCGATCAGATCAAAAACTATTTTTCGTTATCCGATACCTATATTTTACGAAAGGAAGCAGCAAAATTATTGCAAAACGCCACTACTCGCTTTGTGTATGATTTTGACCGTTATCAAAACTCCTACGAGTTACTGCAAGAACAACAAGTGAGAAACGAAGCACCTTGTGCGCTAACCAAATATATTCCAATCACGGTGGCGAGCATTGTTAGAGAACGGCATCATCAAGACATTCTTAATGACTCAAATACAGATAAAAGTTCGTTACAACTAAGTTTTGAATATTCCGATGGATTGGGTAATGTCGCGATGCAAAAAACACAAGCCGAACCTGGGGAAGCATTGCAACTCCTAATCAAACCAAATTGCGAATACACACTGGAAACAGTGGATACTGAGGAAAATATACGTTGGATCGGAAACGGTCGTACGGTGCTTAATAATAAAGGGAACCCGGTAAAACAATACGAACCATATTTTTCGGTAAATCCATTCTACGAAGATCATAAAGAATTGGTAGAACGTGGGGTGACGCCTATTTTATATTATGATGCGCTGGGTCGCAATATCAAAACGGATTTTCCAGATGGCACAATGACTAAAATGACATTTAATGTCTGGGAACAATACCAATATGATCAAAATGATTGCGTGGAAGAAGGTGAATGGTATCAAGATCAGCTATATTCTACTTCGTCAGCCCAAATAGAAGCAGCAAAAAGTGCTTTTTTACATCGTAACACTCCTACTGTGCTGCATTTAGATACGTTAGGCAGACCCATACTAAGCATCGAACATAATCGTACCTATCAAACCAATAATCAAGGAGACTTTATTGACAGTTCTGCAGCAGATGAGTATTACGCTACTTTGATCGATTTGGATCTAGAAGGCAATGTCCGTAAGATTTTAGATGCTCGGGGCAATCCGGTAATGCAATATGGTTATGATATGTTGGGGCATCGTATCTATGAAAAAAGTATGGACGCCGGCGAACGCTGGTCATTAACTAACGTAGCGGAAAATCTGATATGCAGTTGGGATAGTAAAGCGCAAACCTTTAGTACCAATTACGATGCGCTACAGCGCCCTACAGAACAATGGTTGAAAAAAGAAGGAAATGCAAATACTCATTTGATTGAAAAATTAGTCTACGGAGAATCGCTTTCTGAAGCAGATGCCATTCTAAAAAATCTTAAAGGGCAATCATATCAACATTATGATTCCAGTGGGTTAATCATTAATGCCATTTTTGATTTTAAAGGGAATCCCTTAGAAAATACCCGGCAGCTCCCCAAGCTTAAGAAAACTGAAATCATCGATTGGTCGCAATCCGTGCCATTGGAAGAGGAATTTTTCACCCTTAAAACCCAATACGATGCGCTTAACCGGATGACTTTATTATACAACTGGCATAGAAGTGCCGATCGCGTAGCTGTCTATAAACCGAGTTATAACGAACGTGGTGTATTACAATCTGAAGTACAAATCACAGGAGCAAAGATTGCAGGGAACACCTACGAAGACGGAAAATCCATTGAAGCTATACAAAAAGTAACCTATGATGAAAAAGGACAACGAACTCTTTTAAAACTTGGGAATAACACCACTACCAAATATCAGTACCATCCTAAAAATTTTAGGTTAGTACAGTTACGAACAACAAAACGAGCGGATAACAAAAAATTACCCACTACCCCTTCTAATTTATCCGATGTTAATGTATTACAAAACCTCTATTATACCTATGATGCGGTTGGTAATATCACAGAAATAGAAGATGACGCTTACGAACCGGTGTTTTTTAAAAATCAGCAAGTAGAGCCTAAAAGCCAATATACCTATGATGCATTAAACCGATTGGTTAAAGCAAAAGGGCGTGAAAATAAAACCTTTAACACCGCTCCTAATGCCAAAGAACCAAAACCCATAGAAAGTAGTTTTGCCATTACGGATAAAACCCTACGTAACTATACCCAAACCTATCAGTACGATGCTGTAGGCAATATCAAACAAATGTGTCATAAAAGCGGTACTAGCGAACGTTGGAAACGTAACTACTACTATGCTGAAAATAGCAACCGTTTGGAAGGCACAGAAGTAGGCAGTAGTCGAATTACTTACAACTATAATGCACACGGCAGTATGCTCAATTATAATAATACTCCGGACGAATACTTACCAAAATGGGATTATATTGACCGGGTATCTCAAATCCATTTAGGTGGTGGTGGAAACGCCTATTACCAATACGATAGCCAATTAGACCGTAGCCGAAAAGTCATTGAAAAACCCGGAGGTATTACCGAAGAACGCCTCTATCTGGGTGGAATGGAAGTCTATCGCAGATGGAAAAACAATATAGTTGAAGAAGAAATAGAAACCCATCACTTAATGCTGAATGACCAACGTGTATTATTAATTGATGATATACTATCAACTAATAACCAACAACTAACAACTGGTACAAAGTACCGCTACCAATACAGCAACCACCTGGGCTCTGTAGGTTTAGAAATGAATGATGACGATGATCCAAAAATTATTTCTTACGAAGAATATCATCCTTACGGCACTGTAGCCTACCACGCTAAAAACTCAACTATAGAAACCACCGCCAAACGCTACCGCTATACGGGTATGGAACGGGATAGTGAAAGTGGTTTAAATTATCACTCTGCACGGTATTATTTATCTTGGTTGGGGAGGTGGTTGAGTGCTGATCCAATTGGGGTTGAAGGAGGGATGAATATTTATAATTATTCAATAAATAATCCAATTAAATTTTCTGATAAAAAAGGAAAGCAACCTTCAAGTGATCCACTTGATATATTAATGAATCCTAAAGAGTATAACATAACTGATCCTTTGTTTGGTGTTGATGATGAAATAACAGAAGATATTTTATTTGATTTGATGACAGATCCCTCTAAATATGGGATTCAGGACCCTTTATTTGGAGTTTTAAACACCGTTAGCGATTTAAAAAAAAATCATCCAATTGCTAAAAATTCACAGAGAGTTTTAGCCAGAATTAATGAAGATAAAAACGTTGTTGCAAGTAGTTCAGTAGAAAGAAATCTTCATTCACTATCTAGTTATACTGGATTTGGCTCTGTTGGTAATGTGACAATGGCAATGAAATCTGGCAATGAGAGAACTTTTAATATCGCTCCTGGTACCGCAAAGATAGTGAATGTAGTTTCTAGTTTAGTTAATCAAAACGTTTCAAGAGGAGAAAAAATGACTATAATAAGTCTTTTCAGACACGGAAACGATAGAAGTCTTCATAAGGATTTGAATGCTGTTGATATTTCAAGATATGCAGGGCACATTATTTCCGAAAGAAATCCTGAATCGTCGCTATTAGCATTAGAAGCGTTATTAGGAGATTTACCTAAAGGACATTATGCGATAGGTCTTCCTAGGTTATCCAGAACTGGAAGTCAAGCTAAAATGCAGGAAGATGCTAAAGTTAAAAGTTACCAAAAAGACTATGATGTTCTCGATAATGCTTCAAGTATCCTAAGTCCAACTGAGCAAAGAAAGAATATGCGAGAACCATTTATGGAAGCATCTGCGGATCAAATTCCAGCATCAAATGTAGAAGAACAAATTAGACACATTAAAGATCCCAATACGAGAAATAGAGTTAAAACAGCTGTAGAAAAAGCTAGAAAAAGAGGAGTATATATTGATGGATTATTTAGAGATAAATCAAACCATTTTCATTTGTCAATTCCAAATGGGCGTAGAATGTAAACTGGATCTAAAAGACTTGTAAATCCTAGCTCTGCGAAGTTTGCAACTTTGCAGCTGCCCATACCACTGGTTCTTAACTGAGAATTAGAATACAGAGAAAAAATTAAAGTAAAGGAACTTATACTAAAAATTTAATCAAAAAACTATGAACCCAACAAAACTCAAAATCAATCCACCCCTGATTGCTTACAATACACAAGGAGCAGCAGTTAAAATTCTTCATAAAAATTTATTGGATTTGGGGTGCCAGTTACTCTGCTCCCGCTAGTTTGCAACTAATGGCAGCAAGAGTAAAAAACAAGATATAAAAGTAAAACATAACTCTGATACCGCGGATTTGCAATCCGTGTGATTACTAAAGCAGAAATACTATAAACATAAAACGACACAAATAAACTCAACTCAAAACTATGCACACATACACACTCACTGGCACCATCACCAACCAAAACAACCTACCCATTCCTAATGTTACTATCACTGCCCACGACCAAGATCCCAACACCCCAGAAACCCAATTGGGTAAGGGGGTAGTTACAGATGCATTAGGACAATATGCTATTACCTATAAAGATGAAGATTTTATCATCGAAGGTCGAGAAAGTGGTGGGGCAGATATTGTGATTCGCGTATATGATGCAGCTGGAGTGTTGTTGGGGGAGTCAGAGCGGTATGAAGATGCTCCAAGAGAATCGGTGATCGATCTGCAAATTACGTATGCCCTTCCAACCATACCAGTAGCTCCACAAGTAGCACCTCCATCATTGCGTATTAAGGGTTCTGTAGTAGATCGTTTGGGTCGAAATCTTAAAGATGCTGAGGTAGCACTTTGGGAAGAAAATACCAATACACATATTGCAACCTCTGCTCTAACAGATCAAAGTGGTAGTTTTGAGATTGTCTTACAGGATGATGCCTTTGAATCGGCAATGGCATGCAACTTGTTTTTCTTCAAGGTACATCTTGGTCATAAAGAAGTATTCGATTCTTATAAAGATGCCCGAGACCAAGATCCAATTACTTGGGATATCAGTCATAAAGCAGAAGATCGTATCGAACTTACGGCAAATATCACCGCCAAAATTGTGGATACCTTATATCCCAAAAGCAAAGCCATAGCCTTGCGTAACCAAGGCAATAAAACCATTCAACAACTTCGGGAGGCAGGGAGTCATCATTGGAATGAGGTGGTTGCTTTAGCAACCAAAGAACTGGATAACCGTATCCAAAATGTGTTAGGTGAAACTATTGATCCTGTAATAAAGGAGCTCATTTCAGGTATTGATTTTACAAAATGCGCAGGTAAAAAAATGCCGTTAAAAGAATATATCAACGCCCATCTACGGCAACATAAAATCACCCAATCTCAATTTGATAGCCTACAGAAAAAATGGGAAGAAGCTGCTATTCCCAAGGATTTTGATGAATTACTACCAGAGGAGAAGACCCTACAGGAAATACCGATATTCCAACAAATTATGGAAGAAGGGCAAGCGCATCTATTGGCAGATGTGGCAGGGATTACTTCTAAAAAATGTGAGCAGTTGTTACAAGCGGGTTGGCGTGTAAAGGACACCGATTTTAGAGTATTAGAAGGGCTACAACAAGATAAGCTACTTTCCCGAAAACAAGTCACAGACTTGCAACATACGATGGAGCTTAATGCACTATTTGATGAGCAAATACCTTTAGTAAAAGCATTAAAAGCAGAACCAGTGCCTGGCAGCACCAGTAAACTTAAAAGCTTAAAAGACCTAGTACCTCTTAGAGCCAAAGACTGGGAAAAAGTCATTGCAAAAACAACGATTACTCCTCCCCAAGACCTCACTCTTGAAGCTTATGCTAAAGTGTTGGAAAAGCGCGTAGAAAAAGCATTCCCTAGTGCCGTATTATTAGATCGGTTTGTACCTGCAAAAGTCAGTAGTTTAAAAAATGATTTTGCAGTACTAAGCTATGTATTGCAGCAAGCTCCAGATGTATTAAAAACCAAAGATTGGGATTCGTTAGACCTGACTGGGATGACAACGGCTGAGGTTAAAAAGATAAAAACAGCTTATAGCAACAGTCTAAAACAGCTCAATCGGTATCACGGGCTGGATATACACCGTATGTCGGATACGGATGGTAATTTGGAGGTACACCTGAAAAATACAGAACGAAAAATACAATTGTTAGACACCTTCTATAAAAAGAATGCGGATAAAGACATTTTATCTTTCGATCTACGACCAGAAGCAGATTTAGCAGCACAGGAAATTGATTTTACGGGAATTAAAGTCGAGGATCAAACTTTGCTATTGCGGCACATTAAAACCGATCAGCGATTATACGCCTTAACCAAAGATATAGACCAAGCGATGTTGCTTAAGGAACACGGTTTTTATTCTAGCAACCAAATCCAAGGGGTAAGCCTACCTACCTTATCTCGTACCTTAGAACTGCCTATCAACTCTTTGCAGTATACTTATGAAAATACGCTTAGGACTCAATTGAAAAGTGAATCATGGATTGCAAAGAACATAGGATTAAAAGATGATTTTAAAAATTTTGCGATAGGTGGGTTAGGTTATGTAGCTCCAAACGAAAAAGGAGATATCGTTGATTTAGAAAATGAGATATTACGCAAATATGATGGCTATCAGGATTTTTTTGGAAATCTAGATTATTGCAATTGTAAGCATTGCAATTCTATTTTTAGCCCAGCAGCTTATTTTGTAGACCTAATGGCATGGTTGGAAAAAATGGTGTTAAACGATACTTTTGATACAGAGGAGCTAAAAAAACATTCACTACACCTGCAAAACCGCAGACCCGATTTGTGGTATTTAGATTTATCGTGTAACAATACTCATGATCGATTGCCATATCTGGATCTGATTAACGAAGTGCTGGAGAATTATATTTTTTATATCCAAAAAAGCAGTAATGAATACGAAACAGAATTCTATGAAAAAACGCCTTTTCAATTAATTCAGCACATACAGAAAGAACGGAACAATTTTACTAAAAATTTATACCAAGAAATTTATCAAGATTCTAAAGTGCTAGGAAAAGTATATTCTATTAAAGCACCCTTTTCTTTACCGCTGGAAGAAGTGAAAATTTACCTCCAACATTTCCCAATTACACTAGAAGAAATTGCACTGACATTAGATGTTAAAGATGAAAACCAAATAGCCAGAGCGCGATTGGGGTTATCAAATGCCGAATATAACCTACTGATTAAAGCAGCGCCCTATAAAAAAATTGGAACACTAAAAGCCTTGCAATATCTGTTTCGGTATGAAATTATACAACTTGGTAAACAAATATCACTAGATGTAAAGGATGTGCTGAAAGATCTAGATATTACCAGAAGCCAATTAACAAATTTGGTAAATACCTTGTTTGTAGGAAAAACGAATCTTTCGGAGTCTATAGAAGTTAAATCCATAAAAGAAAGAGAGCCGAAAAGACCTGATGGTACGGAACCACCAAAACCTATACAGAATAATGCGGAGAAACTGTTCGTAAATGTAACTATTATAAGAGCTGAGAATCATTCATTAGATCGTATCCATCGTTTTGTACGATTGTCAAAAAAAGTGCCTTGGAGTTTCGAAGAGTTGGATTTGGTAATATATCAAACCGGTTTACCCAATGAGATTACCAAAGAAAAGTTATATGCTCTTGGCAAGGTACAACACTTATGCCAACGCTTTGATATCGCTGTTGATGAGGCATGCGTATTGTTTCAGCAGTTTCCAGAATGGAAGGATCAAAACAATTTCTTTCAACAGCTATTCGATCAAAAATTCAATCAACTTCCCTTTACAGATCTTACGCCATACCCTAGAAAAGATTTCACCTTTATCCATCCAGTTTTTGAAGGGTCAAATAAAGAATCTTCAGAAGAACTGCCAAGAATATTATCAGGTTTGGGTGTAAATGATGAGGAACTGTATCAATTAATCAATAAAGATTCTCCTTTGTTTGAACCCTTAGGAAGCGGGGATAAGTTCATATTGTCATTGGAAAACTTGTCATTACTATACCGACACGCTAGATTGGCGACATATTTAAAACTAAGTATCCCCCAACTATTTCAGTTGATTAAACTGCAAGAAGAAATTACTACTGATTTTATAGCAAATGGAAGTTTAGAAGACCTAGAAAAGCTAGTCACTTTTTATGATTGGTGGAAAACTACCGAGTATAGCATAGACGATTTAGCGTTTATAAAAGGGCAACCGATACTAGATGCGAAGTACCTGACTTCTGAAAAACTAACCGAAGAGCTTTTTAACCGTATTGAAAAAGACAATCCCTTAGTCTTTGCCGATACCGTTTTTTCCTATTTGGATGGCGTTACAGAAGAGCAATCTAGACAGATTATTCTCAGCAATTTTGAGTACATAATAAAATCAGAACGTAAAAACACCTTTAAAATCAAGTTCCCTTCTAGGATTACCAAAGAAGAGGAGAAACAAGTAATAGAAGATTTTATTAGAAAGATTGGTGGCAATTTACCTATTACACCAAATTACTTCTTCGAAAAAGCAAAAACAAATCCTCAGGAATTAGCGGTAACTATGACCGCATCTATTTCATCAGAATTGTTCTTTTTGAATTTAGAACTATTTGAGGTTGTAGTAAAACCAACTGAAGATTTGATTCAAAAAGCAACGACCAAAGCGTATCGAATAAAGGAGACTGTGGATGTAAGCAGTTTTGAGGGGCTGGATCAATTTAAAAATCAAGGGGCTCCAGCAATCACAAAACCATTATTAAAAGAACTGGGGTTCACGGAAAATGAAATTTCGGAGATTATCAATACTAAGCTTGAAGAATTGCCTTATGAAAATCAATATGTACTGAGTCCTAATTATGACGAAACAAGCTTAAAAATTCCAGCCCACATTCCGGTTACGCAAAAACAAGTAGCTACTGCACTACAAATGTATAGGGCCAATTACCTATTAGCTTTCTATTTAGGACAGCAACTAGACATTTCTATAGAAAAGACGAAAGCCTTGACACAATTGTCGGATATAAATTTGTCTGATGCGGTATATACTCAAGAGGCTTTGGGACTAGAAAATGACCCAAAAGAAATTAAGCGTTGGGTGCACCAAATTTATAAACTCGCTGTACTTTTTAAATCCAAAGAATACACAGAGACTTCCCTTAGAAAACTACAGGATCTTTTAACTCCCTTAGCATTAAAATCGGGCATAACCATACAAAACCAAATAGCACAGATCAACAGCTTACGATCGTTTATCCAAGAAGAGACATTAGACGAATTACAGCGTGTATTAACATATGGGTTTAACAAAGCAAATCAACAGTTTAAAGATGGAAAAGACGCAGAAGGTAATGTCTATGAAGTATATCCAGAGTTATCCACTTTATTAGGAGTAGAATTGACTCCGGTAAAACTGGTAAATGAAGAAGGGGATTTAGGCACAGAATCTATTGTGGCATTAACACAATTAGCAAAACGTATCGAGCTCTCACAATATTTGGGTGTTGGTGGTAATGTATTGGGTCATTTACTTTCAGAACACTATGAGGATCTGGCCATTGCTCGTAATGCCTTACTAAGCGCCTTTAGATTAAAGTATCAAGATACCAAAGATTGGGAAGCGCAAATACAACCTTTTCAAGATCAAATACGCGGGATCAAACGCGATGCACTCACTGATTACCTTATCAATGGTTTAGATAGAGTGCCCACTGCGGAAGGCTTGCAAAAACGTTTTCCAAATAAAAGAGAACTGTACAAACACTTTTTGATTGATACCGAATTAGAAGGCTGTGCCACAACCTCCAGAATCGTGGCAGCAACATCCAGTGTGCAATTATTTGTACAGCGTGTGTTACTAAATCTGGAAGTAAGTGAAGATTTTGAACTAAAAATTGAGCCACATCAATCTATGCAAGCCCAATTTACCGAGCAGTGGGAATGGCGAAAAAACTATCGTGTTTGGGAAGCCAACCGCAAAGTATTTCTCTATCCAGAAAACTATATAGAGCCCGAACTACGCGATAATAAAACCGAACTCTTTAAAGAACTAGAAGAAGAATTACTGCAACGAGAGATCAATGCTGATACGGTGGAAGATGCTTACAAGAAGTATATGGTTGGTTTTGAGGAGGTGAATAATTTGCAGGTGGCTGGGGCGTATCATGAAAAAGAGATTGATGGAGAAGGGGATAATATAAGACCAGAATCAAGTATAGATAGTATCCACCTTTTTGCAGTAACTCCAGGAGATGAAAATCAATTGTATTACCGTAAAATTGAGAACACCTATTTAAGTGGATTAGATGATGTGAGGATTAATTGGAATAGTTGGGAGAAAGTAAATTTGAAATTGCCGGTTAAGAAAGTCTCGCCTATTGTATTTAATGGGAGGTTATATGTGTTTTGGAATGAGATTACAACTAAACCAGAGTTTTCGAATAAAACGAACCAAAATAATTTCTTTGGTTACAATCATTCTATTGAAATGAAATTCTCTCTAAAAAAGAACAAATCATGGTTGCTTGCTAAATCTATCGTTCATAAAAAACCAGTTAATTTTAATATAGAAATTAATAATGAAGATTTATTGAATGTTGAAGTTTTAGAAAAAAATATAACTTTATTTGACAAATTATATTTGTACAATAATGGGATTTTAAAAAAGATCGAATCTGAAATTAATAAAACTAAGGAATTCCTAAGTCTAACGCTAGAAACAACAATATTTAATAAACGGCACTATAATTTTGAAATAAGTTTATATAATAAAAATGATAGATTAACAGAATATATCATTTCAGAATCTACTAATAATTACACCCGACTCTCCTTAAAAAACATTCCTATATCTATTCAAATAAGTGAAATTATTGAAAAAATTAATGGGGAAAGAAGCTTATCAACTATTGTAAACGAAACTTTTGAAGCTTCGGAATTATATTTTGATAACGATTGGCATGTGATAAAATTTTTAGAACAATTAAGTTTTGAAGCTTCGGAATTATTCACTTTTCCTCGAATTCAAAAAGGTCATGGAATTTATAAAAAGATAAATTCTATTATAAAAAAATTCACTACTTGGAGGATTGAACATACTGACCAAGAAAATTTACAAATTATTTCTTATAAGGAATCATTAAATCTAAAAATACCATCAAAAGCTTTCCATCCTATTTTGGATAAATCAGAATTAGTTCATAAAGAATTCAAAAGTAATTACCTTTTAGATAATTATTTAACCAATAAACCTTTTTTAGCAAAACAAAGTAATGAGCTTTATGTTTCAACGATTGATCCTATTAATATTAATGGTTATATAAAAAATGACGAGCCAATACTTATAAATTTACTTCCAACTTCAATTACCTATAACGAAAATTGTTGGATTATAAATTCGCAGGAATATATAAATACTAAAATCAAGCATTTCACTAATAGAAATCGAGCGTTTAATCTTGAAAATATTTTTCGGAATGGCATTAGTTATCAACAGAAAAAAGCAAGTATTATAAATAATATCAAAAACCCTTACAATGATATTCTAGTAAATAGCGACTATCATAATGCTGAACTAATTCTTGAAAATATAAATGAATGCCTTTATTTCTATGAAAAAGCCAGATCTTCTAGTATTTTTTTGATACAGTTAATTGATAAAAAAATACATTTTAATTTGTCTAATGATTTGAGAAATATTCTAAATTCAAGTATTCAATCTGAAGTTATAATAAATAGTGAAAATTCTGATCTAGAAGAAATTTATGGTATCAACAATGATTACGAAAGAATTAGTAAGCTTTCTTTACAAAGTTCTTCTGGAGTATATTTTTGGGAACTCTTCTTACATATCCCATTTCTTATTGCCAATCACTTAAACAGCCAGCAAAAATATCAAGAAGCCCAACAATGGTATCATTATATCTTTAATCCTAATGCAAAACCAGCAGATGAACATGACACCAACTATGTTTGGCAATTTAGAGGTTTTAATGAACATACGATAAAAAGCGTGCGAGAACAGCTGGAAGATCCAGCAAGTATTAGCGTTTATGAAAACGACCCCTTTAATCCGCACGCCATTGCTCGAAACCGTATTTCTGCCTACCAAAAAACAGTGGTGATGAAATATATTGACAATCTGCTGGATTGGGGAGATCAGCTGTTTGCTCAAGATACGATGGAGAGTATCAATGAGGCCACGATGCTGTATATACTGGCCTATGAGATTTTGGGAGAGCGCCCTGTAAGTATAGGTGACTGTGGAGAAAAGAAAGGGGTTAAAACCTATCAGCAGCTAAAGCAAAGCAGTAGTTTTGGTAAAAATGGAACCACACCGACCCTAATTGAAGAAGTGGAATATATATATAACAAGCCGCTTTCACCTATATTTAATATTCAAAATAATAGCAATACTTATTTCTTGAATTCAAATTTTGGTAATAATTTTCAATCTCTAAATACGGTAACAAATTCATATACTTTAGAAGAGTTACAGCCACAACAACCGAATTGGAAAGAAGCTTTACAAGGCACTTTTGTTACGACCCCAATCTTCTGCATTCCTAAAAACAAAGACTTAATCGCCTATTGGGATCGGGTGGAAGATCGTTTGTTTAAGATTAGAAATTGTATGAATATTAAAGGAATGAAACGAGAACTCGCCTTGTTTGCACCAGAGATAGATCCACGTTTGTTAGTTATGGCAACGGTCCAAGGATTGTCTGTTCAGGAAGCGCTAGAGTCACTAAGTGGGAACCTTCCGCCTTATCGCTTCCCCTATTTAATGGCAAAAGCCAAAGAGTATGTAGGCTTGGTGCAAAGTTTTGGTGGGGCATTACAAGGGGCGTTGGAACGTAAAGATGTAGAACAGCTATCGCAACTACAAGCTACCCATCAAAGAAATATCTCGAATATGTCTCAATTTATTCGAGATCGAGAATTGGAGGCAGCAGAGTCTAGTTTGGAAGTTATAGTAAAGCGTAAAGAATCATTGAATAACAAAAAAGAGTATTATTCATCTCTTATTAATATAGGATTATCTCACTTTGAGTCAAAAGAATCCGCTTTAAGAATAGAAGGAAACGAATTAAAATTTCAATCTCAGGTTCTGTTTACAGCTGCGGGTATAAGCGATGCAATAATAAAAATTGTAGGGATGTCTAATTCTACAGGTGGAAATGAAGTAGCAGGCACTTTAAGATCAATAGGACAAGTTTTGTCTGTTTTAGGGAATTTAAAACATGATGAAGCATCTGGTGTTAGGATTTCAGGAAATTATAATAGAAGGGAACAAAACTGGAAATTCCAATTAAAATCTACAGAAGATGAACTAAACGTTATCGAAGAACAAATCAAAGGCGCCAATATTAGTAAAGCCATTGCAGAACGCAATTATGAGATTTTTGAACAAAGTATAGCGCAGCAAGAAGAAGTCTTTGATTTTATAAAAAATAAGTTTTCTAATCTAGGCTTATACACTTGGCTCTCTAGTCAACTTACCCGTATGTACAGAGAAGCTTGGAATAGTGCCTATACTATGGCAAAAATGGCGGAGCGTGCCTACCGTTTTGAGCGTAGTGATGATCATAGCCCACTGCTAAACGGAGGGTATTGGGACAACAGTCATCATGGTTTATTGGCAGGGCAAAAACTACTCATCGACCTTCAAAATTTAGAACGTCGCTATATTGAAACCCACCATAGGAGGCTCGAGGTAGATCAATCCTTTTCCTTAATGCAAATAGATCCACAAGCCTTATTAGATCTCAAACAAAAAGGGGAATGTAACTTTTCTGTCCCAGAGTTGTTTTTTGATCTGTCGTATCCAGGACAGTATAAACGACGTATGCGATCTGCACGATTGACCATCCCCTGTATTGTAGGACCGTATGTTAATGTAGGGGCTACCCTAACACTTACAGGCAGCCGTATTCGTATAGAACCAAATCTAGAAACCAGTTTAAAAGAAATGCCGCCCACACGTACTACCACCATTGCGACCAGTACTGCACAAAATGATAGTGGGGTGTTTGAATTTAGCTTTAGAGATGAACGCTATATGCCTTTTGAGGGGGCTGGAGCCATTAGTGACTGGAATATCAAATTGCCTAATTCTTTCAGACCCTTTGACTATAATACGATTAATGATGTGATTCTGCATATTAGTTATGAGGCAGATTATGATGGAGTATTGGCTGAAAAAGTAGAGGACAAAAGCAGTAAATTCCAGAAGTCTATTATAGGTGTGCTAAAAGAGGATGGATTATCTCGTTTATTCAGTTTGAGACAAGAGTTTTCAGATAGTTTTCACAAATTGTTATACAAAGAAAGTGTTGATGCTCCTTTTGAAATTAGTAAAAAGCATTTTCCAATCTTTGTACAAAGCCATAATTTAGTTTTATCGGCGGAGTTAAAAATTATAATTATTACGGATCTTAAAGAAATAGATGATGCGATTGAAAGAACAGTTGTATTGAATGATGGAGAAATAATACTATCAAAGGAGGCAACAGCGATTGAGTCTTCAATTATCTTATTAGGAAAACTGACAACAGATGTTACAGCATTTAGATTAATAGATAAACATTACCTTGATATAAGTAAAGTGGGGATTAAAAAAGAACATATAAAAGATGTATTGATTTATTTTGAGTACAAATATGATAATTCCAACCCTTAGGACGGCTTAAAGATATTTTTTAATTATTAGGAAGCCATTTTTGGGACAATAAAATATATAAACCCCTGCTTAGTATAAAAGCAAGGTTTTCAAGCAGGGTATTGTTGAACTTACTATATTAGACTGGACACAAAGTTGCGATATTTAGAATTACAAGAATTAACTTTGAATTATGAATAGACAACGCATAAATTACAGTTTAGAATTTAATAAAAAGTGAGTAGAATTAAGCTATAACAATTACAGAGGAACTTATTTTTCATTCTGATAGAGGATCTCAATATGCCAGTTCTGTATTTACAGATATTACAAAAAAATATTTGAATATCCGTTTTCACACCTAATGATTCATAATTGCAGCAATGACTAGCCTATCAAAGAGTTTGTCTTCAAAATATCTTCGATTGAGTTTGTAAACAAATTCATTGAGATATAACTGAAGGTATTTGCCTTTTATTTTATGGTAGTTTCCTAGTAGATTTCTCTTTGCGTTACTAATAAAGATGTGTACCCATTTGAGTGTTTCCTTTGTGGAGTCTTTACTAGACTTTTCAGTAATATGCATCTCTATATAATCTGAAATATCGACATACGAGGTGCTTTTGTCAGTAAGTACAATAGATTTTTCATCTAAGGATTCTTCTACAGTTTGATTAATCTGATCTGCTTTGTGTGTTTTTAAAACTTTAGCCTTGAAATAGCGTACCTGACTGGACTTTTTACCTGTTTTTAAATCTTCTAACTTGGTGCTTTCTGCCATAACCACAACATTTTGTTTGCCAGCAGCTCCGCGCCCACGTTTGCCCTTTGCTTGCTCAATCTCTGAAGATTCAACAGTAAAATAGCCCTCATCCATCTCTATCACCCATAACTTTGCGTAGTTTATGAACCATAGCCCATACTGGCTCATAGCGTTTTAAACCTAATTGACGTTGTATCTCCTTGGCAGAAAAACCTTTCTTAGTAGTACTCATTAAAACATAGCCCGGTACCATACTAGAAAGGGAAGATTAGAATTCTGCATAATCGTACCACTACGAAGTGAGATCCTAAACTTACAAGATTTACACTCATAAGTCCATTTGTCTTTCTTCCAATAGTGATGGGTATGACCACACTTCTTACAAACTACTCCTTGAGTATCACCGCTGGGATTTAAAATGTTTACGGCAGGTTTGCTCGTCTCCAAAATGCGCAGTAAAGGTGAATATATTCATAACTATAGTTCTTTCTAATTTAATACAATATATTAATTATAGGCGTAATTACGGATATTCAATTTAACTTTTTACTTATTTAGATAAGAGTGTATGTAACCCTTATGAAGTTATTAATACTGTAGAATAGGTTTTTATAAATGCTTCTAATTAAATAAATCGTTTATAGAATTTATATATTTCAATATCTTTTGCTGCTAACCTGAGTTCGGTCTAAGAATTTGATTAAAAAAAGCTGTTAAATTGAGTGATTTTTCATAGTGAAACTAATAAAAATTGTATCGCCCTTTCGGCAAGCTGATGACAAAGCTTTTGGTTTAAAATTTACTTGTCTTACATACAATTTTCTATCGAAAATCACTTAGACTGACATAAATTTTCTTACATAGAACTCAGGTTACTAGTAAAAAGCCTTTCAATTTCTTGAAAGGCTTTTTTTATGCCTAGGCTTAACATAGGTACAACAAGTTGGTAAATATTATTCTCTAATAATTAGCTTTATAAAAAATTCAAGCACAACTATCCGAAAGTCGTATTAAAAAAGTAGCCTGAGAATCCCGTATTTTAGTTTTGCAAATAAAAAATACATTTTAT
>CANLIE010000026.1 GCA_947491225.1 uncultured Cellulophaga sp.
GAAAATCAGAACTTTAATTTACTAAATTTTCTGCTTTTTTCTATGAAAAATATTCACTTTTTACGTCGAACTCACGTCAAATAGTGTACATTTGATTACGAAGCCCAGAAAGAATATGAGGACAAAACTGGTAACACTAATGACGAATGTTTGCTTTTTAAGGAAAAGAACAATCATTGAAAAATAATTTCGCAGATGCAAATCAACTCTATTTATCTTTCTAGTAATATAAAATTCACTTTAGAGTAATAAGGCGTAGATCTTTTTATACTTGTTATTTAATCATATGAACTACTATTACTAAAGTTAATATCATAAGAAATACCTTTGGTTTTTTTACCTAATTTTGAAGTTAATCGATGTTCTATGATACTTTATTCTCTTGTAGATGTCTCCTATTTTATAATAATGGAAATAGGTGTTGCATCTTGCAAATAAAATTTCTGTTTTGGTTTCTTGAGCATTACATTAAAAACTTGAGTTCGGTCTAAGAATTTGATAAAAAAAGCTCTCATATTGAGTGATTTTTCATAGTGAAACTAATAAAAATTGCATTGATCTTTCGGCAAGCTCAAGGTGACAAAGCTTTTGGTTTAAAATTTACTTGTCTTCGATACAATTTTCTATCGAAAATCAATCAGACTGACATAAATTTTCTTACATCAAACTCAGGTTAAAAAGGATAATGCAATTACAATAATTGATATTACTCTTTTAATTATTTTATATTTATTATTAAACGGTTGCTAAACTGTAATTTAGTATTTCAAGAGCTTCATCTAACTCTTTTCTAGATATGGTCAATGCTGGTGAGAGTTGCAATACATTTCCTGCAGACACCTTAAAACTAAGTCCTCTTTTTAAACATTCATACATTACTTTTTCTGCTTCCTTAGTGGCTTTTTCCTTTGTTAATCTGTTTTTGACTAATTCTATTCCCCAAAGCATTCCTAGTCCTCTGATATTGCCTATAATTTCAAATTTTTCTTCTAACTTTTCTAATACTTTTTTAATATAAATCTCATTTCTTACTACTTCATCTAAAAGGCCTTCAATAATTTGGATTGTTGTTAATGCCGCAATAGAACCCAAAGGACTTTTTTCATGTGTGTAATGACCTAATGAAATATCTCCAAATATGTTATATTCATCCCTAGTTACAATTGCTGCTTGAGGAAATATTCCACCGCCCAAGCCTTTGCCTAAGCACAAAATATCTGGTTCTATATCATAATATTCAAAAGCAAACATCTTTCCCGTTCTTCCTAATGCAATTGGAATTTCATCTAAAATTAGTAGTATGCCATACTTATTACACAGATTTCTTACTTTCTTCCAAAAATTTAAGGAAGGTATCTGAACATCTGTATTTCTAATGGTTTCTGCAATAAATGCACCTATATCTGGTTCTTTGGAAAAAACATAGTCTATATAAAGCAGGCATTTTTCTTCGTCCCCTTCATATATGCCTCTGTATGTGACAGGTGGTGGTATACGCTCTATACCTGGCATTAAAGGGCCCATATTTTGTTTAAAAACAGACTCACCACCAACACTTATTGCATCTAATGATGCTCCGTGAAAAGAATCCCAAAAAGAAACCACTTTATGTTTTCCTGTAATTGCTCTTGCCAGTTTTAACGCAATTCCTACTGCAGAACTGCCGTTTGGAGTAAGTAATGTTCTGTTTAAATTAGATGGGGTTAATGAGGCTAACTTTTCTGCTAATTCAATAGCAGGCACGTTTGTAAACCTTCTGGTAGAAAAAGAAAGCGTTTTTAGTTGCTTGGTTATTTTATCAACTAAAGTTTTATTTGTAAACCCTATTTGATGTACATTATTGCCATGAAAATCCAAATACTTTTTATTTGATAAATTTTCAATATATGCACCACTGCAACTACCTAAAACATCTAAACAAGGTGTAGACATAGACTGGTGCAAAAAGTAACGAGCATCTTTTTCTAGTAATGACTTTGTGGTTTCATCTGTTATGCTCTTTAACCAATTTAACCTTGCCAAGGTTTGGTTTATATCTCCTTCTGTCATTTTATTTTCTTCCAAGCCCTTTATACTTTTTTGATTTTTATGTTCAATTATTCTTTTGCTAATAGTGATGTGGAAAGGATTTGTTTGGGCTTTGTTTCTGTTTGGTAGTATACATCTAACCAATTACCTCCGCCACCATTATACCATATTACTTCAATTGTATGTTTACCAACAGGTAATCTTTTTACACCAACTTTTTCTTTAACGCCATGATTGCCATTGTTGTCTACCACAAGGCTTCCATTAATCCAAAGCATACTACCATCATCTGACCTAGTATAGAATTTATATGTTTCCTCTTCTTTAACAATGATGTTTGTAGTAAACCGTACTGCGGTATTTTCTCTTATTTTTTCCTTAACTTCATCAGATGTAATTTCAAAAATTTCTCCTTCTATATCTGGACTAAGATTTTTTAAATCTGGAACATTTATTAAATTATCTAAAAAGAATATTTCATATGCTACAGGTTTAGGGCTATCCTCCTTTTTTATTCTAAAAAAAGCTGTTTCAACTGTGCTCATCATTTTAGAGCCTTCAAAAAAAGCCGCCTTAAATACTGTATTTTCTTCAATCTTAATTGGGCTTATATATGCTTTTGAATCTTTGGTAGGCATAGAACCATCTGTTGTATACTTTACTTTTAAAGCTTTTTTTTGCTTTTTTACAGTAATATGGATGCTGTCGTTAAATAGCCCTCCTGCACGTTTATCAAATTTAGCCTCTGGTAAAATAATTGGTGCTGGTATTTTTTCTATAATAGGGTAAATATTTAAAACTTTTTGCCCTACAAAAGCTTCCCTTACTGGCTTTCCTATGCATGCAATAGGCATTTTAAGGCCTAATGCATATGCTGCAGTCGCTGCATTGTCATATTGATATACAGGATGTTTTAATTTATAGTTCTTTTTTATATGTTTCCCCCAGATGATAAAAGGAATTTCTACTTCTTTAAGAGATTCTCCTCCATGACCTTTTCCAACACCACCATGATCTGAACTAACTATTATCAATACCTCTTCTTCCATTCCTGCATCTTTTACAGCTGCAATGACTTCCCCTAATAATTCATCTCCTTTTTCCACGGATTTATAATATTCTGAAGATCCGTGTCCATATTTATGCCCTGCATGATCTATGTGATCAAAATGGATAAAGGTGAATGTCGGTTTTTTACTCACTATATATTCACTAGCCAATTTAGCCGTGTCTTCTTCAGTTTTTGGATTGGCATCATAGTCCACCGCAGATTTATCAAAAAGTCTTCCAAATCCTCCCCAATGATAAATTGCACCAATCTCTGCATTTTCAATATTGTTGTTAACCATATTAAAAATTGAAGGGAATAAGAAAGAATCTTCCTCTACGACTGCTGGCAACTCAAAATCATCCTTTTCCCAAGAATTAGATGTTATGCCATGTTGTTCAGGTCCTGCCCCCATTATCATTGATGCCCAATTGGTACTAGAACTAGTAGGTAATACAGCACGTGCATTAAGTGAAAAAGAACCCTCATTCATAAGTCTATCAAAATTAGGTGTGTTGGCTTTTTTTAACCCATCGGGGCTTAACCCATCAAACCCAATAACAATAACATATTTACTTTTTCCAATGTTGCTATCTTTTTTATGATTGCAAGACCATAGAGAAAAAATCCCTATGGTCATTATAAGTATTCTTTTATGATTCATTATAAATTATTTAATAATCCACATTTCTGCATTTATATCATCTGAGCCTCCATATTGGCTACTTAAAGCAGATGTAACATTTTCTTTATTGTTCTGAAATTCACTTTGTGGATATTTCCAACGTAATGGAATTCTATTTCCATTTTTATTTGAGGGACCTATATGAAAAGCAGGTATGCCCGTTCTCCTATAATTAAAATAAGATTCTCGTCCAGAATTATTGAAGAATGCAATATATTTTTGAGTTAAAATTTGGGACAATCCATCTGTATTATTGCCTTTATAGATAACATTTGCTTCTGTTAAAAAAGTATTTTTATCTGCCTCTGATACCCCATAAAAATCCATAGATGCTTTTATACCGTTAGTATAATGATTTTCTGCATTACCAGATACCCAACCTCTATTTATTGCCTCTGCAATAGTAAATTCTTGTTCTGCATAACCAATTTGTATATATGGCTCTCCTTCATAGGAACTATAATATCTAGCCTCATTTGGGTAAGAAAACTTTCCTTCATCAGATGCTACTTGCATAGGTCCTTGTTCATCACCTGTATTGGCTCCAATGTATGCATCTAGGTTTTTAGGGTCATTTTCATTAAAGTAAAATGGGGCAGGGTCAGCCACTATATATATTCTAGGATCGTTATTGCTTTTAAGCAAATCCAAATATGTTGCCCCCATAATGTTTCTGTTTCTGTTAAACCCATAATTTCCTGGGTTTAATTCATAATTATTGCCATTTTCATCAGAAAAATAACGAGTCATATTATCTTCTATGCTTTCTAACAAAGGATATTTTGCGGGATTAGAAATAATAGTATTAAATCTAGAAGCTATGTTTAAATCGTTGTTTCTTTTGCTTAAAGAAATTAGTGTTCTTAAGTGAAAAGCATTAATGATTTTTTGCCATTTATCTAAATCACCTTTAAAGAAAAAATCTCCTGCTATATTAGCCGTTCCAACTTCAGCTCTAGCCACTGTAATTTGGTCATTGGCAGCTTCTAATAGATTTAAAATTTCTTTGTAAATTTGTTCCTGTTCATCATATATTGGTGCTGTTATTGGTGTGTCTGTTGTAGCTTGCATTGCTTGCGACATTGGAACATTACCCACCCTTTTAGACATATAGTCATAAAAATATGCTTTAAAGAACTTTCCTAAGGCTTCGTACTTATTCTTGCTATCTAAGTTTTGGGCTTCCTTTTCCATTGCCAACACGTTAGATAATGTATTATACCTATATGGGGCTTCTCCCCAATTGTAATCTTGGTTTCCATAATAATCAAAAGATATTACCCAAAATTGGTTGTCTCGTTGAGATTCTTCCCAAGCACCTTCATCTCCAATGTTATTTAAAACTGTAAGTATTTCTGATAAAAGCATAGAAGGAGGTACATTTACTGCCTTGTTGGGGTCATCTGCTAAATCCTCAAATTTTGTACAAGAAAAGGCTAGTACTGATATTAGTATTAGTATTAGGTTTCTTCTAATATATTGTGTTTTCATTTTTTTATTTTTAGAATTTAAAGTTTAGGTTTAATCCGTAACTTTTTACTGTTGGTGTTTGTAATGGTGATCCTTCTTCATCTATGAATTGATCTAAGTCTATGTTTTTGTGCTTAGAAAAATATAGAAGATCCCTACCAATTAAAGAGATGGATGCGCTATTAAGAAATGTATTTTCCAGTGCTTTTTTAGGAAAGTTATATGTTAGGTTAACTTCTCTAAGTTTAAAAAATGTTTTGTCTATTATGTTTGCTGCAGTTCTTCCGTGATAAGACTTAGCATAATCCTGAAAGTACATTTTGGCAGTGTTTTCTGTAAAAGTCCTTGTGTCTGAAATTACATTTCCTTCCCCATCTGTTGTAAGTTCTCCTCCTGTTATTACAACTCCATTGGTAACATAAGATTTAATTCCTTTTACATCGTTTGCCCTTTCTGGAGTATCACTAAGGTGATGCCTACCACTTTGCCACATTTTACGGTTTACATAATTCTCTATTTTACCGCCATATCGTCCATCTAATGAAAAATCTAATGAAAAGTTTTTATATGATATGCTGTTGGCTATACCTGCTGCCCAATCTGGAGTTTTGTTTCCTATTTTGGTAACATAAGAGTTTAACAAGGGCTTACCATCTCCTCCTACAATTAATCTACCATCATTGGTTCTCATAAAATCTGTGATGTAGTAGTCGTCTACCCTGTCTCCAATTTTAATTCTACCGTTGTTTTCTATACCATCATAGACCTCTTCTAAATACTCTTTGTATGTAGCCCAGTTTAATCTTATGTCCCAATTAAAATAGGTGGTTCTTATTGGTTTTATATTCAAGGCTATTTCCCATCCTTTTGTCTTTGTGGTAATTCCATTTTCTTTTTTTCCGTCATAACCAGATGTAGGAGAATATTTTAAATTAAATATTTGTGGGCCATTTTTGTTTTCAAAGTATGTAAGATCTAATCCCAATCTATTATTCAACAACATTGTTTCCAAACCAAATTCTGTAGATGAGTTAAATGCGGGCTCTAAATCTTGATTTGATAAAATTGAATTTACATATGCTGAGTTGTATGTTGTACCATCTATAGTAAATGGATCTCTAAGTTTGTATGTATCTTGATTAGTATAAATATCATCATATCCTTTACTGTTATCTGATTTTAAAGAAGTTCCTACTTTAGCATAAGACCCTCTTATTTTTAAGAAATCTATACTTGGAATATCTAGGACTTCACTTAAAACGGCACTTAAAGACACTGAAGGATAAAAATAGGTGTTGTTCTTTTGTGGTAATCTAGAATCTTTGTCAAACCTACCTGTTGCGCCTAAAAACAAGAAAGATTTATATGATAAATCTATTGATCCGTAGTAACCATAAGTTTCAAAATGACTTCTATAGCTTGTAGGCTGTACAGGTGTTTGTGTATTACTTAGGTTATATAGACCTGGTACAATTAAATAGTTTGTTCTTGCAGAAGAATTTCTGTATTTTTCTATATTAAAATTGGTTCCAAGTGTAGACCTAATACCTATGTTACCAAAGGTATTATTATAGTTAAGCATTATGTCTGTATAGCTTTTTAAGTTATAATCATACCTTTCATGATAATCTCCTTGCGCTTTTTCCCTACCATAAGTAGTCATAGAATAAGGAAACTTCTCATCTCTAAAAAGGTTACCTATTGCCGCATTTGTTCTTATGGATGCATCTAAATTATTTGTAAACTTGTGATTTAACGTCACTTGCCCCATAAAATCATTTTTATAGTATCCTTTTAACCACTCTTGCGCCATAAAATGTGGATTATTATATCTTGTATATTCAAAATTCTTTTGCTGGATACCTTCTTTGCCTTCTTGCCAATAATTTTTTAAATCTCTAATATCATAATCTGCACCACCCCAAATAAGGATATTATAGATATAACTATTTGGGCCATAATTTACATTAGGATTATTTGGTGATGTTTGAAAGTTAAAATTAGCGCTTGCATCAACAGATGTCTTTTCACTAAAATTATATTTACTACTTAGGTTAAAGTTGTAAATATTTAATTTTGTGTTAGGGTTAATTCCTTTTTGATATGTATGAGAAACCGAGAAGCGAATATTGCCTTTATCAAAGTTTGACCCTATGTTTAAGTTGTTTGTAGCCAGCAAACCTGTTTCCATAAAATTATTAAGGTTGTTAGGGCCTCTGGATAACCATGGTGTTGGTATTAAATCTCCGTTTGCATCTAAAGGGCTATCATATTGAGTTATTAATTGACCTTCAAATTTTGGCCCCCATTGGTCATAATCGGCATCATTAATTCCGCCTCCTTTTCCATCCTTAAAAGCATAGTTGCCATAAGATCCTGGACCGTATGAGTTTTGTGTTTTGGGAACGGCATTATACCCTCCCTGAACCATACTATTATGATTGTACTCTATGGAAAAGCCCCTGCTATTTTTTGTTCCTCTTTTTGTTGTTATTTGTATTGCTCCGTTACCTCCAACTGAACCATAAAGAGCTGCTGCATTAGCACCTTTTAATACGTTAATACTCTCTATGTCATCTGGACTTATGTTCCACGTATCTGTTCCTAAGGGAACACCATCTATGACTATTAATGGCTTTTTACCTCTTAACGATATGTTTGGACTACTAAAAAATTCTGGAGAAGAAGCTATAACTAGACCAGAAACTTTTCCTGACAAAGAATTCATAACATTGGGGTCTCTTGCCTTTGTTATATCTCCTTTTACTTCTTGTACTGAATATCCAAGTCTTTTCTTCTCTTTCTTTATTCCTAAAGCTGTAACAACAACCTCATTTAACTTTTCAGAATCTGGTAAAAGCTGAATTTCTATGAACTGAAAACTATTTGTACTTACTTCCTTAGTTAAGTATCCTATATAAGATACCAAAAGAATATTATTTTCTTTTTGGAGCGTAATTTCAAAATTACCATCAAAATCTGTAGCCACACCTGTGCTAGTTCCTTTAATAATAACAGATGCACCCCCTAAAGGAACATTGTTCTCATCTAAAACCTTACCTTTAAGTAGTGCTTGTGAATGAGCTACCATAATTGCCAAAAAAGCAAAAATTAATGTTAGTTGATTTTTTTTCATTTTTTTAATATTTGTAAACTTTTATTAATTCTTCATAGCAAATATCTTATTCTATTGTTAGGGTTTTTACCTGTGAATATTAAATAATTGCAAGCCTATTGTTAAAAATATTAACAAATAGTAAATTTAAAATAGTTTACAAATAGTAAAATTTAAAATGACTGAAAAGGTGTCTAAACATTGAATCGTATTCCTACTAAATAGGAGAATATCTAATTGTAAAAGTACCTCTATTAACATACAATTTAGATTATAATTAGTTACGCCTTTAAAGATATTAATGTATTATAGATGTCACTGAACATCATATTCATTTATAAAAAAGATTGTTATTGAACTCTATAAACTGGTAAAAGAATGTTTTCAACTAGATATAATCATTAGAGTCTTTACATTTATTATAGAAGTTTAGTCCTTTTAAAATTTAAAATACCACCTGCTTCTATGCTTTTAATGGATTAAGTTTGTAATGGAATTTTTGAAAAATCATAGACGAATGAAATTAACACCTTTAATTATATTAGTATTATTTCTTATCTTAATTTCTTGCTTTTCAAAGAAAGAAAATAAGCAAAACAATACTGTCCAGAATGAAAATTATAAAAAAGACTTCCTTATAAAAGAAGACTCTACTTTTTTAAAAATTATAAAAGAATTAGAAGAAATTCAATTTTTCCTTAGCGGAAGAGATAGTATCTTTATAACAAACAACCCAATGGACTTAACTGAACTAAACACTTTAAAACAAGTATTTTATAGTCCTTTTGATAGTGTTGAAATAGGGTTAAAAAAATATAAAAATATAGATTTGATAAGGAAATTTCATGTAAGAAGAAAGGGTGATAAAAAAGAAAATGTGCCATCAGCAAATATTATTCAGCTGAATTTTAAAAATTTTCAAAATGCCCAAAATTGGTTTGACAGTTATGACAAAAGCATATACAGAAGAATAATAGAGAATAAACCAAAAACTACTTTATGGTTAGATGAAAATAAAATTTATTTTATACAGACATACCGAACGCCAAATAGAGATCCTTTAAATATTATAAAATCAACTATAATTAAAAAACTAGAAAATTATAAAGATATTTAAGTCTAAAAAATAAAACTTTTAATATCCAAAGTTACTAAGTAACAAACCTAGTATAAATATAAAAAGCCCTACATCTCTGTAAGGCTTTTGTTTGTCTGTGGTCCCACATGGGCTCGAACCATGGACCCCCTGATTATGAGTCAGGTGCTCTAACCAGCTGAGCTATAGGACCTGCATTTTGCGGATGCAATATTACTATTTATTTTATTACAATGCAAGCCAAGAAGGCAGTTAATTTACATTCTTTTTTTAATCTTCTGCTGTTGGTATTTCTTGGCACAACTCAAATAACACTCCATTTGTGGTCTTAGGATGTAAAAATGCAACCAGTTTATTATCTGCCCCTTTTTTAGGCTTCTCATTTAAAACAATAAATCCTTCTTCTTTTAGCCTTGCAATCTCTGCAACTATATCATCTACAGCAAAAGCAATATGGTGTACGCCCTCTCCTTTTTTTTCTAAAAACTTAGCAATAGGGCTATCTACACTTGTGGCTTCTAATAACTCTATTTTATTGGGTCCTGTTTTAAAAAAAGAAGTTTTAACTCCTTCAGATTTTACCTCTTCTTCTTTATAGCTTTGTCTTCCCAAAAGTTTTTCAAACAAGATGTTAGAGGCTTTTAAATCCTTCACTGCTATACCTATGTGTTCTATTTTTTTCATACTCATTTTATCTAACATCAAAATTACAACAATAAATCTTTTTACTTTACATAGTAAGTACTAGCCTTTTATAGGACTCTAATAATATAAATTGTATTTTTGCCTTATGGAAACTCAAAGACAGAAAAAAATAGGGGGCGTTATACAAAAAGATATTGCTGATATCTTACAACGTGCAGTGATTGATGGTGGTCTGCGCAGTACGCTAATATCTGTTTCTAAGGTGGTCGTAACAACAGACTTATCCATTGCCAAGGTGTACATTAGTATTTTTCCGCACACAAAGGCCAAAGAACTATTAGATGGTATAAAATCTAATCAGCCATTAATAAAACATGATCTTGCTCAACGCACCAAAAATCAATTGAGACGTGTGCCAGAATTATTATTTTTTATTGATGATTCTTTGGAATATATAGATGGTATTGAAAAATCACTTAAAGGAGACGAAAATCCAATACAAAATCCTGATTTATTGGAACGAAGAAAAAAATCTTAAAATTGAATTTTCCACTGTACATCGCTAAGCGATACATACGTTCCAAAAGCAGCCAAAGTGCTGTAAACATTATTAATTTTATTACTTTTTTAGTTATCGTAATTGGATCAGCAGCACTTTTTATTGTATTGTCTGGATTTGCAGGATTAAAAACTTACAGCCTTAATTTTAGTGAAAGCTTTGATCCTGATTTAAAGGCTTCTCCCACAACAGGAAAGTTCATTTCAATTTCACAAGATCAAGAAAAAAAATTAACCGCAGTAGATGGTGTGTTGGCTTTTTCAAAAGAACTAGAAGAAAAAGTCTATTTTTTACACAAACAAAAAAGTCATATTGGTTATATTAAAGGCGTAGACAATAGCTATAACAATGTTACAAATGTTGATAGTACTCTATACTTTGGAGAATGGGGTGTAGATAATTTAAGAGGTGTTATAGGCATTGGTATTGCCAATTTATTAAGTCTGAGTGTCAATAATTATAGAAGCCCCCTGCAAGTATTGGTTCCAAAGTCTAAAAAAACAGCTTTTATGAACCAAGGTGCTATAAATGCAACACCTTATAACCAACATAATATTGTATTAAGCGGAATTTATAATGTCTCTGATGATTTAAATAAGAAGTATCTATTTACAGGCCTTACCGTTGTTCAAAAGTTACTAGAAAAGGACAGTTCACAAATATCTGGTATCAATTTTAAGATTGATGAAACCAAAAACCTAGAAACTATAAAAAACAATATTACTTCTATTTTAAAAGATTCGGTTGTTCTAAAAGATAGACAAGAACAAAACAGTACGTTACACCGGATGCTAAATACAGAAAACTTAGCAACATACCTTATTTTTACCCTTGTTCTTATAATTGCATTATTTAATGTGGTTGGAGCCATTATTATGATGATTTTAGACAAACAACAAAATTCTAAAACATTATACCATTTAGGAACCACTATTAAAGAATTACGTAGAATTTATTTTGTTCAAGGAACCTTAGTTACAAGTATTGGAGGGTTGTTTGGTGTTCTTATTGGGTCTATCCTAATATGGTCTCAACTAGTTTTTGGTTGGTTAAAAATAAACGCTTTCTTAGCTTATCCTGTAGAATATAAACTAATAAATGTTGTAATTGTATTGGCAACCATTATTGTATTAGGAGTAATAGCCGCAAAAATTGCAAGTAGTAGAATTAGTAAAAAGTTGATTACTTAATAAAATAGTTTCTATTTAGACCCAAAACCACAAATCTTTTATATTTATTACTTAAGATTTATCTCTTTAGGAAAACTGATAATCACCAAATTTATCTAGCACCTCATCAAAAGCAGCAAAAACATCTACTGCAGCATCACTTGTTACCATTTTCATACGGTGTTCCTTAAAATTAGGAATACCTTTAAAATAGTTAGTGTAGTGCCTTCGTGTTTCAAAAACACCTAGTTTTTCGCCTTTCCAATCAATAGACATTTGCAAGTGCCTGCGAGCAGCTTCAACGCGTTCTTGCATTGTTGGTGGTGCTTTGTGTACTCCTGTTTTAAAAAAGTGTTTTACTTCATTAAAAAACCAAGGGTTGCCTATGCTTGCTCTACCAATCATTGCACCATCTAAACCATATTCATCTCGCATTTTAAGGGCAGCTTCAGGTGTATCTACATCTCCATTTCCAAAAACAGGAATATACATTCGTGGGTTATTTTTTACTTTCGCTATCGGTTTCCAATCTGCATTACCTTTATACATTTGCACACGTGTTCTACCGTGTATGGAAATTGCCTTGCAGCCCACATCTTGTAATCGTTCTGCAACCTCAACAATCTTAATAGAATCTGTATCCCAACCCAAACGGGTTTTAACAGTAATTGGTAATTTGGTGTGTTCTACCATTGCTTTGGTTAAAGAAACCATTAAATCAATATTCTTTAATATGCCAGCGCCAGCACCTTTACAAACTACTTTTTTAACAGGACAACCAAAATTTATATCAATAATATCTGGACCAGACTTTTCAACAATCTCTACGGATTGTAACATAGAATCTAGATTGGCGCCAAAAATCTGTATTCCTACGGGACGTTCTTTTTCATAAATATCTAATTTCATTACGCTTTTTGCAGCATCACGAATTAAACCTTCAGATGAAATAAACTCTGTATATACCACATCTGCGCCTTGTTCTTTGCACAGTGTACGAAAAGGAGGATCGCTTACATCTTCCATTGGCGCAAGTAATAGTGGGAAATCTGGTAATTGTATGTCTCCAATTTTTGGCATTCGGCAAATTTACAACTTATCCTTTTACTTAAAAAACAGAAAACATTCTATCTTATACGTAAAGCGTGTAACTATGGGAGCATCTTTTTATTTTACCAAAAAACGGGAAATCCAATGAAGGAAATCCCGCTTTACTAATTTATAGTTATTGGTAAGTGTATTTTCTTATTTGTTTGCCATTAAAGCAAAGAACTTATCTATGTTTGGTAAAATCACAATACGTGTTCTTCTATTTTTGGCTCTATTTTCTTTAGTATCATTAGGTGCTAAAGGCATATAGCTACTTCTACCAGATGCAATCAATTTTTCTGGTGCAACATTATATTTAGACTGTAACTTACGAACAATTGAAGTTGCTCTAAGTACACTTAAATCCCAATTATCTGTTACTTTAGGAGTATTAATAGATCTAGCATCTGTATGACCTTCTACCATAACTTCTATACTAGGCTCAGAGTTAATAACATCTGCTAACTTTTGTAAAATAGCATCTGCTTTATTACTTACGTTATAACTAGCTGTGTTAAATAGTAATTTATCAGAAATAGAAATCATTACAACAGTATCATCAATATCTATTGCTATGTCTTCATCTTCATTTAAGCTATTATTACCTATTGATTTTTGTAAGTTATATGAAAGTGCCAAATTCATAGAATCTTTTAGGGTTTTTGCTCCCATTAACTGCTCTGGACTTACGTTTTGCAATGTTTCACGCATTTTTTCTTTTACATTATTAGAAATAACAGCTCCTTCTGTAGTAATAAGTTTTGCATCATTCTCTTCAGTTAAAGCAGTAATTTTAGAATTATACTCTGAAACTCTTGCTTCAATTTTAGCAAATTTTGCTTCTAACTCTTCTTTTTCAACAGCAGTCTTAGTTAATTGACTTTTAGTAATTCCATGCTCTTGTTGTAATTGTACGTACTTTTTTTTAGAAACACAAGACGCCAATAAAACAACTGAAGCTAATGCTAATGATATTTTTTTCATAATTTATATATTTTTTTCTTTACATAGATACGCATAAATTAAAGAAATAGATTTTTTTAGTTTAACTATAATATGTTATTATCTGATAATCTGTATTTTATAAAGTGTTTTTTTTAATATTAATAATTTTCCATATCTCTTTATTAGATGAATCAAAAAAATGGTTGCACGCCTCACAATATCTTAATTTCTATATAGGGATTATCATTTTCTTTAAATTTTCTAGTTGCTTATAAATAATAGACCCTAATAAATAACCTGTAAAATATAAACTATATTTGCAGCTAGTTTTACGAAGAGAAATGAAGAATATTCGAAATTTTTGCATAATTGCACACATAGATCACGGAAAAAGTACACTTGCTGATAGATTATTGGACTTTACTGGATCCGTAACAGATCGGGAAAAACAAGATCAACTTTTAGATAGTATGGACTTGGAACGAGAACGTGGTATTACCATAAAATCTCACGCCATACAAATGGATTACGAATTTGAAGGGGAAAAATACATTCTAAATTTAATAGATACTCCTGGGCACGTAGATTTTAGTTATGAGGTGTCTAGATCTATTGCTGCTTGTGAAGGTGCTTTACTTATTGTAGATGCTGCACAAAGTATACAAGCGCAAACAATATCTAATTTATATTTAGCTTTAGAAAACGACTTAGAAATAATACCAATATTAAATAAAGTAGATTTACCTAGTGCAAACCCTGAAGAAGTTACAGATGATATTGTAGAACTTTTAGGATGTAAACCAGAAGATGTAATACATGCTAGTGGTAAAACAGGTTTTGGCGTGGATAATATTTTAGCAGCAGTTATAGATCGTATTCCTGCACCTAAAGGAAATGTTAATGAACCACTACAGGCCTTGGTATTTGATTCTGTTTATAATCCGTTCCGTGGCGTAGAAACTTACTTTAGAGTTATTAATGGTGAAATTAAAAAAGGACAAAAAATAAAGTTTGTAGCTACTGGTAAAAGTTATTTTGCAGATGAAGTTGGTACGTTAAAGCTGTCTCAGGTTATAAAACAAAGTGTAAAAGCTGGTGATGTAGGTTACTTAATTACAGGTATTAAAGATGCTCGTGAGGTAAAAGTAGGTGATACCATTACAGACTCTGTAAACCCAACAGTAAATCCTATTGCTGGTTTTGAGGATGTAAAGCCAATGGTATTTGCTGGTATTTACCCTGTAGATACAGATGAGTTTGAAGAATTACGTTCTTCTATGGAAAAATTGCAGTTAAACGACGCTTCTTTGGTTTTTGCACCAGAAAGTAGTGCTGCTCTTGGTTTTGGTTTTAGATGTGGTTTCTTAGGAATGCTACATATGGAGATTATACAAGAACGTTTAGAGCGCGAGTTTAATATGACTGTTATTACAACAGTTCCTAATGTTAGTTACCATGCTTTTACACGCAAGGATCCAAATACTCCGCTCATTGTAAATAACCCTACAGATTTACCAGATCCGTCTAGTATAGACCGCGTAGAGGAACCTTATATTAAAGCAACCATTATTACAAAGTCTGACTTTGTAGGTAATGTAATGTCATTATGTATAGAGAAGCGTGGACAAATTACAAATCAGAATTACTTAACACCTGAGCGTGTAGAATTATCTTTTGATATGCCACTTGCTGAAATTGTTTTTGATTTTTATGATCGATTGAAAACGGTTTCTAAGGGCTATGCTTCTTTTGATTATACACCTATTGGTATGCGTGTTTCTAAATTAGTACGTGTAGATATTTTACTAAACGCACAACCTGTTGATGCTTTATCTGCTTTAATACATGCAGACAATGCCGTACATATTGGTAAAAAAATGTGCGAAAAACTAAAAGAACTTATACCAAGGCAACAATTTGATATTCCTATACAAGCAGCCATTGGTGCCAAGATAATATCTAGGGAAACAACAAAGGCCTTACGTAAAGATGTAACAGCAAAATGTTATGGTGGTGATATCTCTAGAAAACGTAAACTTTTAGAGAAACAAAAAAAGGGTAAAAAACGTATGCGCCAAGTAGGTAATGTAGAAGTACCACAAGAGGCGTTTATGGCTGTTTTAAAATTGAATGATTAACTTAGTTATTCAGTAAATCATATTTTAGATATAAAAAAACCTTTATTTAAAAATGAAGGTTTTTTGCTTTATTTCTCTAACCACTTTCTAAAGTCTGATGTTGTTGAGGAACTAGTTATTAGTTTTTCTTTACTTGTTTTCATCTTAACTAATAACCTATTCTTAAAATGATTTTCTAAATTTTCTATAAAATCTATATTAATGATTTCACTTCTGTTAATCCTATAGAATTTTTTTGGGTTTAATTGTTCGTTTAACACACCTATACTTTGCGAAATGGTATGCCTTTTTCCATTAGCATCAATAACAACACAAAAATCTCCAGAAGCATTAATAATACTAATATCTGTAACATTAAGTAATTGTATTCCTTTTGGTTTTTTAATTACAAAGCGTTTTTTGTAATTTTCTGATTCTTCTTTTAAAGCAGATTTTAAAATATCTATTACTGAATGATTTATTACACTATAGTTACCTTGATTAAATAGTACTTGGTATTTTTCTAGCGCCCTATTGAAGTCTTTTTGTGAGTATGGTTTTAGTATATATGCTATTCCGTTAGTATTAAAAGCTTTAAACAAATATTCATCATAAGCGGAACAGAAAATTATTGGGCAATCTATGTCTATTTCATCAAACAAATCAAATGATACTCCATCTAGCAACTGTATGTCTGATAAAATAAAGTCGTATGTATTTTGATTTAGAAGTTTTTTGCCGTCTGCATTGGAACGCGCCCAATCATAGCTAATTTCTTCATCAAAAAAGCTTTGTAAACTAGTAACTAATTTTTGATGTGCTGGTATCTCATCTTCTAAAATTAAAATATTCATAAACTAAAGATTAGCTACTTAATTTAATAATTGGAATAAAAACTTCAAATCTTTCACCCATATCTATTATTTTAACTTTATCATCTGATAAAAGACTATAACGTGTTTTTAAGTTATCTAAACCTGTACCAAAAGACTCATCACTACTTTTGATTTTTGATTTTGTGTTGGTAACAATCAACCAACCATCATTAATACATATGGTTGTCATTATTTGTTTATTATTTTGAGACTTATTATGTTTTACTACATTTTCAACCAAAATTTGAATTGCACCTGTTGGTACAAATTTATCTGAAAGTGATATGTTTTTTATAATTTCAAACTCATAATCATTCTCAAAACGTGTTTTTATTAAAAAAATATAATTTTCTGCAAAATTTATTTCTTCTTTAAGCTCCATTACTTCCGCATCCTTTGTTTTTATCAAATACCTGTAAACCAAAGACAATCTGTTGATGTATTCTTTTGCCTTATTTGGCTTATCATCTATTAAAGCATCTAATGTATTTAAATTATTGAATAAAAAATGTGGATTTAATTGTGAGCGCAAGAACTTTAACTCATTCTCTTTCTGCTCTTTTTGAATATTAGATATTTTTATTTGACTCTCATAAAATTTCTTTGCTAATATCAATCCAAATACAAACCCTGTATCATATGTAGAGTCAAAAATACCATTAAGGATTAGATCATACCATTTAGGGAATTTATTCCAATCATTACTCCCAGACCAAAACTCTAGAGTATAATCTAAGCTGCCAAAAAAAGACAGTATAATCAGTCCAAAAAAGGTCAATGAAAAGTAATCAGTCCTTTTTATTAGGAAATTTGGTATTACCCAATACATAAATAGTAGAATAATACAAAATGAAGTGATAATAGCAGATGGGATATCTACTAAATATTCTATAAGTTCATTTCCTACTTTATAATAAGAAATACAATTAAGGAGTATAAAGATAAAATAAACAATTACTAATACACTATAATCTGTTTTATTAAGACGTGTATTCATTTTATAAATATATTAATTATCGTTTTTTATCCTATCCTGTTCTTCTTTGGATGAATTAGTTCTATTTTTATTTTTACTAAACTTAGAGCCAAAGCTATAATTTAATTCTAAAAACACATTATGCCTTGCCCAATCACTAACAACTGTAGCATTTACATTATCATAATTTATGGTACCATTAAACTTTCTATTAAGTATTTCTTCATAAGCTAAATTTACCTTTAATCTATCATTAAAAAAATTCTTTCCAAACGCAATATCAATACCGGCCAGCCATTTATATTCTATAATACCTTCTAGCCCTCCATTAGAATAAAACCCTGAAATTTCAGAATTAATCTCCCAAGGTAATTCATATTCTGCACTTGTAAACCAAGTAAAACTCCATTTATTTAAATTTAATTCTGGTGTTAACCCATCATCAAAATATGTATTATGATTTACAATTACTCCCGTATATCCATCTAAATCGCCTATGAAATTTATAGGAGCAAATAGGCTAAAGCTCCAGTTTTTATTTTTAGAAACATTTATATTAGAACGAGAGGTTTCTGCTGAGGTATCATTCTGTGTAATAATTTCAAATAAAGCATCAGACGTTTCTTTATATTCAACACTAAAAAAAGGTTGTTCATCAAAAGTTAAATTAAATCTATAACTATTAGTAAATGCGGGTTTTAAATTAGGATTACCTTCTTCAAAAGTATAGGGGTCATAATAGTACACAAATGAGTTTAACGAGTTGTATGATGGTCGTTGTAAACGGTAACTATATGCAATATTTGCTCCAAGGTTCTCTGTTATTTCTCTTCCAATACTTGCACTAGGAAAAAGTTTTGATATTTTTCTTTCTCTTGTTTCATTAGTTGCTGTTGCTGTTCCTTTGGTATTGCTTTCTTCCCAGCGTAAACCTGCAGAAAAATTCCATTTGTTCAGATTCAGATTCATTTTTGAATAAAGCGCAATAATAGTTTCATCAACTAAAAACCGATTGCTTTGATTTGTATTGGGTTGAAAAACACCATTTGCATCCTGTGTAAAAGATTGCAAATCACTATTGGAATCTACTTGAGCATATTTTGAACCTAAACTCCAAGTAAAATTATCCGTTACTTGTTTTTTATAATCTCCTCTGTAGGTGTTTATTTTATACGTTGCTTCTTGAAAATACCGTTGATTGTCATACGCAACACTTGATTCTCCTACTCTAAAAAGATTATTCTCATTATTATACTCATAATTTACATAATTATAATCTAGAGTAATTTTATTCTTTTCATCTTCAAATTCATAATATGGGTTTATAGTATAAGTAGTTCTATTTCTTTTAAAACTATTATCTGTTAATAAGATTTCAGTAGTTGAGGCATCTGTAATTGTGGTATTATTATTAGTTATCCTATCTGAGTTGCTATCAATAATTCTAGAACTAATACCAAAACTATGGTTATCATTTAAGTAATAATTTAAACTCCCACTAGCATTTAAAGTAGTAGGGTCAAACGGTGATATTGAGGTTTGGCTATAGGTTTTATCTAATACCTTACGAGAAAGGGCTAAATCGTCACGAGAAGTAAACTTTGAATATCCTGCACTTGCTTGCCAATTAAGTTTGTTTTTATAGCTGGCTATAGAAGCATTTGTTTGGTATTCATAATCATTTTCATAACCCATCATTGCACTTATATTTCCATGTGTACCAAATTTTACGTTTTTCTTTAGAATAATGTTTAAAATTGGCCCAGATCCTTCTGCATCATATTCTGCTCCTGGCTGTTGTATAAGTTCTACCTTAGCAATATTGTATGCAGGAAAATCTTTTAGTAAGGTAGATGTGTCCATGTAGTTGGTTGTTTTTCCATTAATTAGAATTCTAATGTTTCCTTGACCAGCATAACTTATTTTTCCATTGGTCATTATAATACCTGGCACTTTTTTAACCACATCTTGTAAATTGTTATTGATCATCTCAGAATTTTCAAGATTCACAATTAACTTTTCTGCTGTTTGCTTTATGGTGGGTCTATTACTTTTTACAACAACTTCATTTAAAGCTTGTGTCTCTTCTTCCAATACAAAATTTAATGTTTTGTTTGCATTGAAAAGTTGAAACAGTTCTGTTTTTTTTGTTTTAAAACCTAGTACAGAAACTTCTATTGAGTAAGTCCCATTTTCAATATTTTTAAATTGATAATTTCCATTATCATTACTAATTACTCCAGCAACTGCTGTTTTATTATCTTCATTATATAAAATGATGTTTGCATATGGTAATGCCACCTTTGTAACATCTGTTATTTTTCCTTTGATTTCATTTTGTGCATGAACTACTGAAAATCCAATACTAAATATTAAAAGAAAACATTTTTTTAATTTCATAACTGATTTATTTTTTGATTGTAGTATAAAGATATAAGGGAACTCCTGTTCTTAAAAATAGATTTACTTGTAGTGGGGCTAAAAAAGGTTGAATGAGGCTTTTTTGACTTTTATAGAAAAGGCTTCTCATAAAAGAGGGTTTTACACTGTCATTATTTTACATTGAATTTTTTGGGTAATTTCAATTTCAATACATAGGATAAAAATCTCAAAATAAGACTCAAAAATAAATTCTAAAACTATGTAATTATTAAAGACAGACTACCCTATATAAAATAAATTATTCTTTTAGAGTTATGCCTTATTCATAACTTCAGCAGACTTATCCAAATCAAACATTTTACCTAAATACACAAGCTCAAAACCTTCTGTAATGCCTGTAAAACTCTTACTAAAAGAAGAAATTATTTGCAAATCACCATCAGGAAATTTTAAAAACACGGGTATTATATTTTCATCTGCTTTTGTAATCTCAATCAGCCCCTCATAATGGTTTTGATCTTTTATCTTTATTTCATGTATTGCAGGGTATTTTCTAGCTGCTTCCATAAGTTTTATAAAATCATCCGTATGCGAGAAAAGACCTTCTTTTGGGTTATTTTCTGGGTCATTCATTTCATCGGCGTTTACTAATCTAAATGCCCCATTTTCTCCAAACTGCTTTTTAAATTTATTTATGGCAAATTTATTTATATCTGAATTTGCTGTTAATGCCATTAAATACCCCATATCATTCAATTCAATATTATCTGTTAATGAGTCTGAATAAATATTTGCATTAATAGCTTCTATCCCTAATTTTTCTGTTTTTTCTATATTAGTTTGGTTGTTGTCTATTAAAACCACATGTCTGTTGTGTTGTTTTAAATAATTAGCAATTAATCTAGATATTTTAGAGGCGCCTATAATTAATATTCCTTCAGATTGTTTTAGAAAAACACCTACCATTTTAGCAAATATTCTGGCCGTAGTGGCATTTAACAATACAGTTCCTAGAACAATCATAAAAACCAAAGGAGTTATATATTCTGCCCCTACGACTCCTTTAGATAATAATTTAGAGCCAAATAATGATGCTATACCAGCAGCAACAATACCTCTTGGCCCAACCCAACTAATGAACAGTTTTTCTTTTAAATGTAAACTGGATCCCTTTGTGCTTAAAAATACCCCTAAAGGTCTTATAATAAATACAATAATAGCAAACAAAGTAAGTGTGTTCCAATTATATATTAATTCTAGATCAGAGACATTGATATTTGCTGCTAAGAGAATAAATAAAATTGAAATTAAAAGTACACTTAATGATTCTTTAAAATAAAGTAATTCTTTTATGTTTGGCAAATCTGTATTTCCCATAACCATCCCCATAACAACTACAGCCAAAAGACCAGATTCATGAGCCAAAGCATCAGACATTACAAACACCAACAAAACCACAGATAAAGAAACTACATTAAGCAAATAGTGCGGAATAAAATTACGTTTTACTGCCGCAGTTAGCGCATGCGCAAAAGTAAATCCAAAAGTGGTTCCAAAAAGAAGAATCTTACAAAATTCCATTAGTGCAGTAAGGGTAAAATCACCCCCTCCACCAACACTAATAAACTCATATACCAATACAGCTACCAAAGCCCCTATGGGATCAATTAAAATACCTTCCCACTTAAGAACAGTAGAAATGTCTTTCTTTAAAGGGATATTTCTTAAAATTGGTGTAATTACAGTTGGTCCAGTAACTATTATTAATCCTGAAAACAAAAAAGAAACTTGCCAACTTAATTCAAAAATATAATGTGCAGCCATTCCTGCACCTAAAAACGTAACTAAAGAACCAATGGTTATTAACTTAGATATTACAGGTCCAACATTCTTTATTTCTGATCGCTTTAAAGTCAATCCGCCTTCAAATAAAATAATGCTTATGGCCAGTGATACAAAATAATATAAGCTTTCTCCTGGAAAAAGTCCCTTTTCTCCATTCCAAATAGGTTCTATGAGCTTACTACCGTCTTCAGTAAATAATGTTGCTATAGGTCCTACCAATAAACCAATTAAAATTAAAGGTAAAATAGCAGGTAACTTTAATTTCCAAGCAACCCATTGTGCTATTATTCCTAGTATAATAATTCCTGCAAGCTCAATCATACATATATTTTCTCGAAATTTAATATTTTAATTTTAAAAAGCAATTTTCATTACTAAATACTTTTCTTGTATTATTGTGTTAAAATTAATTTATGGTATTAAAAAATCGTCCTTTTAAAACGATTCTTTTTGGTTTTGCATTTTCACCTAAGTTGAAAATAAATATTCTTGAGACCACAAGAATAGCGCATTTTTTTAACGCCAAATTAATTCTACTTCATGTAGGCTCTAAAACCTTTGAAAAGGAGTCCAAAATAAATGAAATATTGAGTAAAATTGAACATCAAGATTTAGAAATTGATGTTCAATGGAAAGTAGGAAAACCAATAGGCGTAATCGTTGAAACCTGTGAAAATTTTAACATAGATTTATTAATTATTGGTGCCTTACAAAAAGAAAATATGTATCAATTTTACGTGGGTTCCATTGCTAGAAAATTAACTCGTATGGTTTGCTGTTCTATTTTATTACTCATAAAGCCATCCGTTGGGCGTGTGCCTTGCAAAAGTGTTGTAGTTAATGGCTTAGATGCTCCTGATACCCCTTTAACCATAAATGCTGCTTTCTATATTGCCAATGCTCTTGGCGCACCACAAATTACAATTGTTGAAGAAATACAACAAAAAGACATACATGTAACCGTACAAGATGATAAGTCGTTAAAAAAAGTAAACATTGTTAAAGAACGATTAAAAAATCGTGAAGAACATAGGGTTAGGCAGATTATAAAAGATATACCAGATAGTTTCAAAAAAGGGGTAACCATAAAAAACCAAAGTATTTTTGGAAAAAGAGGATATTCAATAGGGCATTATGCAGAAGTTGTAAGGGCAGATTTACTGGTAATGAATGCCCCATCTAAATCTAGCCTTTTAGACCGTATATTTCCGCATGACATAGAATACATTTTATCTGATTTACCAACTGATTTATTTATAATAAGACAATCAATTTAATGCCTAAAACCAGTAAAACAAAAGCATTTGTAGAAGCATTACCAAAGAACATCTTTTCAGGTTTTGTAGTATCACTTATAGCATTACCATTAGGCTTAGGCTTAGCATTAGCTAGTGAAGCTCCTCCAATTTCTGGTGTTATAGCCGCTATTGTTGGGGGTCTAATTGTTTCTATTTTAGGAGGGTCCAATGTAACCATATCTGGTCCTGGAAACGGAATGGTAATTGTTCTTTTAAGTGCAATAACCACTTTAGGTGATGGTAATATGTATCAAGGATACTTGTTTACTTTAGCAGCCATAGTTGTCTCTGGTGTAGTAATGATTTTATTAGGATTTTTGAAAATGGGAAGATTAGCAGATTTTTTTCCTGCATCTGCCATAGAAGGAATGTTGGCTGCCATAGGTATTGGCATACTCTCTAAGCAATTCCATATTATGCTTGGTAATAACAGTATAAATGGTAGCATTGTATCTCTTCTAAAACAATTTCCTGCAGGCATACAAAATTTATGGATTACAACAGATACAAGTGTATTGGTTGCTGCGGCAATTGGTATTATTAGCCTGTTAATAATGGTGTTTTATGCAAAAATAAGAAATACTTATTTTCAACTTATTCCAGCTCCTATGTGGATTATTGTTTTAGTTGTTGGTCTTAGTTATTTATTTACAGGGTTAGACATTACATATCCTTTATCTTCAGATTTTTTAGTGAAAATTCCTGAAGATGTTACTTCTAATTTGGCTTTTCCTGATTTCTCAAAAATGTATCAATCTAAATTTATAATAGCTGTTTTTTCAATAACACTAATAGCTAGTATAGAATCTTTACTTAGTATAAAGGCTGTTGATAAATTAGATCCTTTGAACAGACGATCAAATGTGAATAAAGACTTAAAAGCCCTTGGTGTAGCAACTGTTGCCAGTGGTATGTTGGGTGGTATTAATGTAGTAACTGTAATTGCAAGGAGTTCTGTAAATGTTAACAATGGTGCTTCTAATAGATCTGCTAATTTTTTTCAAGCTTTCTTTTTAGCAGCTTTTGTATTGCTTTTTCAAGAACAATTACGCAAAATTCCATTAGCTGCCTTAGCTGCAATACTTGTATATACAGGTTATAAACTAGCAACTCCTAAAACCTTGCAAAAAGTAGCGAGAATAGGAAAAGAGCAAATTATTATATTTTTGACAACACTAATTACCACGCTTTTTACCAACTTAATTACAGGTATAAGTGTTGGTATTGTCATTACTTTTGCCATTCATATTATTATTAACAAAAGTTTTTCCCTTTTCTTTAGTCATTTGGGCAAGCCTAACATTCTTATGTTTAAAGAACCAGATGATGGTAATTTTTATGTTAGTGTAAAATACTTTTGTAGTTTTTTAAACTTTTACAAGCTTAAAAATAAATTGGATGCTATACCAGAAGACAATGATGTGGTTTTGGATTTTTCTATGTGCAACTTTGTAGACCATACTGTTATGGAAGGTCTAGAAGGCTATATAGATACTTTTGAAAAAAAAGGAGGAAGTATAGAATTAATAGGATTAGACAAACATAATGCCGATTCTGAACACCCTTTTGCCATTCGAAAAATGTTACCATTCGCAAAGCTTACACCCGTAGAAGGAAACCTTACCAAAAGGCAACTCCTACTAAAAAACACAGCTGCGGATTTTAAATGGGAATATATCCCTGAGAAAAATAAGAAAACAGCGTTTTTATCAGATTTTATATTCTTTAGAAGCAGGGAAATTCGTTATTTCTACAATCAATTAAAAGCAATAGACAGGAAAGATGAACTTATGGATATTGAGTTTACAGAAGGTGCTTTTATTGCAAGAGAAGTAATAAAAACAACATTAATGCATATTCCGTTAAATAGAAAAGTCCCTATTTTTACTTTAGATAAAGAGGGGCTCATTAAATACATTTATAGTTTGGCAGGTTTTAGGGATATCATCATTAAAAATCATCCAGATTTTAATAAAAGGTTTTATTTAAGTGGAGAAAAATCCAAGGCTATTCAAGAATTATTCACAGATGAACTTATTCTCTTTCTGGAAAGTAATCCGTATTATCATATAGAATGTAACGGTTCTGCTTTATTAATTATTAAAAAAGAACGGTTACTTAGTGTTCAAGAAGTAAAAGCAATGCTATATTTTGGCAAACAACTACGTCAAATTTTACAATAAAGTTAACATTGTATATCATTATGGAAACACTTTTCTTTTCCTAATTTTGTGTTTATGAAGATTTACCCAATAGAAACAGGCAATTTTAAGTTAGATGGCGGAGCTATGTTTGGTGTAGTTCCAAAATCCCTTTGGTCCAAAACCAACCCTGCAGATGCTAATAATATGATAGATATGGCGGCTCGCAGTCTTTTAATTGAAGACGGTAATAGGCTTATATTAATAGACACGGGAATGGGCAACAAACAATCAGATAAGTTTTTTGGCTATTATTACCAATGGGGAAATCATACACTGGACAAGTCCTTACAAAAATTAGGATTCTATAAAGACGATATTACAGATGTGTTTTTAACACACTTGCATTTTGACCATTGTGGCGGATGTATTCAATGGAACAAGAATAGAACAGGGTATGAAACAGCTTTCAAAAATGCTGTGTACTGGACTAATGAAAAACACTGGGAATGGGCTATAAAACCTAATGCAAGGGAAAAAGCCTCTTTTTTAAAAGAGAATTTATTACCTATGCAAGAAAGCGGGCAATTGCAATTCTTAAATCCAAATACAACTTCTTTTGTTGAAAAATCTGAGCTTGGTTTTGGTATTTTATATGCAGATGGGCATACAGAAAAACAAATGATTCCCCACATACAATACAAAGGAAAGACTTTGGTTTTTATGGCAGACTTACTACCAACAGTAGGGCATTTGCCACTACCTTACGTAATGGGTTTTGATACTAGACCTTTACTTACCTTATCTGAAAAAGAATCCTTTTTAAATAAAGCAGCGGACAATAATTATCACCTCATCTTAGAACATGATGCATATAATGAAATCTGTACCGTAAAACATACAGAAAAAGGTGTACGTGCAAATGAAATATTTACTTTTAATTCCCTTTTTGGGTAACTTAATCCAACTATTATTACTAATGTAATACAATTTTTATATATTGGGATTTTTGTAAATTAAACACTTTCTAAAAACATAAATTAAATTAATTATATATGAATATCAGAATTACAAAATCTGTTTTAGGATTATCTGCTATAGCAATCCTTATGGCTGGATGTGGGTCTGCACCTGTTTTGGTAACGACTCCTGTAGAAAATATAGATGCTTTACCATTAAAAGTATCTGCCCTTACAGATAAAGAAAAGAAAACGTGGGGACATACTGATCTTGTATCAGACACCATTCCGGGTATGAGCGTAGACAAAGCCTACAAAGAAATTATCCGCAATAAAAAAGGAAATACTGTAATTGTAGCAGTAATGGACTCAGGAATAGATTTAAAGCACGAAGATCTTAAAAATGTTTTGTGGACTAATAAAAAAGAAATTCCAGGAAATAAAAAAGATGATGACAAGAACGGATTTGTAGATGATGTTCACGGGTATAATTTTCTAGGAGAGTCTTATAACGAGCAATTGGAATCTGCTAGAATTATAAGATTAAAGCTTGGCGACGCAACAATGCAAGCAAAAGCAAAAGCTGAAGTTGACAAAGATTATTCAAAGGCTCTAGCCAACAAACAGGAATATGAGCAAATTTTACAATCTGTAAAAAATGCAGATGCTGCACTAAAAAAAGAATTGGGTAAAGAGACTTACACAAAAAAAGATGTTGCTTCTATTACGCCTAAAGATGAAACCATGCAACGTAACGTAGGCATTATAATGCAAATGCTTTCTTTTAAAGATAATATTCCTGACGTGCTTAAAGAATTAAAAGCTGGAATTACACATTTTGCAGATCAGGTAAATTACAACCTTAATGTAGGTTTTAATGGTAGAACAGTTGTTGGAGACAATCCTTATGATATAACAGATACAAATTACGGCAACGGAAATCCAATGAACAGGGTAGAAGATGAAAGTCACGGTACACACGTAGCTGGTATTATTGCGGCGCAACGTAACAATGGTAAAGGCGTTAATGGTGTTGCCAATAATGTAAAGATAATGAGCATAAGAGCTGTACCTAACGGAGATGAGTATGATAAGGATATTGCCTTGGGGATACGTTATGCAGTGGATAATGGAGCAAAAATAATTAATGCTAGTTTTGGAAAAAGTTTTTCTCCAAAAGCAGAATGGGTGTATGATGCTCTTAAATATGCTGCAAAAAATGATGTTCTTTTTATACATGCAGCTGGTAATGATGGTGCAGATTTAGATGATTATACAGCAAACCCTAATTATCCTAATGATCAAGTTAATAATGGAGCTGAATTTTCTAATAATGTAATTACTGTAGGCGCATTATCTAATAAGTATGGGTCTACAATGCTTGCAAGTTTTTCCAATTATGGTAAAATAAACGTAGATATATTTGCTCCTGGGAACGATATTTATTCTACAATGCCAGAGAATAAATATGAATTTATGGGAGGAACATCTATGGCTGCTCCTGCCGTTGCTGGTGTAGCAGCATTGATTCGTTCATACTACCCAAAACTTACTGCCGCACAAGTAAAAACCATACTAATGCAATCTGGTACATTAACAAAAACCAAAGTAATTATTGGTGGTGATGCTTCTAAAAGTAGTACATTAGCTAATATCTCCACATCAGGGAGAATAGTTAATGCATATAATGCTCTTATATTGGCAGAAAGTGTTTCTAAAAGACAAATAAAACTATAATAAAATGAAAAAACTAATAACAATAGGTTTAGCAGTAATATTTACATTACTATTTTCTCCTCTTTCAGCACAAAACTCTACATATTGGCAACAACACGTAGATTATAAAATGGAAGTAGATATGAACGTTGAAAATTATAAGTACAACGGCACACAAAAATTAACGTACACAAATAATTCTCCTGATGAATTAACACGTGTATATTACCATCTATACTTTAATGCTTTTCAGCCAGGAAGTGAAATGGATGCCCGTTTGCATAGTATTGCTGACCCAGACGGAAGAATGACAGATAAAGATAAAAACAGCAGGATAGCAAAATTAACCGCTGATGAAATAGGCTATCTAAAGGTCTCGTCTCTAAAACAAGATGGTAAAGACGTAAAATACAGTGTAGAAGGTACTATATTGGTGGTAGATTTGGCTTCACCTATTGCTCCTGGGTCAAAAACTATTTTTGATATGGTTTTTACAGGGCAAGTACCCGTACAAGTACGTAGGTCTGGTCGTAATAGTAAAGATGGAATATCACTCTCTATGACCCAGTGGTACCCAAAACTTGCGGAATACGATTTTGAAGGCTGGCATGCAGACCCATATATTGCAAGAGAATTTCACGGCGTTTGGGGAGATTTTGATGTAAAACTTACCATAGACAAGAACTATGTTGTAGGTGGTACAGGTTATTTACAAAACCCTAACGAGATTGGTCACGGGTATGAAAAGCCAGGGACTAAAGTTAAAAAGCACCGCGGAAAAACGCTAACATGGCATTTTAAAGCTCCAATGGTTCATGATTTTATGTGGGCAGCAGATCCAGATTACATTCATGACACATTACAAGTAGAAAATGGACCAATGTTACACTTTTTATATCAAGGTAATGACCCTGAAACTAAAGCCAACTGGGAGAAGTTACAGCCTAAAGCTGCTGAAATGATGCAATTTTTTAGTGAGAACATTGGTAAATATCCTTATGAGCAATATTCTATCATACAAGGTGGAGATGGTGGTATGGAATATGCTATGAGTACATTAATTGCTGGTGGTAAAAACTTTGGTGGTTTGGCAGGTACAACATCACATGAAATGGCACATTCTTGGTTTCAACATGTTTTGGCTACCAATGAATCAAAACATGAGTGGATGGATGAAGGATTTACTTCATTTATCTCTGCTTTATGTATGAATAAGGTTATGGATCAGAAAAAAGAAAACCCTTTTGAAAGTTCTTATAAAGCATATAATTATCTAGTAAAGTCTAATAAAGAGCAACCGCAGACTACCCACGCAGATCGTTACCATTCTAATATGCCATATAGTATTGCTGCTTATAGCAAAGGGGCCATATTTTTATCACAATTAGGTTATGTAATTGGCCAAGAAAACTTAATGAAAACTATTCATAAATATTATGATGATTTTAAATTTAAGCACCCAACACCTAACGATATTAAAAGAACCGCAGAGAAGGTTTCAGGTATGGAGTTAGACTGGTATTTAATAGATTGGACACAAACTACAAATACTATAGACTACAGTATAAAAGAAGTAACTTCTAATGAAAGTAAAACCAAAGTTTCTTTAGAAAGAATAGGGTTAATGCCTATGCCCTTAGATATTTTAGTAGTATATAAAGATGGTACTCAAGAAACATTTTATGCACCATTACGTATGATGCGTGGTGAAAAAGCTAATCCTTATCCTAATCTAAAAAGAACAGTTTTAGAAGATTGGCCATGGACAAATGCTACATATGATTTTGATATTGAAAAGCCCCTAAATAATATTAAAGCAATTGTTTTGGATCCTTCTGGACTAATGGCTGATATAGATAAAGAAAATAACGTTTACCAAGCTAAATAAATAATAATTAAAATGCTTAAAACCGTTTAAGACATTGTACTTAAACGGTTTTTTGTTTTGATTTTTTTCATCTAAAAATCAAAATAGTATCTTTATATTCATTAGTTCACTGTTAAAGAGAATATTCAAATAGTTTAACTCGCTCTATGCAGTAGAATTTTCTAATGACTCTAGAGGATACCATAAATACAGTTGTTTTCTTACTTTTAACATAGTAGCTTACCCTGAGTTTATCTAAGGGCTGTGGTAAAATTAAAAAATGAAGCATAGCATCTATATGTGCAGCAGTTACAAGATGTAATAGATTTTCTACTGCATAAAATGGGTGTAACAAAGAAAAGCCTTGCAAAATATGTTGTTAAACATAAAAACAAATTCTCGCTAGTTATTAATATATTGCAGTAATATAAAATATGAGCCACTTTAATTTTCCTAAAAAAGAAAAGCTAAAAAGTAGAAAATTAATAGAACAGCTTTTTAAAGAAGGTAAGGGAATCTCTAGTTTTCCTATAAAGCTAATTTATTTACCTTGTTCAATAGAAAGTACACCATTAAAAGTAGGTGTAACTGTGGCAAAACGTAATTTTAAGAGTGCTGTTGATAGAAATAGAATTAAACGGTTGTTAAGAGAAGGCTATCGCCGTAATAAACACCTTGTTTTTAACAACATAGAAGGAGATTTTGCGTTACTGTTTATATACATTGGTAAGCAAATGCCAGAACATATTATTATTGAAAAGGCAATTATTGAGGTCCTTACCAAATTTCAAAAGAAACTAAGCAATGAAAAAAATTCTTAAAAAGAAAATCATTATTCCTGTTTTATCAACTTTTATTTTGGTTGGTGTCAGTAGTTTTAAAAGTGATTTTTTTGAAATAGCCAAGCAAATAGAAATTTTTACAACACTCTTTAAAGAGTTAAATATGAATTATGTGGATGAAACCAATCCGGCTGAATTAATGGATAATGCTATTAAAAATATGCTAAATGGTTTAGACCCATATACTAAATTTTTAAATGAACAAGACGTAGAAACCTTTAAAATAAACAATGCTGGTAAATACTCTGGTATAGGAGCCCTTGTACATACCTATAAGGAGAAAATGTTAGTTATAGAACCTTATAAAGATTCCCCAGCAGATAAGGCAGGCTTAAAAGCAGGTGATCAAATCATTAAAATTGATAATATAAAAATAGCAGATTTTAAAGATGACGCAACAGAACTTTTAAAAGGATCTAAAAAAACTTCTGTTACAGTTGTTTATAAAAGACAAAACAAAATAAAGACTACAATAATTAATAGAGAAGAAATAAATGTAGATGCAGTTCCCTTTTATAAAATGGTAGATACAAAAACAGGATATATTGTATTGAGTAAATTTAACCAAAAAGCATCTGAGCAGACCAAAAAAGCATTATTGAATCTTAAAAACCAAGGAGCTGAAAAAATAATACTGGATTTAAGGGATAATCCAGGAGGTTTATTATCTGAAGCTATTAACGTAACCAATCTCTTTGTACCAAAAGGAGAAGTTATTGTTACTACCAAATCAAAAGTTCAAAAGTTCAACAACGTTTACAAAACAAAAAATACTCCAGTTGACACAGAAATACCGTTAGTAGTATTAGTAAATGGAGGTAGCGCTTCTGCAAGTGAAATTGTTTCTGGTAGTTTACAAGATTTAGACAGAGCAGTAATTATGGGTGCACGTAGTTTTGGAAAAGGATTGGTACAACGCCCGCTAAAATTAACTTATGGCACACAACTTAAAGTAACTATTTCTAGATATTATACACCTTCTGGTAGATGTATACAATCCTTAGATTACAGGAATAGAGATACAGAAGGAAATGCCGTTAAAAACAAAAAATTTATAGATTTTAAAACAAAAAATGGTAGAAAGGTTCAAGATGGCGGCGGCGTATTGCCTGAAGTACAAATTAGCACCACAAATACTAATGCACTGACCAAGGCATTGTTGAATAATAATGTAATTTTTGATTTTGCTACCAATTATTACTATAATAACACATTAGAAAACACTTCCAGTTTTACCTTTAAAGATGAAGATTTTAATGCATTTAAGGCATACGTAAACACTGTAGGCTTTTCTTTTGAAACTGAAGCCGAAAAAGCTTTAACAACCGCAATACACAGTACAGATGCCTCTATTTTTGGTAAAGAAATTGAAGAGAAGTATAGAAGTTTATTAGCAGAAATAAATAAAAGTAAAATTAATGCATTAGATAGCTATAAAGAAGAAATAGTAAAGAACATAGAAGATGAAATTATTAAACGCTATTTCTATCGTGAAGGTCTATATGAGTATTATTTAACCAATGATGATGCTATTCTAACGGCAACTGAGCTATTGCGTAATGCTACTAAATACAATGATCTCTTAAGATGAGCATACTTACTTTACAGTATGGAGCACAGTTGCCAAAAAATGCAAACTTTCAATATTATATAATAAATTTCATAAATGTGCTTATACGCTATTTAAAACTAACCCATACTGAAAAAAGGCAGGGCAAACTCATACTTTTTAATCAAGTTTAAAAATGCTTGAAATCAATATAAATATTTGATTTTTAACGAATTAATTGTTTTTTTGATACTAGTTTTAGTATATTACATCACAAGCATAAAGACAAATACATAAACCTTAGAGAAGATGATTCAATTACATTGGGGGATTGAAAATAAATTGCATTGGTGTTTAGATGTAGCTTTCTCAGAAGATGCATCACGAAAAAGAAATGAAAATACCACTCAAAACTTTTCTATACTAAACAAAATAGAGCCAAATTTTCTCAAACAAAATAAACAAGCCAAACAAGGTGTAAAAGGAAAAAGACTTAAAGCTGCCTATTGCACAAATATCTAATCAAAATTTGGGCGTTAAAGTGTGAGTTTGACCCGTTAGTGTTTAATTTACTTTTTCAAGTAAAACTGGAATATAATATCTTTGTAACAATCTTCTTAATTTTATATAAAGATATATGCATAAAATGTACTTCGTAATTTTCTTTTTTTTACTATCATTTTTTTCGTTTTCTCAAGAAGAGGACATAATAATGACAGAAGAAGTTAAAGAAGTTAAAATTACAGGAATAGATAAGTTTTCTCAAAATGGCAAGTATGGATTAAAAGATTATGACACGAATACTGTTTTACTACCAGCCATATATGGTACTATATATAAAAGAGCTCAAGATGTATATGAGCTATGGGGGAGTTACAAATACGGTCTTTATAATTCTAAATTAAAAAAAATAATACTGCCTGTAGAGTATAACTCTGTTAGTTTATATGCAACAAATGGAGATTATATAAAGGAAAGTGACAAGAATTATATTATAATAATTGAAAAAGATGGTAAGAAAGGGTTATTAGATAATAACCTAAATCCAATTTTAGCTATTGATTATGAGCATATTGAAGTTAGTAAAGGTTATGTTTTTTTGAGAAAAGATGGTAAAGAAGGAGTCTATTTTTTTAATGAAAAAGAAATTCCACTGAAGTACGATGAGGTTTTCCCTTTTTACCCTAGCAATTGCTTTTCAGCTACCTTAAATAATGTAAAGCATTTCTATAATGAAAGTGGAGAATTATTGGTAGACAATTGTAAAATAATTGAAGAATATAGTTATCGTTGGAGCAGTGTAATATCGAGTAATATTCTCATAACTACTACTAATGGAAAATCGGGTGTTTACAATGCTACTGATAAAAGGTTTATAGTTCCAATAAACTACGAACATATTAAGGATGAATATGAGCAGTACTTTATAGTAAGCAAAAAATCTAAGTATGGGATGGTTAATAGAAACAACAAAATAATAATACCATTTGTATATGATGAATTATCGTTTTTAAAGCCTAATAATATAAAAGACCCTTTAATAGGATTAAAGAATGGTAAGTATGGTTTAGTGACAATAGAGAAGCTATTGACAGATTTTTTATATGATGATATAAGGCCTTTAAATAGTTATTACAAAGCCAAGAGGGGTAATAAGTATATTATATTAGATAAAGAAGGAAAATCTATTTCTAATGAATTATTTGATAATGTTGGCTCGTTTTATGACAACAAGGCTGTAGTTTTTGATGACGGAAAGTACGGTTATATAAATAATGTAGGCAAAATTGTGGTTCCAATTATGAAACCATTAATGGCAAGAGGATATGATAACCTAGATGATTTATTTAAAAATTTTGTTTTGGCATTAAAATCAAAAAATGATGATGAACTAATGAAATTTGCCAAGGATATTGTTTTTGATGAATATACTAGTGAATTTTTCAATAGAATTTCATATAGGTATAGAGGTTTTCCTTTTAAGATGAGTAATAATGACGTTGCTATTAATAAAGCTTCAGAGAAATACTATAGAAGTTTAAAAGAAATTAGAGATATACTGATTTCATCTAACGAGTTGGAGAGTTTGGTTTACAAAGGTCTTCAAAAAAAAAAGTTATGGTTTTTGGGATAAAGAATATAATTTAGTAGGTACAGAATCACGAGGAGTTTTTAAAACTGTAAAACGGGAGTTAAATATTAAATTAGGAGAACTAATATTGGCTTATGGTTACTGGAAATCATTTACAATGCCACGATAATTTTTTAAATTAATCATCACTAATAAATGTTTTACCTGTTCTTCAATTTATCCATATATGATGTTTTATAGAATCATAAAACTTCTTAAAATGCACAAAGAGGTCTTTTTCACTATCATATAATCTTCATATAATTTGTGGTTGCAATTACCACAATACCACAATAAGCTATTAAAGACCCGTGGGTTCTATGCTTTCTTTCTATAACCATTCTTATAGATACAAAGGAATGAAGCATTTTTCTTTTTATTCCATTTTCTTGGATAAGGATTTAGATATTTTCTTATAGGTTAATAGAAAAGTTCTTCGGTTTCATTATAGTAATAATCTTTTCTAGCAGTTGAAACAGTAGCAATCATAATTATAGAATTACCAACACTTTATATATAGATTTTAATACCAGCAAGAGATTTTAATAAACCTCTATTTTCCTTAATCCAAATTCATAAAGTTAAAAGTTGATTTAATAGTAATTCTTTTCTTGTTAATGTATTAAATACAATAATAAATATGTTTAAATCTAAGAAAAAAAGTTTAAAATCTTATTTATAGAACATTTGGGTAAAATAATAATCACCTCTATTATCCATCATGACACTTATACCTGTATGTGTATAATTTGTTTCTAAGTTTTTTCTATGCCCTGGGCTATTCATCCATGAATTAAAAGCTTCTGTTGCTTTTTCATATTCCTTGGCAACATTTTCAGCAATTAAAAAAGCATTAGTTTCAGCAGATAATTTAATGGCTCTTTCTGAAAAGTTATCATGGCTAATTTCCCCTTTATCTATCATATAACTATTATGCTGAGTTGCATATTTATATGCAGAACTAGATAATTGTAATTTGTTTAAACCCTTACATACTCTGTGTTCATTTACTAAAACCATTAATTCAGATTCCATTTCCAAAATAACAATTTTTTCAAATAGTTCTTCATTATCACTAGTAGAGGAACTACAAGAGGTTAGTAAAAAAATAAAAAATAAAATTGAGAAAAATTTAATTCGCAACATGATATAATTACTTTTTTGATTATAATTTTTCCGCAAAAGTAGAACCCTAAAATCCAGTGTTTATGTTAAATACTATATAATGAAAAATTTCATCGATAAGATGTAAAATTACAGTAGAGTATTTTTTTTTTTACATATATTCAATCTTTTTAAATCGGAAAAAACTGTTGTTTATCCATATTCTAATTTCTTTTGTTGTATTAAAGAGTAATATACTATAACCGGTTTAAGTTAAAAGTATACCCCTGAGTTAGATTATTATTTGGAAAAACCATCAATTCAATTTTTAATATTAAAATTGAGATCAGGTTTATAGTTATCACATATAAGTATGTTCGGTTACATAATTTTGTATAATATTACTTTTTATTAAGCTGTTTTTACCCATAGATTATCTATGAGAATTGACAGGGTTAAATAGTTCAATTTTAGAACTATAGAGGTAAAATTTTTCTTCAGCAGAATCTTTAGAACAACTAGAAGCCAATACAAATAAAAGCAGAAACAAAGTTTTAATTTTTTCTTAATACGCTTTAATTTTAAAAAAAATAATTTTAACAAAAATTTATAACAGCATAATAAATGTAAAACAATAATGTTATACTATGTAAATCATTAATAACCATTTTATTATAAAAAGTCACTGTTTTCAGTGGGTTTTTATATATGACATTCATAGTACCTTTACCTTAAAAATTTGTTTTTATGAAATCTAAATGCCTTTTGAGTTTCTTGCTAATTATATCAATCTTTAGTTGTAAAAAAAAGATAACTGTTGTAGATGCTGAATCAGTTGCCAAGTATGTAGAGTATGTATCTGAGTATACAAACGGTATAATATCTACTAACACCCCAGTACATATAGTTTTAGCACAACCAGTAGAACTATGGAAAAGTGGAAAGGAATTAAACTCAAATATTCTAGAGATAACTCCTCATGTAAAGGGAACTTTAAAAGCTATAAATGATAAAACTATTGTTTTTACGCCTAAAGAATCATTAAAACAAGATACTGAGTATACATTTCAATTAAGCCTAAAAGAGATTTATAAAGATGTGCCAGAAGATTTAGAAGAGTTCGCTTTTTTGGTAAAGACAATTAAACAAGAGTTTAGTGTAACGCTAAGTCCAATGCAGGCATACTCTAAGGAATATCAATATATAGATATGCAGGTTAGAACTGCAGATGATTTATCTCTAGAAAAAGCAAAAAAACTAGTAAAAGGTTTATATAAAGGAAAAGAATTACCAATTAAATATAACAATCAGCCAAAAAGAGGAACACAGTTTCAATTTAAGTTAGATAGTATTAAAAGGTATAAAGAAGATGAAAAACTTGTTATAGAATACAGTGGTAAATCTTTTGATATAGATACTGAAGGTAAAATAGATGTTGTTATTCCTGGAAAGAACAATTTTTTAATTTTAGATGTAAAGGTAGAGCAAACGGAAAGTCCTATTGTTAAAATAAATTTTTCTGATCCACTTAAAAGAAATCAAAACTTTAAGGGGTTGGTACTTCTAGAAAATGATGCTAATCCAAAATTTTCAGTAAATGGAAACACTTTAAATGTTTACCCTTCAGCTAGCCATACAGGTTCTATTTTATTAGAGATTTTTGATGGTATACAAAGTGTAGATGGTGTAAAGCTTAAAAATAAGTTTGAAGAACATATTGCTTTTGAACAAATAAAACCGCAGGTTAGAGTATTGTCTAACGCAAATATATTGCCTACTTCTACTAATTTAAAAGTAAATTTTGAAGCTGTAAACTTAAAAGCAGTAGACGTTAAAGTTTTTCGGATTTATGAAAGTAATGTACTTCAATTTTTACAGGTAAGTAATTTAAACGGAACTAGCGAGTTACGTAGAGTTGCAAGACCAATAGCAGGTAAAAAATTAGAATTACAAGACAAACTAACAGTTAATAATGGAAAATGGCAAGCCCATGCCTTAGATTTAACTAATTTAATTACTCCAGAAAAAGGAGCTATTTATAGAGTTGAATTCTCATTTAAACCACAATACAGTTTGTATACTTGTAATGATACTAATTTTGATTCTGAAGAAGAAGAGCAAGAAGAATCCTTTGATGAAGAAACAGAAAGTAGCTATTGGGATTATTCTGAAAACTATTATAATAATGATTATGACTGGAACGAGATAGAGAATCCTTGTCATACATCATACTACAGAAATAAAAAAGCTAGTGTTAATATACTAGCCACAGATATAGGTGTAACAATTAAAAAAGGGGTTAACAATAGTTATTTTGTTGCTACTGCAGATCTTGTTACAACAAAACCAATTGTAGGTGCAAAGGTTACTTTTTATAATTACCAGCAACAAGCATTAGGTACAGTTACAACAAGCGAAGAAGGTGTTTCTTTCTTTGATGCTAAAAACCCTGCATTTTTTGCAGTTGCAGAGCACAAAGAACAAAAAACATATGTAAAACTTAATGATGGTAACACACTATCTGTAAGTAAATTTAAGGTATCTGGAGTTAAATTACAAAAGGGAATTAAAGGATACATTTTTGCAGAACGTGGTGTTTGGCGTCCAGGAGATAAAATATTTTTATCTTTCGTTTTAAATGATAACGCTAATAAATTACCAGCAAATCACCCTGTAAAACTAGAATTATTAGATCCATATAATAAAATTGTACATAGAGAGGTAAAGACCAATAGTTTAAATAATTTTTACAATTTTCCTTTGCAAACAGATAGTGATGCACCTACTGGAGACTGGTTAGTTAAAGTATCTGTTGGTGGTGCAAAATTTACTAAGACTATTAAAATTGAAACTATTAAACCCAACCGTTTAAAAATTAGGAACGATTTTGGAGCAGATATTCTTGTTGGAGGTAATCCAATAAAAGGTACAATGGAGGTTAAGTGGTTGCATGGTGCAATTGCAAAAAACTTAAAAACAGATATAGCAGCAAAATTTAGTACAAAGACTACTACATTTAAAAACTATCCAGGTTTTGTTTTTGATGATCCTAGTAGAGCATTTTCTGCTGAAGAGCAAATGGTTTACGATGGTACAATAGATGCAGAAGGTAAAGCCAGTTTTTATATTAATCCGCAATTAGAAGGTAATCCTCCAGGAATGCTACAAGCAGCTTTTGTAACTAAGGTTTACGAAAACGGAGGCGATTTTAGTACAGATGTTTTTACAAAGCAATATTCTCCTTATAACACCTATATAGGCCTTAATGCCCCTAAAGGTGATAAATCTAAAGGGATGCTGCTAACAGACGTAAAACATAATTTTGAAGTAGTTTCTGTTGATGAAAACGGAAAACCTAAAGCAGCTAAAAACTTAAAAGTTACTATATACAAAATAGAATGGAGATGGTGGTGGGACACTTCTGAAGATAACCTATCGCACTACGGAAATAGTGGTTATAGAAATAAGATTTACGAAAAAACAATTAGTACAAACTCTAGAGGAAAAGGTAATTTTGAGTTTGAACTTAAATATCCAGACTGGGGAAGATATTTGGTTAGAGTTGAAGATGAAAATGGCGGACATGCAACTGGTAAAGCAGTTTATATAGATTGGCCAGGTTGGGCAGGAAAGTCTAAAAAGAACGATCCTTCTGCGGCAACAATGTTATTGTTCTCATCAGATAAAGAAAAATATAACGTAGGCGAAACTGCAACATTTACATTTCCAAGTTCAGAAAACGGAAGAGCTTTAGTTACAGTAGAAAATGGTAGTGAGGTATTAGAATCTCTTTGGGTAGAAACCAAAAAAGGAGAAACTAAGTTTACAATGCCAATGATTAAAGAATATACACCAAATGTGTTTATACACATTTCTTTATTACAACCGCATGCATCTACACAAAACGATTTGCCTATTAGAATGTATGGTGTTATTCCAATTTCTGTAGAAAATAAAGAAACAAAATTACAGCCTAAAATTACAATGCCAGATGTATTGCGCCCAGAAGAAACAGTAACTGTCAATGTAGGAGAAAAAAATGGCAAAGCAATGACCTATACTATAGCTATTGTAGATGAAGGTTTATTAGATTTAACAAGATTTAAAACTCCAAATCCATGGGGAACATTCTATGCAAATGAGGCATTAGGGGTAAAAACTTGGGATATTTATGATGATGTAATTGGTGCCTTTGGAGGTAGAATTAATCAAGTATTTGCTATTGGTGGTGATGATGAATTGGCTGGTGCCAAAAATAAAAAAGCTAATAGATTTGAGCCTATGGTAATGCATTTAGGACCTTTTAAATTAGAAAAAGGAAAAACCCAAGCACACAAAATTAAAATACCTAAATATGTAGGTTCTGTTAGAACTATGGTTGTAGCTGCAGATGCAGAAAAAGAAGCGTATGGTAGCGAAGAAAAAACAACACCGGTACGTAAACCATTAATGATTTTAGCTTCTTTGCCACGCAAAATAACACCAGGTGAGTCCGTAGTACTTCCAGTAACAGTTTTTGCAATGGAGAAAAAAGTTAAGAATGTAAAAATTAAAATAAAAGACAATGAGGCATTTACAATAGAAGCTGGTAACACAAAGTCACTTACATTTAATCAGCCAGATGAGAAAATGGCATATTTTGTTCTAAAAGTATCAGACTTTAAAGGTATTGGTAAAGTTATTGTAGAAGCTTCAGGCGGAGGAGAAAAAGCATCTTTTGAAATTCCAATAGATGTTGTAAACCCTAATCCGGTAACGGCAGATGCATCAAACTATATAGTAGAGCCAAAAAGCACAAAAACAATAGATTTACAAACATTTGGTGTTGCAGGCACAAATACTGCTACAATAGAGATTTCTACATTACCAGCAATGAATTTTAGTGGCAGAATGCAGTACTTAATCCGTTACCCACACGGCTGTGTAGAGCAGACTACATCTGGTGCTTTTCCTCAGTTATTTTTAGCTGATATTTTTGATATGCCTAAAGCTAAAAAAGAAGAAGTACAGAAGAATGTAGAGGTAGCTATAAATCGTTTAGCAGGTTTTCAAACCTATAACGGCGGATTGGCATACTGGCAAGGACAAAGTAATCCTAACGATTGGGGAACAAGTTATGCTGGTCACTTTATGCTAGAAGCAGAGAAAAAAGGTTATGTGTTACCAATTGGTTTTAAATCTAAATGGATTACATATCAGAAAAACGTAGCAAAACAATTTAGAAATAGCGGAAGATATACAGAGTTAACACAAGCATACCGTTTGTACACACTTGCATTAGCAGGTAGTGCTGATGTTGCATCTATGAACAGGCTACAAGAGTCTAAAGATTTGTCTAACCAATCTAAGTTAAGATTAGCTGCTGCATATGCACTTATTGGTCAAAAATCTGTAGCCACTAGCTTACTAAATAGTGCTGTGTTAGAATTTACAAATGACAGACACAATTATTCTACCTACGGCTCATCAGAAAGGAACAGAGCAATGGCTTTAGAGACTATGGTACTTATGCAAAATAAAGTTAAGTCTCAAGAATTAGCATTAACAGTTGCAGAAAGGTTAAATAGTAAGGAGTATATGAGTACACAGAGTACAGCATATAGTTTATTGGCAATGGCAAAGTTCGCAAACCTTGTTGGTGGTAAGGGTATTAAAGCTACTGTAAAAGTTAATGGTAAGAGCGAAACTATCACAACAAGCAAGACACTTGCAAATAGAGCATTAAATATTAAAAGAGGAAGCAATACTATAACACTTAAAAATAACGAAGGCAACACGCTTTATGTTACTATAGTAAACAGTGGTAAGTTACCTGTTGGTGAAGAGAGAGAAGTACAAAACAACCTTAATTTAACAGTAGTTTATAAGTCTAGAAATGGGAGCATTATAGATGTTTCAAAAATTGAGCAAGGGACAGATTTTGTTGCCGAGGTTACTCTTAAAAATACAACGGATAGTAAGGTAAAAGATGTAGCTTTAACAGAGATTTTTCCTAGTGGATGGGAAATTGTAAACACACGTTTTACAGACTTTGGAAACTTTGCAGAAAACAATGTTACACATACAGATTTAAGAGATGACAGAGCTAATTTCTACTTTGATTTAAAGGGGAATGAAACAAAAAGCTTTAGAATATTATTAAATGCATCTTATTTAGGAACATATTATTTATCTGGAGTACAGGCAGAGGCAATGTATGATCATGACTATTTAGTCCGTAATAAAGGACGTTGGGTAGAGGTTGTGAAATAAATGAAATTTTTACGCAACCATTTAGCCTTTTTAGTTTCTATATTAATAGATAATAATATTAACCTGAGTTGGACTTAAGAAAATCACGTCAATTCGAGTAATCTGACGAAGGAAGGTTGTATCGAGAATAGTGATTTTCTATATAAAAAAACTATTCTCGATACAGTTTTTCTCCATTTCATTATGAAAAACCACTCGAATTGAAGCTTTTTATAACATTTTAGTTTAGGTCGAACTCAGGTTATAAAATAAAAACTATGAAGATAAAATTAATATGTACTAGCTTATTAGGCTTACTGTTTTTAAGTTGTTTCAAAGGAGATGACAACAATTATTGTGCAGACAATTACACTGGAGTATTGTCGGCTAATGAAAATTTTTTAGTAGGGAGTTGGTCTTTGACTGCTGTTGAGTCTGATTTAGCAGTAGATATAACGGACGATAATGAAGATAACCCATTAAAGGATATTTTTGTTCAAAGTACAGATTGTCAAAATGATGCGCAATACATATTTGGAACAGATAGATCTTATGATATTAAACAAGGTTACATAGCGGTAGATTGTTCTCAAAAACTAACAACAAGCGGTACGTGGAAATTAACAGGAGAAAATTTAAGTATTACAAGTGCGTGTAATGTTTTAATTTAAATCTAGATATTAATGATGCTAAAACACAATTTATGATTTCTAATATTAGAGATATATTAGACGTAAATAACAGAAAAGTACGAACAAAAGTCTCATATACCTATACAAAAAACTAAATTTTAATGTAAAAGTATTAACCACCCAAGTTGCTTGGGTGGTTTTATTATAATATGTCCTTTGAAGAATTAGATTCTGTAATACCTTCTTTATCTTTCATTACTAAACTAAAAACAAATTCTCCAATTTCCTTAATCGGTTTATAAAGTACAGATTCATTAATGGTTTCTTCTTTTACAATATGTAGGCTATTATTTGCTTTATCTAAAAAAAGCAATAATGCACCAATAATTATAGCCACTTTTAAAGCTCCAAAAACAGCACCCGCCAATCTATTGAGTGTGCCAAGCATTACTGCTTTGGCAACTTTAGTCAATAATTTACCTACTAGATTAATAATAAGAACAACAATAATAAAGGTTAAAATAAAAGCGGCTATGTTAACAGTACTTTCATTCCATTGCCATTGTTCAGTAATATAATTACCTAGGATGTGTGAGAAATGAATAGCAGCGTATATACCCATAATTAGAGCTACTAATGATGCTAATTCTAACAAAAGACCATTTTTAATTCCTTTGTATATACCTAAGCCAAGGAAGACTCCTAAAATAATATCCAAAAAATTCATTCTCAAGTGTTTTTGCAAATATAAGGCAATGATTTGTACCTTTACAGTCTAAGATAGAGCTATAGTAATACTCATTAAATTAGTAAAATAATAATGGCAAGGGATATTGAATTAAAGGAAAGATGGGATGTCTTGGTAGAAAAATTATCCAATCAATTTGCAGATGGTGATGTATTGGAATTAGATGCTATCATTTATTTGGTTGGCGTTCAAGAGTTAGGAAAATTCCATAAAAAATATAAGAAAGATGAAAAATTAAACCTAATGCATATTGCCATTTGTAGACTATTGGAACCTTATGGGTATTATGAGTTTGAAATGTATGATGATGATGGTTGGCCACATTACAAAATAAAGGAAGAATTACCAACACTAAAGGCAGGTGAACAAAGTGTTTTAATGAAAGAAGCTTTGGTAAACTATTTTGTGGAGAAGAATTACGTAGAATAATGGATAAAATTCCATAAAAATGCCTAAAACAAGAAATAGTATTCAATAAAAACTAAAAGAATTTAATGTTAAGTTGCTACAGATTTCTACCCCAGAAGGCAGTTACGCCTCCATTAGCATAAAAGAGAACATAGTATACATAGTTTCATTTACTAATTTTAAACAAAAAATACGTATATCAAACGCTTAGGAGAAGAAGTTAGAACTGAAGAAGGATACAAGGCAATGGAGTTATATGTTTTAAATGTTTTAGCAGAAGCGGAATATAAAGTAGGATTTTAAAAATAATTGAGTAAACCGCATAGATGCTTATTTTCAATTAGGAAAAGAATGGGATGATTCCCCATTGGTTGTAAATGGAGCATCAGACTTATTTGTAAAAATTTTAGGAGAAAAAGGAATACATTCAAGAGCTATATTTGGAGTTGAAAAATTACCACGTAATTTTAGTGTTGGTTTAACAGCGACATTTACGATTACAAAAGAATAAATAGAATAAAATGAATAATAGCAAACCATACTACGCAGTAATTTTTACATCAACCCGAACAGATGGTGATAATGGTTATGGTGTTATGGCCAATCTAATGGAAGAGTTAGCAAGACAACAAAAAGGGTTTTTGGGTGTGGAAAGTGCTAGAGAAGACATTGGTATTACCGTGAGTTATTGGGAAAGTATGGAGTCTATTGCTAATTGGAAAAAGGTAGCAGACCATAAAATAGCACAAGAAAAAGGACGTACGGATTGGTATAAATGGTATAAAGTAAGAATATGTAAAGTAGAGCGAGAATATGAGTTTAATAAGTAAACTTCAATTTACAAGTATATGGGGTTTCATAAAAAAACATCCAAAAAAAACCATTGTTCTAACAGTGCTACTCATTGCCTATTATTTTTGTTTGCCCAAAAAACTTTTTAATGTACCAACAGCTACTGTTGTAGAAAGTAGTAACGGAACACTTTTGGGAGCAAAAATTGCTAGTGATGGCCAGTGGCGGTTTCCAGAAGTAGATAGTATTCCTAAGAAGTTTAAACACTGTTTGTTGCAATTTGAAGATGCTTATTTTTATAATCATTTTGGTTTCAATCCAATTTCCATCATAAAGGCTTTACAGCAAAACATAAGATCAGGAAAAACAATACGTGGTGGTAGTACAATTACACAACAAGTAATTCGTTTGGCAAGAGAAGGTAAAAAAAGATCTTATGCGGAAAAAGCAATAGAACTTATTTGGGCTACACGTTTAGAGTTCAGATATTCTAAAGAAGAGATTCTTAAAATGTATGCTAGTAACGCGCCTTATGGAGGTAATGTTGTAGGATTAGAAGTGGCTTCATGGCGTTATTTTGGTTTAAAGGCACATCAATTATCTTGGGCAGAATCTGCAACCTTAGCAGTATTGCCCAATGCCCCTAGCTTAATTTATCCAGGTAAGAACCAGCAACGATTACTAAAAAAGAGGAACAGATTATTAAAGAAGCTTTTAGAAGAAAATATAATAGACAAAACTACATACAACTTAGCGCTTTTAGAAGAATTACCTAAAAAACCATACGCCTTACCAGAAACTGCACAACATTTTGTATCACATATTGCACAAAAATATGAGGGAGAAAGAATAATAAGTAGCATACAGGCACCATTGCAAACCAATATAAATATGGTGGTTCAAAAACATTATTTGCACTTAAAACAGAATCAGGTATTTAATGCTGCTGTTTTGGTTTTAGATGTACATACACGTAAAGTTTTAGCTTATGTTGGAAATACAAAAACGGATAAAGAACACCAAAAAGATGTAGATATGGTGCAGGCAAATCGTAGTACTGGGAGTACAATAAAACCACTGTTGTACACGGCTATGTTAGATGCTGGCGAACTTATGCCAGATATGTTGGTGGCAGATATACCTACCCAAATAGCAGGTTACTCACCACAGAATTTTAATGAAGATTTTAGTGGCGCAGTACAAGCAAAAAAGGCATTGGCTAGATCGTTAAATATTCCAGCAGTTAGATTGTTACAATCATATGGATTGCAAAAATTTAGAGATCAATTAAAATTCTTCAACCTAAAAGGAATAAATAAACCAGCAGATCATTATGGACTAACTCTAATTTTAGGCGGAGCAGAAAGTAGCCTGTGGGATTTATGTAAAACCTATGCTTCTATGGCATCTACAGTAAATCATTTTAATTCAAGCTCCAGTGAATATTTCACCAAAGAATTTGCTGAGCCAATTTTTCAGAAAGATGAGGTAGTAGATTTTGGAGAAAAAACATCACAGAAAAACATCTTTGATGCCGCCAGTATGTACTTAACTTTTGAGGCTATGAAAGAAGTAAACAGACCAGAAGGACAAGAATCTTGGGAGTTTTATGATTCGTCTAAGCAAATTGCGTGGAAAACAGGAACCAGTTTTGGTAATAAGGATGCTTGGGCAATTGGAGTTACAAAAGATCAAGTAGTTGGTGTTTGGGTTGGTAATGCAGATGGTGAGGGTAGACCCAATGTAACAGGTGTTTCTAGTGCAGCTCCTATTCTATTTGACGTTTTTAATGCATTACCAAAAACAAAATGGTTTTTAAAACCTTTAGATGAATTTACAGATATAAATGTTTGTGTTAACAGTGGATATTTGGCAGGGCCTATTTGTCCAACAAAAAAAATAAGTATTCCTGCAAAGAAAAACTATGTAAAAGCTTGTCCGTACCATAAATTAATTCATTTAGATGCTAAGCAACAGTTTCAGGTAAATACCTCTTGTGAGCCGCTAGAAAGTATCGTAAGCAAGCCTTGGTTTGTATTGCCACCACAACAAGAGTTCTATTATAAAAAAACTAATGTTATGTATAAAACCTTACCAAGTTTTAGAAATGACTGTAAAACAGAGAATGCTAAGGTAATGGAGTTTATTTACCCTAAAAGTGGAGCAAAAATAACATTGCCTAAAAATTTTGAAGGGAATACTAATGAGGTGGTTTTTAAGTTAGCGCATACTAAAACAAAAACTAAAGTTTTTTGGTATATAGATGATGAGTTTGTAAACCAAACTTCAGATTTTCACGAAATTGCCGTGAAACCAAAACCAGGAGTACACAAAATTACTGTAGTAGATGAGTTGGGAAATGATGCGTTTATTTGGATAACAATATTATAAACCCAAGTTCGGTCTAAGAATTTGATTAAAAAAAGCTTTCATATTGAGTAATTTTTCATAGTGAAAGAAATAAAAATTGTATCTACCTTTCAGCAAGCTCAAGATGACAAAGCTTTTGGTTTAAAATTCACTTACCTTCTATACAATTTTCTATCGAAAATCACTCAGACTAACATAAATTTTCTTACATAGAACTCAGGTTATAATTAAGAGTAATTAGAATTAGAAGACCATTATAGAAAATTATATTTATAAAATTGCTGTGCAAAATATTTCATTTTCAAGCTTAAATCCGCTTATACAATAGAATTTAGTAATAAAGCTAGAAAATGCTATAAGTACAGTTGTTTTCTTACGTTTAGCATAGCAGTTTACTCAGAGTTTAAAGGGCATAGTTAAATTAAAAACCCAAGCAAAGCTTCTATATTTATAGCATCTACAAGATGTAATAGATTTTCTACTGCATAAAATATGTCTAACACCAAGCAATTCAACGAGTTTTATTTACATACTACAAAGAAAAATGTACTTTTGGTTAAAAAGATACAATTAAGAATTTAGATATGGCTTTACAAACAGAAACTAAAA
>CANLIE010000027.1 GCA_947491225.1 uncultured Cellulophaga sp.
TAATAGCAGGGTATTGTTCTTCTAGCCATTTCTGTACTTGTTCGGGTTTTTGCTCAAAGGCTTTTTTAATAGGTTTTATGCTTGTCCGCTAGTTTCCCTAGTAAATATTTCGTATTTTATCAAAAGGAAGATAACCCTTGGGGATTTGAATTAGGAGTTAAAATATATTCAACACTGAGTTCAAACAAAGTAATTCTTTTAATGACTTTTTAATAACAGACCAAAAGACATATATTCTTCCCAGAATTACTATGCTTAAGATTCATTATAAATTTTAGATAAAACCACTTTTTATCTAAAAAATAATTTATATTTGCACCCGCTTTTAAGCCAAAAGCAGAAAAAGAATTAATAACAAGGGGTCGGGCACCCTACAAATTTAATGTGATATGCCAGTTAGAATTAGATTACAAAGACACGGAAAAAAAGGAAAACCTTTCTATTGGGTAGTAGCAGCGGATTCTCGTGCTAAAAGAGATGGTAAATTCTTAGAAAAATTAGGAACTTACAATCCAAACACTAATCCTGCAACAATTAACTTAGATGTAGATAGTTCTGTAAAATGGTTATCTAATGGTGCACAACCATCTGATACTGCTAAAAGAATTTTATCTTATAAAGGTGTTTTATTAAAGCACCATTTACAAGGTGGTGTACGTAAAGGTGCATTAACTGAACAGCAAGCTGAAGAAAAATTTAACGCTTGGGTAGCTGAAAAAGAAAAATCTATCGCTGGTAAAGTTGAAGGTTTAGATAAAGTTAAAGCTGATGAGGCTGCTAAGAAATTAGAAGCTGAAAAAGCAATTAATGAAAAGCGTGCAGCTGAAGCAGTAGCTCCTGTAGCAGAAGAAACTGACTCTGAAGCTGAAGCAGCATCTTCTGAAGAAGAATAGATTTAATATATAAACGATGAAGAAGGAAGATTGTTTCTACCTAGGTAAAATCGTTTCAAAATATAGTTTTAAGGGTGAAGTGTTGGTGAAAATTGATGCTGATGAACCCGAAATTTACGAAAACATGGAATCAGTGTTTATTTCTTTAGGAAATAATCTGATTCCATTTTTTATTGACAAATGTAGATTACATAAATCTAGTTTACTACGCATTAAATTTGAAGAAGTTTTAAACGAGTCTGATGCAGACCGCATTATGGGCTCTAAGCTTTACTTACCACTTACAATGTTACCTAAATTATCTGGCAACAAATTTTATTATCATGAAGTAGTAGGGTTTACTTTACAAGATGATGTACACGGAGATATTGGGCAAATAACCTGTGTTAATGACACTACATCACAAGCACTTTTTGAAGCAAAAAAGGGAGATAAACAATTGCTTATACCTATTAACGACGAAATAATTACCAAAGTAGACCGCGAAAATAAAACCATTTTTGTAACCACACCAGAAGGCTTGGTAGACTTATACTTAAGTTAAATTTATTACTTACATAATAAAACCTGTATTTTTGCGTATATGCTACACATATTATGCAGAACAATCAGAACATAAAAATAGCTGTAGATGCTGTTGTTTTTGGATATCAAGTTAACGCACTTTATATTTTATTAGTACAACAAAAATATGGCCCTTACAAAGATCAGTGGGTCTTACCAGGTGGCTTAGTACAAAATGGCGAAACATTAACTAAGGCTGTACACAGAGAACTATATGAAGAAGCAGGTATTAAGGTTAACTACCTAGAACAATTGTATACCTTTGGGGACGATATTAATCGCGACCAAAGAAACCAAGTAATATCTGTATCCTATTTTGCGCTGGTTAATCCGGAGAACTTTAAATTAAGTGCCGCTACAGATGCACAAGATGTAAAGTGGCAAAACATAAACAACACTCCAACTTTACCGTTCGATCATAATTTAATTATAGACACCGCTTTTAAAAGACTAAAAGCGAAACTACACTACCAACCTATTGGTTTTAATTTGCTTCCAAAAAAGTTTCCATTTTCAGATTTAGAACATTTATATACTACTATTTTGGAACAAGAAATTGATCGTAGAAACTTTAGAAAAAAAATATTAAGCTTCGATTTTATTAAAAAATCCGATGAAAAACAAAAGACAGGAAGTGGTAGACCTGCTCAATTATTCACCTTTGACACCAACAAATACAAAGCCCTAGAGAAGAATGGAATACATTTTGAAATTAAGTTTGCGTAATTTTAACACAAATAATTTTTCTAACTCCACTTGTTCATTTAACTTTGTGTAAAAATAACGCAAATGATACTAAATTTAGATCCACTGTTTAATCCGTTTCCAAATCAGAAGAGCATCGAATATAAGTCGTTTTTATTTTCTGGAGGAGAGCCACATATTAAAATAGATAACAATTTTAATACTGACGATACCATTACTGTTACACACAGACTTCAATCTTTTAATGATGTTGGGCTTCTTTTACTTACAGTAGATGCATTACAACGTATGGGAGTTAAAAAAATTAAGGCATTTATCCCTTATTTTCCAGCTGCTAGACAAGATAGGTTAATGGTTGCTGGCGAGTCGTTATCTGTAAAAGTATATGCAGACCTTATAAATACATTACAACTAGACGAAGTTTTAGTATACGATCCGCATTCAGAGGTTACTCCTGCTCTATTAAATAACTGCACTACCATTACAAATTATACGTTTATAGAAAAAGTGATATCAACCTTAAATAACAATGTACTTTTAATATCACCAGATGGTGGAGCATTAAAAAAAATATATAAAGTTTCAGAATTTCTAGGAGGTAAAGAAGTTGTAGAATGCTCAAAATCTAGAGACGTAAAGACAGGTAAATTATCTGGATTTAAAGTCTATGCAGACGATCTTGAAGGAAGAGATTGTTTGGTTGTAGATGATATTTGCGATGGTGGCGGAACTTTTAATGGTTTAGCGCAAGAGTTAAAAAACAAGAACGCAGGCAATTTATATCTAGCTGTAAGTCACGGTATTTTTAGTAAAGGATTAGAGAGTTTAAGCAGCTATTACAACGGCATTTTTACAACCGATTCTTTTAACACAATTACAGAACAACCTAAGGTTACGCAAATATCAATTGCAACCTTGTTATATTAATATAATAATTACAAAATATAGATGTTATGAATCCACTACTATATACAGACGGTTACAAAGTAGACCACAGAAGACAGTATCCAGAAGGCACAACATTAGTGTACTCTAACTGGACTCCAAGAAAAAGCAGAATAGAAGCTATTGACGAGATCGTATTTTTTGGACTTCAGTATTTCATTAAAAAATACATTATAGAAGATTTTAACACTAACTTTTTTGGCAAGCCTAAAGATGAAATTGCTAAAAAATACAGCAGAAGAATTAATAATTACTTAGGGCCAAATGCTGTTGGTATTAAACACATAGAAGATTTACACGACCTTGGCTATTTACCAATGGTAATTAAAGCACTACCAGAAGGATCGTCTGTTCCTATTCGTGTTCCTATGATGACAATGTACAACACGCTACCAGATTTTTTTTGGTTAACAAATTATTTTGAAACGATATTAAGCACAACTATTTGGATGCCTTGCACTTCTGCTACTATTGCAAAACAGTACAGAGGAATTTTAGATAAATATGCAGAAGAAACTTCTTCTACACCAGAATTTGTAGACTGGCAAGGACATGATTTCTCTATGCGTGGTATTGCTGGTATGGAAGCTGCAGTAATGAGTGCTTCTGCACACTTACTTAGTTTTTCTGGTACAGATACTATACCATGTATAGATTTTCTAGAGGAATACTACAATGCAAATTCTGACACAGAACTTATTGGTGGTTCCGTTGCAGCTACAGAACACTCTGTTATGTGTATGGGCACCAACACAGGCGAAGAAGAAACGTTTAAAAGGTTAATTACAGAAGTATACCCTAATGGTATTGTTTCTATTGTGTCTGACACTTGGGATTTATGGAAAGTACTTACAGAGTATTTACCAAACCTAAAAGAAGATGTTCTTGCCAGAGATGGCAAGGTTGTTATTAGACCAGATAGCGGAGATCCTGCAGATATTATTTGTGGTAATCCTAAGGGAAAAACAGCAGAAGAGAAAAAAGGTGTTATAGAATTGCTTTGGGAAATCTTTGGAGGAAAAATAAACGATAAAGGATACAAAGAACTAGACAGTCATATTGGCGCTATTTACGGCGACAGTATTACTACAGAACGTGCTACAGATATTTGCGAGCGCTTAAAACAAAAAGGTTTTGCATCTACGAACGTAGTCTTAGGTATTGGTTCTTTTACCTACCAGTACAACACTAGAGATACTTTTGGTTTTGCTATGAAAGCAACATACGGAGAAGTAAACGGAGAAGGAAGAGAAATTTTTAAAGACCCTATTACTGATGATGGAACTAAAAAATCTGCTAAAGGATTACTTAAAGTAGAAAAGAAAAATGACGTATTTACACTAACTGATAGTGTTTCCTGGGACGAAGAAAAAACAGGAGAGCTAAAAGTAGTATTTAAAGATGGTAAATTACTTGTTGATGATTCTTTACAAAATATTAGAAACAGAGTAAGATAAACTACTAATTTTGCAAACGTAAGAGGCAAGCTTTTTTACAAGCTTGCCTCTTCTTTTTTAAATCTATACAATGAGTAAACCTTTTACATTTAAACAATTTACTATTGCCCAAGATCGTTGTGCTATGAAAATAGGCACAGATGGTGTTCTATTGGGCGCCTGGGCATCTATAGATCACAACCCCTACTCTATTTTAGATATTGGTAGTGGCACTGGCATTATTTCTTTAATGTTAGCCCAACGTAGTATTTCAGATAACATAGAAGCTATTGAGCTAGATGATGATGCTTACGAACAATGCACAGAAAATTTTGAATCTTCTATCTGGGCAGATCGTTTATTTTGTTTTCACGCTGGATTTGATGAATTTGTAGATGAATATATTACAGATGAGATAGATAATGATGAGTTATACGATTTAATTGTATCTAACCCTCCTTTTTACGCAGAAGAGGTTACTAGTGGTAATGAAGCTAGAGACAATGCACGCCAAAACACATCTTTGCCATTTAATGAGCTGCTTAGTGGGGCATCAAAATTACTATCTAAAAATGGCATATTTTCAACTATAATTCCGTTTAAAGAAGAAGAAAAATTTATTAAACTTGCTGCTACTTTTCAATTATTTCCAAAACGAATTACAAGAGTTAAAGGTAACGCTAACGCCGAAGTAAAAAGAAGTCTGTTGGAGTTCACAAAAAAGCCTTCATCAAACTTAAAAACAGAAGAACTTGTAATAGAGAAAGATAGACATAAATATACAGAAGAATACATTAATTTAACAAAAGACTTTTATTTAAAAATGTAACAGTTAGACTTTGTATTGTTATATTTCTTTACATACCTTTGATTACAGATATAAAATATACCTATGAAGCCAGATTTATTTGAAGCGCCAGATTATTACAACATAGATGATTTATTGTCTGAAGAGCATAAATTAGTCAGAGATGCCGCCCGCCAATGGGTAAAAAGAGATGTATCTCCAATAATTGAAGAATATGCTCAAAAAGCTGAGTTTCCTAAGCAAATAATTAGTGGATTAGCAGAGATTGGTGCTTTTGGCCCATACATTCCAGAACAATATGGTGGTGCTGGTTTGGACCAGATTAGTTATGGTTTAATTATGCAAGAGATAGAACGTGGCGATAGTGGGGTGCGCTCTACGGCATCTGTACAGTCTTCTTTGGTTATGTATCCTATTTACACATACGGTACAGAAGAACAACGTAAAAAATACTTACCTAAATTAGCTAGCGGCGAGTTTATGGGTAGTTTTGGTTTAACAGAGCCCAACCACGGGTCTAATCCTGGAGGTATGGAAACAAAATATAAAGATATGGGAGACCATTATCTTTTAAATGGTGCTAAGCTTTGGATTTCTAATTCTCCTTTTTGTGACATCGCTATAGTTTGGGCTAAAAATGAAAAAGGTAGAATTAACGGACTTATTGTAGAACGTGATATGAAAGGATTTTCTACCCCAGAAACACACAACAAGTGGTCTTTAAGAGCGTCTGCAACAGGTGAGCTTATTTTTGAAAATGTAAAAGTACCCAAAGAAAATTTATTACCTAATAAAAACGGGTTAGGAGCTCCATTAGGATGTTTAGATTCTGCTCGCTACGGCATTGCTTGGGGTGCAATTGGTGCTGCTATGGATTGTTATGATACTGCTTTACGTTATGCAAAAGAGCGTATACAATTTGGTAAGCCAATTGGCGCATACCAACTACAACAAAAGAAACTAGCAGAAATGATTACCGAAATTACAAAGGCACAGTTACTAGCATTGCGCTTAGGACAGCTCAAAAACGAAGGTAAAGCTACAACAGCACAAATATCTATGGCAAAACGTAACAATGTAGATATGGCTTTAAACATAGCCAGAGAAGCAAGACAGGTTCTAGGTGCTATGGGTATTACTGGTGAATACAGTATTATGAGACATATGATGAATTTAGAAAGTGTTATCACGTATGAAGGTACGCACGATATTCACCTACTAATTACAGGAATGGACATTACTGGGCTCAATGCCTTTAAATAGTAAATAATTTCGTTATCTTTACACAATCTAAATAAGAGCCATTTTTAGCAGCTCTATACAGAACTATTAGATTAGATTATGGAAACTTTGCAACACATCTTAGTATTTATTACAGCTGCTATAGCATTTGGCTATATAGCAAAGAAATTTTTTCTTCCGAAATCACTTTTTACCAATAGAAAGAATAAAAAATCATGCGGCACAGATGATTGTGGCTGTCATTAATTTATTTATCTCTCCGTTTTCTTTAATGTCTGTCTTTAGTCATATGATTAACACGTTACCCAAAATTTATTTCAGAATCATATACATTTAAAGCTTATAAACCTTTACAGACATTCAATCCATTTTCTTAAATTAATCTTAATTGCGTTAAAAAAAGATTAATACTGTATTAAAATAATCTAAAGATTTTTTTACGGTATATAGTTTTAGGCTTAATTAGCTCCTTAGAAAGAGCAAATAACATCTTTTAGAAATTTATAATTTTATTTCAGGCAACATTGTCAACAGTAAACAACGTCTATTTACATACAATCAAAAACTATATGCATTCAATAAAATCACTACTTATTTTTATTTTCATTCTTTTAATCAAAGGTAACTGTTATTCTCAAGAATTAAATTCTACTATAAAGGATGCTAAAACTAAAGAAGCTATTCCTTATGTAACCGTAATATTATCAAATAAAAAAGGTATAATTACTAATGAAGAAGGCCATTTTTCTTTATCAATAGACAACAGTACAGAAAAAGATTCTCTTTTTATTTCTTGTATAGGATATGAATCTATTAACAAACCTATTTTAGAGTTTAATGATAGTATTATCTATTTAGCCCCAAAAACAATTGAATTAAATGAAGTTTTGGTTTCTAATAAAAATTATACTGCAAAAGAAATAATAAATCTTGTAAAAGATAGTCTAAATACTAATTACAGTAAGACTCTCACTAAAAAGAAATTATTTTTCAGGGAATCTTACCATCAAAATCTAGACAAAACAAACTATACTTTTATGAAATCTACCATAAAAGAATTAAATAAAAATTTTTTAGATAATGTTTTAAATAATATTCCTAAAAAGAGTAGTAGTTATACTGAAATATTGTGTGACTTGTATGGAAACTACAACAAAGAAGAGCAAAAAATAAACACTTTAAAAGCTTGTAGACTTTATGATAAAAATAGTGATTTAGACATAAGTAAACTAGAAGAAAAGTTTAATGACATCATTAAAAAAAATGTTAAACCAAATTCTTATTTTAAAATAAAATCTGGAATATTTGGAACTAAAATAGATGCAAAAGAAATGGGTCTTTTTGAAGAGGCAAAAAAGGATAGCGCCACAATAAAAAAAGAGATTGAAAAACGAAAAAAACAAGAAGAACTTAAAAAAGCCAATTTCTCTTTATGGAAAAGAAAGAGTATTGCACGTTTATTTGAACATTTATTTTTTATGAATAAAACCAATTTAAACATAATTACTAAATCTAATAGGTACGAATTTGAATTAAAGGATTTTACATTTTTAGGTAATGCACCAGTATATATTTTGAGTTTTAAACCTAAAAGAGGAGCTGATTATAAAGGAATACTTTATGTTAATGCTGATGATTTTGCTATAATTAGATTGGATTATGAAAATGTGAAAAATCTAAAAAGCATAAAACTATTAGGAATATCTTATCAAGAACACATAGCACGCGGCAAAATGATTTTTTCTAAAAATGAAGAAAATAAATACGATTTACGATTTTATGAAAAAGAAACAGGAAGTAGATCTGGAATTAGAAGACCTTTAAAAATCATTGAAAAAAACAAAATAGTAAAAGGGAAAAACAAACAAAATGAACTTTATGTAAAACTGGATATGGCAATGACTAGCATTAATAAATATGAGATAGTAGTTTTTGATACTGAAAAAATAACAAAAACACAGTTTGATAATTATAAAGAAAATAACAAAATAATCCCTACTCATTTAAACAAATATGACCCAGAATTTTGGAAAGGCTATAGTATTATAGAACCTAACCAAGCTATTAAAGAATTTACAGCCCAAGAATAAAAAGTTAAAATTATGTTTGTAGAAAATTATAAAGTAACAAAAACCACCCTATAACTAAACTCAATCCACCCAAGGGGGTTATGGGGCCTAGGAAACGTAATTTCTTCCCTTTAGCAGATGAAATACATAACCCATAAATACTAAAAGAAAACAAGAATACTCCTATAATGAAAGCGTATGCTATAACAACTTCTAGTGTTGTAGAAAAACTGTAATTAGCTCCTACAAACAATAGCACAATTGCATGATACATTTGATATTTTACACCAGTTTCAAAATTTTTGAGTTGGTCATCCGTAAATATTTTCTTTAATGCATGTGCGCCAAATGCACCAAAAACAACGGCCAACAAACCGTATATAGCTCCTGCTACTTGAACCAAAATTATCATAACTCAGAGAATTAGTTTTTTAGTTTGGACAAACTATCCACCTTTTTAGAGAATAGTCCATAGATTTTTTGTGTTTCAGTAGAATCTGATAAATTAAAAAATAATAGTAACGAATCTTTGTATGTTACTTTTATTTTTTGTTGAGACAACTTATCCACATAAATATATACTTCAGTATTATATATTGAATCTTTAAACACACCTTTCTCTATTTCTTTAACAGAAAACCCGTTGATGCGTTCTAATTGTGGAATTTTATCAACTAACTCTACATTATTGATATCTGAAAAATTAAGTTCTTTGTAATAGATACCAGATAAAATTTGAAAACGATTATTTTCAATTGAAATCCAGTTCTTATAATGCGCAATAAAAGCCACAATAACCAATAGCAAGGTTACTACTATTAGGAAATTCCAAAGCCAATGTCGTTTTTTATTTGTCATCTTATTTACGAATGTACAACAGATAGAATTTTCAAAAAAATTATTTTAGCTTATCCCCTAAACAAAAAGAAATCTTCTTTCATTTTTTCAATGGCCACTGTACTATTAGTTGTTATATAATCTATGGCTTTCTCAGTAAATCCTTGTCCCTTTTCTGTTAGCGAAATAATATTATTCTCTATTATGATCATATTATTCTTTAGTGCTAAATCTAAAACAGTTTTAGATCTTATTTTTCCCCAGTTTATGTGTTCGCTTAAATGATTTAAATGTCTCTCTGATTCTTCTGTATGATTTTGTAAGTGTAGCAAAAATGTAAGTAAATAAACTTCCATTTGTTGTCTTTTTTGGCGAAACAGCACAGATATCAACCCTTTTTTAGGGGCAAATAAATACACTAAAAGAAAGAGAACGCCTAAAACAGTTGCTATAGATCCTGCAATTGAAGCATCTAAATAATGTGCAATCCAATATCCTGTTAATGCAGAGGCTATACCAGAAAACACCGCAATAACAAGCATCTTCTTTAAATCGTTTGTCAGTAAATATGCAATTGCTGCTGGGGCAATCATTAAGGCTACCACCAAAATGGCTCCAACAGCGTCAAAAGCCCCTACTGTAGTCACAGAAGCAATGGACATTAACCCGTAATGCACCACCACTGGAGAAAAACCTAATGTTGCCGCAAGTTGTTTATCAAAAGTACTTATCTTTAATTCTTTAAAAAAGGTAATTAATAATAGCAATGTAACCAACAATATTGTTCCTATTACCCAAAGAGATTTTGGACCTAAGTCCATCCCATTTATCAAAAACCGATAAGACGGAGCATAAGCTAACTCACCCAAAAATACTACATCCACATCCAAATGGACATCATTAGCGTTTTTTGCTATTAATATTACACCAATGCTAAACAAAGTAGGAAACACCAAACCTATGGCGGTATCTTCTTTTACCAAACCCGTTTTCTGAATAAACTCTACCAAAACAACGGTTATTACTCCTGTCATAGCTGCCAACAATATTAACCAAGGAGAATTTAAATCTTCTGTTAAAAAGAAACCTATTACTATCCCTGGTAATATGGAGTGACTAATGGCATCACTAATCATTGCCATTTTACGCAACACCAAAAAGGTTCCTGGAATGGCACAAGCAACGGCAACCAAACAAGCAATAATTTGTATTTCTATCTGTGCGCTACTCATTATTTTCTAATTGATTATATAAATTTGAAGCCTTATCAAATCCTTTTTCTGTTAAAGACCACATGGATTTGTTTACTTTTATATATTCCCTGTCTTCTAGTTTTTGCAATGATTTTTTTGTAAATCCTTGAAAATTATTTAGGATTTTCACTGTATGTGGATGTTCCTTATTTTTATGCGTCTTAGCTATATTGTACATAAAAGCTAATGTTTTATGCAATTGTAAATCATTACGATTGTTCCAGTATCTAATTTCACGAAAAAGCAATCCTCTTTTAGGTGAAAAAACAAATGAAAACAATACAAAGACAGCCGCTATCAACACAATTACTGGCCCGGTTGACAAGTTACTGGAGCTTGCACTTATGGCTGTTCCTAAAACTCCTGAAAACGATCCGAAGATTGCAGCCAATAATACCATTACCCCCAAACTATTTGTCCATTGTCTTGCAGCAGCAGCAGGCGCCAATAACATTGCGCTCATTAATACCACACCAACGGCTTGCAACCCAATTACAATACAAAGTACAATGAAAAAAGTAATTAGGACATCTAAAAATTTAATGTTAAAACCCAGCGATTTAGCATAATCAGCATCAAAAAGCAATAATTTGAATTCTTTCCAAAAAACGAGAAGCACTAGTAAACTTAAACCTGCAATAAAGCACATAGTCCATACATCACTACTTACCAAAGTAGCAGCTTGCCCAAACAAATACTTATTTAACCCTGCCTGGTTTGCATTTGGCATTTTCTGTATAAATGTAAGTAACAACATTCCAAACCCAAAAAACAAAGAGAGTATAAGTCCTAATGCCGTATCTGATTTTAAGTGTGTATTTTTAACAATACCTCTGATCCAAAATGCGCCTATTAATCCACTAATTAAAGCTCCAATTAACAATGCATTACTATTTTTGGTTTCCGTAATTAAAAATGCAATTGCAATACCTGGCAAAGCTGCATGTGATATTGCATCACCTAGTAGGCTTTGTTTACGTAATACTGCAAAACTACCTAGCATACCACACAATGCACCAAGAACTGCTGTTCCAAGGGTTACGGTTTGCAAAGTATAATCTGTAAAAAGAAGATCTATGTATTCTGTTATACCCACCTATTTAAGCTCATTTAAATTAAAAACATCTTTTCTTTTATTCCTGAACACTAACTTTGTAATTAATACCATAAGTCTTGGTTAGGTTACCATCATTAAAAATGTCTTTAACTGGTCCTGTTGCAATCTTTTTTACGTTTAAAAATGTAACCCAATCAAAATATTCTGGTACTGTTTGCAGGTCATGATGAACAACAATTAGCGTTTTACCTGCTTTACGTAATTCTTTTAAAATATTAATGATTGCTTTTTCCGTTGTAGCATCAACCCCTTGAAAGGGTTCATCCATTAGGTAAATACTAGCATTCTGCACCAATGCCCTTGCCAAAAAAATACGTTGCTGCTGGCCACCACTAAGTTGACTAATTTGTCTAGATTTAAAAGATAACATTCCTACTTTTTCCAAAGCTTCCAAGGCTGCTTTTTTTTCTTTTTGTCCTGGTCTTTTTATCCATCCTAAACTACCATAAGTTCCCATCATCACAACATCTAAAGCTGTTGTTGGAAAATCCCAATCTACACTACCTTTTTGAGGCACATAAGCCACTTCTTGATGTTGTTTTTTATATGGTTTTCCAAAGATTTTAACACTCCCAGCAATGGGTTTTATAATACCCAATATAGATTTTATTAATGTAGACTTACCAGCACCATTTGGACCAACAATAGCCATTAAAACACCTTCTGGTATGGCAAGATCTATATCCCACAATACTGGCTTGTAATTATAAGCAACCGTAAGATCATCTACTGTAATGGCATATTTTTTTTCCATAACTATTTTAAAGCATTTACAATTGTGGTTACATTGTATCTAAACATTCCTAAATATGTACCTTCCTCAGTTCCTTTGTTTCCTAAAGCATCAGAAAACAATGTTCCACCAATTATAACTTTATGTCCTTTAGATTTTACTGATTCTTGCAAAGCCTCTATTGTTCTTTTTGGAACAGAACTCTCTACAAAAATTGCTTTTACATTTTTAGAAATGATAAATTTTGCTAATTCCTGTACGTCTTTTACTCCAGCTTCAGTGGCTGTGGACAACCCCTGCAAACCAACAACTTCAAAATCAAATGCTTGTCCAAAATAATTAAATGCGTCATGTGCTGTAACCAATATTCTTTTTTCTTTAGGAAGTTGATTGGCCAATGCTTTCATTTCAACTTCCAATGCATCTAATTTCATTATATATTTTTTACTGTTCTCTTCAAAAACAGCAGCATTTTTACTATCTAATTTCTTTAACTCTTCCGTAACATAAATAGTCATTTGTTTCCAAAAAGAAATATCAAACCAAATATGTGGATCATAATTAGAAGCAAAATATTCAGATCCTATTAATTTGTTTTTATTCAAAACATCAGCAATAGCAATGGTTTTCTTACTACTAGCTTCCATTTTCTCAAAAACATCAACCAGTTTACCTTCTAAATGCAATCCATTATAAAAAACTACATCAGCATCTACCAATTTACTTACATCTCCTTCACTTGCTTTATACAAATGAGGATCTACGCCACTACTCATTAAACCAATTACGTTAATGGCATTTCCTCCAATGTTTTGTAATAAATCTGTTATCATAGAGGTTGTGGTAACAACATTTAGCTTACCATTATCTTGTTTTTTTGTATTTGACTTACAAGCAACTAATGTAATTGCCAGTACACTAAATAATAAATATGTAATTTTTTTCATTTTTAATTTAATTTGGAAGTCTAAAACATATTCCTGCACTTAGCAGAATATCTTGCCCTTCTGTTATACTAGATCCAAAACTTGCATCTAATTGCAAATTAGGTTTTACTAAATAAGTAATTCCAGCGTCCCACAAATGATTTGCTGAAGAATTATCTGGAAGGTTACCGTACAGCTCTAAAAATCCCCCAAATTTATTTGTAAAGCCATAACCATAAGCTACTGTATACACATAAGCTGCCTCAGGAGAATCATCTTCCCACTGTGCTCCTAAATTGTATGACATGCTAGATTTTTTACTTAACGTATGAGAAAAAGCAAATCTAAAATCTACTCCTGTAGTTTCTGGTCTTATGCTTTTACTTACTGTAAATGGCAAAAACAAATGTCCAATCAATCCTATTTCTGGCATCCCATTTTTTTCTTCAGCAATTGCTACTTTTATTCCAAATAACAAAGGTGAAAATTCACTTAAATTACTACTAACAACATTATCATTTAACTTGTTTTTTACTTTACCAAGATCCCAACCCAAACGCAATTCCAAATTATCAAACAAACCATAGCGTACCAGTGTAGTATTATATACAAAATGTTCATTTTTTATAACTCCATTTTTATAAGACTCATAAAAACCTCCAGTTTCTACTTGCAAAAACCCTTTTGGCACTACACTAGAAGATTCTGTTGCATCTGGTCTATCTGTAACCATTTGCAAACTATTATCATTTTCTTGAGCAATCAACACTCCTACAGACATTAAGAATAGGAAGCTTATTCTTTTTTTTTTCATTTTTTAGCTTAATTTTAAATATAGGTTTGATGCAATTTTTTGAGAGATATGAACTGTCCTACCTTCTATCTCTAAATGCATAGAATCATCAAATTTTTCTTTGTCTACTACTACTACCTTATCTCCTAATGCAATCTTATTTTTATCTAAAAACTTTAAAAACTGACTTGAAGAGTCTTTTACCCCAACACATACACCTTCTGATTTTACAGGTAATTCACTTAATAATATTTTTTTACGCTCTTTAAATTTCCCCTCTTTATTAGGGATTGGATCACCGTGTGGGTCAAAAGAAGGAAAGCCGAGCATTTCATCTAACCTATCTATCAATTGTTCACTTTGTATATGCTCCAACTGTTCTGCAACATCATGAACCTCATCCCAAGAAAAATCTAATTTATCTACCAAAAAAACCTCCCACAAACGGTGTTTTCTTATTATATACAATGCTATTTTTTGCCCTGCTTTAGTTAAAGAAACTCCTTGATATTTCTTATAATTTACCAGTTCTTTATCAGACAACTTCCTAATCATATCTGTTACAGAAGATGCTTTGGTATTCATCTTATCTGCAATTAAATTGGTACTAACTGACTTACCAGATTGCAAGCTTAAGGTGTAAATAGACTTTATATAATTTTCTTCTGATTGAGAGAACATTAAAATATTTTTTGGTAAATATACATTTAATTTTTAGGCAAGACTAATTATATGTTTCCTATCTATACTTTTAGTACATTTACCAAAAAAAAGCTATGAAACAACTTGTTTGTTTTTTTATACTACTGTTTTGCATTGCTACAACCAATGCACAAAAAAAACAAGACACTACTATTACCATTACTAAAAACAAAGACTATTCTTTAGTATTTGCAACAAATAAAAATGACGAAATTGACCTTTACATTAAGTCTAGAGGGAAAGAAAATATAGTTTATACTCTAGTTAAATACTATACAGACAAAGAACCTATCTTTAAAAAGCTGAAAAAGAAAGAATCTTTATGGCTAATAGCTCCAGAAAAAAATATTTACGAGTTAATTATAAAAAGTACTAGTGATAAAGAGAGTAAAATAAGCATAAAACTTAATGTAAATTCTTTTAACAAAGAAGCGCCGATAATTGCTTATAAAGAAATTGCAGACACTACATATGCTGCTCCTGAAAAAACAGAAACAAAAATAAAAAAGCTAAAAACTATTACATTACAACAAGATAACTTCTACTTAAATAGTAAATCTAATGACTTATTAAAAGGAGGAAAAAGTAGAGTTCTAGTACCAATTGCTTTACCAGAAAACACTGTTTCATGGTATTACGCTTTTAGCGCTTCTAGAGAAGAAAAAGATATTAAAAACACTATAAAAAGTTTTGGACTAGCTTCTACGTTATCTAATTACATAGATAAAGAAAACTCTTTCTCTGGGGCAGTAGAAAATTTGAGCCCACCTCCAGGCGCCAACATATGCGACATTTACTTGCTTAACCAAGAAAATGCAATTTTGTTTAAAAACAAAGAAGAATATAAATCTATTTTACTTGGCTCTAGAGAAAACTACAAATCTGGTATTGTAAATATTATAGACAATGATACTGGCACTTATTATTTAGGATTAAATAACCCAGATAATATATACGGCATACACATAGGTATAGAAGTAATTTGTATTGTAGAACAACATCATAATATACAACAAATGTATAGTAAACCAATAATTACGCTAAAAAAAGTTCCGTATTTGGTAGAGTAAAAAGTTAAACCTTTCTATTCATTAACCACAAACCAAATTGTTTTAGAGTTTCTTTATTTTCAATAGAAATATCTAATTTTTCTAAAACATCAAAAGCTTTCTTAGTATAATCTTCTATAGCTTGCTTAGTTGCTACATCTGCTTTTGAATCTACAAAAATAGCCTTTATGGTTGTTATTTTATCTTTGTTATTAGTAGGCTGTATAGAGAATAATTGATCCAAAGAATTCTGTTCTGCTTCAGTGGCTTGCTCTAGGGCTTTTAAATACAAGTATGTTTTTTTATTTTCTATAATATCACCTCCAACCTGTTTTCCAAAAGTTGCTAAATCTCCAAAAGCGTCTAAATAATCATCTTGAAGTTGAAAAGCTATACCCAAGTTTTTCCCAAATTCATAAATCAAAGATTGATCTATAACAGATGCTCTGGCAATAATAGCTCCCATTTTCATTGCAGCTCCTACCAAAACAGCTGTTTTATACTCTATCATTTTTAAATACTCAGAAATAGAAACATTGTCTCTTGTCTCAAAATCAACATCATATTGTTGTCCTTCACATACTTGCAAGGCAACTTTACTTACTAAACTTACCAAGCTTTTAAATACCGCTCCATCATAACTTTCTAAATACTTATAAGCGTCTATCAGCATTGCATCACCAGACAATATACCTGTATTTACATCCCATTTCTCGTGTACTGTTTGCTTTCCTCTACGCAATGGTGCAGCATCCATTATATCATCATGAACCAAGGAAAAATTATGAAAAACTTCAATGGTCATTGCCGCATCCATAGCAATCTTATAGTCAGCTCCAAAAATATCCGCAGACATTAAAGTCAAAATAGGTCTTAATCGTTTCCCTCCTAATTTTAATATATACTCTATTGGCTCATATAAATTTTTTGGCTCTTTCTCTTTTATAGCACTGTTTAAATAAGTAATAAAAGAATTCCTGTACTGATCTATGGTATGCATTACTTTTTTTTTCAAAAATACAAGAAATACTTTTTTAAGGCTCCAAATTTTTAAAATTGATTTTAAACTAATGTTAAGTAAAGTTAAACTTTGGAAACTTTTGTTGTTTTTTAAGTTTCCGTGATATATCTTTGCGTCCAATTATGAAAGAAAAAATTTTAGAAAAAGCAACTAGCCTATTTTTAAATCTTGGGTTTAAGAGTGTTACAATGGATGATTTGGCCAATGAATTGGGCATTTCTAAGAAAACCATCTATACCCACTATGAAAATAAGACTAAATTGATTGAAGAAAGCACTTCTTTTCTTTTTCAACATATATCCAATGGTATTGATTGTATCTGTGTAGAACAAAAAAACCCTATAGTAGAACTGTATGAAATTAAAAAGTTTGTAATGATGTCTTTAAAAGATGAAAAATCTTCTCCACAATACCAATTGCAAAAGTACTATCCTAAAATATACAAATCCTTGAAGCAAAAACAATTTGAATTGATGCAAGGATGTATTATTGACAATCTTGAAAGAGGTTTAGGTCTTGGCATATATAGAAAAAACATAAATATACATTTTGTATCTCGTATATATTTTTCTGGAATTATAACCATAAAAGATGATGATCTTTTTCCTATAGATAAGTTTTCCAGGACCACTTTATTAGATGAATATTTAGAATACCATTTAAGAGGTATAGTTACTCCTAAAGGAAGAAAAATTTTAAATGAAATCATAAATTCAAATCAATCATAAATGAAAAGAAGTATATTACTACTAATTGCGCTTTTTGCTTTTACAATTGGGGTTTCACAGGAAATTCCTGTTAATTTTACATTACAAAAAGCAATTAATTATGCTTTAAAACATAATTATAGTGCTATAAATGCTGATAGGAACATTAAAGATGCACAGTATCAAAAATGGCAAACCATAGCTAGAGGTCTCCCTCAAATAGATGGCTCCATTAGTTATCAAAATCAATTAAAGCAACCAGTTTCATTAATTCCTGGTGAAATAGCAGGTGGTGAACCTGGAACTTTTATACCTGTTGTTTTTGGGCAAAAACAACAAGCCACAGCATCTGCTACTTTACGACAGCAAATTTTTGATGGTTCGTATATTGTAGGTGTACAAGCGACTAAAACATTTATTAACTACAGTGCAAACAACAAAGAAAAAACAGCTTTAGATGTTCGTAAATCTGTTGTAGAAGCGTATGGAAATGTCTTATTAGCAAAAGAAAGCGCTAAAATTTTGGAAAAAAACAAAGCTGCCTTAGAAAAAAACCTATTTGAGACTAGAAAAATTTTTGAAAATGGATTAGGAGATGAAGAAAGTGTAGAACAATTACAAATTACATTATCATCTGTAAATAGTCAATTAAAAAATGCCACTCGACTAAAAAAAATAACATTACAAATACTAAACCTTGTAATGGGGTTAGACACAGAACACCCAACTAAGCTGACAGAAAACTTAGATTTATTAACTGAAAATCAAATAGACATTAATTTACTGGAAACCAATTTAATATTGGAGAAAAATGTAGATTATAAAATGGCGTTAAACCTAAACGAGCAAAGGACATTAGAACTTAAATTAGAAAAAAGCAGAGCTTTACCTACATTAAATGCCTTTGTTAATTATGGATCTTCTGCCTATAGTAACAAGTTTAATTTCTTAAATAAAGACACCCAATGGTTTAACTCTTCAATTTTAGGCTTTGATCTTAACATACCTATTTTTAGCTCTCTAAGAAGAAGTGCTTCTACACAACGTGCAAAAATTGCATTAGAAAAAGCAAAAACACAAAAAAAGGAAGTAGAAGAATCTTTGCGCTTACAATGGGAAAATGCCAAAAGCGAATATATCTTGGCAATTGAACAATACCAAACAGCAAAGGATAATTTAGGCTTAGCAGAACGGATAGAGAAAAAAAATCAAATTAAATATTTTGAAGGCATAGCCTCTAGTTTTGAGTTAAGACAAGCGCAAACCCAATTATATAGTACTCAACAAGAGTATTTACAATCTATGATAGATGTAATTAATAAAAAAACTGCTCTGGAAATTATAATTAACAACTAACAGTACACTATTTAAAAATAAATCATCAATACAATTAATATGAAAAATATACTCTATTTATTAACTATTACAATTGTTATTACTTCGTGTGGAGGTGATACTCAAAAATCTGTTGATCGTATAGTTTCTGAAGGCAACTTAAAAACCATTAGAGCTACAAAAATCAAAATATCTCAACAATATAAAGCATTAGAAAGCCAAATGTTGGTTTTAGATTCAGCTATTGCAAAGCTAGAAGGAAACAAAAACCTACCTTTAGTGAGTACTATAGAAACCCAAACTGAAAAATTCAATCACTTTTTAGAACTACAAGGCAGTGTAAAAACCAAACAGAATGTCTTAATATATCCAGAAATGGCAGGGACTCTACAAAGAGTCTATGTTAAAGAGGGGCAAAAAGTTAAAAAAGGACAACTATTGGCTATTATTGATGATGGAGGAATGAGCAGTCAATTAACACAGTTAAAAACACAGGCAGAACTTTCCAAGACTACTTTTGAAAGACAAAAAAGGCTTTGGGAACAGAAAATTGGTTCTGAAATTCAGTTTCTTCAAGCAAAAACGAACTATGAAGCACAAGTAAGTGCCATTAAACAAGCTGAAAGTCAATTAGGAAAATCTACAATTAGAGCTCCTTTTTCAGGTATTATAGACAATGTTATAAAAGATCAAGGTACTGTTGTTGCACCTGGTCCAGGCTCAGAAGTATTTAGAATAGTTAACCTATCTAATATGTACATAGATGTTGAAGTTCCTGAAACTTACTTAAACTCCGTAAATAATGGCAGACAAGCATTGGTTTATTTCCCAGTATTAGATGATAGTATTGTAACTAAGATTCGTCAAACAGGAAACTTTATTAATCCAAACAATCGTTCTTTTACAATAGAAATCCCAGTTCCTAATAAAAACGGAAACATTAAACCAAATCTAACTGCTAGAGTTCAAATAAATGATTATTCTAGCGAAAATGCCATCCTTATACCGCAAAGTGTAATTTCAGAAAATGCTGCTGGCGATCAATACGTATATGTAGCTGAAGAAATAAATGCAGACAACATTGGTATAGCTAAAAAGAGAATAATCACAACTGGCAAAACCCAAGGTGCTCTTGTAGAAGTTCTATCTGGAATAAAATCTGGAAATCACATCATTAAAGAAGGAGCTAGAACGGTAAAAGATGAGCAAAAAATAGAAATAATAAACTAATTTCCATGAGCAAACTACAAAAAAACGCCAACAAGGAATTTAAAATATCTTCTTGGGCCATAGATAACCCTTCAGTAATTTATGTGATTATTGGTATTTTTCTATGGATAGGACTTTCTGCCTATTTTGCTATGCCAAGAGAAGATTTTCCTGAGATTATTGAAACTAAAATTTATATAAGTACGCCTTATCCTGGTAATACTGCTGAAGATATAGAACGATTAATAACAGACCCTTTAGAAGATAAAATAAAGAATATTAGTAATGTAGTAGAGTACACATCTACCTCTCAAGAAGATTACTCTATGATAATGGTAGAGTTTGATGAAAGTATTTCTGTAGAAGCTGCTAAACAAAAAATAAAGGATGAAGTAGATGTAGAAAAGGCTAGTGAAGACTGGCCTACATTCAATGGTGCCAAGGTAGAACCTAATGTTTTTGACCTTAACTTGTCTGAAGAATTTCCCATTATGAACATAAACTTTACAGGAGATTATCCTGTAGAGAAATTAAAAGAGTATGCTGAATATTTACAAGATGAAATAGAAGATTTACAAGAAATTAAGAAAGTTGATATTCGTGGTGCTCAAGAAAAAGAGGTAGAAATAGCAGTAGACATCTACAAAATGATGGCTGCAAAAGTTAGTTTTGATGATGTTCTACAAACTGTGGCAAGTGGCAACGTAACAATGTCTGCGGGTAATTTAAAAACGAATGAACAAAGGCGAACCATTCGTATATTAGGAGAAGTAAAAGACCCTAAACAGTTAAATGATTTTGTTGTAAAATCTGAGAATGGTGCCACATATTTAAGAGACATAGCAAAAGTAACTTTTACAGAAAAGGAGAAAACTACATTTGCCAGAGAGTTTGGTGAAAATGTGGTAATGTTGGACATTAAGAAAAGAGCTGGACAAAATGCAATCTCTGCATCTGATAAAATAAGAGAAATCGTAAAAAAAACAAAGGCTAATTATTTTCCGCCAGATTTACACATATCCATTGCCAATGATTCATCAAGTAGAACACTAAACCAAGTAGATGACTTAGTAAACAACATCATTTTTGGTATAATACTGGTTGTAACTGTTCTTATGTTCTTTTTAGGGTTTAGAAATGCGCTATTTGTTGGTTTTGCTATTCCTATGTCTATGTTTATGTCTTTTATGATATTATCATGGTTTGGCTTTACTCTAAATACAATGATTTTGTTTGGAATGATCATGGGTCTTGGGATGCTAGTAGATAATGGTATTGTTGTTGTAGAAAATGTATACAGGCTTATGGATGAAGGTATGTCTAGAACCCAAGCTGCTAAAAAGGGTATTGGCGAAATTGCATTCCCCATTATCATCTCTACTCTTACAACTGTTGCTGCCTTTGTTCCTTTAGGTTTATGGCCTGGTTTAATGGGGCAGTTTATGATTTATTTTCCAATTACTTTATCTGTAGTATTAGGATCCTCATTATTGGTTGCCATTTTAATGAACTCTATGTTGGTATCACAATTTATGGAAATAGGAGAAAAAGAACTTACCGTAAAACAATTAATACGCTTAACTATTATCCTTGGCGGATTTGGTCTATTAATCCTAATTTTTGGTGGAGCAATGAGAGGCTTAGGAACCGTAATGATTGTTACTGCTGCAATGTTTTGGGCATATAAATACTTTATTAAAAAATGGGCTCTTGGTTTTCAAAAAAATACAATGGTTCGTTTTGAAAATTGGTATGAAAAAAGACTAAAGCACGCCTTACGAGGAAGAAATGTATATTGGTATTTTGGAGTTACTTTCTTTTTATTAATAGCTGTTTTTATGTTATTTGGAATGTCGTTAGGAAGTGGAAGAACAAAAGTAGAGTTCTTTCCAGATAGTATTCCCAATGAAATCTATGTATATATAGAATATCCAGAAGGTACTTCCATTAAAAAAACCAACACCATAACAAAAGTAATTGAAAAAAGAGTATATGCACTTTTAGATGATGAAGCCTACAAACATAATGGGGAGAATTTTATAATAACCTCAGCCGTATCACAAGTAGGAGAAGGAGCAGGTAACCCACAAACAGATGGTGGTTCTGCGGCAGAAATGCCACATAAAGGAAAAATAACTGTAAACTTTAGTGAATTTAAGTTTAGAAGAGGTATAAATACAGAAGATATAAGAGGCAAAGTACAAGAGTCTTTAAGAGGTATTTACCCTGGAGTTAATATCTCTATTGAAAAAGAAGCTGCTGGACCGCCAGCTGGTTATCCTATAAACATAGAGTTAGAAGGTAAAGATTATGATGAGCTTATAGCTACTGCAGAGAATGTTAGAAATTTTATAAACGCCAAAAATATTGCTGGTATTGAAGAAATTAAAATAGACGTAAATAAGAGTAAGCCTTCTATGGAGGTTTCTGTAGATCGTGAAAAAGCAGGTGAGTTAGGCGTTTCTGTTGCAAAAGTCGGTAATCAATTACGAAGATCCTTATTCGGTGAAAAAGCAGGTATCTACAAAGAAGATGGAGATGATTACGACATTAATGTTCGTTTTAATGAAGACTTACGTTATAATAAAAGTGCGTTATTCAATCAAAATATTATTTTTAGAGATCCTTCTAATGGTCAAATAAAAGAGATTCCTGTATCTGCCGTAGCATCAATCAAAAACACTTCTGGATTTAGTGCAATTAAGCACAGGGATAATATAAGAGTTGTTACAATATACTCTGGTTTACAACCTGGTTTTACAGATGCCGCTGCAATAGTAGCAGAAATACAGAAGGAAATGGAAAATTATAATAACCTACCTTCTAGCGTAAAAATAGATTATACTGGTCAAATAGAAGAACAAAATAAACAAATGGCATTTTTAGTTAACGCCTTTTTTATGGGATTGGGTCTAATTATGCTCATCTTAATCTTTCAATTTGGTGGTATCTCTAAGCCAATCATAATTATGATTGCCATATTCCTTAGCTTTATTGGTGTGTTTGGTGGATTAATGATTACAGGATGGTCCTTTGTTATTATGATGACTATGATGGGCATTATATCATTAGCTGGTATTGTAGTAAATAATGGTGTTGTATTGTTAGATTATACCCAAATATTAATAGACCGTAAAAAAGTAAAACTGGGTATAGATGACAAAGCTGTATTATCTAGAGAAGATGTGACTGAAGTTATTGTTAAAGGCGGTAAAGCTAGGCTAAGACCGGTAATTCTAACAGCAATTACAACCGTTCTTGGCTTAATACCATTGGCAATTGGATTAAATATTGATTTCTTCTCCTTGTTTTCTGAGTTTGACCCAAAAATTTATATTGGTGGAGATAATGTTATCTTCTGGGGACCTTTGGCTTGGACGGTTATCTTTGGTCTTATAGTTGCCACATTCCTTACTCTTATCATTGTACCTGTACTATTTAACATCACGTACAGGTTAAAAATAAGGTTGGCAAACCGAAAAAACAAAACATCTACAATTCAAGAAGGTGTTTAAAAAGTTAGAATTGAAATAAAGATAAGGCGCAGTGTTTTAGATACTGCGCCTTATCTTTTTAAAACTTAAAAGACCTGAGTTAGATATAAGAAATTTTGTATCAGGGAAGTAATTTTTGATAGAAAATTGTACCAAAGACAAGTAAACTTTATACCAAAATCCTGATTTTAAAGATTAGGTAAACTTAAAAGCTATTCTTTAATCTTTTTTTGTATTTTTTTAGAAATCATAAAAATTACCAATAATACAATAGCACACAATGCTGCAACAATACAAATTAGAGCTACTGTACTTTGGCCATTAAAAGGGTCATTATAGTCTACCTGCGTTAGATTATACCCAATTAATGAACCAGCCACTAACAATAATATAAAAAAAAGTATTCTATTCATTTTATTACTATTTAAAAAAGTTCATTAATGTTTGCTGTAAACAGTTTTACAGCTATTGCCAACAAAACTACACCAAAAACTTTTCTAATAACACTTAAACCATTTTTTCCTAATATTCTCTCTATTTTTGCTGAAAATTTTAGAACTATATAAACAAATATAATATTTATAAAAATTGCAATTATTATATTTTCAACATAATACTCTGCACGTAAAGAAAGTAAAGACGTCATAGTACCTGCACCAGCAATAAGCGGAAAAGCAATTGGTACAACAGAAGCTGTTTCTGGCGCATCATCCTTATAAAGAGTAATACCAAGAATCATTTCTATTGCTAAAAAGAATATAATAAAAGCCCCAGCAACAGCAAAAGAATTAACATCAATACCTATTAAATTTAATATCTCTTCTCCCACAAAAAGAAAAGCCACCATAATTACCGTTGCCACTAACGAAGCCTTTTCTGACTGTATGTGTCCAACCCTATTTCTTAAGCTAATAATAATAGGCACACTACCTATAATATCTATCACAGCAAAAAGAATCATACTAGCAGTTAAAATTTCTCTAAAATCAAAATACATTATAGTCTATTTTTCAAAATCGCGACAAATTTATGCTTAACAACACTCTTTTAGATTACTTAAATAAAAAATAAACAACACATTAATGTTAAAGAAAGTATCTTTGTCAGAATTATTAATAGAGTATGTTTCAAATAGGAAAAACTATTGTATCTGAAGAAATCATTGAAAACGATTTTGTCTGTAATTTAACTATATGTAAGGGTGCTTGCTGTATAGATGGTGATGCAGGGGCACCATTAGAAGATAAAGAAACAGAAATTTTAGTAGATATATACCATAATGTAAAACCATTTTTAAGACCAGAAGGAATAGCTGCAATTGAAGAACAAGGTGTTTTTGTTAAAGGAGAAGATGGCGAATGGGAAACCCCTTTGGTAAATGGAAGCGAATGTGCTTATGTTGTTTTTTCAGAGAATGGGACTGCAAAGTGTGGCTTAGAAGATGCTTATAATAAAGGAGTTACAAAATGGAAAAAACCTATTTCTTGTCATTTATACCCTATCAGGACTAGGGATTATTCAGAATTTACTGGTGTTAACTATCATAAATGGGAAATTTGCGATACCGCTTGCTCATTAGGGAAAGAACTTCAGATACCCATTTATAAGTTTGTTAAAGATGCTTTAATTAGAAAATTTGGAGAAGAATGGTATGCTGAACTAGAATTGATTGCAAAAGAGTATACTAAATAATAGGAATTGTTAATATTACTTCTGTTCCTACTGCTTTTTTAGAATTGTCATACAGATCTACAAATTCTATCTTAAAAGAGTTTAAATAATCTTTTGAGAAATTTGCCAGCCTTTCCTTTGTTATATCTACGCCCAAAGATTGTCGTTTTAAGACTTTATTTTCTTTAATCCTCTCGGATGCTTTTCTACCTATACCATTGTCTATTACACTTATTTTAATGAACTCTTCTTGTATTTTAGTAATATGAACAGTTATAATCTTCTCCCCTTGCTTAGTTGATAAACCATGCCACAAAGCATTTTCTAAAAAAGGTTGAAGAATTAATGAAGGAATTTTTATATGCTCAACATCAACAGACCTGTCTATTATTACCGAATATTTAATGTTATTTGAAAACCTAATATCTTCAATATTCATATAAAGGTCTGCTGTTTCCAATTCTTCTGCTAAGGAAATCTCTTTCAATGAAGATGCTTCAAGTATTTTACGAACTAGTTTAGAAAACTTATTTAAATAATGAACAGCATTCTTTTTCTCATTATTTATGATATATAATTTTATTGAATTTAGAGAGTTAAACAAAAAATGTGGATTCATTTGACTTCGCAGCATTCTTTGCTCTAAAGTCAATAACTCCTTATCGTTTTTTAATTGATGTTGACGATAGAGAACATACAAGATTACTGCCAACAACAATAAAGAAATACCACTAATAAGAAGTGTAGCCCTATTTTTCTTTAGTTTTAATCTTACAATTTCATTATCCTTTTTAAGAGCCTCTATCTCATTTGTCTTCTTTTCGCTCTCATAACGTGTAATAACATCATTAACATACCTCAGATTACGAACACTGGTTATTTCCTTTTCATACTCAATTCCTTTTTTGTAGTGTTTTAAAGATACCTCATAATTTCCTTTAAGAGATTCCATTTCAGACAAAAATTTATATCCCATTGAAATTGCCCTAGGCATATTATACTTCCTTGCAACATTTAAACCATTCAGTATATGTAACTCTGCTTCATCAAACTTATTTAAGTTCATATTAGCCCAACCTATATTCATTTCAATAAAAGTCGTAATGTACTTATCACCTAATTCTTCTGATAAAAGTAAAGTAGGATATAAAATCTCTAACGCTTCATTAAATCTATCTTGTTTAATATAAATCTGTGCTATGCTATTTTTACATATTACCTTTCCCTTATCAGAATTAACAGCATTATTATATGCTAAAGAGGTTTCATAGCTTATAAGAGCTGCCCTTAGTTTTCCTTGTTCTTCTTGAGCCTCCCCAATATTTTGATGATTAATAGCCAACCCAAGTCTGTTCCCTAACTCCTCTTCATATTTTAAAGATAGTCTAAACTTATTTATAGCTAAATCATACTGTTCTAAAATATGATATAGATTACCAATACTATTTAAGGATACATTAATGCTTCTTTTAAGCCCTTCTGATTTATTCTTGACACTCTCTGCTAACGCCAAGGCTTTTTGATTATAATCCAAAGCTGTTTTTATGGCATCACTCCTTCTATATACAACACCAAGCATATTTAAACTATACACTGTAAACTCTAAATTGTCTGCTTCAACGGCAACATCCAATGCCTTTTTATGCAATTTTATAGCCTTTGTGTACTGTGAGAGGTTTCTATATTTTGTACCTAATTGATTGTATGCAAAAGCTTGCCCTACAACATATTTTTTCTTAAACGACTCTTCCAGAAAATAGTTCATTAGCAAAGTATCTTGTTTTTTTTCACCCAGTACACCTTCAATCTCTAGATAAGTCTTAGACTTGGCTTTTACAATACTATCTATTTTTTGTTTGTATATACTATTATTATAAACTTGGGCAGCCAAGAAAAAACTATGAATAAAAAAACATAGAGAAATTACCCATTTAGCTGAGTTTGCACAATACGAAAATTGAGTGCCTTGATTATTAAAATTCATATAAAAACTTACAATAGATCTAAGAAGTTAGACTTTTTTTGCCTTGAAACTGGTATTCTATGATTAGATTGTAGTACCACATACCCATCAGTTTTAATAAACTCTTTTATTTTGTTTAAATTAACAATAAAAGAATTGTGAACCCTAAAAAAATTTTCCTTAGGTAATAGCTCATTTACTTCTTTAAGCTTTTTTGTTAATACAATTTTTCGTCCTTCCTCTAAAAAAATTGTGCTGTAATTACCATCAGATTCCGCATATAAAATTTCATCACTTTCTAAAAACAAAAGCTTTCCGTCTGTATTAAATGTTATTCTTTTTTGAGATGAACTTGAATTTAAATTGAGAAGTATTTTTTCTAACCTGTTAACAGTATGGTTCTTTAGATTATATTTTTTAATCTTAGCAATGGTATCGTTTAAATCATCTGTATCTATTGGTTTTAAAAGATAATCAATAGCCTCATTCTTTAAGGCTTTTATAGCATATTGGTTATATGCAGTAGTTATAATTATAGGAAAATCCTTGTTCTTTATTTTCTGAATAAATTGAAAACCATCCATAACTGGCATTTCTATATCAAGAAAAACACAATCAGGTCTATTATTTTCTAAATAATTTAAGGCCTCAAAAGGATCTGTAAATGAAGCAACAACCTTAATTTCATCACTAAAATTAGTTAACTCCCAAGTTAAACTTTGAAGTGCCTTTATTTCATCATCTATTATTACTGCTTCTAACATATTAAAGATTAAGGTAAGTAAAAATACACTCTATACTATAATAAGGAAATAAAATTGTATAACTGGAACATTATAGAGTATTATCTGCTTTAAAATACAGAAAAACAGAACTTTACAAATTATACAAGTTTTTTTGCCATTTATACATTGATAAAAAAATCTCTTATTAAAAGTTCTAATTTAGTAAAATCATTATCAATAAATTGTTTTACAAAGACTAACTAAAGCAAAAATTATTAAAATTATGAAAAAATGTGTTCTTATGTTTAGTATACTGTTAGTTACAATTATAATTGCGTCCATTGTAGAAAATAAAAAAATGAAGGAAGAAAAAGATACACTTTTGACAGATAACAAAAATATAGATTCATCATTAGTTATTTCTAAGACAAGAGATGCTTATTTGTTAAAATAATATAGACTTATTATTTTAAATTTTGTTAGCGTTTATATATATAAAACACCAAACAAAATGATTGCGACCCTTTAGGATACTATGTTAGACAAAAGAACATATCATTATTAATAGCCTATCTTAAATACCAAATATGCTTATACATTTGAATGATTTAAAGGTTTCGGGGGGAACTGCCTAAATTGTCAAATTATTTAACTATTTATTTTTAAGCGGGGTCGTAATATTTTGGCATCTTACAAACCTATACTCCTTACAGTAAACAACCTAGTCCAATAATATACTTTTTGGTTTATTTTTTAGCTTAAAATTTAAGTTGAAAATTCTAAAAAAGTTATCTTTCTAACAAAGGCAACAAACATCACTATTCAGGTTACATTTCAACATTTTGTGTTAAAAACTTTGTGCCCTATTTCTAAAATAAGGCTTTACAAATTGACTACATTTTACAATCTTTGTTGTTCCCTAACTTAAGGAAGTTTTCTCTTTAAGATTAAAAACAGTTTTAATCCAAACGTAATTATGTCAACAGTAACAGAACCCATTTTAGAAAAAAATGAAGATAGATTTGTAATCTTTCCTATAAAACATAATGACTTATGGGATTGGTATAAAAAATGTGAAGCTTGCTTCTGGACTGCTGAAGAAATAGATTTACACGCAGATATTAATGATTGGAACAATAAACTTAATGATGATGAACGGTATTTTATAAAACATATTTTAGCCTTTTTTGCTGCTTCTGATGGTATTGTAAATGAAAATTTAGCCGAAAACTTTGTTAGCGAAGTACAATACGCAGAGGCAAAATTCTTTTATGGTTTCCAAATTATGATGGAAAACATACATTCTGAAACATACTCATTACTTATTGACACCTATGTAAAAGATGAAAAAGAGAAAGACATCTTATTCCATGCATTAGAAAATTTTCCTGCAATTAGAAAAAAAGCAGATTGGGCATTAAAATGGATAGAGTCTCCAAGTTTTGCAGAAAGATTGATTGCTTTTGCTGCTGTTGAAGGAATTTTCTTTTCTGGAGCTTTTTGTTCTATATTTTGGTTAAAGAAAAGAGGATTAATGCCAGGACTTACCTTCTCTAACGAACTAATATCTAGAGATGAAGGTATGCACTGTGATTATGCTGTACATTTACATAATAAACACTTAATAAACAAAGTACCTAAAGCCCGTATTACAGAAATACTTGTAAATGCTTTGGACATAGAAAGAGAATTTATTACAGAATCTTTACCTGCTAGCCTTATTGGTATGAATTCTAAATTAATGACTCAATATTTAGAATTTGTAACCGATCGCTTATTAGTAGAATTAGAGTGCGATAAAGTATACAACTCTAGTAATCCATTCGATTTTATGGATATGATTTCTCTTCAAGGAAAAACTAACTTCTTTGAAAAAAGAGTAGCAGAATACCAAAAATCTGGAGTCGTAAATAAAGACGGAGACGATGCTCAAAAAATTAGTTTCGACGCTGATTTTTAGACAAAACCCAAATAACTATTTTAGGATATACACCTAAAAAGCATTAAAAAATAACCAATTTGTTAAATCTTTAAAGATTTGACCTAACCAACGTATCACTAAAAACAATTGTAGTATGCATGTAATAAAAAGAGACGGGAGAAAAGAATTAATAATGTTCGATAAGATTACGGCAAGAGTTCGTAAGCTTTGCTATGGACTAAATGCATTGGTAGACCCTTTAAAAGTTGCTATGCGTGTAATTGAAGGTTTATATGATGGCGTAACTACTTCTGAACTTGACAATTTAGCAGCAGAAATAGCAGCTACTATGACTACTACCCATCCAGATTACGCAAAATTAGCTGCTCGTATATCTGTTTCAAACTTGCATAAAAACACTAAAAAGTCTTTCTCAGAAACAATGAAAGATCTTTATGAATATGTAAACCCTAGAACAGACAAAAAAGCCCCTCTTTTATCTGATGAAGTTTACAAAGTGATAGTAGACAATGCTGAAAAATTAGATTCAACAATTATATACAACCGAGATTTTAGCTACGATTATTTTGGTTTTAAAACACTAGAACGCTCTTATTTACTAAAATTAAACGGAAAAATAGCAGAACGTCCACAACATATGTTAATGCGTGTTTCAATTGGTATTCATTTAAATGATTTGGAAGCAGCCATAGAAACATATGAACTTATGTCTAAAAAATATTTTACACACGCTACACCAACCCTATTCAATTCTGGAACGCCAAAACCTCAAATGTCTTCATGCTTTTTATTAGCAATGCAAGATGATAGTATAGACGGTATATACGACACATTAAAACAAACCGCAAAAATTTCACAATCAGCAGGCGGAATTGGATTGTCTGTACATAACGTAAGAGCAACAGGTTCATACATTGCTGGCACAAACGGAACCTCTAATGGTATAGTTCCTATGCTTCGCGTTTATAATGACACAGCTCGTTATGTAGACCAAGGAGGAGGAAAAAGAAAAGGCAGTTTTGCAGTATATGTAGAACCATGGCATGCAGATATCTTTGAATTCTTAGATCTTAAGAAAAATCATGGTAAAGAAGAAATGCGTGCACGTGATCTTTTTTATGCAATGTGGATTCCAGATCTTTTTATGAAAAGAGTTGAAAACAATGAAGAATGGACATTAATGTGCCCTAATGAATGCCCTAATCTATACAAAAAACATGGAGATGAGTTTGAAAAAGCTTATTTAGAGTTTGAAGCACTAGGAAAAGGAAGAAAAACAATAAAGGCTCGTGAGCTTTGGGAGAAAATATTAGAATCTCAAATAGAAACAGGCACACCTTATATGTTATATAAAGATGCTGCAAACCGCAAGAGCAACCAGAAGAACTTAGGAACAATACGTTCTTCTAACTTATGTACAGAAATAATGGAGTATACTTCTCCTGATGAAGTTGCCGTATGTAATTTAGCCTCAATTGCCTTACCAATGTTTGTTAAAAATGGTGAGTTTGATCATAAAGAACTTTTCCGAGTTACAAAAAGAGTAACCAAAAACTTAAATAAGGTAATAGACAGAAACTACTACCCTGTAAAAGAAGCAGAAAATTCTAATATGCGACACAGGCCCATAGGATTAGGTGTACAAGGTCTAGCAGATGCATTTATAATGATGCGTATGCCTTTTACAAGTGATGAAGCAAAAAAACTGAATCAAGAAATCTTTGAGACATTATATTTTGCTGCTGTTACAGCGTCTATGGAAATGGCCAAGGAAGAAGGAACATATTCTAGTTATGAAGGTTCTCCTATATCACAAGGAGATTTTCAACACAACTTATGGGGCATAAAAGATAGTGAGTTATCTGGTCGTTGGGATTGGGAAAAACTACGCAAAAGTGTTAAGAAAAACGGAGTTAGAAATTCTCTCTTAGTTGCTCCAATGCCAACAGCTTCTACATCTCAAATACTAGGGAACAATGAGTGTTTTGAACCTTATACATCTAATATATATACTCGCAGGGTATTATCTGGCGAATTTATTGTTGTAAACAAACATTTATTAGAAGATTTAGTAGCATTAGGACTTTGGAATGAAAACCTTAAACAAGAACTAATGCGCGCAAATGGATCCATACAGCATATAGAAATTATTCCTCAAGAAATTAAAGAACTATACAAAACAGTTTGGGAATTAAGTATGAAAGATATTATTGATATGTCTAGACATCGTGGCTATTTTATAGATCAAAGTCAATCCCTAAACTTATTTATGGAAAATGCCAACTACTCTAAATTAACATCTATGCACTTTTATGCATGGAAGAGCGGACTTAAAACGGGTATGTACTACCTAAGAACAAAGGCTGCAGTAGATGCAATTAAGTTTACACTAGATAATACCAAGAAAAAGGAAGTCCCCGTTAGCGTAGCTGCTGAAGCAGAAATTGCAGCAGCAACTGAGTTAAAAGTAAATACTACTCCTGTACTAGAACAAGAAACAGACATAAAGCCTATGACAGCAGAAGAAATGAAAGCTCTTATAGCACAAGCCAAAGCTGGAGAAGCTGATGATGACTGCCTTATGTGTGGATCATAGTTAATTAAAATATTTCTTGAACAACCTCTCTCGCTACTATGTAAAAAAAAGACCTCAAGCATACCTACCCCACAATTAAGGTATATATTGAGGTTTTATTTTAATACATAATTTAACCATAACTCTTTTATAAACTTAGAGTAAACTGTTATGCTAAAAGTAAAAAAACCGCTGTACTTATGGCATCTTTTAGTTTCATTAAAAAATTCTACCGTATAAATTGGGTTTAAAACAGTGACAAAAAAAGCACTTCTGAATGTATTCAGAAGTGCTTTTTTTATATAAATAGAATAGCTAAACTTATTTAGCCAGATACAATATTATCTTTTCTTTACCCTTGGTCTAATAACTGTAGAATAAACCAATGCCCCAGTATATATAATTAGTAAAATAAAATGATTCTCCATAGCAATATATCTTTATCGTTAATTAATATATATTATGAGTTATGTTTACATTATATATACGTTATGAAAATACAAAAAAAACACATATCTCCAAAAAAAATAATCATTTATTAGCAATTTTAACTTTTTTACATCCATACTTTGCTTTCTATTTTAGAAAAATGTTTTAAACAGAAAAAATTACCCTAATAGAAGATGTGTAACTTTTCCTGTGCCCCAAAAACGTTAAGTTATTTATATACAGCCTTATAAGTAACATACTACTCATTTGAATATCTAATGCACAGCCTTTAAAAGTGGTAACTTCTCTCATCTATAATAAAATAAAGCTGAAGATTTGTCTACTTACCAGACTCTTTATAACATAAAGTATATTTAAGCCGAAGACTTTGCTTTTGTTAGTTCCTCAACTGTTCGTTAAGGGACATATTTTTCTAGTATAGAGTAAAATGTCAAGTAGTTTCTAGCAATCTCTTTATAGGTTTTACCCTATATGATCCAACTTCTTAATTCGCGTGTAAATACAAACGCTTCAATTTTCATATCCGTTAGACTATCATTTTTTTAGAATTAATATCCTCAGCCATAAGTTTATTTTTAGAGTTTTAGCGCAAGAAAGTATTAATATCTCTACTATTATTATTTAAAACAATAGGACAGAGAATTTTATATTCTAATAAATCTAGGGTTACAATAATGTACGAATGTAATCTACTATATGGGTGCTAGCCCCTTTGTTTTTAAAAACATACTCTTTATTTATGCTAGCGGTTTTATGATAAAATCCTTTGTCATCTATTAGTCTATTTAAAATAAATGTAAACTCTTCTTTAGAGTTTGTTGTATGCACACCTTTTAGAAAAACTAAATCTTCTGCCTCTTTAAACCCTTTATATAATGGTCCTATAATAATGGGTATGCCAAACACAGCTGGTTCTAGTGTGTTATGTAGTCCTCCTTTTTTAAAACCACCTCCTACATACGCAATATCTGCATAACTATATACCTTTGTTAGTATACCAATGGTGTCAATAATTAAAACATCAAACTTAGAAATATCCTTTCCATTTATTTCTGAGTACAATACAACTTTTTTAGAAATACTGTTTTTTAGTTCTTTTATCTGAGGAGTCCTAATGTTGTGGGGGGCAATCACATATTTTATGTGCTTATTACAATTATTTATGTGATTGACTAAAAAACCTTCTCCTTGTGGCCATGTGCTTCCAGCTACTAAACATATTTTGTCTTGTTTAAAATTATGCATAAAATCTAACAAATTGTTTTTTTTTAGTATTTCTAAAACCCTATCAAATCTTGTATCTCCGTTAATAGTTGTATTTATAATTCCTATACTTTCTAGTAGCTTTTTAGAGGTAGCATCTTGAACAAAAAAGTGGGTAAATGTATGTAAGCTATTGCGCATAAAACCACCATACCATTTAAAGAATGATTGTTCTTTTTTAAAATAAGCAGATACCAATAGCGTAGCAATATTTTTGTCTTTTAAAACTTTTAAATAATTGGGCCAAATCTCATATTTTACAAAAATAACCAGTTTAGGATTTAGGGTATTTATAAACTTTTTAGCATTGCGTAATGTGTCTAATGGTAAATATGCTATAACATCTGCAATGGGATCATTTTTTTTAATTTCATATCCAGAAGGTGAAAAAAAAGTAACAACTATTTTATAGGATGGATATACTTTTTTTATTTTTTCTAGAATAGGTAACCCTTGCTCATATTCGCCTAAAGAAGCTGTATGTATCCATATAACGGTATCTTTTTTAGAAATTTCTTTGGTAAGTCTATTATAAATGTTTTTTCGCCCCTGTACAAAGAGCTTTATTTTGGGGCTAAAACCAGTAATTAATTTTATTAATACTAATGCAATATGTACTACAATGTTATATAACAGATACACGTAATGTTCATTTGTTGCTAAAATACGTTTCTTTCATTAATTTTATTGGTCACCACTTGTATTTTTGTAATTTTACATTTCAAATCATTGTAATGAAAAAAATTCAAATGGTAGACCTTAAAGGTCAATACCAAGGTATAAAAGAGCAAGTAAATACTTCTATTTCTCATATATTAGAAACATCAGCATTTATTAATGGTCCAGAAGTTCATTCACTTCAAAAAGAAATGGAAGATTATTTGGGTGTTAAGCATATGATTCCTTGTGCAAACGGAACAGACGCATTACAAATAGCAATGATGGGTTTAGGATTGGAAAGAGGTGATGAAGTAATTACGGCTGACTTTACCTTTGCTGCCACTGTGGAAGTAATTGCATTATTACAATTAACCCCAGTATTGGTAGATGTAGAACCAGATACTTTTAATATAGACCCTAAGGCAATTGAAAAAGCCATAACGCCAAAAACAAAAGCCATTGTACCCGTTCATCTTTTTGGACAATGTGCCAATATGGATAGTATTATGGAAATTGCCAAGAAACACAATCTGTATGTAATTGAAGATAATGCACAAGCCATAGGAGCCAGTTACATTTCTAAAGATGGTACAAAGCAAAAGGCAGGTACCATAGGTCATGTTTCTGCAACTTCATTTTTTCCGTCTAAAAACTTGGGTTGTTATGGAGATGGCGGTGCAATTTTTACAAATGATGATGAGTTAGCACATACATTACGTGGAATTGTAAACCATGGTATGTATGAGCGTTATCATCATGATGTTGTTGGAGTAAATTCTAGATTAGACTCTATACAAGCAACTGTTTTAAGAGCAAAATTACCTCATTTAGATGCCTATAATCAAAAAAGGAGAACTGCTGCTTTAAAGTATTCAATGGCTTTGGGTAATCATAAAGATATTATTACACCAAAAATGCCAATTTGCTGTTCGTCAGAAAATTGTGTGTGTGATAGCCATGTATTTCACCAATACACGCTACAAATAAAAAATAATGATAGGGATTCTCTTGTTCAATATCTAAATTCCAAGGATATTCCGTGCGGCGTATATTACCCTATTCCACTGCATTTGCAAAAAGCATATAAGGATGAAAGGTATAACGAGTCAGATTTTCCAGTAACTAATCAATTGATAAAAGAAGTAATTTCATTACCAATGCATACGGAACTGGATGATGAACAAATAGCATATATAACAAATACGATATTAGAATTTTTAAATCGATAAAATAGTTAAAGGACAATAGATGAAAGTATTAGTAACAGGCGGACTAGGTTTTATAGGTTCACATACGGTAGTAGAATTACAGAATAAAGGTTTTGATGTTGTAATAATTGATGATCTCTCTAATTCATCTGAAAAAGTAATGGACGGTATAGTTGCCATTACGGGTAAAAAACCACTATTTGAAAAATTTGATTTAAAAGAAAAAGCAAGAGTTCAAGATTTCTTTAAGCGTCATACAGATATTGAGGGGGTTATACATTTTGCGGCATCCAAAGCAGTTGGTGAGAGCGTGGAAAAGCCTTTGTTGTATTATGAAAATAATATAGGTACATTGGTGTATTTATTACAAGAGTTGTCAAATTTAGAAAAATCTAGTTTTATTTTTAGCTCTTCTTGTACGGTTTATGGGCAGGCAGATAAAATGCCCATTACAGAAAGTGCTCCAGTAAAAGAAGCAGAATCTCCTTATGGCAATACCAAACAAATGGGAGAAGAGATTATTAGAGATACATGTAAAGTAGTTCCTAGTTTAAAAGCAATTGCTTTACGCTATTTTAATCCTATGGGAGCGCACCCAAGTGCAGAAATTGGAGAATTACCAATAGGAGTTCCCCAAAATTTAATGCCATACATTACACAAACAGGAATGGGCATTCGTGAACAATTATCTGTTTTTGGAGGTGACTACCCTACAGAAGATGGTACCTGTATTAGAGATTACATTCACGTAGTAGATTTGGCAAAAGCACACGTAGTTGCTTTGCAACGTTTGTTAAACAATGCTAATGAAGAAAATTACGAAGTATTTAATGTGGGTACAGGTACAGGTAGTTCAGTCTTAGAAGCCATTCAAAGTTTTGAACGAGTTTCAGGTGAAAAATTAAATTATAAAATAGTAGGTCGTAGACCAGGGGACATTACTTCTGCTTACGCAGATACTACAAAAGCTAATACTGTTTTAGGTTGGCAAGCAAAATCTACATTAGATGAAGCTATGCAATCTGCTTGGGCTTGGGAGCAAAAAATTAGAAAATAAACCTATATATTATGAAAAAGAATAAACCATTTTTTTATTTCTATCGTATATAAAACAATGATATTTAATTTTCCAAATAGTAACTCTCTTTTAGAATCTGTTAACAACCAAAAATTATATACAGATTTGGTTTTGCAATTACGTAAGGACTTTTCTTTAGCTAATATTGAAGTTGAATTTTTAAAAAACTTAGACACTTATTCTCCAGAAAAATTGATTTCATCCCTCAAGGAAAAAATTTATTATTTACTACTTGAACGTTTTACAGAATATTTGAACCTTCTTTATATTGTTGACGTTCCTGAAAATTCATTAAAAAAAATAGAAGTTACAGACGCGGTAGAAGTGGCAGACCAAATTACATTCCTCATATTAAAGAGAGAATGGCAAAAAGTGTGGTATAGAAATGAATATTCCAATTAAAAGAATATTTATAACTTATTCTGTGGCAGTTTATAAATGACTTCATCAGTTCCTTGGAATCTTCTTGTAAAACATATACTAAGGTATAAAACACAGTAGTTGTTTTGGGTTAATAATTGTTATCTTTGAGGATAAATATCATATTCTTGTTTAAAAAATTATCACTTAGTTCACGTATTTTTATTACCATGGTGTTTTTGGTGCTAATGGCATCAATTTTAATAGCTGGTGTAACAATTTATCAATACAGAGAACAATCTAAAGAATACAATAGAGATAGATTAGAACGAAAAGAATCACAAATAAAAGAGAGTGTTAACCTTACCATACGCAAAACAACTTTTGAACCTGTTACAGAAAATTTGCAACATATTTTTAAAGAAGAGATTTTTGAGATAGCAGAAATTCAAAATGTTAATTTTAGTATCTACGATTTAGAAGGACAGATAATTATAGATTCACACCCATTACTAAATAGAGATTCTATTACCAAATGTTTAGATGCTTTGGTTTTGCAAAAATTAAAGGTTAGTGCAAATCAACGTTATGTAGAAGAATCCAATCATATTGAAAAATCTTCTAATGAGAAAAAAATATTTAGATCATCTTTTACATATATAAAAGACCTTAAGTTTAGAGATATAGGCATATTAAAATTAGAGTATATAGAAGATACTTCTTTTGAGGATAAAGAATTACCAGAGTTTTTATTAAGATTAGCAGCAGTATATGTATTTATGCTTATTATAGCCATTATTTTAGCATATTTTACATCTAAATATATTACAAGATCATTAAAGACTATTTCAGATAAACTAAAGAAAACCGACTTAAATATTAGAAACTCCAAGATAATTGTAGAAAACCCAAGTGAAGAAATAGGAAGGTTAATAGATGCATATAATGGAATGATTGATGAATTGGAACAAAGTGCAGCAATGTTAGCAAAAAGTGAAAGGGAACGGGCGTGGCGAGAAATGGCCAAACAGGTGGCACATGAAATTAAGAATCCGCTAACACCTATGCGTTTAAGTGTACAAAGTTTTGAGCGTAAGTTTAATGCAAATGATCCAGATATAAAAGAAAAGCTTACAGAGTACTCCCAAACGCTCATACAGCAAATAGATACAATGAGTAGTATAGCTTCTGCTTTTTCTAATTTTGCTGAAATGCCAGCACAACAAAGCGAAACCCTTAATGTGGTTAATATTGTTAAACTGGCTGTAGATATTTTTAATGAGAATTATATTCATTTTATAGCTGAAGAAGAAAAGATTATAGCAAAATTAGATAGGACACAATTGGTTAGAGTAGTTACTAATCTAGTAAAGAATGCAATACAAGCAGTGCCAGAGGTAGAATCTCCAAGAATTTTGGTTACAGTTGCATCTGAAAATAATTATGTAAAAATATCAGTAGCAGATAATGGTTTTGGAATAGCAGATGAGTTTAAAGATAAAGTTTTTGAACCTAAGTTTACAACAAAAACCAGTGGTATGGGATTAGGTTTGGGAATGGTAAAAAATATTGTAGAAACATACAAAGGAAGCATAAGCTTTACCTCACAGCCCAATAAAGGAACAGTGTTTACGGTAAGGTTTCCAAAAGAAAATAAGTAAAATATTCAATATGACGTTTGAAAATATATTAGTAAACAAAGAAGATGGTTTGGCAATTGTTACTATTAACAGACCTAAAAAATTAAATGCGCTAAACAAATCAACTATTAGAGAACTGCACATTGCGTTTAAAGATTTAGAAGCAAATAAAAGTGTAAAAACCATTGTATTAACTGGTAGTGGAGATAAGGCTTTTGTAGCAGGTGCAGATATATCAGAATTTGCACATTTTAATGAGTCTGAAGGAGCAGACTTAGCACGTAAAGGTCAAGAAGATTTATTTAATTTAGTAGAAAATTTAGCCACACCAGTTATTGCTGCTGTTAATGGTTTTGCTTTAGGTGGTGGATTAGAGTTAGCAATGTCTTGCCATTTTAGAGTTGCTAGCGATAACGCAAAAATGGGGCTACCAGAAGTTTCCTTGGGTGTTATTCCTGGCTATGGAGGTACACAGCGCTTACCGCAACTAATAGGTAAGGGCAAGGCTATGGAGTTAATTATGACAGCTGAAATGATATATGCAGATAAAGCACTAGATTATGGTTTGGTAAACTATGTAGTTACACAAGAAGAATTGTTGCCACTTTGCTATAAATTAGCAGGTAAAATTATAAATAATTCTTCAGTAGCCATTGCTGCAGCTATAAAAGCTATTAATGCAGGTTTTTCTACAACAGGCTATCAAGTAGAAATTGATACCTTTGGAGCTTGTTTTGCAACAGAAGATTTTAAAGAAGGAACTTCTGCTTTTTTAGAAAAAAGAAAAGCGAATTTCCCTAAAACCTAGTGTATACTATAGTTACCTAATCTTAAACTTTTTTTATTTGCATAGTAATATTATGGACAATTAAAAATAGAGCTGTCTTAAAATAAGTCTACATAATTTTAAACATTATGTACAGAAATGACAAAGTAATTAGACGTTACAGTGAACCATTTAAATTAAAAATTTTAGCCGAACTTACCACAGGTAAATACACAAAAATGAACTTTGTAAACGTTACTCTATCGTACCTACAATTGTAAATGAGTGGATTAAAAAGTACAACCGTAAAGACCTAATGAACACCAGAATTAAAGTGGAAACTAAAGACGAAATTACACGGATCAAAGAACTTCAAAAGGAAATTAAACAGCTAAAATAACTCTTACTTAAAAAGGATTTAGATGCTTTTAGTGTTGGACTCCTATCTAGAAGTAGCTGCCGAACAATTAGGATATAAATCTGTAACGGAATTAAAAAAAAGCTAAATATCTAGCCTTAGTTAAAGCTAAAGAAAGGGCTAAGGGATTTGTTTCTTTAACGACTATAACCAATTGTTTTGGTCTAAAACGCGATGCCTATTACAAGTATAAAAATAGAGCTGAAAAGTAGATAAATACAATATTGTAGTAATCTATAAAAACAAATACTTAAAAGAAATAAGATAGATATTAGTATGACCCAAGAAAATCATTGTTACGAAAATGCTATGGCTGAACGTGTAAATGGCATCTTAAAAGATGAATTCTATCTCGACCAAACCTTTGATAACGTGAGTCACGCTAAGAGAGCTGCAAAAAATACAATTAATTTATACAACCAAATAACATTACATTTATCTTTAGACTATAAAACACCTAATATAGTATATTTAAAAACAGCGTAAAGCAATTTTTAAACTGTAGACATATTTCAGGACTAGACATTACAACACAACAATGGAAAATCTAATTAATTACATAAAATTAAAAAGTACTTTAACTCAAAATGATATTGATTTAATCAAAAATCATTTTGTTACAGAAGAAGTTCCAGCTCAAACTAATCTTTTAGAAGCTGGAAAAGTGGAACGATATATTTATTTCTTAGATACTGGAATTGTAAAAGGATATCAAAATATTGACGGAAAGATTGTTGTACAGCATCTTGTAGCCGAACAAGATTTTTTCACATCTTTAGATAGTTTTATGACAGAAACACCATCTTTAGATTATTATGAAACTATCACAGAGTCCAGAGTTTTAAAAATATCGAAACCTGATTTTGATATTTTACAAAAAGAAACAAAATTTTGGGCAATATTTGTTAAAGAAGTAACCAACGAACATTTAAGTTGCAAATTAGATCGTGTTAAAGATTTTCAGATTTTAACTGCAAAAGAACGTTATCTTAAATTTGTAAATCAGTATCCAAAATTAGCTTTGAATGTATCTATTGACAATATCGCTTCTTTTTTAGGAATGGAACCTCAATCCTTAAGTCGTATTAGAAAACAAATCGCTTTCTAACAAATGTTATTTCTAGCCTCATAAAAGGTATTGAAATTTGCTCAAACAAAAATTTAGGAATTATGAGCAATGAAATTTCATTAGTAACTGGCGGAAATGGACATTTAGGAAATAACCTAATTAGACTTTTACTTTCCAATAACCAAAAAGTAAGAACAACTGTAAGGAACATTAATAACACTGAGCCTTTTAAAGGTTTAGACTGTGAGGTTGTACAGGCTGACATTACAGATATTGAATCATTAAAAAAAGCATTTCAAGGAGTTACCAACTTATATGCAGTTGCGGCAAATTTTAGTATGTGGGCAAAAAATCCAAAAGAGGAAATTTATGACAATAATATGCAAGGAACTCAAAATGTATTTGATATTGCTAAAGAATGTGGTATCAAGAATATCGTTTATGTAAGTTCTGTAGCCAGTTTAGATTTCACAAAATTACCTGCAAATGTTGACAATGGATATAACAAAGACCGAAGAAATTGGTATTATAACTCTAAAAACGATTCTGATAAACTAGCTGTAGAATTAGGGGAAAAATATAATATTAGAACTGTTCTTGTTTTACCTTCTGCAATGATTGGTTCTAAAGCCTATAAATTAAGTTATTCTAACAATCTAGTATTACAAGTTTTAAATGGAGAAATACCTGTAGATACAAACGTAACTTTAAATTGGGTTGATGTAAAAGATGTAGCTTCTGGTCTATATAACGCTATGCAAAAAGGTAGAAATAGAGAACGCTATATTCTATCGAATGAACAACACACTACATTACAAGAAACGGTAAAAATAGCATCAGAACTATATCCTGAACTAAAATTAAAAATGCCTAAAAAAGTACCAAAATGTTTATTGTACTCTGTAGCAGGTTTAATGGAGTTTAGTAGTAAAATTACAGGTAAAGAGCCTTTATTACAGAGACATTACTTGGATATGTTTTATGGATTAAAACAAGATTATGATATTAGTAAATCAAGAAAAGAATTAAATTTTAACCCTAAACCTTCAAGAAAAGCTTTAGAAGATGCTTTGAAATATTTGAAAACCGATTGGAAAAAAGAAAACGGGATATAACAATGTATAAAAAACATAGGGCATTTAAGGATAAACTTGAAAGCCTGTGTGTATTTGTTAAGTCGCCAAAAATAAAATTTAGCATTTTCAAAAAAAAGATAAAAGCAAAATATTATATTTGGCTTAGTATCAAATCGAAACGAAAGTTGCTTATCACCTGCCCTACATTTCTTATACTGAACGTTGGCATTAATTATTCACTAGTATTTTGAATATTCTGAAAATTCTTTTAATATGTATTATTAAATTGTAAAAAACAAAAAAATACACTAATATAGAAAAAATATACATCCCATTAATAATAGGAATTGTATTAGCTGTTTGTAATCTATTACTGAAAAAATATGTTGAACCAATAATGCCTGAAAAGAAAAAGGCAATATCAATTTATCAACCTAGAAAACGCATTGACTGATAAAGTGTACCAACAAAAAGATAATTATTTCAAAAAATGGGGGACTTCTTGGTTATATAGATGGCAGGCTACACAAAAGGAACGGATTGAAAATATGAAGAAAGAACCTTCAACAGAAACAATTATGGAATTGTATGAAGGAATCTTGGAGGAAAATAACAAATGAGGAATAAAACGAAATGCCAACAATAGCTATAATTACTACGGGTTTTGATGCTAAAACCAAAGTTTGAGTATATTTATTAAGTCCGCCAAATCTTTTTGATTTGGCTTTAAATTGAAAAATATAAAACAAAATGCAAATACTCAAAAAACTATTTGATTCAAAGCACAAGGAAAATAATAAGCCTACAAAAGAGAACAAAATTGAATCTCAAATTCTATCAAACAAAAAAGGTGAAATTACAATTTCAAACCAAGCAATTAATTTGCCAAATAGTTGTTTTTCGGTTTATGCTTCATAATTTCAATAATTATGAATTTGAATAAAAAAATCGAAGATTTATTCAAGTTTTATCATCTTATACGTATTCTTTCCGTTATTAAATATCAAATTAAGTTCGGATTCATTAACACTAATTATTGTGAAATCCAAAGTACCTTCATCGATAATTATTTGTTTGTCAATTAGTTTCCAGGTATAAAATTGTTCCTTATTTTTACTTTCCCATATTAAATCTAATCTATTTTTTTCCATTAATTCAAATCCAGATGAATAATCAATTCCAATAGAGTATTCTGATTTAAAATCACCATTCTCACCAAAAGTAAGATATTGTTGATTTCCATTTGAATCTATCCAAGAATATTCAATTGCTTCCCATCTCCCAATTAATTGTTCTTCAACATTAGATTCTATAATTCCATCTTTCTTTTCACAGGATGATAAAATAATTACAATTATTAAAATATTTAAAAAATAGGTTTCGATTTTTTTCATAATATTTTCTTTTTTTCGGGTTGTTATTTTAAAATTTAATTTTCTTTGTTCTTAAATATAAGGGTAATTAATCATTTTTTTTTTAGAATTTGAGTGAGCGCAATGTCACGTCCTGAAATATGGCAACGTTGTTGTATATGGTTTGTTGCGTGTTTTAAGCGACTAATTTAGTAAATAATTAATGCCCAAGAAAGTCCGCGAGGACTTTCGTCAGGGCAGAATCATACTTTTTTTCACAAAACAAACACTTATTTAGTTGATTATTAATTGTTTAAGGTTTAATTTATTCGTATATTAGACTGATAATCAATAATTTAACACATTGGATACATCAGGTAATTTAAAGTATGTTTTTGGACAAATAGAAGATCACAGAAGCCACATAAACCAACTTCATAACTTAGTAGACATTCTTCTTATTGGCATAATTGCAGTTCTTTGTGGGGCAGAAACTTGGGAGCAAATGGTTCGCTTTGGCAAATCAAAAGAAGCTTTTTTAAAGAAATTTCTAGAGTTACCCAATGGTATCCCATCAAAGGTTACTATAAATAGGGTATTTTCAGCTATTGATAGCCAGCAATTCGAATCTTGTTTTATCGAATGGGTAAATTCTATTTCTGAT
>CANLIE010000028.1 GCA_947491225.1 uncultured Cellulophaga sp.
AATACAACGATGTGCAATGCATCAGCCTGTCACTATAAGTAGGCTAAAACTAATTGAGAACTAAATGGGTAACCCTAAAAAATAATTTGTATTGATTATTTAATAAGATTAACTTAATTTTAAGCTTATGATGAGTGAAGCAGACATAGAAAAAGAAAACAAAGAGATTACGCGCCAGTATAAAGAATTATTGCGCATAAGTTATCAAACGCTTTCAGATGAAGACAAAAAACTCATTCGTTCAGCTTTTGAAATAGCAATGGATGCTCACAAAGATCAACGTAGAAAATCTGGTGAAGCATATATTTTTCATCCAATTGCTGTTGCAAGGATTGTAGCTTCAGAAATTGGATTAGATGCCACTTCCATTGCTTCTGCTCTGTTACATGATGTTGTTGAAGATACAGAATATACTCTTATAGACATTGAAAGAATGTTTGGAGAGACTGTTGCAAAGATTGTAGATGGCCTAACAAAAATAGCTCACCTAAAGAAAGATATGAATGTATCTCAACAGGCAGAGAACTTTAGAAAAATGTTATTGACCTTAAATGACGATGTTAGGGTAATCATTATAAAAATTGCTGATCGCTATCACAATATGCTTACAATGGATTCTATGCCAGAGCACAAACAATTAAAGATAGCTTCTGAAACATTGTACATATACGCTCCGCTCGCTCATAGAATTGGGCTATACAATATTAAAACAGAATTAGAAGATTTAAGCTTAAAATACACAGAACCTGAAGTCTACAATGACATTCTAGACAAAATAGAAGAGACTAAAGAAGAACAACAAGCCTATATTGATGCATTCTCTAATACAATAAGAGATTCTTTAGATAGAGAAGGATTAAACTATACTATTAAAGGAAGAATGAAATCCATTTTTTCTATTCGTAGGAAAATGAAAATGCAAAATGTTCCATTTGATGAAATTTATGACAAATTTGCAATTCGGATTATTTATAAATCTGACCCTGCTAATGAAAAATTCTTAGCTTGGAAGATTTACTCTGTTGTAACTGATAATTTTATACCAAACCCTGTGCGCTTGCGTGATTGGATTTCCTCTCCAAAATCTACTGGTTATGAAGCCTTACACATAACCGTTATGGGACCTAAAGCAAAGTGGGTAGAAGTGCAAATACGAAGTGAACGTATGCATGAAATTGCAGAAAAAGGGTATGCAGCGCACTTTAAGTATAAACACGGAGCTCAAAAAGAACAAGGTATAGAAGTTTGGTTAAATAGGTTGCAAGAGGCTTTAGAAAATGCAAATACCAATGCGGTAGATTTTGTTGAAGAATTTAAGTTAAATCTTTATTCTAAAGAAATATTTGTATTTACCCCCAAAGGAGATTTAAAATCATTACCCAAGGGTTCCACTTCCTTAGATTTTGCATTCCATATTCATTCAGAAATAGGCTTAAGAACAAGAGGAACCAAGGTTAATGGAAAATTAGTGCCGCTAAGTACTATATTACAAAGTGGAGATCAAGTAGAAGTTATTACATCTGAAAAATCTAAACCAAACCAGAGTTGGTTAGACTACGCCACTACAGCACGTGCAAGATCCAAGATAAAATCATCTCTTAAAGAAGAAAAGAAAGAAGTAGCTGAAGATGGCAAAGAGATATTAAGACGTAAATTAAAATCTCAAAAAATTAATTTTAACGAAGATACTATAAACAAAATGGTATCTCACTTTAAATTAAAAACAAGCTTAGACTTATTTTATAGGGTTGGTACAGGATCTATAGACAATACTCAAATAAAAGATTTTGCCTCATCATACAGTAATGCATTTATTAGCTTCTTTAAAAATAGGATTAGAAGAACTCCAATTCCTGAGAATATTGACAAAGAAGAAATTACTGCCAAGTATGATCAATTAGTATTTGGTAAAGAAGAAGAAAAATTAAAGTATAAACTTTCTCAATGCTGTAACCCAATTCCTGGTGATGACATTTTTGGATTTATAAGTGTTAATGAAGGAGTAAAAGTGCACACTAAAAACTGTCCAAATGCAATTTCATTACAATCTAATTATGCATATAGAATTATATTAGCCAAATGGATAGATTCTTCTCAGCAAGAGTTTATGGCTAGTATAAAACTAACAGGAATAGATAATATTGGTGTTATTAGTGACCTAACTACCATTATTTCACAACAAATGCATGTAAATATGAAAAATCTGAATTTTAACACCAATGATGGCACATTTTCAGGGAAAATCACAGTTGTTGTCAAAAATAATTCTATATTAAATAAACTAATAATTAATCTAAAGAAAATTAACGGTATAGATAAAGTAGTGAGAATTTAAAATTTACACTACATTTGCAAAATCTAAAGCTGTAGAAAACACTATGGGTAGTAACAAAAATCAAGACATTGTGAAAAGTGTCTTCACAAATTTCTTAGAAGAAAACGGACACAGAAAAACTCCCGAACGCTACGCTATACTGCAAGAAATTTACGAAAGTGAAGATCATTTTGATATAGAATCACTATATATTAAAATGAAAAATAAAAATTACAGGGTTAGTAGAGCTACATTATACAATACTATTGAGCTTTTACTTGATTGTAAATTGGTACGAAAACACCAGTTTGGAAAAAATCAAGCTCAGTATGAAAAATCATATTTTGACAGACAACATGACCATGTTATTTTAACTGACACTGGTGAGGTTATGGAGTTTTGTGACCCTAGAATACAAACCATAAAAAAAACAATAGAAGAAGTGTTTGACATAAAAATAAACAACCACTCACTCTATTTCTACGGAACCAAAAACAAAAAAGAGAACAACTAACCAATTACGGCAAATGGCAGTAGATTTACTACTAGGACTCCAATGGGGAGACGAAGGAAAAGGAAAAATTGTTGATGTACTAACCAAAGATTATGATATTATTGCACGCTTTCAAGGAGGTCCAAATGCAGGTCATACCTTAGAGTTTGATGGCATTAAACACGTCTTAAGAACAATTCCATCTGGAATTTTTCATAAAAAAGCAATTAATGTCATTGGTAATGGTGTTGTTATAGACCCTGTTGTTTTTATAAAAGAATTAGAAGGCTTAGATCAGTTTAATATAGATTATAAAGCAAAATTAATAATTTCAAGGAAAGCACACTTAATATTACCTACCCACCGTTTACTTGATGCTGCTTCTGAAGCATCTAAAGGAAAAGCCAAAATTGGCTCTACTTTAAAAGGAATAGGTCCAACTTATATGGATAAAACTGGCAGGAATGGTATTCGTGTTGGTGATTTGGAATTAGATTCTTGGAAAGAAAAGTATCGTAACCTTGCAGACAAGCATGAAGCTATGATAAAGTTTTACAATGTTGATGTACAGTACGATTTAGAAGAAATGGAAGTAGAGTTTTTTGAAGCTATAAAACTTTTAAAAGAACTAACTTTTATTGATAGTGAAGAATATCTGAACCAAGCTATAAAAGAAGGCAAAACAATTTTGGCAGAAGGTGCACAAGGATCATTATTAGATATAGATTTTGGAACATATCCGTTTGTAACATCTTCCAACACTACAGCAGCTGGTGCGTGTACTGGTTTAGGTATTGCCCCAAACAAAGTAAAAGAAGTTTATGGCATCTTTAAAGCATACACAACTCGTGTAGGTTCTGGTCCATTCCCAACAGAATTGTTTGATGAAGTGGCATCTAATATGGCTAAAGTAGGACATGAGTTTGGCGCAGTAACTGGCAGACCTCGTCGTTGTGGATGGTTGGATTTGGTTGCCCTGAAATATGCTTGTCAAGTAAATGGAGTTACACAATTAAATATGATGAAAGGTGATGTTCTTTCTGGTTTTGGAAGTTTAAAAGTTTGTACTTCTTATAATTACAAAGGAAAAGCCATATCACATTTACCGTACAATATAGAACCAGAAAACGTAACTCCAATATATACAGAATTTCCATGTTGGAAAGAAGACTTAACAAAAATGACAAGTCCATCTCAATTCCCTAAAGAACTTAATGAATACATAGATTTTCTAGAAAAAGAATTAGAAATACCAATTAAGATTGTTTCTGTAGGACCAGACAGAAAACAAACCATAAACAGATAAATAAAAAACCATTTTATAAAAAAGCGGTATTTTTATTTTATAACATACTGAGTTATTTCTTCTTATTCTTAAAACTATGCAAATCTATTAGAGAACAATCAAAAAAAACCTATTTTTGAACAAAACTTTTAGACTTGTTAAAATTAAATGTAGTCATAGGATTATTCCTTTTTGTTTTTGGTGTAAATGCGCAAGAGCAACCGCCAGAAAAAAAACAAATAAATATAAAACACGGAGCTAACTTCACTAAAGATGAAGCTAATTACCCAGGTGCGTCCATCTTTAGTAGAGATAGTGAAAGACAAGTAGAATTTGAACACCAAGGAGCAACCCTTTGGTGTGATGTTGCCATATTTTATCCAAAAGAAAACAAACTTATTGCCATAAACAACGTTCGTATGCAGCAAGGAGATTCCATACAAATGGATAGTGGAAAATTAGAGTATTTTGGAAACATAAAACTAGCAAAAGCATCAAAGAATGTAACATTACAAAGCCCAGATGCTACATTAAAAACAGATACTTTATATTTTGATAGAGAAAAACAAGAATCTTATTACAAACATTATGGAACCATTATAGATACATCTAATGTAACCACCAGTAAAATTGGAAAGTACTATATGACCACAAAAAAATACCAGCTTTTAGATAGTGTAAAAATTACAAACCCAGATTACAAAATAGTTTCTGACCGAATGGATTATTACACGACTTCAGAAAATGTGTATATGTACGGTCCAACTACCATAACTGGAAAAGATTATAAAATGTATTGTGAACGTGGTTTTTACGAAACAAAAACAGAAACAGGATATGGTATTAAAAACACTCGTATAGATTACGATAACAAAATTATAGTAGGAGACAGTTTATATTTTGACAAAAGTAAGAAATTTGCATCTGCCACTAATAACATTACAGTTACAGACACCATTAACAATGGCGTCATTAGAGCACATTATGCTGAAGTTTACAAAGAACTTGATTCTGTTTTTGCAACAAAAAAAGCCGTTTCAATAAGCGTTATGGAAAAAGACTCACTTTATATGCACGGAGATACGTTAATGGTTACAGGCAAACCAGAAAACAGAATTATACGTGCATTTAGAGGTGCTAAATTCTTTAAAACAGATATAAGTGGCAAATGCGATTCCATTCATTACGAGCAAAAAACAGGAATAACCCAGCTTATTACAAAGCCAATTGTATGGAATGTAGATAATCAAATGACAGGAGACAGCATTCACTTAATATCTAACCTAGAAACAGATAAATTAGACTCCTTAAAAGTTATAAACAATGCATTTATAATCTCTTTAGACACTATTGGAAAAACTGGTTACAACCAAGCAAAAGGAAAAAACTTATATGGAAAATTTGTGGACAATAAACTTAAAATCATTGATCTGGTCCAAAATGTAGAGGTACTATATTATTCATATAACGATGAACAACGCTTAATTGGTATAGATAGATCTACGTGTGGAAAAGTAAATATGATAATGGAAAATAATGAAATTGACATTATTACCTACTACCTTAAACCATCTGGGATAACTTATCCAGAAGGAGAAGAACCAGAAAAAGGTTCTAAAATAGAAGGATTTATATGGTATGGAGATCAGCGAATATATACTAAAGATGATATTTTTGACGAAGATGACAAAAATTATATCTTACCAATTATTAAGGGAATTAGCAATCCTATAGATATTGACGCTGAAGAACAAGAACGTCATAAAAATGAAAACGATCCCATAAATAATTTGCCAAATTCAAAAGCCATTAGAAAAAGAGATGCAATTAAATCTACAAAATAATCTCCTAAAAAATAAAATAAGTCTTGAAAGATGACTTTTTTAAATATCAGGCGCAAACAAGTCCACATCCTTTAGCCCTTGAAGTATCAAAAGCTAAAGGAAGCTATATCTATGATAAAGACAACAACGCGCACCTTGATTTTATAGCAGGTGTTTCTGCTTGCACACTTGGTCATTGTCATCCAAAAGTTGTAAAAGCTATAACAAAACAGGCAAATGAATATATGCACGTAATGGTATATGGAGAATATGCATTGAAACCAGCAGTTGAATACTCAAAAATATTAGCTTCATTATTACCAGATCCGTTACAAACAACTTATTTGGTTAATTCTGGAACAGAAGCTATAGAAGGCGCCATTAAATTAGCTAGACGTTCTACAGGAAGATCTCAAATTATTTCCGCTCTTAATTCTTATCACGGTAACACAATGGGTAGTATGAGTGTTTCTGGAGTAGAAAGTCAAAAAAGTACATTTAGACCCTTAATACCAGATGTAACTTTTATCAATTTTAATAATGAACAAGATTTACAACAAATAACAAAAAAAACTGCAGCTGTGGTATTAGAAACGATACAAGGTGGAGCTGGCTTTATTGTACCAACCAATAATTACTTAAAAAAAGTAAAAGAACATTGCTCTAAAGTAGGCGCACTATTAATTTTGGATGAGATACAACCAGGTTTTGGCAGAACAGGAAAATTATTTGCATTTGAGCACTATACATGTATCCCTGATATTTTAGTTATAGGTAAGGGTATGGCTTCTGGCCTTCCTGTTGGAGCATTTGTGGCTTCTTACAATTTAATGCAAAACTTACAAAGCAAACCCAAACTAGGACACATAACAACATTTGGTGGCAATCCAGTAGTTGCAGCCGCTAGCCTGGCTACACTAAAAGAATTAACCAATACAAGCTTAATTAAGAATACCTTAGAAAAAGAAAAAATATTTAAAAAATATTTAAAACATAAATACATTATAGAAATTCGTGGCAAAGGCTTAATGTTGGCTTTAATTATGGAAAATATAAAAATTACAAATTATGTTATAACACATTGTGCTCAAAACAGACTTATTCTATTTTGGTTATTATTTGAACCCAAAGCCATACGCATTTCTCCCCCATTAACCATTACCGAATCTGAAATTAAAAAAGGTTGTAAAATAATCATAGATGCCTTAAACACATATAAAAATTAGGTTGTTAACTATTTTGTTAATAATATAGATACAAATAAGCATTAAAAGGTAGTGTAATACCTTACTTTTATTTTAATCATATATGCAAGAAATAATTTATGGCGTTAGATGCTGACGAAAGACCTGACAGACCAATAGCAAAATTTGAGTCAATGCTAAAGACAGATGATGTCTATTTTTTTGACGCTGAAGATTTTGAAGATATTATTCACTACTATCTTAACAACGGAAAAATATCCTTGGCGAAAAAAGCTATAAAAATTGGATTAACACAACATCCTAGCACAATAGAATTAAAACTATTGGAAATTGAAGTTCATATCTTTGAGAACAATTTGGAAGTTGCTGAAATAATGTTAGATAGTCTACAAGTTATTGATAGTAACAACGAAGAAATATACATACAACGAGCCAATATTTTTTCTAAAAAAGATGATCATAAAACCGCTATAGAATTGCTAAAGAAAGCTTTAAGCTTATCAGAAGACACTATAGACATTCATTCTTTATTAGGAATGGAACATCTTTTTATGGATAATTTTGAAGAAGCTAAAAAGCATTTCATACAATGTATTCTGTTTGATGAACATGATTTTGCATCACTTTACAATATTATTTATTGTTTTGAATATTTAGAAGATTATGACGGTGCTATTATTTTTCTTAATGAATATTTAGATAAAAATCCTTATTGCGAGGTGGCTTGGCATCAACTAGGGAAACAATATTTTACAAAAAAAATGTTCAAAGAAGCATTAACAGCTTTTGATTTTGCCATTATTTCTGAAGATACATTCATAGGTGCTTATTTTGAAAAAGGTAAAGTATTGGAAAGGCTAAAACGTTACAATGAAGCTATAGAAAATTATGAAATTACTATAGAAATTGAAGACCCGTCAGCTTTTGCTTATTTAAGAATTGGAAAATGTTATGAAAAACTAGACAATAGAGATATGGCTAAGTTTTATTTTTACCAAACTGTTCATGAAGATCCACTCTTAGATAAAGGTTGGCTTGCCATTACAGATTTCTACATTAGACAAAGAGAATACAATAAAGCCAAAGACTATATTACCAAAGCCATTAATATAGATGAAGAAAACTTAATGTATTGGGGAAAGTGTGCTCATATAAATGAAGCATTAAATTCATATGAAGAAGCTGAAGCTGCATATCAAAGAATGATAAATTTAGGAGATTGTGAATTAAATACTTGGTTATTATGGAGTAGTTTGGTCATAAAAAAGGGAGACCCCCACTCAGCTCTTCAAATACTACAACAAGCATTGGCGTTTTATCCTAATAATGCAGATATATTATACAAAATTGCAGGTTCACATTTAATTCTAAACCAAACAATTAAAGCAAAGAAATATCTGTTAATAGCATTAGAATACAACCCAAAAAAAATATCCGTTTTTAAAATGGAATTTCCTAAGTTTAAAAACAATAGTTGGGTTAATAATATTGTGGAAGAATTCAACAGTACTTCCAAATAAATATTTATTTTTACTGCTTTTTAACAATACTATGAAACAACGCAATATACTTCAATATTTATACATTACATTAAAAGGATTGGCAATGGGTGCTGCAGATGTTGTTCCAGGTGTTTCAGGAGGCACAATAGCCTTTATTTCAGGTATATATGAAGAATTGATAGCAACCATAAACAATATAAATTTTTCCCTTATTAAAACATTTAAAGAAAATGGTTTTAAAGCAATGTGGACAAAATTAAATGGTAATTTTTTAGCAGCTCTTTTTTTAGGTATAGGAATAAGTATATTATCTTTAGCCAAGGGTATTAGTTGGTTATTAGAAAATCAACCTATTTTAGTATGGTCATTCTTTTTTGGACTTGTAGTTGCTAGTATTATTATTGTTGGAAAATCAATAAAAAAATGGAATTTAGGAGCCATTATTGGGCTTGTCGTAGGTGCCTTAGCCGCATACTATATAACCACATTACCACCAAACGAAAACACAACAAGTTTACCATACTTATTTTTATCTGGATCCTTGGCAATTTGTGCTATGATTTTACCAGGTATATCTGGTGCATTTATCCTTGTATTGTTAGGTTCTTACAAAACCATTCTCGATGCATTGCATGAGTATGACCTAAAAACAATAATAGTTGTTGGGGCTGGAGCAATTTTTGGATTGTTAAGTTTTGCAAGAATACTTAAATGGCTTTTTCATCATCAAAAAGATTTAACACTTGCTGTATTAACAGGTTTTATCATAGGTTCTTTAGCTAAAATATGGCCATGGAAAAAAGTATTGGAAACTAAAACTTTTGGAGACAAGATAATAACTGTTGCTGAACAAAATGTTTCTCCTTTCTCTTATAATGGAGATAATCAATTATTATTTGGGATTATTTTAGCCATTCTAGGTTTTTCACTTATTTTTATACTGGAAAAAGTAGCTTCCAAAAAATAAAATAATCTAATGGCATATACGAGAACACTTATAGACAAGTTTTTCCTTGTTATAAAAGGGCTCTGTATGGGTGCCGCAAATAAAGTTCCTGGCGTATCTGGAGGCATTGTTGCTTTTGTTGGTGGTTTTTATGAAGAATTTATATACTCTTTGCAAAAAATAAACTTCAAAGCATTTAAGCTTCTTATAAACGGAAGGATTAAAAGCTTTTATACTTATATAAATGGTTCCTTCTTATTTCTATTAATTTTTGGAATGCTCGTAAGCTATTTCAGCATCTCTAAGCTACTAGATTATTTTCTGTCGCATAAAGAGTTGTATGTTTGGTCAACCTTCTTTGGAATGATAGTAGGATCTATATACTATATTGGAAAAGATTTTAACCATTGGAACAAAAAAACAATACTTGCTGGAATAATTGGATTAGTTATAGGAATCTCAATAAGTTTTTTAAACCCTGCTAAAGAAAATAATAATCTTTTATTTATTTTTTTCTGTGGAATAATAAGTGTTTCTGGTATGACATTACCAGGCTTATCAGGGTCATTTATATTAATACTTTTAGGTAATTATGTACTGCTTTTAGTAGATTCTGTAAACGCCTTATACGATACATTTTCTGAAATAATCAATGGAGATTTCAGTTTTACCAATAACCCTGAACGTATAAGTACCTTAAAAATATTAGGTGTTTTTACATTAGGATCAGCAACAGGTTTAGTTACATTATCTCACATTATAAGTTATGTCCTTAAACATTACAAACATATAACCACTATAGTTATTATAGGTTTTATAACTGGTTCATTAGGAGTTGTTTGGCCGTGGAAAAAAACAGTTTACAAAATAGATGATTTCGGAAATATTTTAATGGATTCTGACGGAAATAAAATTATTAAAAATTATTCTCGATATTTTCCTGATTTTCAAATTTCTGAAACTTGGTGGTCCATTTTTTTTGTTGTTATGGGAATAAGTATTTTATTAGTTTTAGATTGGTATGGAAAAAACAGAAAAGCTACAACATAGGTTTGGGTTAATTGGTAAGAACATTTCTTATTCCTTTTCCAAAAGATATTTTATCCAAAAATTCAAGGAACTAGGTTTAGATAATTATTCTTATGAAAACTATGACTTTCAGAATATTGAAGAATTTAAATCATTAATTAGTAGCAATTCAAACATAAAAGGATGTAATGTAACCATTCCATATAAAGAAAGCATTATTCAATTTTTAAACGAGATAGACTCTAAAGCAGAAAAAATTGGAGCTGTAAACACCATAAAATTCACAAACAAAGGCACTATTGGTTATAATACAGATGCTTACGGTTTTCAAAAATCTATTGAACCGCATCTAAAAAAGCATCATACAAATGCACTTATATTAGGAACTGGAGGAGCTTCAAAGGCTGTTAAATATGTTTTGGAAGAAATGGGGATTATATGTGTTTATGTCTCTAGAAAGCCTTTAAAAAACCAAATTGGTTATACAGATTTAGATGAAAAAATAATAAAAAAGCACACAGTTATTATTAATTGCACCCCTTTAGGCACATATCCCAATGTAAATTTGAAACCAGACATTCCCTATTTGTATATAACTAAAAGCCATCTACTTTTTGACCTTATTTATAATCCTAATAAAACTGCTTTTCTAAGTGCAGGTGAAGAATATGGCGCTTGTATTTGTAACGGACAAGATATGCTAGAAAACCAAGCAGAAGAAGCATGGAGAATTTGGAATAGCTAAAAAATTTTACAAAAAAATGAATTATTACAGTTTAAATAAAAAAGCACCAAACACGTCATTTAAAGATGCGGTAATTAGAGGAATTGCTCCAGACAGGGGTTTATATTTTCCTGAAAAGATTAATCCTCTAACTAATGAGTTCTTTTCAATATTAGATTCCTTGGATAATAATGAAATTGCTTACACTGCTATTAAACAATTTATTGGTGATGAAATACCTACAGAAAAATTAAAAGAAATAATAAAAGAAGTTTTAGATTTTAATTTTCCTGTTGTACCTATTGAAGAAAATATAGGTACTTTAGAGCTTTTTCACGGACCAACAATGGCCTTTAAAGATGTAGGCGCTCGCTTTATGGCTCGCTGTCTGGGTTATTTTTCTGAAGGAAACACTAATGAGATAACTGTTTTGGTTGCCACATCTGGTGATACTGGTGGGGCTGTTGCAAATGGTTTTTTAGGAGTTAAAGGGGTTAACGTAGTTATACTTTACCCTAGTGGTAAAGTAAGTGAAATACAAGAAAAACAACTAACCACTCTTGGCAAAAACATCACCGCTTTAGAAGTAAATGGCACTTTTGATGATTGCCAAGCAATGGTTAAAAAATCTTTTTTAGATGAAGATTTATTAAAAAATATGCAGCTTACATCTGCTAACTCCATTAATGTTGCTCGTTGGTTACCACAATTGTTTTATTTCCTATTTGCATATAAGCAGGCACTAGCAAAAGGTAAAGAAATTGTTTTTTCTATACCTAGTGGTAATTTTGGTAACATCTGTGCAGGTATTATAGCACAACAATTGGGTATGCCTGTAAAGCATTTTATAGCAGCTACTAATGTTAATGATGTAGTTCCTAAATTTATGCAAACTGGTAAATATGAGCCAAAACCATCTAAGACTACAATATCTAATGCAATGGATGTAGGTAATCCTAGTAATTTTATAAGAATTCAACATATTTATCAGAATGATTTAAATATTATACGTCAAAACATTTCTTCATATTCTTTTTCAGATGTTGAAACAAAAACAGCAATGAAAGAACTATATGAAAATAGTGATTATATTGCAGATCCTCATGGAGCAATTAGTTACTTAGGGCTAAAAAAATATTTAAAAGACAAACCAAACACCTACGGTATTTTCTTAGAAACCGCACATCCTGTTAAGTTCTTAGGCGTAGTGGAAGAAACAATAAACAGGAAACTTACAATTCCTTCTCAAATTGAAAAAGTAATGCACAAAGAGAAGAAATCCATTAAAATATCTACATACCTAGAGCTAAAAGAATATTTATTAAAATAGTTAAAAACTACTACCTAAGTTAATTCTAACTTAGGTAGTATAAAATTATCTAAAGCACTATAGAGAGGACATCATTTAGCTTTATTTCTTAAAATTAGTGGTGAATAAACAACCTATAAAAAAGTTTAAAACCTTACAGCTTTTCTCCACTTATTTTCAATAAATTTGTTCATCAAAAAAAACTATACTATGAAAGATACAGCTCTTACAAAAACACATAAAGCTTTAGGCGCAAAAATGGCTCCTTTTGCTGGTTATAATATGCCTATTTCTTACGCTGGTGTTACTATAGAACATAAAACCATCCGTGAAGGTGTAGGTGTTTTTGATGTATCACATATGGGAGAATTTTTAATTGAAGGCCCTAAAGCTTTAGATTTAATACAGAAAGTAACATCTAATGATGCTTCAAAGTTAACCATTGGCAAAGCGCAGTATAGTTGTTTACCTAACGAAACAGGAGGAATTGTTGATGATTTAATTGTATACAGAATTAAAGAAGAACAATATTTATTAGTAGTTAATGCTTCTAATATTGATAAGGATTGGAGTCATATTTCTAAATACAATGAATCTATTGGTGCAGATATTCGTAACATATCTGAAAATTATTCGCTTTTGGCAATACAAGGTCCTAAGGCAATAGAAGCTATGCAATCTTTAACATCTGTAGATTTATCAACCATTAAGTTTTACACTTTTGAAGTATCTAATTTTGCTGGAATAGAAAATGTTATAATTTCTGCAACTGGGTATACAGGATCTGGTGGGTTTGAAATATATTGTAAAAACGAAGAGGTAAAACAAATATGGGATAAAGTATTTGAAGCTGGATCTGCATATGAAATTAAACCAATTGGTTTGGCGGCAAGAGATACCTTACGCTTAGAAATGGGGTATTGCCTATACGGAAATGACATTGATGACACAACCTCTCCGTTTGAAGCTGGACTTGGGTGGATTACAAAATTTACCAAAGATTTTGTAAACAGTGAAGCTTTGGCAAAAGAAAAAGCACATGGTTCTGAACGTAAATTAATAGCTTTTAAATTAAATGAAAGAGGTATTCCTAGACAAGGATATGATATTGTAGATACTAACGGAAATAAAGTTGGAGTTGTAACTTCTGGTACAATGTCTCCTTCTTTAAACAAAGGTATAGGCATGGGCTATGTACCTACCATCCTTTCTGATATTGGTAACCAAATTTACATACAAATTAGAAAAAAAGCAATCCCAGCAACAGTTGTAAAACTACCTTTTTACAAAGGGTAACATACAACTTAAGGTAAAGATGCATGGATGGAGATAGAAAGAATAAAATTTTAATATTAGGTGCAAGTGGATTTATAGGAAATGCAATCTATAAAGAGCTTTGCACCTTTTATGATTCTTATGGAACGTATTGTTATAATGAAAACGAATACAAAGAAAATCAACAATTTTATAAGTATAATATAGAGGATATAGATACATATGAACTATTAAAAACTGTAAAACCAGATTTTATCATATCTGCCATACGTGGTGATTTTTCAGCACAAGTTCTAGCACACCAACACATTGTTGAATATGTTACTAAGCATAAAAGCAAACTAATATTTCTATCCTCTGCCAATGTATTTGATGCCTACAGCAAATACCCATCTTATGAATACGACAAAACCTTATCTCTTAGTATATATGGTAGATTAAAAATTACAATAGAAAATATGCTACTGAGGCTACCAAAGAATAAAGGTGTAATTATTAGATTACCTATGGTTTTTGGCAACAATTCGCCTAGAATAAAAGAAATAAAGGCTGCAATTAATAAAAAAGAATCTATTGAAATTTTTCCTAATCTAATACTTAATGTGACCTACATTGATAAACTCACACAACAGATTCATTATATTATAAATCATAACAAAAACGGAATATTTCATCTAGGAAGCAATGACTTAGTTCATCATGACGAATTTATTAAAGACATCATAAAAAAAATAGGTCTATACAGCCCTATCTATAAACAAGTATATACAAGTAATGAAGACAGATATTTAGCTGTACTTCCAAAAAGTAACAAACTTCCAAAACATTTACGCTTTACATTCCAAGACACTATAGATCATCATCTTTTTTCCTAATCGTAGTTTTTTAGTTTTTACTTCATGTAACTTTGCAACACACTAAATTTTAGAAAGATGCAAAAATATACAACTGAAGAGATAACTAAGAAGCTAAATGATTTAGATGGTTGGGATTACACTGATGGTGTCTTAGAAACTACATTTGAGTTTAAAAATTTTAAAGAAACATTTTGTGTAATGACTCGTATCGCTTTTGAATGTGAAATTCAAAACCACCATCCAGATTGGAGTAATGTATACAATACACTTACAATACGTTTACATACACATGATGCCAATGGTATAACGGAAAAAGATTTTAAACTTGCCAAAACCATTGAAGATATTATTGAAAGTGAATAATGTATATATAAGCCATATCATATAAAGTTAAAAAGATTATAATCTTAGCTTGTTTTAAAATCTCTTTCTACTGTAAACCAACCTTCTGTAATGGAAACTGAAATGAATTTAAAAGGTAGTATTGTGCTTATATGTTTAAAAATGGACATACAAAAAAAGTTTAAAACACTTCAATTTCAAAAAACTAATCTAAAAGTTTAGCTTCAGTATTTTTTAATATTTCTCTTACTCGGTCTTTTAAACTCTCTGGCTTTAAGATTTTTGCATATTCTCCAAACATTAAATACCACCTTGGAAAGCTATGCTCCAAATCTGATGTCATAAAAGTCATTTCTGTATGGTTTTGTAATTTCTTTTCGGAAATATATCCATAATGTTTTCGTCCTTCATTAATATATCTAGCTACTTCATTATTAACCAAAATTTTAACTTCAGTTTTAGGTGTAGCCACTTTTTTTTCATAATGATCATCTAGTGTACCATGCTCCATTGCAAAATTAATTGTAGCTCTCTTTATAAGCAACATTCTATCTGTTCTAAAATGTCTATAACTTTTTCTATTATGACAATACCCCAACACATACCAAAAACCATTTTCGTGAAAAAGCCCAACAGGCTCTATGTGACGTTCTGATGGTGTTGACGCTTCTAAAGATTGATATTTTAAAAAAACTTGCTTTTTCTGTGCAATACTTTCAAAAAGAATTTCAAAAACATTGGGAAGATTTGCATTAAAAAGAATTTGGGATGAATCTACTTTAATTTGGTTTTCCAATACAGAGACCCAATCTTTTTCTCTTCCTCGTAATACAGATTTTATTTTATACATAGCAGATTTGTGATATTCTCCAAGTGATTTATCTACAAATTTTTGCATCAATTTTTCGGCTGCAACAAAACTACTAGCTTCTTCCCGAGTGAACATAACAGGAGGTAGGCGATAGCCTTCCATTATGGAATACCCTACACCAGCTTCGCTTATAATTGGCACTCCAGATGCTTCCAACGTTCTAATATCCCTATAAATCGTACGTAAACTAACTTGAAAACGATTTGCTAATTCTAGGGCTTTTACAATTCGTTTAGATTGCAGTTGAATAAAGATTGCCACAATACGATCAAATCGTTTTACTGTATCTACACTCATAATTACATGACATATATTCCAAAGATAGGACTTCAAATTAAAGTAAAAATTGAAAAATGATATCAATTTACTCATAATTACTAATAATTTATAAACAAAAGAAAAGTTGAATGGTAACAATCTAATGTAAACAGTAATTTTAAAATTGAACCCATTAAATAATGAATTTTAAAAATAGTAAATATACCTACTGACACATAGTTGTCACAAAGGCTATTTAGTTTTGTTCCAGAATCAATAAAATTTAACACTAATGGAAACAACAATGAACGAAAACAAAAAATTACAAGAAGTCATTTCTTCATCAGACTTTTTAAACCATTGGCAAGGACACAGAAACCTTACGCGTAAGGTAATTGATGTTTTTCCTGAAGACGCCTTTTTTAATCACACCATAGGAGGAATGCGAACATTCTCTGCTATGATTATGGAACTTCTTGGCATTGCCGGACCTGGTATAAAAGAAATTGCCACAGGAAAAACCGTTACTTTAAATGAGCATATGGAACATAATAATAGCAAAGAAAATGTATTAAAAATGTGGGATAATGCAACTGATGAAATAAATGAATATTGGAACCAAATAAATTTAGAGGATTTTCAAAATAAAATCACACTTTTTGGACAATATGAAGGAACTGTTACTTCATCTATACTTTATTTTATTGATAATGAAATACATCATAGAGGACAAGGCTATGTCTATTTAAGGTCTTTAGGAATTGAACCTCCAATGTTTTGGGAACGCTAAAAAATATAATTTACATTATGCAAAAGACCATTTTAGTTTTTAAAACATCTGTTCGCTTTAAAAATGATATTAGAAAATTAAAACCTATGTTAGATAATTTAATTAATGAATATGGGCGTTGGAGTTTTGATCTTGAAGACTGTGATAAAATCCTAAGGATTGAAACACAATCTCCTAACTCTGTAATTATTTCATCAATATTGGAGCATAATGGGTTTTACTGTGAAGAACTATAATACTTACAACCTGAGAGTTCGGTTTAAGAATTTGATTAAAAAAAGCTGTTATATAGAGTGATTTTTCATAGTGAAACTATTAAAAATTGTATTGACCTTTTGGCAGGCTCAAGATTAAAAAGCTTTTGATTTAAAATTTACTTGTCTTCAATACAATTTTCTATCGAAAATCAATCAGACTGACATAAATTTTCTTACATCGAACTCAGGTTTACACTTAAAAATGTTATGGCTAGTAACTTAATTTACTAACCATAACTTTAATTGTTACACTCATTCCTTTTTTATTAATTTTAAATTGTTCTTATAACGGAATATTACCATGTTTACGTTTTGGTACATTCACTACCTTATCTTCTAACATAGCCATTGCTTTAATTAGTTTTTTACGTGTATCCTTAGGTAAAATAACCTCATCTATAAAACCTCTTTGCGCTGCACTATATGGATTAGCAAACATATCTGCATACTGTTGTTCTTTTTCAGCTAATTTGGCAACCGGATCATCTGATGTTTGTATTTCTTTTCTAAAAATAATTTCACTAGCCCCTTTAGCTCCCATTACAGCTATCTCTGCACCTGGCCAAGCATAGTTCATATCTGCTCCAATATGTTTAGAGTTCATAACATCATAAGCGCCACCATAAGCCTTACGAGTAATAACTGTAATTTTTGGTACTGTAGCTTCACTTAAAGCATATAATAATTTAGCTCCGTTTGTAATAATGCCATTCCATTCTTGGTCTGTTCCTGGTAAAAATCCTGGTACATCTACCAATACCAATAACGGAATATTAAAACAATCACAAAAACGTGTAAAACGAGCCGCTTTTTTAGAGCTTTCTACATCTAACACACCTGCTAAACTCATTGGTTGGTTGGCAACAATACCAATACTTCTACCTGCTAAACGGGCAAAACCAACAACAATATTATCCGCATAGTCTTTATGAATTTCAAAAAAGGAATCTTTATCTATAATTCCGTTTATAACATTACGCATATCATATGGCTGATTTGCGTTTGACGGAACCATAGTTTCTAATTCTTCTCTAATTTCATCACCCAAAATAAAAGGTAGCTTAGCTGGTTTATCCTCACAATTTTGGGGCATATAGCTAATCATTTGTTTTATTTGGTTAATACACTCTATATCATTTACTGCTGTAACGTGCGTTACTCCAGATTTTGTTGCGTGTGTTTTAGCGCCTCCTAACTCTTCTGAGGTTACCTCTTCATTAGTTACCGTTTTTACCACATTAGGGCCAGTTACAAACATATAACTAGAATTTTCTACCATAAGGGTAAAATCTGTCATAGCAGGTGAATACACAGCACCACCAGCGCATGGCCCCATAATTGCTGATATTTGTGGTATAACACCAGAAGACATCACATTTCTATGAAAAATATCTGCATAACCACCTAAAGATCTAACACCTTCTTGTATTCTTGCTCCTCCACTATCGTTTAAACCAATTACAGGTACCCCTATTTTCATAGCCATATCCATAATTTTACATATTTTTTCTGCGTGTGTTTCAGATAATGCACCTCCAAAAACAGTAAAGTCTTGTGCAAAAACACAGATTTGTCTTCCGTTTATGGTTCCATAACCTGTAACAACACCATCCCCATAAAACATTTGTTTGTCCATTCCAAAATCAGACGTTCTATGGGTTACCAAAATTCCTAACTCTTCAAAAGAACCTTCATCAACTAAAAAATGAATACGCTCACGAGCTGTTAATTTTCCTTTTGCATGCTGTTTTTCTATACGTGCTTTACCGCCACCTAATTTAGCTTGCTTTATTTTTGAGTGTAATATATTTTCTTTGCTTTGCTCTTCCATATTACTTAGTATTTCTATTATTTCTCCAATTGGAAGTTTCTTGTTTTGGTGTTTTAACTATTTTAATATGCTCGTTAAGTAGATACACTCCTAATAATGCTGCTACTTTATGTTCTGGCAAACGAGCCTTTATTAACTTATCTGAAGAGTAATAATTTTTTACAAATTGCGTATCAAAGTTTCCAGATGTAAATGCTGGATGCTCGCACACAAATTTCCCAAAAGATAGTGTAGTAGACACTCCTTCTATTTTATAATCTTCAATAGCCGAAATCATTAACTGGATGGCTTCTTCTCTTGTTTTTCCATACGTAATAAGCTTAGAAAGCATTGGATCGTAGTAAATAGGAATTTCCATACCCTGATTAAAACCATCATCTACTCTAATACCATTACCCTTTGGTATTTTATAGGTTGATAAAGTTCCTATACTAGGCAAAAAATTATCTAACGGATCTTCTGCATATACCCTAACTTCTAGAGCGTGACCTTTAATAGCTAAGTCTTTTTGTGTAATTTCTAATTTCTCATTTCTAGCAACTTTAATTTGCTGTTCCACCAAATCTAAACCCGTAATGAGTTCTGTTACTGGATGCTCTACTTGTAAACGTGTGTTCATTTCTAAGAAATAGAAATTTTTATCTGCATCTAATAAAAATTCTACAGTACCAACACCAACATAATCACAAGCTTTTGCGACTTTAATAGCTGCATCTCCCATTGCTTCTCTAATAGTTGGCGTAAGCACAACAGATGGTGCTTCTTCTACTACTTTTTGGTGCCTACGCTGTATGCTGCATTCGCGTTCAAATAGATGAACAACATTTCCGTGATTGTCTGCTAAAACTTGAATTTCTATATGTCTAGGAGATGTAACATATTTTTCTATAAAAACAGAACCATCTCCAAAAGCAGCTACTGCTTCACTAATGGCACGTTTCATTTGTTCTGGTAACTCTTCTATATTTTCTACAATTCGCATTCCTTTACCACCACCACCTGCGGCAGCTTTAATAAGAATAGGAAAGCCAATTTCTTTAGCTATTTTAGTAGCCAAAAATACATCTGTAATAGCTTCTTCAATACCAGGAACCATAGGTATATTATACTTTTTAACAGCTTCTTTGGCTGCTAATTTATTACCCATAATCTCTATAGCATCTGGTTTAGGTCCTATAAATGTGATTCCTACATTTGTTACTTTTTTGGCAAATTCTGCATTTTCACTTAAAAATCCGTATCCAGGATGTATACCATCTGAGCCTGTATCTTTTGCAGCTTTTAGTACTTTATCCATTACCAAATAGGATTCTGAAGACGGAGCGTTACCTAAACATACAGCTTCATCTGCAAATTTCACATGTGGTGATTCTCTATCTACTTCAGAAAAAACAGCAACAGTTTTTATCCCCATTTTTTTAGCAGAACGCATTACTCGTAATGCAATTTCTCCTCTGTTTGCAATTAGAATTTTCTTCATTCTTATGATATCTCTATTAGTAATTGTCCCTTTTCTACAGCATCATCTTTTTTAATTTCAATCAATTTTACAACACCATCACTAGGTGCAGTAATAATGTTTTCCATTTTCATTGCAGACAATACCAATACTTGTTCTCCTTCTTTAATTTCTTGTCCTTCTATAACTAAAACATCTAGAATAAGACCAGGCATAGGAGCATTTATATTTTTCTCTTTTTTTGTACTTACCGCAAGAAGTCCCATTTTTTTAACCATCTGGTCATACTCATCTGCAATAGCAATGGTATAACTATTACCATTAACTTCTATTTTTAAGGTTTTTTTTAGGTAATTTGTGCTAATTAATTTAGCGTTAAATTTTTTATTATCTTCTAATATATGGTATTCTTTATCTGAATTTTTAGCAATATTTAGCTTAGAAACCTCCTTACTATTAATTACTATTTCTTCATCATTCACTGAAACAACATATGTTTTCATACTATAATGTTTTATGTATTTGTGTTTAGTTAGAATCTATTTTACTCTGGATATTCAACTCTTAGATGATAAATATTGGTAAGCTTTAATTTTAATACCTTTTTAATTTCTACAATTTCTTTAAATGTAATGTTTGCGTTGGAAAACTGATTGGCTCTCATTTGACCGTCTATAATTTTATCTACAAACGCATCTATCATTAAAAAAGTAGGATTTTTTAAACTTTTAGAAGCGGCTTCTACAGCATCTGCCATCATTAAAATTGCCGTTTCTTTAGAAAAAGGTATAGGCCCAGGATATTTAAAATCATCCTCGTTTACGTTATCTTCTATCTCTGTCTGCTTTTTATAAAAATAATAAACTTTAGACGTTCCGTGATGAACTCTAATAAAATCTATTACCCTATCTGGCAAATTATTTTTACGCGCTATCTCTATACCGTCAATAACATGGTTTATAATAATTCTTGCGCTTTCTAATGGTGTATGTTCATTATGCGGATTTACATTAGTTATCTGGTTTTCTGTAAAATACGTAGTATTGTTCATCTTACCAATATCATGATACAAAGCTCCTACTCTAACTAACATTGCATTTGCTCCTATTTCTTGTGCTGCAGCTTCAGCCAAATTTGCAACTTGCAAAGAATGATGAAATGTTCCTGGTGCCTTATTAGACAATTCCTTCAATAATTTAGAATTTGTATCAGACAGCTCTAAAAGAGAAACATCTGAAACTAAACCAAAAACTTTTTCATAAATATAAATTAGTGGCTGTACAAACAATGTTATCATTCCGTTTAGCAAAAACACGCCAAAGGTAATTCCCCTGATATTGTTTAGGCTTCCTTCATGAATAATATGGAATGCAAAATAACCAACAATATAAATAAGAGTTATCTGCCCAACTGAAATAAACAGATTGGCTCTCTTATACAATTCAGAAACTGTTAATATAGTTACTATGCCTGCCATTATTTGCAGAAAAATATACTCAAAACTATTAGGTACCACAAAACCTAAAATTAATAAAGTAAGTACATGTACAAAAAGGCCTAAACGTGCGTCAAAAAAAGTTTTTAAGATTAAAGGTAAGATACATAATGGCACTACAAAAACATAGGCTTCATTGTACTTTATAACCATTGTGGTTATAAATACCATAAATAAAATGTTAAAAAAGATAAAAGTAACCTTGGTGTTGTTTTTATAGACAGATGCTCTATACTTTTTCAAGAATAACAAGAGCATTAGTAATACCAAAGCAACTAAAATAGTATATCCGGCAATAATTATATAATAATTACTGTCTGCCCATAATTCAGATTCATACTCATCTTTTAAGGAATTTAATATTTTATAGTTCTCTGCTTCTACAACTTCACCTTTAACTATGATTAATTTTCCTTCATCTATTGTTCCGCGTGTAACAGACACCTTAGACAATTCATCTGCATGTGCTTTTTTAGATATATTATTATTATAAAAAACATTTGGTTTAATGATATTAAAAAATAATTGTTTATACAGTGAATTGTAATTTTTTAAACCCTTTTGTTCTAAAATTTGATACACTTTTTCATCAACATCTTGCAAACCGTAAACTTCATTAAAATTCATCTGAATTGCTTCATTATTTTTTAACAATAAAAGTTTATTCTTTTTTGATGCTGTATTCGCTTTTTTTAGAATACCGTTCTTATACAGTTTATTTAAAATCTCTTTACCGACTGATTTTAAGTAATTAAATTGATTTCTACTTATTTCTGATTGATTGAATACTTTGGAAAAGTTTGTATTATATTTTTTTTTAACTGACGCTACAATATTCTCATCATACGTATAATAATCTAGTTGATTATTTTGTATGGCAATTTTTTCTTTTTCAATTTCAGTAGCGTCCTTTTTTATTGAAAAATCAAACGGAGCATATAAATTATCATATTGCCACGGTTTACCTTTTTGAAATTCATATTTAAACTTACCCCCTTTAGGAAAGAAAAATACAATTAAAAAAACTGTAAATGCGTAAAGAAAGCATTTGTATATTAATGACTGATTTTTATAAATTTTTTCCAAGATTTATTTTATAGTTGCATATAACTTTTTCAAAAATAGAAAATTATGTGCTTAAAAAATGGTTTTGATGAAAGAACCCTGTTATATGTGCTTTAATTTATTAATTTTGTGACATTAAAATTTAGAATTTATGAAAGATGTTGTTATAGTTTCTATGGCGAGAACTCCAATTGGAAGTTTTTTAGGATCATTATCTAGTGTTTCTGCACCAAAATTAGGTGCTGTTGCAATAAAAGGAGCATTAGATAAAATTAAACTAGATTCATCTCAAGTTCAAGAAGTTTTAATGGGTAATGTAATACAAGCTGGTGTAGGGCAAGCTCCTGCAAGGCAAGCAGCCATTTTTGCAGGCATACCAAATACAGTTCCTTGCACAACCATAAACAAGGTTTGTTCATCTGGTATGAAAACCATTATGCAAGCTGCACAATCTATTGCTTTAGGTGATAATGATATAGTAGTTGCTGGTGGTATGGAAAATATGAGTATGGCACCGCACTATGTACACTTAAGAAACGGACAAAAATTTGGACCAACATCTTTAGTAGACAGCCTACAAAATGATGGACTGGTAGATGCATACAACCATAATGCAATGGGTGTATGTGCAGATGCGTGCGCTACGGAATATAAATTTAGCAGGGAAGACCAAGATAACTATGCAATACAGTCTTACAAAAGATCTGCTACAGCATGGGAACAAGGGAAGTTTAACAATGAAGTTGTTCCTGTAGAAGTTCCACAAAGAAGAGGTGAGCCAGTTATTGTTTCAGAAGATGAAGAGTTTAAAAATGTGAAACTTGAAAAGGTACCTGCATTACGCCCTGCTTTTACAAAAGAAGGTACGGTTACTGCTGCAAATGCATCCACTATTAATGATGGTGCCGCAGCACTCGTATTAATGAGTTCTGATAAAGCAAAAGAATTAAACTTGACACCTTTAGCCATAATTAGAAGTTATGCTGATGCTGCACAACAACCAGAGTGGTTTACAACAGCTCCGGCCAAGGCTTTACCTAAAGCATTAGAAAAGGCTGGTATAGCTATGGAAAATGTAGATTTCTTTGAATTAAATGAAGCTTTCTCTGTAGTAGGCTTAGCTAATATGAAAATATTAGGCTTAACAGATAAAAACGTAAATATTAATGGTGGTGCTGTTTCATTAGGACATCCATTAGGATGTTCTGGTGCGAGAATAGTAATTACGCTTCTTAGTGTTTTAGAACAAAATAACGGTAAAATTGGTGCAGCTGCAATATGTAACGGAGGAGGAGGAGCATCTGCAATTGTTTTAGAAAAAGCTTAACTAATAATAGCAAAAGTCTAAAGCAGTTTTATGCAATACGGTATATGTAATCTTAGCATTGTTTCAATAAGACAAGACCCAAATGACACATCAGAAATGGTTGCTCAGCTATTGTATGGTGACCATATTAAGGTTTTGGAACACCGTAAATTTTGGAGTAAAATAAGAGTTGCTTTTGATAATGTTGAAGGCTGGGTATGTAATAAACAATTTTTATTTATTGCCGAAGAAGATTATTCAAAAATAGAAAATATAAAAGAAGTTCCCTTTAGTGCTGATTTAGTCTCTTTTGTAACATCATCTTCAGGTAATGATTTAATGCCAATAGTATTAGGATCATCTTTACAAAACTTATCATTACTCCAACATATTTTTGATGGAACCCAAATAAATGGAATTCAAAGTAAGGAAAAACTAATACCCACAGCATTACTATATTTAAATAGTCCCTTTTTGTGGGGAGGCAAAACCCCTTTTGGCATAGATAGCTCTGGATTAACACAAATGGTTTACAAGATAAATGGATACAACTTACTTAGAAGTGCTATAGAGCAATCTCAACAAGGAGAAGCACTTAGTTTTATTGAAGAAAGTGAACCTGGAGATCTTGCTTTCTTTGATAACAACGATGGTATTATAAATCATGTAGGGATTATAATGCAAGATAATTATATTATACATTCATTCGGAAAAGTTCGTGTTGACCGTATAGATCACACAGGTATCTTTAATACTGAAATTAAAAATTACACACATAAACTTAGAGTCATTAAAAAAATAATATAGTAGTTTAGTACTATAAAAATGTTGTCTAAAAAGTGATTTTTGATATAACTTAGTTGAGATATTCATAATAATTTCTCAAAAACTCTTTTCAAAAACTCTTTGTTTCTTTCAGTAAACTATTTTTTAAAAAAATCCATAATAAAAAAGAGGGTGTATGAAAAGTCAAACACCCTCTTTCTTTATTTTATTAAATATTATATTATTCTCCCAGTAATTTTTTTAGGCGCATAAAGTTTTCTGTATCACCTAATGCTCCATAAATGTTTTTTAACTGCGATAACAAACCTTGATTATCAGGATTTTCTTTTAAAGCATCTTCCAATATTTGAGCTCCTTCTCTGAACAAATCATCCTTCTTAGATTTCAGTTCATCATATTTAGCTATATCTGCTTTTGAATTTCCTAATTTGTTCATTGAATCTATCAAACCATTACCTTCATTTACATATGTTGTAGAAAGGTTTAACTGTGCATTTACATAACCTGGGTTTAATTCTATAGCTTTAGAATATGCAACTCTTGCTTCTTCTATATTATTTTGCTCCATATTTATAACTCCAATATTGTAAAACAAATCTGGGTTATCAGGATCAACAGTTGTTGCCTCGGCCATTAATTCCTTAAACTTGTCTTTATTACCTAACTTATAGTGTAAATTAGCTTCATTTAGAATTAAATTAACATCATTGGGATTATTAGCCCTAGCTTCCTGATATGCAGATAACGCTTTATCATCTTTTCCTAACTGAGTGTATATAAGAGCAATATTTTTTACAATTTCTGCCTTTCTTGAAGGTGTTTTTACCTCTTTTGGATCTTTATATTCTTTAGACTTCACCATTAAATCCCTTTGAGTCTTATTCATTTCTTCTGCTTTACCAGTACTCACATTTACTGCTGTATACTTAACTTCACTACCATCATAGTTTATATCTTTAAGTTCATTGTAAAACTTAAGTGCTTTTTCCATATTCTGAGCATTCACGGCACTATTAGCTGCATAATAAAGATAAACAGTATCTTTTTTACTTAAATTATATGCTAAATAGAGTTTATCTGCCCCTTCATCAAACTTCTTTTCGTTGTTATCTTTTATTGCAGCATTTACAATATCACCTGACATAGCAGACATAGCCTGTTTTGCTTGCACAGAATACTTCTTTTTACCTGTTTGATCTTCAAATGCTATCAAATCATTATAAGATTTAATAGATTCTTCAAAAGCACTATCTTCACCTGACTTAGCAAGTTTAGCATACGTATTTCCTTTTACGAAATAATACAAGGCTTTTGTTTTATTATCTGCACCACTTAATAATGGCTCGGCTTTATCCAAAGCAGATTTTGCTTCAGCAACATTATTAGCTTTTAGAGCTTTATCAGCAGCTTTTACTTCATTTTTTTGCGCAAATGTCATAACGGAGAATGACATTGTTGCTGTTAATATTAAAAATTTAGTTTTCATTTCAATTTCTATTAATTTATTTAGTGTATATAGTTTATTCTTCTGTTTTGTTAGTATCAGTATCAATAGCCGTGCCATCTTCTGTATTCACATCTATATTCAAAACACTTTCATCATCCACTGCATCTTCATCTTTAATAACTTTAGCAACGGCAGCTATGGAATCATTCCCTTTAATATTGATTAATTTTACTCCTTGAGTTGCCCTACCCATTACTCTTAAATCTTCTACGCCCATACGTATTGCAATACCAGATTTATTAATAATCATTAAATCATCTGTATCTGACACGTTTTTGATTGCTACTAGACCTCCTGTTTTTTCTGTAATAGAAATTGTTTTAACTCCTTTTCCTCCTCTGTTGGTTATTCTATAGTCTTCTAAACTAGAACGTTTTCCGTAACCATTTTCAGATACTACCAATATATCTTGTTCAAAATCATTAATAGATACCATTCCTACAACTTCATCTTTATCATCTGCTAGAGTAATACCTCTTACACCAGATGCATTTCTACCCATTGGTCTTGTCTTACCTTCTTCAAACCTTATTGCTTTACCAGATTTTAATCCTAAGAATATTTGACTTGTTCCTGTCGTCAATTTAGCTTCTAAAAGTTCATCACCCTCCCTAACACCTATGGCATTTATACCATTTAAACGTGGCCTAGAATATTGTTCTAAAGAAGTCTTTTTAACAGTTCCTTTTTTGGTAGCCATAATAACATAGTGACTGTTAACGTACTCCTCATCTTTAAGGTCTTGAGTACATATAAATGCCATTACCTTATCATCTTGTTCTATATTAATTAAGTTTTGAATAGCTCTTCCTTTAGATGTTTTACTACCTTCTGGAATTTCATATACACGCATCCAGAAACATTTTCCTTTTTGCGTAAAGAACAACATATACTGGTGGTTTGTACCAACAAATAAATGTTCTAAGAAATCTTCATTCCTTGTTGATGATGCTTTTTGTCCAACTCCTCCCCTGTTCTGAGTTTTATATTCAGTTAATGCAGTTCTCTTTATATAACCTGCATGAGAAATGGTAATAACCACTTGCTCATCTGGTATCATATCTTCTATACTTAAATTACCACCTGCAAAATTAATCTCAGACCTTCTTTTGTCTCCGTATTTTTCTTTAACTTCTAAAAGTTCGTCTTTAATAATTTGCATCCTACGATCTTCATTTGCAAGAATATCTTTTAAGTCTGCAATTGTTTTTACTATCTCTTCATACTCAGCCCTTAACTTATCTTGCTCTAGACCAGTTAATTGACGCAAACGCATTTCTACAATTGCTTTTGCTTGTATTTCAGAAAGTTTAAACCTTTCTATTAAATTTTCTCTAGCCTCATCTGCGTTAGAAGACCCTCTTATAATGGCTATTACTTCGTCTATATTATCAGACGCAATAATTAATCCTTCCAAAATATGAGCTCTATCTTCTGCTTTTTTAAGCTCAAACTGTGTTCTACGTACAACTACTTCATGACGATGTTCCACAAAATAGTGAATCATTTCCTTAACATTAAGTAATTGCGGTCTACCTTTTACTAGAGCAATATTATTAACACTAAAAGATGTCTGTAGAGCAGTGTATTTATATAGAGTATTTAAAACTATATTAGGTATTGCATCTCTTTTTAGTATATATACGATTCGCATACCATTTCTATCAGATTCATCCCTGATAATAGAAATACCTTCTATTTTTTTGTCATTTACTAGGTCTGCAGTTTTTTTAATCATATCAGCTTTATTTACCTGATATGGTATCTCTGTAACAACAATACATTCTCTACCTTGAACTTCTTCAAAAGTAGCTTTAGCACGCATCATTACACGCCCACGACCTGTTTTAAAGGCTTCTTTAACACCATCATAACCATATATAATACCTCCTGTTGGAAAATCTGGTGCTTTAATATGAGTTATTAACTCATCTATCTCAATATCATTATTGTCAATATAAGCAATGGTACCGTCTACAACTTCTGTTAAGTTATGCGGAGGCATATTTGTTGCCATACCTACTGCAATACCGGAAGCACCATTTACTAATAAGTTTGGAATTCTTGCTGGTAAAACAGTGGGTTCTTTTAAAGAATCATCAAAGTTCAACTGATGATCTACAGTATCTTTTTCAATATCTGCCAACATGTCATCAGCAATCTTACGCATACGTGCTTCAGTATAACGCATTGCTGCTGGACTATCACCGTCAATAGAACCAAAGTTACCTTGCCCATCAACCAGCATATATCTTAGACTCCACTCCTGTGCCATACGCACCATAGAATCATATACAGAAGTATCTCCATGTGGATGATACTTACCTAGAACCTCACCCACAATACGGGCAGATTTCTTATGTGCGCTATTGGAACGAACACCCAACTCATGCATACCATACAAAACCCTTCTATGTACTGGCTTTAACCCATCTCTTACATCTGGTAAGGCTCGTGATACAATAACCGACATTGAATAATCAATGTAGGCAGATTTCATTTCGTCTTCTATGTTTATTGGAATAATTTTTTCCCCTTCTGCCATATTAAAATCTTATATACTATTTTGATTAAAAATTGATGCCAATATACATAAAATGCTAACGAGAAAAGTATATTAAATAGACTTTAATACATTTTTTATTAACACTTATTTAAATGAAAATAGTTAATAATTTATTTCGATTTTATTAAAATGGTTGGTTTTTTCGTCAAATAATGCAACTTTAACGAATAATAGGTATGGTATTTGTCGTAGGTAACAATAGATTTATTACTTTTATAATTGATTAAGGATTAATTTATGGATGACAATTTTTCACCTAGAGTAAAAGATGTAATTGCCTATAGCAAAGAAGAAGCTTTAAGGCTCGGACACGACTTCATTGGCACCGAGCACTTAATGCTAGGTCTTTTACGCGATGGTAATGGAAAAGCAATTAATATATTAGATGCACTAGAAGTAGATTTAGATCATTTGCGACGCAAAGTGGAAATACTTAGCCCAGCAAATCCTAATTCTGATAATCTTCAAAAGGACAAAAAGAACTTGCATTTGACAAGACAAGCAGAACGCGCATTAAAAACAACCTTTTTAGAAGCCAAGCTTTTTCAAAGCTCTTCTATTAATACTGCACATCTTTTGCTATGTATTTTAAGAAACGAAAACGATCCTACAACAAAATTACTACATAAATTAAAAGTAGATTATGATAGTGTTAAAGGTGAGTTTAAATCCATCATTACAAAAGATGAAGATTATATTGACGCTCCTAGGGCAGAATCTTTTTCTAGTGACTCTGATAGTGACAATGATGAAAAAGAAAACTTTGGGTCTTCTTCTGGTCAAAAAGGCAACAAAAAGTCCAAAACTCCTGTTTTAGATAATTTTGGTAGAGATTTAACAAAAATGGCAGAAGAAAATAAATTAGATCCTGTTGTTGGACGTGAAAAAGAAATAGAAAGAGTTTCTCAAATACTAAGCAGAAGAAAGAAAAATAATCCCCTTCTAATAGGTGAACCTGGTGTTGGTAAAAGTGCTATAGCAGAAGGTTTAGCACTACGGATTATTAACAAAAAAGTATCTAGAATTCTATATAACAAGCGAGTGGTAACTCTAGATTTAGCATCATTGGTTGCAGGCACAAAATACAGAGGTCAGTTTGAAGAGCGTATGAAAGCAGTGATGAATGAGTTGGAAAAAAATGAAGATATTATTCTTTTTATTGATGAAATTCATACAATTGTTGGTGCTGGAGGGGCAACTGGAAGTTTAGATGCATCCAATATGTTTAAACCTGCATTGGCACGTGGAGAAATACAATGTATAGGAGCTACTACTCTAGATGAATATAGGCAATACATAGAAAAAGATGGAGCATTAGAACGTCGTTTTCAAAAAGTAATAGTAGAGCCTACCACAGTAGATGAGACCATTGAAATTTTACAAAATATTAAAGGCAAATACGAGGAACATCATAATGTAAATTACACTGACGAAGCTATTCTTGCTTGCGTAAAACTAACGAACCGTTATATGACTGACCGTTTTTTACCAGATAAAGCTATTGATGCCTTAGATGAAGCTGGGTCCAGAGTACACATAGTTAATATGGATGTTCCTAAGCAAATTTTAGAACTAGAAAAACAGCTAGAAGATGTAAGGGATCTTAAAATTACCGTTGTAAAAAAACAACGCTATGAAGAAGCTGCTAAGCTAAGAGATGATGAAAAAAGAATTGAAAAAGACTTAGCTATTGCTCAAGAAAAGTGGGAAGAAGAAAGTAAATTACATAGAGAAACTGTTACTGAAAGTAATGTTGCAGATGTAGTTTCTATGATGAGTGGTATTCCTGTAAATAGAATTGCACAAACTGAAATTAATAAATTAGCAGAATTACCCAACTTAATAAAAGGTAATGTAATTGGTCAAGATGATGCTGTTGCTAAAGTATCTAAAGCTATACAACGTAACAGGGCTGGGCTAAAAGATCCTAACAAACCCATTGGATCATTTATATTTTTAGGACAAACTGGTGTTGGCAAGACTCAATTAGCTAAAGTATTGGCTAAAGAATTATTTGATTCTGAAGATGCTCTAATACGCATTGATATGAGTGAGTATATGGAGAAATTTGCCATATCTAGATTAGTGGGTGCACCTCCAGGATATGTTGGTTATGAAGAAGGAGGGCAGTTAACCGAAAAAGTTCGTAGAAAACCATACTCTGTTGTATTGCTAGATGAAGTTGAAAAAGCCCATCCTGATGTATTTAATATGATGCTACAGGTATTGGATGATGGTTTCTTAACAGATAGTTTAGGTCGTAAGATAGATTTTAGAAATACAATCATAATTATGACCTCAAACATAGGTGCCCGTCAATTAAAAGACTTTGGGCAAGGCGTCGGTTTTGGTACTTCAGCTAAAAAAGCACAAGCAGACTCATACCAAAAAAGTGTGATAGAAAATGCACTTAAAAAAGCATTTGCTCCTGAGTTCTTAAACAGAATTGATGATGTTATTGTATTTAATCCTTTAGAAAGAGAAGATATCCATAAGATTATAGATATAGAGTTAAATAAGCTTTATGCTAGGATTAAAGATTTAGGGTACAACCTAACTTTATCAGAAAAAGCTAAAGATTATATAGCTGACAAAGGTTTTGATAAACAATATGGGGCAAGACCATTAAAAAGGGCTATTCAAAAATACATAGAAGATGCCTTAGCTGAAGAAATTGTTAATTCAAAATTAGAAGAAGGTAATAGTATTTTTATGGACTTAAATGAAAGTAAAGAAGAGCTTACTATTAAAATAAAGAAAGAAGGAAAAGCCTCAGAAGCTTAAAAATCAAAAAAGAAGAGGGTGTCTAAAAAATTAAGACACCCTCTTTTTTTGTTATGGGTTTTTCAAAAAATAGTCTTAAAAGACGGTTTTGCTAAAAGAAAAAGAATATTTATTTCCCTTTATTTAAACCATTAAAAACTGATTTCGATTCAAATATTAAAAAGCACTTGAATTGACAGCCTTTTTATGGTGTACATCTGAATGGTAATCAAACCCAATTTAAAAGGATATTTCTACCTTTTATCTATTTTTTTTCAATTTAAATAGATATAGATATAATTTAGCAGTAGAACACTTTTTTACGCATATCTGAAGATGGGGCAAATCAAAAAACCAGTAGTTATTAAAGAATATCAATTAGAAACTGGAAAAGTTTTTATTTATGATAATTATATGGTTACATCCTTCAATGAAGGAACAACAGTTACTTTAGATAAAGTCTTTCAAATAATAGGAATATCTGAAATACATTTTAGGAATAAAGATTTTGGATATATAAGTTTACGTAAATATTCTTATGCAATAGATCCCACTATATACAATTACATAAGAGGTTTAGAAAATCTTAAAGCTTTTGCTATTGTTTCTATTAAAGAAATAGATATGCATAATTTTAAAATAGAAAAAATGTTCTATAAAAAGCCTATGAAGTTCTTTATTGAATACAATAATGCCCTTACTTGGGTAAAAAGAAGATTAACAATAACCGCTTCCAAAAAGTAAAACTACCCTTGTTGTTTTTGTTGTTGATTTTGTATAGGAGCTTCTGGCCTACTAAACAATTCTATAAACGCCCCACCAATAGTGTTGGCTATACTAGAAGCAGTTAATGATTGGTAACCTAAATTCTCTACAGCTATGTCCCCAGCACTTCCATGAAGATAAACCCCAAAAATTGCAGCTATTACTGGTGAATAACCCTGAGCAATTAGCCCCGTAACCAATCCTGTTAAAACATCTCCGCTTCCTGCAGTGGCCATTCCTGGATTACCAGATGTATTTATAAAACCTTTCCCTTTATATAAAGTTATAGTATGTGCTCCTTTTATTACCAATACACAATTAAACTTGTTAGAAAATTCTTTTGCTTTTTCTAATTTATCAAAATCATTTTTCCAACTACCAATCAAACATTCTAACTCTTTAGGATGTGGAGTTAACACTGTATCTACTGGTAATAACTTTAATAATTCCTTATTTTTAGCTAAAATGTTCAGTGCATCTGCATCTATTACTAGAGACTGAGTATTCTTTGAAAGGAATTTCTCAAAAGCTTCTCTTGTTTTTTTATCTGTTCCCAACCCAGGTCCCACTCCAATTACTGTAGAATTAACAGAAAAATCAAAATCATCCATAATTTGTTCGGAAGTTGTAGTTTGCACCATTATTTCTGGCAAAGCAGTTTGCATTGGTACATAACCACATTTAGGTATATATGCAGAAACTAATCCGCTACCAGAATGTAATGCACCTTTAGCAGCCAAAATAGCTGCACCTATTTTACCATAACTACCTCCTACAATAAGTGAATGTCCATAAGTTCCTTTGTGTGTAAATTTTTCTCTTGGCAAATACCATTGTAACACTTCATTTTTACTAATTAAATCAAATTCAGTTTCTGTAGCAGTCAAATATTCTGAATCAATACCTATATCAATAATTTCCCAATGATTACAATAAATACCCGTTTCTGGCAAAAAGAAAGCTAATTTTGGGGACTGAAAAGTTAAAATATGATTTGCCTGTATTATGGCATTTGAACTTTTTACTAACCTATCTAAAAACAAACCTGAAGGCACGTCTACTGATAAAATAAAAGCACCAGAACTATTAATATGACCCATTAATTGAGTAACCCAATAAACAGGTGTTCTATTTAAGCCAATCCCAAAAATAGCATCAATTACAATATCTTCCTTAGTTATTTGAGGCATTTCACTATCTTCAGAAAGAAAATTAGGCCATATTTTCCTATCTTTAAGACGCTTTAAATTGATTAAAAAATCATCTGTCCTTTTTTCATTATAATCTACAATATATACCTCAATATTATAGCCATGCTCTTGTAAATGTCTTGCAACAGCCAAACCATTTCCTCCATTATTTCCTATACCACAAAACAAGTGTATTTTTGGTTGCGCCCCCTTCAATCTTAAATGCAACCAGTTAAAAATCTGTAGCGCTACACGCTCCATTAACTCATTACTTGTAATTTGTTGTTTTTTAATTGTAAACTTATTAGCTTCATATATTTGTTCTCCTGTAAAAATTTTCATCCAATAAAAATATTAGTCTTTTACTATTAAATATGTAAAAATTATACAAATCATTTGTTTAAAAAAACAAAAGTACTACATTTGGGTTATTAATAAGCATTGCTTAAATAAACATTTTGGACAACATAACTACATTTTCTATATCTATTATTACTTGTGTTACAACTAACACAACAATTACCCCAAAGGGGTAATCTTTATATATAATACACGTCCATTTACGTATTGTTCTCTCAATACAAATACATATAAAAATCTATAATTATCTTATTTACAATGAAAATATTAAAGTTTGGTGGAACTTCAATTGACAGTGCCAAAAATATAGAATTGGTAAAAAATATAGTTTCACAATCTACTTCAAAAATAGCTGTTATTGTTTCTGCTTTTGGTGGTATAACAGACCTTTTATTAGAAGCTGCTAAATTGGCATCATTACATAAAGGAGGATACAAAAAAATATTCCTTAAAATTGAAGATAAACATATAAATATTATAAAAAAATTAATTCCTATAACTAACCAAAGTAGAGTTTTAAGCACCGTAAAAAGTGAATTGAATACTTTAGAAACTTTGTTAGAAAGTGCTTTTCTTATTGGTGAAATAACACCAAAACTATCTTATAAAATAGTAAGTTATGGTGAATTATTATCCTCTTATATTATTAGTGAATTTTTTATAGCTGAAGAATTGAATGCTATTTATAAAGATAGCAGGGAGCTTATGCAAACAGATTTTAATTATGATAAAGCTTACATATCTGATATTAGCAATACTAATAAATTAATATTAGATTTCTTTACTAAAAACAAAAACGCAATAACAGTGTTGGGTGGTTTTATAGCCTCTTCTACTAACGAAAACTCCTCAACTTTACATCATAGTGGGGCAGATTATACTGCATCTATAATAGCTGCTGCAGTAAATGCAGATAGTTTAGAAATATGGACAGACGTTAGTGGTATGTATACTGCAAATCCAAAAATAGTAAAGCAAGCCAAACCCATTAAAAATATATCATATGAAGAAGCAATGGAACTTTCTCATTTTGGAGCCAAGGTTTTATACCCTCCTGCCATTCAACCTGTAATGAACAAAGGTATATCCATATACATTAAAAATACTTTTAATCCAGAATCTAAGGGTACACTAATAACAAAAAAGCATAAAGAAAATGGAAAAACCGTACGCGGTATAAGTCATATAGAAAATATAAGCCTTTTATCTTTGGAAGGCTCTGGTATGGTAGGTATGCCAGGAATGTCAAAACGTTTTTTTGAAGTTCTTTCTTTAGTAAAAATAAATATTGTATTAATAACACAAGCATCTTCTGAACATTCTATATGCATTGCTATTTCAGCGGATGATGTAGCTCTTGCTGAAAAAGCTATAAATGCTGAATTTAAATATGAAATCTCCTTAAAAAAGATTAATTCAGTTCTAGTTGAAAACAATTTAGCAATCATTGCTTTGGTTGGTGATAATATGAAAAACCATCAAGGGTTAAGTGGTAAAATGTTTAGCACTCTTGGTAAAAACAATGTAAACATTAGAGTAATAGCACAAGGATCGTCTGAACGAAATATTTCTTCAGTTATAAACAAATATGATGTTAAAAAAGCTTTAAATTCCTTACACGAAGAATTTTTTGAAGAAAACACAAAACAACTAAACTTATTTATTATGGGAGTTGGTAATGTTGGTTCTAGATTAATTCATCAAATTAAGCAACAAAGAAAATACTTAAAAGAAAACCTTAAATTAAATTTAAGAATAATTGGTATTTCAAATTCCAGAACTATGTTCTTCAATGAAGATGGAATCTCTTTAAAAAATTGGGAAGTTGAATTAACTAATGGAGAAAAAGCAGACAAGGAAGTTTTTTTTAATACTATAAAAAAATTAAACTACAGAAATAGTATTTTTATTGATAATACCGCCAGTAGTGTAATTTCACAAACATATGCACAATATTTAAGTAACAGTATTTCTGTTGTTACATGTAACAAAATTGCTTGCTCATCTAAGTATAAAAACTATAAAAACCTAAAATACTTGGCTCAAAAATACAATGCCCCATTTCTATTTGAAACCAATGTTGGTGCGGGCTTACCTATTATAGATACATTAAAACACCTTATTGCTTCAGGAGATAAAATTTTAAAAATCCAAGCAATGCTATCAGGAAGTTTAAACTTCGTTTTTAATACTTTTAATGATACAACAACTTTTTATAATGTTGTGAAACAAGCACAAGAAGAAGGTTATACAGAACCAGATCCTAAAATAGATTTAAGCGGTGTAGATGTTGCTAGAAAAATATTGATTTTAGCTAGGGAAAGTGGTTATGAAATTGATATAAGTGAAATAGAAAACAATCCTTTTTTATCACAAGAAAGTTTAAACACAACTAATAATGATGACTTTTTTGCATCGCTTACAAAAGACGAAACTTATTTTCAAAAACTGTATAATGATGCCAAAAAGAACAATTGTATACTTAAATATGTAGCCCAGTTTGAAAACGGCAAAGCAAGTGTTGGTCTACAACAAATTCCTATAGGGCATACCTTTTACAATCTAGAAGGTAGTGATAATATTGTATTATTTTATACAGAAAGATACCCTAACCGACCTATGATTATAAAAGGAGCAGGTGCAGGAGCAGATGTTACAGCTTCTGGTATATTTGCAGATATTATAAGAATAGGAAATTACTAAAACTATGGAAAATGAAATCAAGGTATTTTGCTCAGCAACAATAGCAAATATCTCTTGCGGTTTTGATGTACTTGGGCTAGCCTTAGATGGTATAGGTGATGAAATGATTGTAAAAAAAACAATCAAAAAAGGTATAACAATCACAAAACTAACAGGACAAAAATTACCTATGGAAACCCATAAAAATGTTGCTGGGGTTGCTGGTTTAGCGTTATTATCAGTTTCAGATTATAATGGTGGATTTGAAATAGAAATTCACAAAAAAATTAAAGCTGGTAGTGGCATAGGTAGTAGCGCTGCAAGTTCTACTGGCGCAGTATGGGCAATGAATAAATTATTAGGAGAACCTTTTACCAATATGGAATTAGTAAAATTTGCTATGAAAGGGGAAGAATTAGCTAGTGGTGTTCCTCATGCAGATAATGTAGCACCAGGAATTTATGGAGGTTTTACTCTAGTACGTAGTTATGATCCGTTGGATATTATCAAAATTAATACTCCAAAGGAATTATATGCTACTGTAATACATCCACAAATTGAGGTAAAAACCTCTGATTCAAGAAAAATATTAAAAACAAACATTTCATTATCAGACGGCATAAAACAATGGGGCAATGTAGGGGGGTTAATTGCTGGTCTTTATACAGAAGATTATGATTTAATAAGTAGATCTTTAAAAGACCATATTGTAGAACCAATACGTTCAATTCTTATTCCTGCTTTTGATGCTGTAAAATCAGAATCTATGCAAGTTGGTGCTTTAGGCTGTGGAATATCTGGTTCTGGACCATCAATTTTTGCATTAAGCAAAGGAAAAGAAAATGCTTTAAAAGTAGCAGCAGCTATGAAAGGCGTTTATAACAAAATAGGAATAACATATGATATATATGTATCCAGTATAAATTTAGAAGGTGTTAAAATAATGTAGGCAAAAGCAAATAAATGTAACGGCACTAAAAATAAATTATCATTTATAGTAAAAATAACACGGTAATATTTAACTCTAAAAAAGCATATTAAGTTTTGTGGTTTGTTTGGTTGTTAGTATATTACCAATATATAGAAATCCAAATACACGTATTATGTTGGAAGACAACAAAGATGAACTACAAAACAATGTAGAGGTTGATAAAAATTCAGAAACTACTGAAAGAAATAATACTTTAGAAATAAATACTAAAAATAAGAATGAACATCTAGAAGTAGAAAATACTATTGAGAAAGTAGAAGATGAAAAAGAAATTTTAGATGAAATTGAAGAGACCAATGCGGAAGACGCAGAGGATAAAGACAATCAAAAAAGACATGAAATACCCTTATTAGATTACCATGCAATGAGTATGGAGAATTTAGTAGGTGAATTACAGCGTTTAGTAAAAAATGAAAAGGTACAAGCCATAAAAAAGCATATTGATGCTATTAAGTATGAATTTGATTTAAAATTTCAAGAATTTCTTGAGCATAAAAAAGAAGAATTTATAGCAAATGGTGGTAATGAAATAGACTTCAGTTATAATTCTGTAACAAAAAGACAATTTAATGAGGTTTATTCTGATTATAGAGAAAAAAAAGATCAATACTATAAAAACCTTGAACACAATTTAAAAGATAATCTTACAAAAAGATTACAAATAATTGAAGAATTAAAAAGCCTAGTTAATGTTGAAGAAGATATAAATACAACATATAAAAACTTTAAAAACTTACAAGAAAGTTGGCGTAATGCAGGTCCAATTCCAAGGACAGATTACAACAATGTTTGGCGCACATATCACCATCATATTGAGATTTTTTATGATTTTCTACATCTAAACAGAGAATTAAGAGATTTAGATTTTAAACATAACTTAGAAGAAAAATTAAAGTTAATCTCAAGTGCAGAGGCCTTAGCTAATGAGCCAGATCTAGGAAAAGCTTTTAGAGAACTTCAAACCCTACACAAAATTTGGAAAGAAGATATTGGCCCTGTAGACAAAGAACATAGAGAACTTATCTGGGAACAATTTAGTAATGCAACAAAAGTTTTACACCAACGAAGACAAGATTATTATAAAGATTTAGATAAAATATATGATTTAAATCTTGGGAAAAAAAATCAAATTATTGCTCAAATAAATAGTATAGCAGCAAATACATCTTTAAACCATAAAGAACTACAAAGACAGATTAAAGAAGTAGAAACTTTAAGAGAATCTTTCTTTAATGCAGGCAAAGTGCCGCAAAAAGTTAACGAAGCTACTTGGGCATCTTTTAAAGAAGCTGTAAAAACATTTAATAAATCTAAGAATGCTTTTTATAAGAACTTAAAAAAAGAGCAACAAGATAATTTAGTTAAAAAAAGAGCTTTATTAGCCATTGCAATAGATAACAAAGATAATGAAGATTGGGATTCAGCTACAAAAGAAATGAAGCGTATTCAAGGGGAATGGAAAAAAATAGGGCATGTACCAAGAAAATACTCTGATAAAATATGGAATGAATTTAAAAGTGTCTGTAATTATTATTTTGATAGACTTCATTCTCAAAAAAACAAATCAAATAGTGAAGATATTGAAAATTTAGAACACAAAACTGCTTGTCTTGAAAAGTTAAAAGAATTTCAACTTACTGGTGACAGATCAAAAGATTTATCAAGTATTAAAGAATTCATTAATGAATGGAAAACTTATGGACATGTTCCTTTTAAAAAGAAAAATATAAATAATAAGTTTAATACAATATTAGATGCCATATTCAAAAAGTTAGATATAAGCAGACAAGAGTCTGAATTATTAAAATATGGTAACAAAATTCAACAATTATCATCTAGCTCAAATGATAATGCCATATACAAGGAGCGTATATACGTTAGACGAAAAATAGATGAAAGCAAAAATGAAATTCGTCAACTAGAGAACAACCTACAGTTCTTTTCCAATGCCTCAGAAGACAACCCATTGGTAAAAGAAGTAATCAAAAACATAAACAACCATAAAGAAGCCTTGAGCACTTGGCAAGCCAAGTTAAAGAAGTTAAATATTATGGAAAACAACAAAAACAAGGAAGAAGATGTAAATGGTACTGAGGAAGAATAGACTCTTTGTTACAAATAAAAAAGGAGGAAAGTTAAACTTGTGTTTCTTTCCTTTTTTGTTTTTCTTCTATACAACAATCCTATCTAATTTTCATATCCTAGCTCCTCATTCTTGTTTGTAATACCATTTCTTAATTAAAAACACTGTTATAATTATTTACTAAGTATTGATATGCTGTAATGCTTTTAACTTTTT
>CANLIE010000029.1 GCA_947491225.1 uncultured Cellulophaga sp.
GGCAAGAGTTATATATTAAAAAATAACCGTAAATGATTTATAATAAATGTGTTACTCCTTTTTTAAGGCTCGACTAAATACAGTCGCTTTTTTACCTTTAGCATAGCAGTTTACCCCTGAGTTAATCAAAGGGACTATGGGCAAATTAAAAAACGAAGCAAAATATCTATATTGTATTTGCACAGCAGCTACAACATATAATAGATTTTCTACTACATAAAAAATGGGTTAAAGGTACTCTCTAAGTAAACCTATAAGTGTATTCGCATCTTGCTCACCACTTTGGCGCCATACCATTTCTCCTTTTTTGTAAATCATTAAAGTAGGCAACCCTTTAACACGAAGAGCCTGAGATAGTTCTTTATTTTTATCTACATCAATTTTAATAACCTTGCCCTTGTCACCTAATGCAGCAGCAACATCTCTTAAAACTGGGTGCATTGCTGTGGATTGTTCATTCCATTCTGCATAAAAATCCAGCAATATCGGCACGTTTAAATCTATAAGTTCTCCAAATTTAGACATATGTAAACCTTTGGGGTTATTAATCAAAAGTAATAAAAATTGTTAAAACAAAAAGTATGATACACATTTTTACATTACAAAGTGATGAAAATTAAGTCAATATCTTCTTTTTAAGTGTAATTACCGTTATTTCTGGCCATATTCCAACCCTTCCTGGGTATCCTAAAAAACCAAATCCACGGTTAACGTTTATATATTGACCCATCTCTTTATAAATACCTGCCCAATATTGATACCTCCATTTTACAGGACTCCACTTTACCCAACCAGGAATCTCAATTCCAAATTGCATTCCATGGGTGTGACCACTAAGTGTTAAGTGATAATGATATGCATCATTAATCACTTGCTTTTCCCAGTGAGATGGATCATGACTCATTAATATTTTAAAATCATCTTTATTTACTCTTGCTACTGCTTGTTTTAAGTCGCCAGCTTTTTTAAAGCTCCCTTTACCCCAATTTTCTACTCCAATCAAAGCTATTTTATCTTTCCCTTTTTTCAAAAAACGACTATCGTTTAAAAGTAAGTCAAATCCAATATCCTTTTGTATTTGCTTCAATTCTTCTAGATTCTGCTTTTTTAATTCTTCAGTTTCCCACTGCACGTAATCTCCATAATCATGATTTCCTAAAACAGAAAATTTACCATCTACCGCTTCTAATTTAGAAAAGTCATCCATCCAAGGTCTCATTTCGTCTGCCTTATTATTCACCATATCCCCTGTAAATAATAAAACATCACTCCCTTGCTGATTAATCAAATCAATGGCATACTCTATTTTCTTTCTATCATCAAAACTACCACTATGTATGTCAGATATTTGTGTAATTTGGTATCCATCAAAAGCATCAGGTAAATCATCAAAAGCTAATTCATATTTTAATACCTTAAAATTATATTTTCCTTTTACCATTCCATACAACAAGGCACCAAATGGCAAAGAAGCAATACCAAGTGCAACTAAACTAAGAAAACGTCTTCTGCCGGGCAAAGTAAACTCCTTGGATACACCAAAAAACTTATAGTATGTCGCTACTAAAAATCTAACTATATCTTCAAAAAACAAAAAAACAAGTATTATAGAATTAAAGGCTAGAACAGCCAAAACCAATCCAAAAGCATTACTAATCTCTTTACTTAAAACACCAGACATTCTAGCATTAGAATAAGGATATATGAAATTAATTAGTACTATAAGTATAACTCCTAAATATAAATAAGATATTCCATTAGACTTTGTTGCTGCCCTAAGTGCCTGAAAAGCATAAAAACCTAATATAGCATAAAAAGCAACAAAAAATACTAATCTTAACATACTTCTTTTTTTTACAAAGGTATTTGTTTCATAAACATTTATACTTATTTAAGACTTATTTAACAAAGCCACTACATCTTTAATAGATTTACATCTCACTCTGATACTCTATCTTTATAAATAAGGATAAAGGAGTTCATAGATAAAGGAAATTCTAAATTTATATAGTAAAACAAACTTTACACCAGACATAATACAATAAATATTCCGTTTCAGTATATCAAAATCAGTTTCTAAATATGTAAAATTTCCACTATTTGTCTAACTTAATACATTAGCTGGTATTTTCAATCCATCAATTACCATTTTTAAACAATCCATAAGATGGTTTTATACCTTTAACCCTAAACTCAATCCTATAGGCTTCAATTTTTTTGTGCATTTAAAGTAGATTCAAATCAATTTACGCATATTTCTACAATCATATTCATTATATTTAAAGCCTAAATTAATTACCCGTATGCATATGAAACGAAAAAGCTTTTAATAGGTAATTTTTAATTGTTAAATTTAAACACAACAAGAAAAACCTCTACAAGAATCATATATAAAGAATGTGTAAAGTGTATTATGGCAAATAATAAAGGGAAGATTTTTAAATTGGTTTATAGTTTTAAATAAAAAAAAGAGAAACTGTTGGTTATTCTCCACATTCAGGGTTTACTTACTGCAAAGCAAAAGGAGCAGTGTAAACCTATGACCAAAATTCATTTTACAAAAAAAATAAACAATTACACATAAAAGCTAAACAGCTAATTACAACAAACTATAATGGCAGAACAAAAGAGACTTTTTTTACTAGATGCTTACGCACTAATTTTTCGTGGATATTATGCATTCATAAAAAACCCTAGAATAAATTCTAAAGGATTGGATACTTCCGCAATATTGGGTTTTACCAATTCTCTAATGGATGTTATTAAAAGAGAGCGACCAGATCATTTAGCCGTATGTTTTGATCGTGGCGGAAGTGTAGACAGAGTAGAAATGTTTGAGACCTATAAAGCAAATAGAGATGAAACTCCAGAAGCCATAAAACTAGCCATTCCATACATAGAAGAAATATTAAGAGCAATGCACATTCCTGTTATTGTAAAAGAGGGTTATGAAGCAGATGACATTATAGGAACCTTGGCCAAAAAGGCTGAAAAAGAAGGATATAAAACTTATATGGTTACACCTGATAAAGATTTTGCTCAATTAGTATCAGAAAACATTTTTATGTACAGACCTATGTTTGGCGGTGGTTATGAAACTTGGGGAATACCAGAAGTACAAAAAAAGTTTGAAATTGAAAGACCAGAACAAGTAATAGATTTTCTAGGTATGATGGGTGATTCTGTTGATAATATTCCCGGACTACCTGGTGTAGGAGAAAAAACAGCAAAAAAGTTCCTTGCTACTTATGGAAGTATGGAAAACTTACTAGAACACACACACGAGTTAAAAGGAAAAATGAAGGAAAAGATTGAAGCCAACAAAGAACTTGGCTTACTTTCTAAAAAATTAGCACGAATTATGTTAGATGTTCCTGTGGAATTCAATGAAAAAGAATATGAACTAAACACACCAGATTTACCCAAAGTAACCGCAATTTTTCAAGAACTAGAATTTAGGAGACTAACAGACAATCTAATAAAAACATTTGCAACGGAAGATCCTACTACTACTGCTTCTTCTAAAACTAATTCAGATAACAAACCAAAAGAAAATAAACAACAAAAAACAAGTACAGCTGGTGCTGGTCAATTTTCTTTATTTGGAGCATCTAGTGACACTACTGATACAATAAAACAAGAATTATCCAATAGAAAAACAATTAAAGATGTACCTCACATTTACCAAAGCGTATCCCCAGGAGGTATGGCAATGAAACTGTTTACACAAAACTTAATGAAACAAACATCTGTCTGTTTTGATACAGAAACAACAGGTCTAAATCCGCTTACCGCAGAATTAGTAGGTATTGCTTTTTCTTGGGAAGCTGGCAAAGGATTTTATGTTACTTTTCCTGAAAACAAAAATGAAACACAAGAAATACTAGAACAATTGCGCCCTTTTTTTGAGGCTGAGAATATTGAAAAAATAGGGCAAAATATAAAATACGACATTAAAGTACTTCGCAAATACAACATCATTATAAAAGGCAATTGTTTTGATACAATGTTAGCGCATTACCTCATAAATCCTGATATGCGCCATAATATGAATGTATTAGCTGAAACATATCTAAATTACACTCCTGTTTCTATTACTGAGCTTATTGGAAAAAAAGGAAAAAATCAGTTATCAATGCGCCAAGTTCCTTTGGAGCAACAAACAGAATATGCAGTTGAGGATGCAGATATTACTTTTCAATTAGCTGAGCATTTTAGACCAGAACTAATTGAAGCCAAAACAGAAGAGTTGTTCAAGGACATTGAAATCCCATTACTTAGTGTTTTAGCAGATATGGAATTGGAAGGCATAAATTTAGATACAGAATTTTTACTATCATTGTCTAGCGACCTAAATAAAGATATTTTAAATTTAGAAACTAGTATTTACAAAGCAGCTGGCGAAGAATTTAACATAGCATCACCCAAGCAATTAGGTGAAATTCTATTCAACAAACTAAAGCTAGTAGACAAACCTAAAAAAACAAAAACCGGACAGTTCTCTACCGCTGAAGATGTGCTTTCTTATCTAGCAAAAGAGCATTCAATCATCAGAGATATATTAGACTATCGAGGCTTAGCTAAATTAAAAAGTACGTATGTAGACGCGTTACCAGACCAAGTTGAAGAAAGTACAGGAAGAGTACATACAGATTATATGCAAACTGTTGCTGCTACAGGCAGATTAAGTAGTAACAATCCAAACTTACAAAATATTCCTATTAGAACAGAAAGAGGACGGCAGGTTAGAAAAGCATTTATTCCAAGAGATGAAAACTACACCTTATTAGCCGCAGATTACTCTCAAATAGAACTACGAATTATTGCTGCATTAAGTAATGAAACTACAATGATTGAAGCTTTTAAGAAAGGTGAAGACATTCATGCTTCTACAGCATCTAAAGTGTTTAATGTGCCTATCAATGAAGTTACAAGAGAACAACGTAGTAATGCAAAAACAGTAAATTTTGGTATTATATATGGTGTTTCTGCCTTTGGATTAAGTAACCAAACCGACTTAACTAGATCTGAATCTAAAGAACTTATTGATGCTTATTATGCAACATACCCAAAATTACGCAACTATATGAGTGAACTTATAAATTTTGCCAGAGACAATGGGTATGTACAAACGGTTTTAGGAAGACGTAGATACCTGAAAGACATAAATTCTAGAAATGCCGTTGTTAGAGGAGCTGCTGAACGTAATGCTGTTAACGCTCCCATACAAGGTAGCGCAGCAGATATTATTAAAATTGCTATGATAAACATTCACAAGAAACTTTCTGAAGGTAATTTTAAAACCAAAATGTTGTTACAAGTACATGATGAATTGGTCTTTGACGCTCATAAAACGGAGTTGGAAAAGGTGACTCAGCTTATTAAAACTGAAATGGAGAATGCATATCATTTAGCTGTGCCATTGAATGTTGAAATAGGCACTGGTGACAACTGGCTAACTGCTCACTAAACCTTATTTAAATATAACAAAAAAGCTCTTTTTGAAAATTTTCAAAAAGAGCTTTTTTGTTATTAATACTAACTACTTTTTAGTAAATACAATTTCCATTCCTGAATAATTATCAGAATCTATATCTTCACCAAATATTATAAAAGTATTCCCTTCAAATTTAATTGTAATAGTATCCTTTGTCCCATTTTCATCAGTATAGGTTAATTGATTATCATTTAATTCCCAATTAGCTATTTCAGTATCCGTTTCCTGTGGGCAATCTACATCTAAACCAGTAGAAGTAGCATTAAACACTATATGATTCAATTTACTTTTTATAACAACCGTTCCCTCCTTGTTAAAAGTATAAGTTAACAACTTACACCCTTCACCTATAAGCTTGTTTGCAATCTCTTTTGGTAAATTTAGGTTAGAAGACTCTTCTGATTTAACTTCAGACACTTCCCAAGTACCAACTAAACTACTTCCAGAATATAACTCTTTTTCACTATCCTTAGAACAAGAAACGCTTAACACACATATTGTTATAAGAAATACTATACTTTTTTTAATCATTTTTAATGTTTTTAGTTTATTGCAAAAACGAAAAAACAATTATAATAGTATAATTATCACTAAATAACTTTACAAAACAAATCTATATGTAGCCTTTATTAAAAAAGTATTGTCTTTTTCTTTATCTAATATTTGTTTATTTAAACTTCTACCTAAAGCATCTGCAGGATCTCCATTTCCTGTAACCCCCTGTGACCATACTAAAAATATTTCAGAACCAGGAATATACTCCCAACGCAAGACTAAATTAGAACGAAATTGAACAAAAGAAAAATTTGGATCATTAAATTGATAATCTATGCCATCATCTAAATTTTCATCTATTAAATACTCACCATTAGATTTTAAAATTTGATTTTGAGAATATAATACAACTCTTTCTCTAATGTTATTAGCTGTAGGATCTTTAACAAAATTAAACTTGGAATATCTTCCCCTAGAAATAAAAGGTTGTCCATAATATTGCACACTTAAATTTGGGTTTAAATTATAATTCAATCTAATTGAGCTACTAAAGGTCTTTTGTTCTATGGCTCCCAAAACATATCTAACTGTGCTTCCTATTGTTTTCTGGTCTATATATTGTGTTTTATTTTTTTCATTGGAAAACACATTGTTCATTGAGACACTAAAAGCATCAAATAGTTGGTAATTTAGCCTAAAAACATATCGTCTATAAGAAAAAGTATTCTCGCGTGCTTTGTTATCAACATAACCTAAGGTAGCATTAAATTTTTTCCGTCTATCAGATCCTGCAAACAAAGCATAGCCATTCTCTCTTGAAAACCTCCACCGGGGACCACCTCTTAAATTAGAATTACTATAAAATATGGGATCATAGGTTATTTCAAATTCTGTCCACCAATTATTTTTATAATTTATGTTACCATTAAACTGATACTGCATTCTATTATGATTACCTTCAAAATCAAAAGTAGAAAACTGTGATAATTGAAATTCTAACCTTCTATAAAAATCGGTTGGCTTTAAAAACATTCGCTGAACTTCTACATACTGTCTAATATTGTCTGCCTGTCTTAAAAATCCAACATCATTTAATTCTAATTCTGGAGAATACCACATAAGCCCACCTTTGTAACGCCAATCTTCTCCTCCTGCTTTTCCTATTTCTAATTTTCCACCAGTTCCAACAAGTGACGTCCTTGTCTCATCAACCTCCAAATGACTTGCATCTACTCTATGAAATAAATGTGTTATTGATTTTTGTGTATTTGCAATGGCTTCCTGAGAACCCGAAATATGACTTGCCACAAAATTACCCTCTATATAATATTTTCTGTCTTTCCAATTGTGTTTAAAATCTACCCCAGCAGAAATTGCATTCTCTCTTAAATGATTTAAATTATCTTCTAATCTCCTATTTGTAGATGTAAAAATAGTTCCTATGTATGAGTTTTTATTATTAAAATCTTTTTGAGCACGAGCCACCAAATAATTAGACAATGGCTCAACTAGCTCATCTCTTTTTTGTCCATTATTATCTATCTCTGCATACATTTTTCCTGTAAGACTTTCTAAAAGACCTAGAGACCAGCCATTTCTAGTCTTTCCAGAAAACTTTGCAGCACCCAAGATTGTAGTATTATTAGGAATATGCGCATACTCTCCTGATGAAATATTAGGATACCCTTGCGGGCTACGACCAATACGCCTACTATAAAATAAGTTATCTTGTCCGCTTGCAAACTGGTAGTCAAAAATATTCTTGTTCTCTACAAAAAATGGACGTTGTTCTTTTAAAAAAATTTGGAAACCATCTAATGCAATAGCACTCGGGTCTGCTTCCACCTGCCCAAAATCTGGATTCACAGTTAAATCCAACGTTAAATCATTTTTAATTCCAATTTTGGCATCTAGCCCACCATTTAGGACATAGTCAGAACCATCTCTATAAGGATTTCTTAACTCCTTAGGATAAGTATCTAACTTGTTCACCATAAAAGGCTGTATTTCTAATTGCTTTTGTGGTTTTATATTCATTAATCCCCTTAACTGTCCATATTGACTTACATAACCAGGTGCCTCAACTGGTATTCGTTGCCATATAGATTGCTCTTCTTTTCTAAAAAGTCTTCTCTTTACTTGTAACCCCCAAACCTGCTCACTTGCATTACCAAATTTTAATTGACTAAAAGGTATCTTTATCTCAGCTGTCCACCCCTCTTCATCAACCTTAGAACTACCATACCAAATTGGATTCCAACTTGTATCCCAATTTTTTCCATCTTGAGAAATAAATTCATCTCCTTTAACACCTGCAACAGAAAACGTAAATGAGAATGCTGTTCTTTTATCATTATAACTATCTATGTTTATTTCCACCCAATCTCCTTCAAACCCATCTCTTCTAGATAGCCTTTTTTCTATTTTATCAGTTTCATCATCATAACACCTATATGCTACATAAAGATACTTATCATCATAAACTATTTTAAATTTGGTTGGCTGTGTGGGTTTTGTATTTTCATCTGGCTGCCACACTATAAAATCCCCAGCCCATTCAACATTGTTCCAAGCATCATCTATGAGAACCCCATCTATTATAGGCGCTTGCTTATCATTAATACTATTTGTAACATATACTTTTTTAGAAAGAGAATCTTTTGCTTTTTCTTGTGAGAATAAGGATATGGATAATAGACCCATAATAATTACTGAAAATGATTTTAACATTATTTAAGTGGTTGATTATTATATTAGAGACACTAAAATAATTTTATAGTTACAGTTTTATATATTTTTGTATTTTTTTATCTTTTCTTTAACAAAAAAAGAAAAATATGACCTGCTATTTCTGAGTGATTCATACATTTAAAAAAAAATGAAAAAATAATCAGAAATAAGCATTTGCATTTCAAGTAAATAATTGTACATTTGCACCCCGTTTATTGGGTATGAAAGTAAATAATAAAAAAATACTAGTGTGGATACATTAAGCTACAAGACTATATCAGCCAACAAAGCAACTGTTTCTAAAGAATGGTTATTGGTTGACGCTGAAGGAGAAACGTTAGGACGTTTTGCTTCCAAGGTTGCAAATATCTTAAGAGGAAAAAACAAACCTAACTTTACACCACATGTGGACTGTGGGGATAACGTAATTGTTATTAATGCAGAGAAAGTTACTCTTAGTGGTAACAAATGGCAAACAAAAACCTACATAAGACACACAGGTTATCCTGGTGGGCAAAGGTCTCAGACTGCTATTGAAATGTTGGAAAAAAATCCAGCGCGTGTCGTTGAAAAATCTATCAAAGGTATGTTACCAAAAAATAGATTGGGAGCTGAGCTATTTCGTAACCTAAAAGTTTACGTAGGTTCTGAACATAACCATGAAGCGCAAAAACCAAGAGCAATAAACTTAAATGATTTATAATGGAAGTAATTCATAAAATAGGCAGACGTAAAACTGCTGTTGCACGTATATACGTTTCTCAAGGAAGCGGAAATATTACAATCAACAAAAAAGATTTAAATGAATATTTCCCTACCGCTACTTTACAGTACAAAGTGAAACAACCATTTGCTTTAACTAGCAATGAAGATAACTTTGACGTAAAAGTAAATGTTTTCGGAGGAGGTATTACTGGACAAGCAGAAGCTATTAGATTAGCAATATCTAGAGCAATGTGCGAGGTAGATGCTGAAAACAGATTAATATTAAAGCCAGAAGGTCTTTTAACTAGAGATCCTAGAATGGTAGAGCGTAAGAAATTTGGTCAGAAGAAAGCCCGTAAGAAATTTCAATTCTCTAAACGTTAAGATTATATTCCGGAACTATGTTCCGGATTTTTCATATCAGATATTTTCTGATTTTTATATTCGTTGGATTTTTACCAACAAAACAAGTTCATTGAGAAGGCTCTAGAAAAAATCTAGAGTATAAAATTAAAACAAGTTGTCGTTGTTTTCTATAAAACCATATAGAAGACACTAGTTTAGCATCTAAATGTTAAAGACTGCATACGCACTACTTTAGCATTGCTAAGTAAAACGGAACGTAAACTATTACAAACAAAATGGCAAACAAAATTGAAGTAAAAAACTTATTAGAAGCAGGTGTACACTTTGGACACCTAACAAGAAAGTGGAATCCAAATATGGCACCATATATTTATATGGAGCGTAATGGCATACACGTTATTAATTTATACAAAACTGCTGCAAAAATTGAAGAAGCTAATGAAGCCCTTAAAAAAATAGCAGCATCTGGTAGAAAAATTCTTTTTGTAGCTACCAAAAAACAAGCAAAAGACATCGTTGCAGACAAGGCAGGAAAAGCAAATATGCCTTACATTACAGAAAGGTGGCCAGGTGGTATGCTAACTAATTTTGTTACAATCCGTAAAGCTGTTAAAAAAATGGCTTCTATTGATAGAATGAAAAAAGATGGTACTTTTTTAACACTATCTAAAAAAGAGCGTTTACAAGTAGATCGTCTTAGAGAAAAATTAGAGAAAAACTTAGGTTCTATCTCTGATATGACTCGTTTGCCAGGCGCATTATTCATTGTTGACACAATGAGAGAGCATATTGCTGTTAAGGAAGCTTTAAAATTAAATATTCCTATTTTTGCAATGGTAGATACCAATTCTGACCCTAGACCTATTAATTATATTATACCATCTAATGACGATGCTTCTAAATCTATTGAAGCTGTATTATCCTATGTTTCTGATGCTATTATAGAAGGTTTAGCTGATCGTAAATCTGAAAAGCAAGCTGAAAAAGAAGGAAAAGAAGAAGTTGCAGCTCCAAAGAACATAAAAGAAACTCCAAAAGTTGAAGCAAAAGCAGAAGCTGATGATTTAACTAAAGTTGAAGGAATTGGACCTAAAATCACTGAAATATTTCAAAGTAATAACATAAATACTTACGCTGATTTAGCTAGCAAATCTGTTGAAGAATTAAGTGAAATTTTAGCTACTGCCGGATCACCTTACGCATCTAAAAACCCAGGGTCTTGGCCAAAACAAGCAAAAATGGCTGCTGATGGCAAATGGGATGAACTTAAAGAATGGCAAGACAATACTAAAGGTGGTATAGAATAATAATTTACCACTTTATACATAAAAACTAAATATTAATTTAACATCGTTCTAAAAAAATAGTATTTATTTAGAGCAATATTAAAACTTACATAAAATGGCAAAAATTACAGCTGCAGAAGTTAACAAACTAAGAAAAGCTACTGGCGCAGGAATGATGGATTGCAAAAAAGCATTAGTTGAAGCTGAAGGTGATTTTGACAAAGCAATTGACGTATTACGTAAAAAAGGTCAAAAAGTGGCAGAAAAAAGAGCAGATCGTGACTCTAGTGAAGGAGCTGCGATTGCTAAAGTTAATGAAGAACAAAACAAAGGCATTGCAATTGTATTAGGTTGCGAAACTGACTTTGTTGGAAAAAACGAAAACTTTTTAGCTCTTGCTAATCAATTAGGTGATTTAGCATTGAACTACAATACAAAAGAAGAGTTTTTAGCTGCTGATTTTGAAGGTATGACTGTTGCTGAAAAATTAGTTGAACAAACTGGAGTTATTGGTGAAAAATTAGAAATCAATGCTTTTGAAACTATAGAGGCACCTTATGTTAGCTCTTATGTACACATTAATAAGATTGCTGCCATTGTTGGTTTTTCTGCTAAACCAGATAATGCTGACACCTTAGGAAAAGATGTTGCTATGCAAATTGCATCTATGGGAGCAACAACTCTATCCTACAAGGATTTTGATTCTGCTTACATAGCATCTGAAACAGAAGCAAGAATTGCTGTTATTGAAAAAGATAATATTGAATTAGGTCGTTTAGGAAAAACTCTTAAAAACGTACCTCAATATATTTCTATGGCTCAACTAACTCCAGAAGTTATGGCAGCCGCAGAAGAAGAAGCCAAAGTACAACTTAAAGCAGAAGGTAAACCAGAACAAATCTGGGATAAAATTTTACCAGGAAAAATGGAAAGATTTATATCTGACAATACTACTTTAGATCAAGAACAATGTTTACTAGATCAAAACTTTATTAAAGATGAGAAAATAAACGTTGCAAAATATGTTGCTTCTTATGGCAATGTTGCCGTTACCTCATTCAAAAGAGTTACTCTTGGATAAACTAATAAAGGTATAGCCTGTTCAAAAGCCGTTTTCATAAATGAAAACGGCTTTTTATTTTTCATAAAACCTAGCTAACAAATCTTAGCAATAAAATATAACTGATTATTTTCTATTCTTTTTTTGATTATTTTTGTTACCCATAAAACAACCATAATATGCAATATAAAAGAATACTTTTAAAACTTAGTGGAGAAGCCTTGATGGGCGAAAGACAATATGGAATAGACCCTATTAGACTTGCAGAATATGCTTCAGAAATTAAAGAAGTAGTAGATAAAGGTATTCAAGTAGCCATTGTAATTGGTGGAGGAAATATTTTTAGAGGTGTTTCTGGAGCAAGCAATGGTATGGATCGCGTACAAGGTGACCATATGGGAATGTTAGCCACAGTAATAAATGGTTTAGCATTACAAAGCGCACTAGAAGATGCCAAAATACAAACTAGATTACAAACAGCAATTAAAATTAACGAAGTTGCTGAACCCTTTATAAGAAGAAAAGCAATGAGACATTTAGAAAAAGGTCGTGTTGTAATTTTTGGTGGAGGCACAGGAAATCCTTATTTTACTACAGATTCTGCCGCCGTTTTACGTGCAATAGAAATAGAAGCTGACGTAATCTTAAAAGGAACAAGAGTAGATGGTATTTACACATCTGACCCAGAAAAAGATTCCAACGCTACCAAATTTGATAAGATATCTTTTCAAGATGTACTAAACAAAGGTCTAAAAGTAATGGATACCACTGCATTTACTTTAAGCCAAGAAAACGAATTACCAATAGTTGTTTTTGATATGAACACCAAAGGAAATTTATTAAAATTGGTATCTGGTGAAAACATAGGAACAGAAGTAAATTTATAAAATGGTACAATTTATGGTGTACCAAGATTAAATATGTTAAAAATGAATGAAGAAATTGATTTTATATTAGACAGCACAAAAGAGAGTATGAATGGGTCTATAGACCACTTAGAAAAAGCATTCATTAAAATTAGAGCAGGCAAAGCAAGCCCTGTAATGTTATCCAGTGTTATGGTAGATTATTATGGCTCTGCTACTCCACTTTCTCAAGTTGCCAACATAAACATTCCTGATGCCAGAACCATTGCTGTACAGCCATGGGAGAAAAATATGCTTCAAGAAATAGAGAAAGCAATAATGAATGCAAACCTTGGTTTCAATCCTATGAACAATGGTGATTTTGTGATTATTAATGTTCCTCCTCTAACAGAGGAGCGTAGAAGAGATTTAGTAAAACAAGCAAAAGCTGAGGCAGAAGATGCTAAAGTTAGTATTAGAAACGCAAGGCAAGAAGCTAATAAAGAAATTAGAAACCTTGTAGATGCATCAGATGATTTAAAGAAGAATGCTGAGGCAAATGTTCAAGAGTTAACCAATAATTATACAAAAAAAATAGACAGCTTACTTGCCAACAAAGAAGTTGAAATAATGAAGATTTAAAAATAAAGAAACCACTGAAAAAATCTGTGGTTTCTTTACTTACACTAACACACAAACATTATTTCTTTTCAAACTTATTTAAACCCCAATTTTTGGGAACACTAATAATGATTCTTTACCTTTGCGCACCTTAATTGTTTACAATGGTTGCTAATATTACGCAAGGTTTTTGGGCAAAGACTGCCAGAATAATTCTAAGAAATAGAATTCTTATTTTACTACTAGTTGCTGCTATTACATTTTTCTTAGCAACAAAGTGGGATAATATGCGTTTTTCTAACTCAGAAGCCAATTTACTACCAGATCACCACCCTGTTAATATTCAATATACGTCTTTTTTAAAGTTATTTGGAGAAGAAGGGAATGTTATGGCTTTAGCCATAAAAGACAGTACATTATTTACTCCTGATAACTTTAATAGGTGGAACAAATTAAGTAAACAACTAGATGCTTTTCCTGAGGTGGACTTTGTATTATCTACTGATAATTTAAAAGAATTGATAAAAGGTAAGGATGGGCAAAAATTTATACTACAATCTTTTATAAAAACTAAACCAAGAACTACTAAGGAAATAGACAGTTTAAAAAAGCACTTATTTAACAATATTCCTTTCTACGAAAATCTATTGTACAATAAAGAGACAGGAACTATTAGAACACTTGTCTATTTAGACAAAGATTTAGTTAACACATCCGTACGGAAAGACTTTATTTTAAAAGATTTAAAACACCTTACTAATCAGTTTGAAGAGGACACTAAAATGCAAGTTCGCATATCAGGTATGCCCTATATAAGAACAATGAACTCGCAAAACATAATTGATGAAATTGGCAAATTCATTGTAGCAGCATTAGGTGTTACTTCTTTGATATTTTTTTTCTTTTTTAGAAGTTTTAGAGCCACTTTCATATCAATGTGTGTTGTTATTATCGGGGTTATGTGGGCATTTGGTATTCTAGGGCTTTTAGAATATGAAATAACTGTATTAACTGCGTTAATACCACCTTTAATTATTGTTATTGGTATTCCTAACTGTATTTTTTTAATAAACAAATACCAGCAAGAAGTTAAAAAGCACGGAAACAAAGCACTATCTCTTCAACGTGTAATATCTAAGATTGGGAATGCAACATTAATGACCAATGTTACAACAGCATCTGGATTTGCTACTTTTATTATTACTGATAGTCAACTCTTAAAAGAATTTGGTATAGTAGCCTCCATTAATATTATTGGAATTTTTATTTTGTCTCTGCTAATTATTCCCATTGTGTATAGTTTTATGCCCAAACCAAAAAACAAACACCTAAAACACTTAAACAAAAGATGGATAGATGCTTTTGTAAATTGGATGGAGAATATAGTTAGAGAAAAACGTATTGCTGTATACATTGTATCAATCATTCTTTTAATTGTAAGTATTATAGGTATTTACCAAATAGATATTTCAGGAAGTCCTATAGAAGATATGCCTAAAAAAGCTCAATTCTTTAAAGATATTCGATTTTTTGAACAAGAGTTTGATGGCATTATGCCAGTAGAAATAGTAATAGACACTAAAAGAAAGAATGGTGTTATGAAACCAGCTACACTTAAAAGAATGAATGAATTTGGTAATTTAATTGAAGAAATTCCAGAATTATCCAAACCAATATCAGTTGTAAATTTAGTAAAATATTCTAAACAAGCATTTTACAATGGAATTCCTAAATACTATCAACTACCCACAACCCAAGAAAACACTTTTATAATGGATGTAGCTCGTAATTCTACAAGCGACGGAAACTTATTAGAAAGTTTTGTAGATTCTACTGGTCAAACAGCAAGGATCACCACATTTATGAAAGATGTGAATACTGAGCGAATGGAAGATATTGAAAAAAAACTACAAGAGGCTTTAGATAAAATTTTTCCTAGTAAAAGATACAATGCTTTCTTAACAGGCAAGGCTTTACTTTTTCTAAAAGGAACAAAATACCTAGTAAATAATTTGGTACAATCCCTTGCATTAGCAATAGGTTTAATTGCTTTGTTTATGGCTTATCTATTTAGATCTTTTAGAATGATTGTTATTTCTTTAATACCAAATCTACTTCCTTTGTTAGTAACAGCAGGTGTTATGGGTTTTGCTGGCGTACCAATTAAACCATCAACAATTTTAGTATTCAGTATTGCATTTGGTATTTCTGTAGATGATACAATTCACTTTTTAGCAAAATACAGACAAGAGCTTGTGGTTAATAGGTGGGCAATAAAAAAATCTGTATATGCTGCTCTAAAAGAAACTGGAGTTAGTATGTTTTACACATCTATTGTTTTATTCTTTGGGTTTTCAGTTTTTATAATATCTAATTTTGGTGGAACCGTCGCTTTAGGAGCATTAGTATCTGCTACACTATTGTTTGCTATGCTTGCCAATCTAATTCTATTACCTTCATTATTACTATCGTTAGAAAAGAGTATTGCAAACAAAGAAGTATTAAAAAAGCCCTTAATTGATATTCTTCCTAAAGAAAAAATTATAATTAAGAAAAAAAATCAAATCAAGAATCAAAAATAATTTATCAATGTGATAAAGACTATACAAAAAGCTATCTTTATCCCTTAAAATAAGAAGTACATTTTAAAATGAATACATATAGCATAAAGGAATTACTTTCCTCAAAACATATTTTACAAGAAGTAATAGTTAATGGCTGGGTTAAAACATTTAGAAGCAATAGGTTTATAGCCTTGAATGATGGTTCTACTTTACATAACATTCAATGTGTAGTAGATTTTGAAAATTTTGATGAAGGTTTATTAAAAAAAATATCTACTGGAGCTGCATTAAAAATAAAAGGCACTTTAGTAGAAAGTCAAGGAAAAGGTCAAAATGTAGAAATACAAGTAACATCCATAGAAGTGCATGGAGAAGCTGATCCAGAAACTTACCCAATTCAACCAAAAAAACACACTTTGGAGTTTTTAAGAGAAAAAGCTCATTTGCGTATAAGAACCAATACGTTTTCTGCCGTTATGCGTATGCGCTCTGCACTATCATTTGCGGTACACCAATACTTTCAACAGAATGGATTTTATCATGTACATACACCTATTGTAACTGGTTCTGATGCTGAAGGAGCAGGAGAAATGTTTAGAGTATCTACTTTAGATCCTAAAAATCCTCCTTTAAATGAAGATGGCTCCATTAACTATCAAGAAGATTTTTTTGGAAAAGAAACTAACCTTACAGTTTCTGGACAACTAGAAGGAGAAACTTATGCAATGGGATTAGGAAAAATATATACTTTTGGACCTACTTTTAGAGCAGAAAACTCTAATACCTCTAGACACTTGGCAGAATTTTGGATGATAGAACCAGAAATGGCTTTCTATGATCTGGATGCAAATATGGATTTAGCCGAAGATTTTATAAAAGGTGTTCTTTCGTACATTCTTGAAAACTGTAAGGACGATTTGGAATTTTTAGAAAAGCGTCTATTAGATGAAGAAAAAATGAAACCTGCTATTGAGCGTAGTGAAATGCCTTTAATTGAAAAATTAAAATTTATTACTGAAAACAATTTTAAAAGAGTTTCATATACTGAAGCCATTGATATTTTAAAAAATAGCAAGCCCAACAAGAAGAAAAAATTTAAATATCCAATTAATGAATGGGGTGCAGATTTACAAAGTGAGCATGAACGTTTTCTTGTTGAAAAACATTTTAAATGCCCTGTAATATTATTTGACTACCCAGCTAAGATTAAAGCATTTTATATGCGCTTAAACGAAGATGGAAAAACTGTTAGAGCAATGGATATTTTATTTCCTGGCATTGGAGAAATAGTTGGTGGCTCCCAAAGAGAAGAACGTTTAGACGTACTTAAAGAGAAAATGAAAGCTTTAGATATAGATGAGAAGGAATTATGGTGGTATTTAGAGCTTCGTAAATATGGAAGTGCTGTTCATAGTGGTTTTGGTCTTGGCTTTGAACGCTTGGTTCTTTTTGCAACAGGAATGAGTAACATTAGAGATGTAATACCTTTTCCTAGAACTCCACAGAACGCAGAATTTTAATTTAAAATATTTAAATTTATAGTCATTAGAATTAACATCAATGCTTAAACAAAACTTACAATTTAAGTTATCTCAAAAGTTGTCTCCGCAGCAGATACAGCTAATGAAGTTAATTCAGTTGCCCACACAAGCTTTTGAGCAACGTTTAAAACAAGAACTAGAAGAGAATCCTGCATTAGAAAGCGGAAAAGATGAAGTAGAAAATTCTAGTGATGAATATGATGATTTGTATGATAATGATACTGGAAATGAAACTATTGAGGCAGAAGATATAAACATTGATGAATATCTATCTGATGATGAAGTACCAGATTACCGAACACAAACTAACAACTATAGTGCTGATGATGACGAAAAAAGTATTCCGTATGCATCCGGAACTTCTTTTCACCAGTACTTAATGGGACAACTAAATACAGTTTATTTAGAAGATAAAGATTGGGCAATTGCTGAGTTTTTAATAGGTAGTGTAGATGAAAGTGGCTACATACGAAGACCAATAACCGACATTAGGGATGATTTAGCATTTACCCAAAATATATATGCTGAAGAAGATGACATTATTAAAGTATTAAAACTTGTTCAAGAATTAGATCCGCCAGGGGTTGCTGCTAGGTCTTTAGCAGAATCTCTTATTATTCAATTATCTAGAAAAGAGCAAACACCAGAGATTGAACTGGCTATATTAATATTAAAAAAATCCTTTGATCAATTCACTAAAAAACACTACAAGAAGCTATTACAAAAGCACAATATAAATGAAGAAGAACTTAAAGGTGCTATTTCTGAAATAGAAAAATTAAATCCAAAACCAGGAGGTTCTTATGCGGGAAACACAAAGGTTATAGAGCATATTGTTCCTGATTTCTCAATAAAAATATCTGAGGGCAAATTAGAACTAAAACTTAACGGAAGAAATGCCCCTGAGCTGCACGTATCTAGACAATACAATAATATGTTAGAAGGGTATAAAAACTCTAAAACAAAATCCAAATCTCAAAAAGACACAGTTTTTTTCATAAAACAAAAGCTAGATGCCGCAAAATGGTTTATTGACGCCATTAAACAACGGCAGCAAACATTGTACGTAACAATGAGTGCTATAATAGAATATCAAAAAGAATATTTTTTAACAGGAGATGAGCGTAAACTACGTCCAATGATTCTAAAAGACATTGCTGATACTATTGGTATGGATGTATCTACTGTTTCTAGGGTTGCTAATAGCAAGTACGTAGACACACCATATGGAACAAAATTAATAAAAGAATATTTCTCTGAGTCAATGAAAAATGAACAAGGAGAAGATGTATCTACTAAAGAAATTAAAAAAATCCTTGAAACCGTAATTGGTGAAGAAGAAAAAAGAAAACCACTAACTGACGATAAATTAGCTACTATCTTAAAAGAAAAAGGGTATCCAATTGCCAGAAGAACAGTTGCAAAATACAGAGAGCAACTAAACATACCCGTAGCAAGATTAAGAAAACAAATTTAATGAAGGTTTTTTCAAAAATTATTTCATCTGTCTTTCACCCTTTATTTACTCCTATTATAGGAACAGTGTGCTATTTTAAAGTTACTCCAAAATATTATTCGTTAAAATTTTTAAGCGGGAATATACTTCCTATTTTCATATTAACTATTATTGTCCCAATAATTGCCTATTTGATTTTACGTAACTTAGGAATAGTTACCTCTTATGATTTGCCAACCATTAAAGAAAGAAAGTATCCCTTTTATGTAAATTTGGCCTTGTTATTACTGATTGTATATAGAGTAATTCCCGTTAATTATTCTGAAGAGCTATTCTATTTTTTTCTGGGGTTAATTGCTGCTACATTCAGCTCTTTATTACTTCTTTTTTTTGGTTTTAAGAGTAGTATGCACTTAATGGGTATGGGAACTTTAGTAATGCTTTTAATTAATCTTAGTGTTCATTATGAAATAAACATTATAATGACAATTGCTATTGGTGTTTTATGTACTGGTTTTGTAGCCTCTTCAAGGCTTTATTTAAAAGTACATAATACTTCAGAAATCATAGTAGGTTTTTTAATAGGTTCCATCTCACAGTTAATCACAATTAAATATTGGCTATAGTATATAAAAGTTAAAACCAATTCTAAAAGGTTTAATGCTTATCTCTTTATCACTTATTGCGGCAGTATTCTTCAATAAATTATTTAAGCCATAATAAATATGCAAATTCCAAGTATTATACCCAACATTTAACTGTAACCCATATCTAAATTTATCCACATCTGTATTATAAAAAGATTCCTTCTTTTCATTAGACACATATTTAGATCTACTAACAAAGGCGTAACCTAATTTTACACCTCCATAAAACCTTAAAAATTTATAATCTACAGGAGTTGATTTCCTCCAACGAATCTCTAATGGCATTTCTAACAAATGTGTTTCAATCTTACTTCTTTGAAAATTAGCACCATCCATCAGAAAGGAATATGTTATATTTCCATTGTTTTTAGAAGCTACTAAATTAGAATAGTAAGAATTAACAGCGTAACCTAATCCTAATCCTATCGCAACTGTTCTTTTTTCATTAATAGGCATATCCTTTATAAAACCAAATTGTAAACCATAAGGCAAATTTCTTTGTAATAAATTAGTTGGTTTATCTCTAAATGTATTATAAGTAATGCCAATATAAAACTGATCTTCTAAGTAATTAATGTCTGGTTCACTATTTTGTGAATAAGAACAAAACACAATAAAAAAAACAACAATTAAAGAATTTATTCTAAGCATAAATTAATTTATTAAAACTGATGTAATCGAAAAGCGCTTCAAATAGTTTCCTACTTGAAGCGCTTTATAATAGTTAACTATCTAAATTATTGTAAATTTTTAAAGGCATCACCATCATAAGTGGTGTAATTCACCTTTAATGCATTTACTTTTCTCAATTGCTCTTTAATATCCATAACAATACCCATATTGGCATTCTTATCTATTTTTAATGCAGTTGTTATAGCAGCCTGCACTTCTTCAGGTTTTTTCGCTATTTCTTCTAATACATAATCTCCTACCTCTGAAACGTTTGCAAATTTATCATTTAACTGAATCTTAGGCTCTGTTCCATATACACTTTGGTACTTTTCTGTAGGTTGCCCAACATATATGTAAACAACCCTATCTTTCTTTTCTAGCTTTTTTATCTCAGTGGCATTTGGCAATTCATTTTTAACCTTAGGCTCACTATCTTTCATAACTGTAACCGTCATAAAGAAAAACAAAAGCATAAATACAATATCTGGAAGAGAAGCCGTAGAAACTGGAGGCAATTCTCCATCTTTTTTCTTTTTAAATTTTGACATAACTCTTACTATTAATTTTTATTAGTTTCTGCTTCAGATAATTTCATAGGAAAAAGATCTTGTATTTTTTTTATTCTTATCTTCAATTTTTCCTTAGTTTCATCTGGTGTTTCTTGGTTAGCATATGCAGCTTCCATCTCTGAAAAATTCATATCATAACCCAAACGCTTAGCTTCCCTGTTACGTAATTCATTATATGCCGCTACTAATTCATTCTGTACAGTAACATATACAGCATATTTAGTTTCACGATCATTTTTTAAAGAAATAACGGCTTTTTCAGGGCTATCTGACGAATCTGGATCTCTCTTACCTTTACAATAATCACAATAATTTGGATCTCCGTTAGCTGCGCCTCCATTATCCAAAAAAGCTATTGCTTTTTGTTTCAAATCTTTTATAGGCAATAACTCATCTTCAACCAATAACTGCCCATCTTTACTAATCTGAACTTCAAATATATTTCGTTGTTTTATAACAACTTGATCATCAGTTGGCGGTTCATTAGGAGGCAACATACGATCTAAACCTGCATCTGTTTCTATAGTAGTTGTTACTAAGAAAAAGATAAGGAGTAAGAATGCAATGTCTGCCATTGAACCGGCATTTACTTCTGGTGCTCCACCTCTTCTTGCCATAATATATATTTTTATTTACCAATTAGTTTTTTAACACTAGGCACAATCATTAGAACCACAGCTATTGCTGCTAAAATTAAAAAGGTATAAATACCAGTTCCAATGTTTTTAACAGTACTCTCTGTAGCATTCATATCTGTCAAGAATTTAGGATCAAGATCCGTTCCACTTGACATAAAATATGAAATTATTACCACTAATGCAAAACCAAGTAACGAAAACAAAGTTTTCTTTAAGCTATCTGGCGTGGAGAATAAATTTTTTAATGTATAAACCAATGCAACCATAACAGCTATACCTAACAACAGGTATGTAATGGCAAACATAAAGTTCATGGCACTATTTTTCGCCGCTTCTGCTGGATTAGTCTCAGCTAATTCCCCTGATGGTAAAAAATACCATAGCACAGCTGCTACTAGACCAATAACGATCAAGGCTATTTTTATTATTTTTTGCATAATGCTTTGTATTTTAAAGGTCCAACTTATTTTTTGTAATCTACCAACATATCAATCAGAGAGATTGAAGAATCTTCCATATCATTTACAATACTGTCTATCTTAGCAATAATATAGTTGTAAAAAATTTGAAGAATAATAGCAGTAACAAGACCAAATACAGTTGTCAATAATGCAACCTGAATATCACCTGCAATTAACGATGCACTTAAGTTACCTACTGCTGCAATCTTCTGGAAGGCTTGAATCATACCTATTACAGTACCCATAAACCCAAGCATTGGAGCAATTGCTATAAATAAAGACAACCAAGAAACATTTTTCTCTAATTGACCCATTTGTACACCTCCATATGCAACAACTGCTTTTTCTGCAGATTCAATACTTTCACCAGATCTATCTAAACCTTGATAAAAAATAGACGCAACAGGTCCTTTTGTATTTCTACACACTTCTTTAGCTGCCTCTACTCCACCTGAAGCCAAAGCATCTTCTACTCTTTGCTTCAATTTAGTAGTGTTTGTGCTTGCCATATTCAAATAAATAATTCTTTCTATTGCCACTGCAAGTCCAAGAATCAAACATAAAAGTACAATACCCATAAATGCAGGGCCACCTGTTATAAATTGTTCTTTTAAGACTTGAACAAATCCTCTTGGAGCATCTGCCGCGGCTGCATCTTGTATAAAAGTAGCTGCATTTACTGTATTTGTACTAAAAACAAACAACCCAGCTACGGCTAGGATAGATGATAATCTTTTCATTTTAAAAACTTAATTTAGTTAGTTAATAGGGTTAAAGATAAAAAAAAAATGTTATAATAAAATTAAAACTTATCTGCAGAGAGGAAGGGATTCGAACCCTCGATACACTTTTGATGTATACACACTTTCCAGGCGTGCGCCTTCGACCACTCGGCCACCTCTCTATCCATAAGTTTAACGGCGTCCAAATAACAAAAAAAATATTAGTTAAAGAAATTAAATGTGTTATTTTATTGCATTTCTCCTCGTATAGGTGTTTCAAAAAGAGTTTTAAACAATTTAGGAGACACTCCTATTCCTAATAAATACATTAACTTAGTTACTGCTGCTTCAGTTGTAATATCCTTACCATTAATAATTTGCAAGCTTTCTAATTCCTCACTAGTTTCGTATTGACCTAACAAAACACTGCCTCCTGAACATTGTGTAACATTAACAATATAAAGCCCATTTTTTATTGCCTCTTTAATGCCTTTTAAGAACCATTTATCGGTTGGAGCATTACCAGCACCATAAGTTTCCAATACCAAAGCTTTAAGATTAGGTATATTTAGGACACTTTCTAGCACATTTTTATTTAAACCAGGAAACAATTTTAGAATAACAACATCATCATTTAGCTGTTTATGAACCTTTAATTGTTTTTTACTCTTTGTTTTTCTTAAATACTCTTTATTTATCTTTAGATGGACTCCTGATTCTGCCAGCTCTGGATAATTTAAAGAGGCAAATGCCTCAAAATGTTCTGCATTTATCTTAGTTGTTCTATTTCCTCTGTATAATTTGTATTCAAAATACAAACAGACTTCTTGTATTACTGCTTTATTATTTTGTCTTAAAGCCGCAATCTGTATAGATGTAATTAAATTTTCTTTAGCATCTGTACGCAAATCACCAATAGGTAGTTGAGAACCTGTTAATATAACTGGCTTATTTAAATTTTCTAACATGTAACTAAGTGCAGATGCTGAGTAACTCATAGTATCACTACCATGCAGCACTACAAAACCATCAAATGCATCATAATTTTCTTCTATGATTGTTGCTATAGATACCCAATGTGCAAGATTCATATTAGAAGAATCTATAGGTTCTTTAAAAGAAACACTATCCACAGAACAGTCTAATTGTTTTAATTCTGGGATACTGTTCATAAGGTTATTAAAGTTAAATGCTTTTAATGCCCCTGAATTATAATCTTTCACCATTCCTATAGTACCTCCTGTATATACAAGTAATATTTTAGTTTTTACACTCATTACATTTTGATAAATTTAAACACCAAATATCTCTTTGGAGTTTTTAGTTGTTATTTCTGCTATTTCTGATACACTCTTACCATATATATTAGCTAGTTTTTCTGCTATATTCACTATATAAGCGCTTTCGTTTCTTTTCCCTCTATATGGTACTGGAGCTAAATAAGGAGCATCTGTCTCCAACACTATATGCTTTAAGTCTATTTCATTTAAAAAAGTATTTATCTTACCATTTTTAAAAGTGACCACACCACCAATACCTAATTTCATACCATAAGATATCGCTAATTTTGCTTGTTCTAATGTACCAGTAAAACAATGAAATATACCAAATAAATCGTCTCCTTTTTCCTCTTCCAAAACCTCAAAAACCTCATTAAAAGCATCTCTACAATGTATTACTATTGGTAATCTGTATTTTTTAGCTAGTTGTATTTGATGCTTAAAAGCATATTGCTGCTCTTTTAAAAGTGTTTTATCCCAATATAAATCTATCCCAATTTCACCAACTGCATAAAATTTACGTTGAATTAACATTTCCTCAATATGAATCAACTCTACAGAATAATTCTGCTTTACATGTGTTGGATGAAGCCCCATCATTAAAAAAACATTTTTAGGGTAGGCTTCTTCTAACTTTAACATTGCGCTAGTATATGTAGAATCTATGGCAGGAATAAAAAAACGTTTTACCCCACTTTTCATTGCTTGCTGTATAGCCTGATCCCTATCTTTATCAAAAGCTTCACTATATAAATGTGTATGTGTATCTGTTAAAATCATACCACAAAAATAGAATTATCTTATAGATTTTATTGTTTTTAAACGATATAGTTTCATTTCCTCTTATCGCTTAAAGATTAATATATTTGTTTAAAAACTGAACATATGTCTAGCTTAAAAAAAAATTTATTAAAAAAAGGGTATGCAAAAATTAAACTAACCCTTACCCCTACTAATCATTTTGAAATAAAAGCAAAAATTAATGATGTTTCAGGTAAATTTATTCTAGACACAGGAGCATCTAATACTTGCGTAGGTATAGATAAAATTGAACATTTTAAGCTTACATCTAAGGCATCTGAAATTAAAGCTGCTGGCGCAGGTGCAACAGAAATGGAAACTCAAATCTCAACTAAAAACACTATACAAATTGGTAGTTGGAAAAAAAACAAGCTTAAGATTGTTGTTTTTAACCTTATGCATATAAATCAAGCACTAATAAATCATAATGCACAACCTGTAGATGGCATTATAGGGGCTGATGTTCTAAAAAAAACAAAAGCAATAATAGATTATGATAAAAAATGCGTTTATTTTAAGTTATAAGGTAGTCGTGCCTTTTTTTTAGCATTGCACCGATTATTTAAAGAAATTTTGTTTAGAGTATAGACTTTTGCAGTCAAAATATTCTAACTATATGACAATTTCTAAAATAACGTTATGTTGTATTGCTGCATTGTTTCTTTTATTTTTTACCAGTTGTTCTAAAGATGACAACGATTACCAAAAAGCAGAAGAAAGCATTCTGCAAGAAAATATAAATAGTCTTTACGGCTCATTAGAAGCTTTGCAATTACCTTTAGCGAACAACCTTAACAATATTCCTAGTGACCCCAAAAACCCTTTAACTCCAGAAAAGGTTATATTAGGGAAGTTTCTTTTTCATGAAACTGGACTTGCTCTTGACCCCATAAAGGAAATTGGCAAAAACACATACTCTTGTGCTAGTTGTCATCACTCAGCAGCAGGTTTTCAAAGCGGAAACCTACAAGGCATAGGTGAAGGTGGATTTGGATACGGAATAAAAGGCGAAACAAGATATATATCTATAGATTATCTTAAAGCAGACTTAGATGTACAGCCCATAAAATCTCCCAGCATATTAAATACAGCATACCAAAAAGTAATGCTTTGGAACGGACAATTTGGTAGCACAGCAGAAAATACTGGAACCGAAAGCAACTGGACTGTAGACACACCTAAAGAGCGCAATAATTTAGGTTTTGAAGGTATAGAAACACAAGCTATAGCAGGCTTAGGTGTTCACAGACTTTTAATAGATACTGATTTTCTAAACAACAACGGATATAAAAGTTTGTTTGATGCTGCCTTCCCTAACACTCCAGAAGAAAATAGATACACGAACATAACGGCTGGTTTAGCAATTGCGGCTTATGAACGAACAGTAGTTGCAAGCAAAGCTCCTTTTCAAGAATGGCTAAGAGGAGACAAAAATGCTTTATCTTCTAATGAATTGAAGGGAGCTAATTTATTTTTTGGAAAAGCAGAATGCTACAAATGTCATTCTGGACCTGGTTTAAACAAAACTGGCTTTTATGCTATTGGGATGAAAGATTTAGATCAAAACAACTCTCTTATAACTATAGATGAAACTATAAAAAAGGGAAGAGGTGGTTTTACAGGAAAAACTGAAGACAACTATAAATTTAAAATACCTTCTTTATACAACTTAAAAGATGCTACTAACTTTGGACACGGTGGAAGTTTTACAAGTATAAAAGCTGTAATAGAATATAAGAATAAAGCTATTCCTGAAAATACTTCTGTTCCTAAAAATCAATTATCAAAGGATTTTATTCCGCTTAATTTAACAGTAAGTGAAATTAATGATTTAACTGCTTTTGTTGAAAATGCTTTATATGACAATAACTTAGTTAGGTATACTCCAGAAAGTTTACCATCTGGAAATTGCTTCCCTAATGCGGATAGCCAATCTAAAATTGATATGGATTGCAATTAATAAAAAAGTACAGACCTGATTTAGACAAGAACCCAAGTTTGATTACTATTCAGATGTTCCATAAAAATCGTCAATTCAAATGATTTTTGTATTAGAATGGAGTAAAATTATACTTAAACAAGCACAACAGAGCTATCGAGAATAGGTTTTTAGTACTGAGAGATGTTGGTTTTTGACACAAAATTCTTATCAGAATTTCAATAAACTAACGTATTTTGATTAATTGAACTCAGGTTATAAAACAAAAAGGGCAGAAGTTGTACTTCTACCCTTTTTTGTATTTAAAATAGTTAAAACTACATCTCTAATGCTTTTTTAACATTGTTATTCATTAATAATTCTTCTGGGTTTTCTAACGCTTCTTTAACAGCAACTAAGAAACCTACAGATTCTTTACCATCAATAATTCTATGGTCATAAGATAATGCTACATACATTATAGGAGCTATTACAACTTCTCCATTTTTAGCTATTGGGCGCTCTACTATATTATGCATTCCTAAAATAGCACTTTGCGGAGGGTTAATAATTGGCGTAGATAACATAGAACCAAAAACACCCCCATTTGTAATCGTAAATGTTCCGCCAGTCATTTCATCTACAGTAATTTCTCCTTCACGAGCTCTAATAGCCAAACGTTTTACTTCTGCTTCTACCCCTCTAAAACTTAAGTTTTCTGCATTTCTAATTACAGGTACCATTAGTCCTTTGGGTCCAGACACGGCAATACTAATATCTGCAAAATCGTAAGAAATCATTTCCTTACCATCTATCATTGCATTTACTGATGGATACATTTCTAATGCACGCACTACTGCTTTAGTAAAGAAAGACATAAACCCTAAGCCAACATTATGCCTAGATTTAAATTCTTCTTTGTATTGGTTACGTAAAGCAAAAATAGAAGACATATCTACTTCGTTAAACGTAGTTAACATTGCTGTTTCATTTTTAGCTGAAACTAAACGCTCTGCTACTTTACGACGTAACATAGATAATTTAGAACGAGACTCACCACGATTACCACCAGTAGTTGGTGTACCCATAGATGGGACTGCATTTACAGCATCATCTTTAGTAACTCTACCATCTTTACCTGTACCAGATATAGTAGATGCCTCTATCCCTTTTTCACTTAATATTTTCTTTGCTGCAGGAGATGCTGTCCCTGTTGCATATGTTTTTTTTGCTTCTGCTGGTTTAGAAGCAGTTGTTTTAGGAACAGTTTCCTCTTTTTTCTCTTCTTTAGCAGGAGTATTAGCTGAACCTTCTGGTTTAGCCGCAGACGTATCTATTAAACAAACAACGGCACCTACTGCAACAGCATCACCTTCTTCTGCTTTTAATGTAATGATTCCGCTTTGCTCTGCTGGAAGTTCCAAGGTAGCTTTATCTGAATCTACTTCTGCAATAGCTTGATCTTTTTCCACATAATCTCCGTCTTGTACTAGCCACTCTGCTATTTCTACTTCGGTTATCGATTCTCCCGGCGAAGGGACTTTCATTTCTAAAATCATCCTACTATTCTATTTGATGTGTTACTTTATTTATCTTTTTGTCATATTGTCCTTGGTTTTATCAAAGACAAAATCTATTACTTGTTGATGTCTACGTTTAGATCGCACTGCACTACCAGCAGCCGGAGATGCATAAAAGCGTCTAGAAGCAACTCTTAGCTTGTTAGCATATGCATAATGCATCATTATATGACTCCAAGCACCCATATTTCTTGGTTCTTCTTGTGCCCATACAATATCATCTGCATTGGTGTACTTACCAATGATTTCTGTCATTTTATCTGATGGTAATGGAAACAATTGTTCTACCCTTACCAAAGCAACATCTTCCCTATTTTGTTCTTCCTTTACAGCTAATAAATCATAATAGAATTTACCTGTACAAAAAACTAAGGATTTTACTTTGCTTACATTGGCAGAAGTATCATCTAAAACTTCTTGAAAAGATCCGTTAGCAATTTCATCTACTGATGAAACAGCTTTAGGATGCCTTAACAAACTCTTTGGGGTAAAAATAATTAAAGGCTTCCTATAATTAACCTTCATTTGTCTACGCAAAATATGGAACATTTGTGCTGGTGTTGTTACATCTGCAATAAACATATTATCTCTAGCACATAGCTGTAAATATCTTTCCATACGTGCAGATGAGTGCTCAGCCCCTTGCCCTTCATAACCGTGTGGTAATAACATTACCAATCCATTTTGCAATTTCCATTTATCTTCTGCTGCAGATATGTACTGGTCTATCATAATTTGAGCGCCATTACTGAAGTCTCCAAATTGTGCCTCCCAAATAGTAAGTGTTTTAGGGCTAGCCATTGCATAACCATAATCAAACCCAACCACACCATACTCAGATAATAATGAATTGTATATTTGAAATTTAGCTTGCTCTTTAGATAAGTGATTTAATAAAATAATTTCCTCTTCGCTTTCTTCTACTTTCATAACTGCATGGCGGTGAGAAAAGGTGCCTCTTTCTACATCTTGCCCAGACATTCTTACTCCATACCCTTCTTGTAACAAGGTACCATAAGCTAAAAGCTCTCCCATAGCCCAGTCTAATTTATCAGTATTAAAGAACATATTTTTACGATCTTTAACTAACTTTTCAACCTTACGTAAAAACTTTTTATCTTCTGGTAACTCTGTAATTACCTTAGCAATATCTGTAAGCTTATCTTTATCAAAAGTAGTGTCAACAGTTTTCATCATCTGCCGTTCTCTAACAGTTGTAAAGCCACTCCACTCATCAGCCATAAAAGGCGTTATAATTGTCTTATCTTCTTTTCTAGAATCTTCTAATTCTTCTTCTAAAGAAGCCTTATATTCATCCTCTAATTCTTTTACAAAGTCTTTTTCTATAACACCTTCTGAAAGCAAACGCTCCGCATAGATGTCTCTAGAATTACTATGCTTAGATATTGCTTTATATAATTTAGGCTGTGTAAAACGAGGCTCATCACCTTCATTATGTCCATACTTTCTATAGCCCAGTAAATCTATAAATACATCTCTATTAAAACGCATTCTATATTCTAATGCAAATAAGGAAGCGTGTACTACCGCCTCTGCATCATCTGCATTTACATGTAATACTGGACTTAAAGTTACTTTAGCAACATCTGTACAATACGTAGAAGACCTAGCATCTAAATAATTTGTTGTGAAACCAATTTGGTTGTTTACAACTATATGTATGGTACCGTTTGTCTTATATCCATCTAGTGTTGCCATTTGCACTACCTCATACACTAATCCTTGACCTGCTATTGCTGCGTCTCCATGAACAACAATTGGTAATACTTTAGAAAAATCTTCTGGAAAGTGGGCATCTTGTTTGGCTCTAGCAATACCTTCTACTACTGCACCAACAGTCTCTAAGTGAGATGGGTTAGGTGCAATATTCATTTTAATTTTATTACCATTATTGGTTTTACGCTCAGATGTCCAACCTAAATGGTATTTTACGTCACCATCAAAAATTTCTTCTTCATAATCCTTACCATCAAACTCACTAAAAATATCTTTAGCTGCCTTGCCAAAAATATTGGTAAGTACATTAAGCCTACCACGGTGAGCCATACCCATTACAAACTGCTCTACTCCCATTTCTGCTGCACGTTCTACTACGGCATCTAATGCAGGAATTAAAGATTCATTGCCTTCTAGAGAAAAACGTTTTTGACCAACATATTTTGTATGCAAAAAACTCTCAAAAGAAACGGCTTGGTTTAGTTTTTTAAGAATATGTTTTTTTCTGTCGTCATTAAATTGCGGATGGTTATCATTTACATTTAACCAATTCTGTATCCACTTTACTTTATTTGGCTTACGAATATACATGTACTCCACACCAATAGCATCACAATATATACTTTTTAAGTGTTTAATAATCTCACGAAGAGACACAGCCCCAATTCCTAAAATTTCACCAGCAGTAAAAGTAGTATCTAAATCAGACTCTAATAAATCAAAATTTTCTAATTCTAATGTTGGGGTGTACTGCCTTCTTTCACGAACTGGGTTTGTTTTTGTAAACAAATGCCCTCTAGTTCTATACCCATCTATTAATTTAATTACTTTAAATTCTTTTTGTAAGTGTTCTGGTATAGTTGTTACTGTTTCATTTTCAGAAAATTCTTCCAATGCTGTCTCCTGACCAAAGTCAAAACCTTGAAAAAAAGCGCGCCAACTAGGCTCTACACTATCTGGGCTTATTAAGTATTTATCATATAAAGTCGCAAAAAATGAAGTATGCGCTGCGTTTAAAAACGAATATTTATCCATTGGAGTTCCTCTCTGTCTTTTGAACAAAATTTTAGCCAAAAATACAACATTTAGCATTTATAAGCATATCTTAGTTGCTAATATTCTAAAAAAATAAAGATAATGACAGAAAACCAAGATAGATTATCAAAATTATTGATTTTTACCGTACTCATTGTTGCTTTATTCTCAAAAACAGCTTCTGCGCAAGCTCTAAACAGTACTACTAATTTTTGGGACAACGTTCGTTTTGGTGGTGGTTTTGGATTAGGTTTTGGGAATGACACTTTTAATGCTAGCATTTCTCCTAATGCCATTTACCAAGTTAATAACCAACTTGCAATTGGCTCTGGGCTAAACCTAAACTATTCTAAATTTAGAGACTCTAAGTTAGTAGCTTATGGAGCTAGCGTTTTAAGCTACTATAGTATTTTACCGTCTATACAATTATCTGCTGAATTTGAGCAATTACGAATTAACCGAAAATTTGAGTTAGATGGAGCCAATATTGAAGACAATTATTGGAATCCTGCTTTATTCTTAGGTATAGGATACGCTAACAGAAATATCACCTTTGGCGTACGCTATGATGTTCTTTACAAGGAAAACAAAAGTATTTACTCAAATGCCTTTATGCCTTTTGTTAGGGTTTATTTTTAATCTACAATCTCCATTTTCTTTAATAAAAAAGATGCATTCATATTTTTGCAAATGCCATCTTTAAACTTATAATCAAAATGCAATTCGTTATCTATGATTTCTGCATCAAAATAATAGTTTTTTACTTGAGGTAGTTCACTGGCTACTTCACATAAACTAAGATCGTGGGTTGCTATGATTCCTGCAGATTTAGATGCTACTAATTTCTGCACAAACTTACGAGAACCTATTGCTTTATCTGTACTATTAGTTCCTTTTAATATTTCATCCAAAACTATAAAATAACTATCGTTCTGTATTTCATCAACTATAAACTTTAACCGCTTTAATTCTGAAAAGAAATAAGATTCATCATCTGTTAATGAATCGGTTGTACGCATACTTGTTATTAACTTTATTGGTGAGTATTGTGCAGCTATACCACAAACTGGCAAGCCTATGTTAGACATTACTATTTGCAAAGAGACCGTACGAAGAAAAGTACTTTTTCCTGCCATATTTGCACCTGTAATTATAAAGAATTGCGCTTTATCTATTTCAATATCATTCTTTACACTTTTATTAGGATCCAATAACGGGTGTGCTGCATTTTCAACTTTTAAAAGCTTCCCACCTTTTTTTATTGTAGGAAATATGTAGTTAGGATGATTAAAAATGAAATTCCCTAAACTATTATAGGCATCAAAAAATGCAATGACATTAAACCATTCTTCTACAGCTAATCCGTAATTCTTAATCCACGCTTCAATCTTGTAGGATTGGTTAACATCCCACAGCAAAAATCCATTGCCTAGAAAACTAAAAATCATATTATTGCGTTGATCCAATGCTCCCAAAATTCTTGCAAATTCTTGAAGTATAGCAGATGTTTTCTTATTGTTTTGGATAATTACATCTTTTTTTTCTTTTAATAATGCCGATGTAAAGTTTTCATTTTCAATTTCAACTATTAATTTTTGGTATTGCTGAAAAATCGATTGTACTTTACTAGTATCTGATGATAATTTATTTATTTTTTTAAAATAAATGCTCGTGATTATCATTCCCAACAAAAACCAAATCATAATTGAAAAACCAGGTACATATCCTAAAAAATAAAGCACAAACAAAAGCACAGATATTGTTGAAAAAACAGTTGGTATATGTTTTATCTTTTTAGATATAAAGGATTTATAGCTATGTAACCAACTTGTTATTTTCTTATATGGTATTTCTGTTTTAGCTAAAGTTGCTACAGCAGAAAATTCTTGTCTCCATTCTGGTTTTGCTGCCAACTCTTTTATTGCTTCTTGTTTTAGTTTTATTTTCTCAATATTATTTTCTGTAAATATTTCTGCCAAGGTTTCACTCCCTTGCTCCAAAGCTGTTCTATTACAATATTGATAAAAAGATCCTTTACCAAAAAGATCTATGTCTTGACTGTAAAAATGTGTTGGATCATTAAATTCGTTTCCATCTGGTAAGTGGTGAAATTTTCTATTCAGTACATCAATCTCTATTTCATTTATCCTGATTAATGCTAAGAATTTATGGTATTTGTATTGCAAATCTGAATGTCTGGAAACTAAAAAAACAAATACGATAATAGTCAACAAGACAACTGCCAAGACAACCTTTGTATTTCCTATAAAAAAGTAAATACCAAAAGCAGCCAATAAAAACACACCTAATCTTAATAAACTAGACATCCATAGTAAGGATTTTACTTTACTAGATTTTTCTTTATAGCCTGTAATATTCTTAGCATAAAAAGCAAGGAGTTCATCCATCTTTAAAACCTTATTTTATTAACCCATTGTGCTTTTTGATGAAATTTTGTCAATTCGAGTAAATTTTACAATGGAAATAAGTAAAATTTGTATCGAGATCGAGAATAAGAATTTTCATCACTAAATTAATTCTCAATACAATTTTTTATCAAAAATTACTTGAACTGACATTTAGAAAATTATTCAACTCAAAAACGGACAACAGATTTTATTAATTAATACAAGGTGTAAAGATATTGGTTCTTACTACAAACTACCCAATTCTGCTTGTAGTTTTTTGGTAAGCCCTGAAACTACCAAATTGTATGACTCATCTACCAATTCCTTTATAAATACAGGAGAAAGGTTATCTAAAAATACCGTGTTCCAATGTTTTTTGCTCATATGATAGCCTGGAATAATAACCCCATCATACTCTTCTCGCAATTCAATAGCTCGTTCTGGATTGCATTTTAAATTGGTTTGCAATGGTAATCGCTCTAAAGCAATAAGCGCAAACATTTTTCCCATAACTTTAAACACCAGTGTATGATCATCAAAAGGAAATTCTTCTGTAACTCCTTTTTTGTCAATACAATACGCTCTATATTCTTCTATATTCACTATAATGTTTAGCTTATTAAAAAGTAACTACTTTATTTGTTCTTTTATTAGTTTTACTTCTTTTTTATTCTCAATTTTTAGGGCTGAATAATCTAATGTCCAACCAATTGTTTCAACAATTGTTTCTATTAACAGCACTGCTTCCATTGCTTCTTTACGTGCAGTATCCATAAGACCACTAACAGGTATTTTTTCTAAAATATGATTTTTAGCCTCTTTGTTAACATTAGTCAAATCTTCTGGCGAAAAGGAATTAAAAAAGCCATTTTTTATATCATAAAATTGCAAATCAGGAGATATGGAAAGTACTTCTGGTTCAGGAAAGTTAGTAAGTATAATTTTCTTTTTTGAATCATCTGCATTTAAAAACACCTTCTTTAAATCATACCCTATTTGTACCTTGGCATTAATAATTACCAAAGCTTTCTTTTTACTACTTACCAAACTCATAAAATGTTCTTTGGTATTTTGATATTGATACACTTCTGCAAAATCTCCTTCTACTGAAATTAACTTACATACTCTTCTTATTTTTTCTAACAAAACACTAGATTGATGATATGTTACTTCTTTTTTCTTCTTTTTCCTAAAAAAAGAGTACACCCAATACATTAAAATTGCGCCTAATATTAAACCAAAAAAAACTTCAATAATGCTATCCATTTCCTATTTCTCCTAAATGGGTATATTTAAACCCTTTTTCATATTTTAATCCATAACCAAAAAATCTATCTAATGCAGCATGTGAAAACAGCATAACACCCACTAACTTACATAAAGGTAGTGAAAGATATATACCTACCATATACAATATAATTGCAATACCTTTATGATGAAAGATATTATATGAATAAGCTCCTATTTTAGCATTAATTAAATATCCCAGCATTCCTATATCTGGCACTAATATAAGTACTAAAAACCACCACCAGTCATATGGCAATAAACTAAAGAGGTATATTCCTAAAACCAACATTCCCAATTCTTCTATTCTCAGTATAGTTTTCATTTATTCTTCAATTTTATACAAAACAGGTCTGCTTGGACTTGCATCATTCTCAAAAGGAGCTACTTGAAGGTCTAAAAAATATGTGCCATCAACTATATGATTCCTTACAAAAATAAGTTCTGTTATTGTTGCATTTTCCCTAATATTACCTTTAAAATTCCAAAATGCCCTGTGGGACAACAACAATCCATCATCTTTTTCCCTATCTACTGAGGGCAAATCTACTAATAAATGCTCTACTTCCTTTTCTTTTAAAAATTCTGCTCCCTCTTCTAACAAATAAGGTGGATTAGTATGTGAATATTGCCTTGAAATTTTATCTGACAAATTAGGTATAGTACGTATAATAACTGCTTCTCTTTTTTTGTTGCCTAGAGCATATTGTAATTGTTTTTTAGAAATCACAAAATCGGCACCCCTCTTTTCTGGTGCTATGGTTATTACCTCAGCCAAAAAGAAGAACTGTTTCAACGTTTGGTTTATGGACATAAACTCCTCCGTAATATGGCCAGCACATTCTGTATGAGTACCGTGTGCATGTGGGTTAAAGGAAATAGTATTAAAATTAACGGATGAACCTTGACTTACCGCCCCAACAAAACCATCTTCTATATGTGGCTCTATGGTTGGATGGTCTACATACCAAACGTTTACATTAGACGTATTACCTCTTAATGGCATTGATATATCTAATGGCTTAGTTAAATCTACTGTATAATTTTTAGATCTTACTTTTATAATTGCCTTCATTTTATATTTTACTTTAGTATAAAGTTTAAGTTAAATTCATTGTCCATTTTAAATCATATAGTTTCTTAAATGTGGGTTCAAGTGATTTTTTTTTATAAAAACTTGTATCGAGAACTAATTTGAGATTTGAGATTTGAGAAATGAAAATTATTATTCTCGATACAAATTTCACTTATTTACATTGTAAAATTAATTCTAATTGACAGAATTTTATCAAAATACATAACGGGTTAGTTAATGATAAATAAATCAGATGCAATTCCGTCACTTAAAAATTTTCCTTTTTTGGTAACCAGAAGCTTATCTTCATCCAATCTCAGTAGACCTTTTTCAATTTTTTTACTTGCTTCTTTGTTTATATATAATACATAATTTTCTCCAAAATCTGCTTTTACTTTCTGTAAAGAAACACCCCAAATAGTTCGTAACCCTGTCATAACATACTCATTATATCTATCAGTAATTGTAAGCTCTTCTATCTCTCTAGGCTGCTTATTATTATTTATTGCTTTTATATATTTAGGGTTGTTATTTATGTTCCAGCTTCTTTTTACACCATCAAAAGAATGTGCAGATGGACCAATACCCATATATTTTTTCCCTTGCCAATATGCCATATTATTTTGTGAAAAATAGCCAGATTTCCCAAAGTTGGAAAACTCATAATTTACATAATTAGATTTTTCCAACTCTTCTACTAATATTCTATGATGTTCTTGAGCAACATTATCTCTAACTGGCTTTATTTTTCCTTTTTTTACAAAATCTTCCAAAGCTGTCTTAGGTTCTACTGTAAGTGCATAACTGGAAATATGTGGTAAATTAAACGACTGTGCTTTTTTTATATTTAGCAACCATTTTTCATTAGACATTTCTGGCATTCCATATATTAAATCTATAGATATATTATCAAAATACTTAGTTGCCTCCTTAATGCAGTTCTCTGCTTCTTTTGCATTATGCGCCCTGTTCATTAATTTTAAATCTTCCTCAAAAAAAGACTGAACACCAATACTTAACCTATTAATTTTTGATGCTGCCAATTCTTTTATTTTTTGAATGGACAAATCATCTGGATTGGCTTCTAATGTAATTTCTGGATTAATCTCAACAGTATAGTTATTATATACGACTTGTATGATTTTATTTATCTCTTCTGTATTTAAAACTGATGGTGTGCCTCCTCCAAAATAAATAGTTTTTATACTATCATTTTCAAATTCGGCTCTGCGAAGCTCTAATTCCTTTTCAATAGCCAACAGCATCTCTTCTTTTTTACCCATTGTGGTAGAAAAATGAAAATCGCAATAATGACATGCTTGTTTGCAAAAAGGAATATGAATATAGATGCTTGACATTATCTTGATAAATATGTAGATCTTATTATTTTTTTACTCGTTTCTCGTTTTGCTTCACAAAAGCATCCCAACCTGTATAACTTTTTCCTGTTTCTATCTTGCCTTCATTATAGAAATGACATACAGCTGCTGCTAACCCATCTGTACTATCTAAATTCTTAGGAAGTGACTTTAACCCTAACATACTTTGCAACATTTTGGCAACTTGTTCTTTACTTGCGTTTCCATTACCTGTTATTGCCATTTTAATTTTCTTAGGTAAATACTCTGTAATTGGAATCTCTCTGGACAAACCTGCTGCCATTGCAACTCCTTGTGCACGACCTAGTTTTAACATAGATTGTACATTTTTGCCAAAAAAAGGTGCTTCTATGGCCATTTCATCTGGATGGTATGTATCTATAAGCTCTATGGTACGTTCAAAAATTAGTTTTAACTTAGTATATGGGTCATTATACTTTTGTAATAATAACTCGTTCATCTGTAAAAACTCCATCTTTTTACCTACCACTTTTATAAGTCCAAAACCCATAATGGTAGTACCTGGATCTATTCCCAAGATTATTTTTTCATTTGCCACAAAAGGTATTGTTTATTTGGTGTTTATGATTAATGGAATCCTAAATTTAGCCTTTACAGGAATCCCTCTTTTTAAAGCAGGTTTCAAAGTTGGTAAATCTTTTATTCCGCGTGCAATAATACCATTAAACTCGGGTATTTGATCTGCCACAGCACTATTTTTTTCAATATTTATCATAGAAACTTTGCCTATAGCGTCTACTAAGAAATCCATATTTATAGTATCCGTAATGTTTTTGTCTAAAACAAACTCATAATCACTCAACACTTTTGAAAAGTGTTGCAAAAAAGTATCTTCAAAACATTTTTTTTGATCTTCTTTTGAATCCATTTCATCACAGTTAATAAACAAAGGAAATTGATCAATGGTATTCCAATTTATTTCCTTTATTTCTTGATCTACTAACTTTTGAGTTTTTAACTCCTTGGACTCAAAAAAATCACAAGAAACACAAAGCAATAATATAAGAAATAAGACCGCTCTTTGCATATAATTTAAATTCTAGCCGAAATTTACGATTTTTTAAGCAAGTTAATCATATTGCTAATTAGAACCCATAGATTAAAGCGTAATCTTACAAACATTCTTTCTTTATTTTCATAATATAAAATGAATAATAATACTGTTATTTTATAAGACGTTTAATTGCTTTTAACCATACACTACTAAGGCGTAAATTTACAACTGGCAGAAGCAAATAACATAAAGGAAAATGATATAATCATATGCAAAAGAGTTATTTAAGAAGTAATTTATTTTTATTTAAGAAAATAAAAAAAACTTACCATACAACGAAAAAACTTGCAAGACTTATTCCTTTTTTAATAAATTC
>CANLIE010000030.1 GCA_947491225.1 uncultured Cellulophaga sp.
AGTTGCGGGTTTTCGTGCGAGGATTGTCCGTTAGGAAAATCAGATGTAACAAAAATGCAACTACCTTTGTTTAAGTCTAAAAGTAGTAATTTTTTATACAAGTTGTTGTACAAAGTATTTTCAAACGAGCATTATAGCAAAACCTCACAAAATGTGAGGTTTTTGTTTATGATAAGTAGCAGTTTTGTAATTTTACTATGGTCTAGCAACCATAATGCCAATATTACTTTTTATTTTTTTAAGATAATCTACTAATGGTAATTTGGTAATTTCTACTTGCATAGATTCTGTAGAAGCGTGTAATAAGTGTATTCTACCGTCATCTTGCCGTATGGCAATGCCTGTATGGGTAACATCTAAACCCTTTATAGAGGTTGCCAAAGCAATAATATCTCCAGATTGTATTAGATGCTCATTAGCAGCAATATCATCCTGTGCCAGCACACAAAATTCTTTTTCTTTAAGATTGGTTTCTGTTTTCAGGATTTTAGCATAATTACTATCGTCTTTAAGAAAAGGGTATAAATTTCTGTGTGTCCCCATAAAGTTAATTTCTTTTAATACAGTTTTGCCGCCAATTTCATTGGTGATGTTTTTAACCAATCCTTTTGTTTCATTATTAGAAATCCAATCCGTAAAATAATGTAGTCGTGAAGTATACCCATCTAACTTGCCATCTCTGTATCGTATTTTTTCTAATATGGTTGCAAAAGACTCAAAAGTAGATTCATTGTTTCTATATAATTGTGTAAACGCAAGTACATTTTCAATAAAAGTGGTACAATCCAATCCGTGTAAGTTTACTACCAAAGATTCTTTCTCCCCTATTTCTAGTGTTTTGGCAACATAAGGAATCTTTAAAAATGTTTTTCCAATAGCAACTAGCGAATCTCCGTAGCTGGCATATTGAGGCAATGTATGAAGCTTAGCTATTTTTTGTGTAAATGCTACAGAATCTCTTGGTGAACAACTAATATTTTGGGCAAAAAATAGTGTTGTCCAAAAAAAACAAAAAATAAGTAAAATATTTTTTTTCATATTCAAATGTAAAAAACTATTTGGTTCTTAACTATAATCCTAATCTGCTTATAGTAAAATCTGGTCTATATACTGCTGCTCTTTTTCTATCTTTTAATAAAAATTCTTCTGTAACCATTTCCTTGGTTTCAGCATCTGTATTTATATCTTCTATTCTACGACCTTTGCTTATATAAAATGGTTTTGCTCCTATTTTGCTATTTTCATCATATACCAATAAGTATAATTTAGATGCGGGGTTGTATGCTTTCTCTTCTTTCCATTTGTAAATATATCCCACATAAGTTTTACCTTTATACCGTATTTTATTATTTGATAAAAATTCAATTTTATACTTATTGGTATTATTTAAGTATTTAGTATGTAGTATTGACTCTGACAGAGATTTTTGATTGTAATATTTTTTTGAAAAAAGGGTAAGTCTATTTACTTTTTGTAACTTTAAAAAAAGTAGCTGTCTACTTTTAGGATTCGCAGCTAACGAATCTATCATACCATTTGGTATTATTAAATTAGATTGTGCTAATAAGGCAGCATATGTACTTTTTATAACTGGGTCTTTACTTAACAACAACTTATTATAAAACCATTGTACTTCTTTTTCTTTATGAAAGGGGAACAATAGAACAACATAATCTTCAAGTGTGTTATATCTGATGTTTTTAGAGTATTTATAATTATTAAACCTTCTATCTTTTACATCTTGTCCTAAGTGCCTTTTTAGTTGAATTTTAGCATCGTTTAGTATTTGTTTTTTATACTTTTTATAACTTTTTGATTTTACCAAGCCTTCAGATTTTAACTTAGCTAAGATTGAAAAAATAGGTTCTTTGTATTCGTTTATAGCACTATAATCCAGTATTTCTGGAAAAAGATGCCTTGCTAATTGCAAACTATCTAAGTAAGGTTTAAAAATGTTATTTATTTCCATTTTATTGGAAACTAAAGGCAAATCCTTAGACATAAGTTCTAACAATAGATTTACAGACTTTTTATCTGCCTTGTTAGAAATGGCTTGTAATATCTTGGCCTGTGCATAGGAATTGCTGTATGAATCTTCATAAAAAGCAGTAAAAAAATCTACCACCTTGGGTGTTTTAAGCTTACCTAATTGTTGTATAAGGTATGCTTGTATGTTTTTCTGATTGTCTTTAAAGTTAAAATTGGAAATATAATACTGCAAAGAATCTATATGTTTTTCTTGAAAATGAAGAAACCTATGGCCATTAATTATAATACTATCATTCTTTTTTAAGGCACTAAAAAATTCAGTTGTTTTATCTTCTAAAAAATCGCGTCCAATAATAGTGTCCGTTGGTGAAAAATTATCAAAAAACTGAGAGACAAACTCACTTGGCTTTTGTACAGTATCTATTAACGCCTTTAACTCATAAAGCAAACCATCTTTAGAAATGTTTTTAACCAATATTCCTCTTGTACTAGCCGTGTCTAACAAAACAAGTTGCATTTCCTGATATCCTTTAGGCGAAACACTTCTTTTCTCATTAGCTACCATAAAATTATTACGCACATATAACTTTTTTCTTAAGTTCCATACAGAATCTATACTTGGCAGCATTAAAAAATTATGCGATTTGTTTAGGGTAACACTAACGGTTTCACCATTTTTATTCTTGTAAACATTAGTTTTTGTGTAAGAATTGTATTTTTTAGGTTTTTCCCCACCTCTCTGGTAGCTATAATTGTTTATAGAAAATTTAGGCGGCTTTACCGTTGTTGTGGTTGTAAAATACAGAGCGGTATCTTTTACAGTTTTAAATGCTTCATTATATTTACTCTCTTGCAGTGTAAATGACTTAAAAAAAGAACTAGCCACATTCTTGTCTTGGGTAACAGTTCCTAATAAATAATAGTCGCCCCTTTTAAAAGTAGTCATTAAGTGTAATTTCTTGCCTGTGGTAGTATCACAGATTGCACTAGATGTAAGCCTATTCATCTTTATCTCATCATACACTGGACTCAATTCCATATACTGGTAAAATCGTTTTTGTATTTGCTTTAACTCAAAGGTATCTTCTTCAATAAAACGTAAATCATTTTGTGTTACTTTGCGCAGAAAAAAGTAATCATCATTGTTTAGATCTACTCCTTGTAGCAATCTATTTCCTTCTCTAAATTTATTGGGAAACATATAATTAGATGGCATTTTTACTGAAAAGTTATTAAAGCCAGAAGTAACAATCTCTTTTCCTTGCAAACCTTTTTTTATCTTGATATTGTTGAATATGGTATCTGAATGGTGTGTAACATAATCACTTTCTCCTCCCATTTTAAAAATAATGATTTCCAACGGCGTTACATATATTTGATACCGTTGATGATCTCCGTTCTTTAATTGGTTTTTAATGTCATAAAATGATATTCCTTCTTTTTCCTTAATTGCCTTTTCAATTATTTTTCCTGGTATGTTTTCAAATAAAAGATTGTCAATTTTAGACAGATCATACTCACTTCCCTTTTTTAAATATGAGAACGTTGGTATGCGACTAATCATTACATAACTACCATTTGCTAAATCTGGAGAAATATAACTAGTATTCTTAAAATCTGCTACTGTGTATAATTTGTTTGGCAACAAGATGAAAAATGCCTCATCATCTGGCATTTGTTCTATATATGTATTTTCTTTATAGGTGTTCTCTATTTTTTCTTTTAACTGCTTTCCTTTTTGAGTTGTTTTAGATGTCAAGGCTTTTACCTTATATCCTTTTGCCCGCAATAGGGCTAAAACACCATTTTTCCCTGGTAAATGAGCTGCTCCTATGCCTGCAAACACTTTATTCTCTTTTATTATGGAGTCTAAACTAAACACCATATTTTCATTTCTTATATAGAGCATATTTTTTAAATAATGATTGGTATATATTGCTGAGTTTAATGAATCTATTAGGTTAATGTTGCGTTCCCTATACGCATCTTGCATTAAAAAATCTATCCCCTTCTGCTGTAATTTTTTTTGCAACCACTCATCTGGTTTTTGTTTCATAGCACTTAAACTAGCTCTTCCAACTAGTGCGGAAGATTCTTCTAGATCCTCTAACGCCAATACACGTTTATTAAACTTTTGTCCTGCTTGATAAATAAACATATCTAAATATGTTTCTTCTTCAAAATCTTGTGCAACAACACTGGTTCTATATAGTATTCCATTTAAGGCACTATCCTCAAAAGCTAAATAAGCTCCTATCTCTTCTTTAGTAGGGTTGTTAGCAATAAATGAATGTGCATAAAAACCTTTGGGAACATAATTTCTATTGCTTCCATAAACAGCCTTATTGTCTTCTTCTAACCAAGTGGCAGGGTCAGATTCCAATGCAACAATATCACTCTTTAACAAAGATTCATAGAAAACATCATCTAATCTAAATGCAATTTTTTTACTTACATGCATTGTTCCGTACAGATATGATGATTGCTCTAAACCATTCCCAGATATTTCCCATAACAAACTATTCTTTTCCTGAGCAGAGATACATAATGAAAAAAGTAACAATGAAAAGAGGTAAAACTGTAAACGCATATATTCTTAATTTTATAAAATATAGTCAAATCCCTTGTAAGTTGCACTAAAAAAATAGGTATCAAAAAAAATATAGGTGAATTAACGTTAAATTAGGATGTTATTATTTGTTTTAAATTACAAAGTTCATTTCTAAGAATCATTATAAATATAAGTGAAACTTATAATAGTTGATTAACAAGCCTTATTTTTGTATTATCAAAAATCATAAAAAAGTGAAGGGAGTTTTATTAGTTAACTTAGGGTCGCCAGATAGTCCAACAGCCAAAGATGTAAAACCATATCTAGATGAGTTTTTAATGGATGAAAGGGTTATAGATATGCCTTATTGGAAACGTAGCCTTATTGTTCGTGGTATTATTTTACAGACCAGACCAAAAAAATCTGCTGAAGCTTATGAAAAAATATGGTGGAAAGAAGGCTCTCCTTTAGTAGTAATTTCAGAACGTTTTACAGAAAAAGTGAAGCAAAAAACCACTATGCCAATAGCTTTAGGCATGCGTTATGGTAGTATGCCCATTAAAAATGCCTTACAAGAGTTAAAAGACCAAGGTGTAGATGATGTTCTTCTTGTACCGCTTTATCCTCAATATGCAATGTCTTCTTTTGAAACCGTTGTCGTAAAAACTATGGAAGAGCAAGAAAAGTATTTTCCTAAGTTAAAAATTACTACCCTACAAGCTTTTTATAATAACAGTGACTATATAAAAGTACTTTCTGAAAGTATTGCCAATAGTCTAAAAGGGTTTAATTATGATCATATTTTGTTTTCATACCATGGCATACCAGAACGTCACATTAAAAAATCTGATCCTACTAAGTTTCATTGTAAGATAGATGGTAAATGTTGCAGTACAAATTCCGTGGCTCACAATACATGTTATAGACACCAGTGTTATAATACCACAGAGAAAGTAAAGGCTTTCTTGGGGCTTTCTGATGATAAGGTTAGTGTCTCTTTTCAGTCGCGTTTATTAAAAGATCCTTGGTTAAAACCATATACAGATTTTGAACTAGAACGTTTCCCTAAAGAAGGTAAAAAACGATTAGCCGTAATTACACCTGCTTTTGTTTCTGATTGTCTGGAAACCTTAGAAGAAATTGCTATGGAAGGTAAACATCAGTTTACAGCTGCTGGCGGAGAAGAGTACATTCATGTTCCTTGTTTAAATGATGATGACAACTGGGCACAGGTTGTAGCAACTTGGGCTAATAACTGGGAGAAAGAGGGTGTATTGCCTTCATAAGAGATAAAATGACCGAATTTTACCCATACATACTACCATACATAAAATCACTACACTTAATTTTTGTAATTACGTGGTTTGCTGGGTTATTCTATATTCCTAGGCTATTTATCTATCATATAGAAGCAAACGACAAGCCCTCTCCTGAAAAAGAAATACTTTCTACCCAATTAAAATTAATGGCCAAACGTCTGTGGTATATTATTACATGGCCTTCTGCCATATTAGCGCTTTTTTTTGCTACTGGGTTACTTATTATTACCCCTTCCTTTTTACAACTTTCGTGGATGCACGTAAAACTAGGTTTTGTTTTTTTGTTGATTCTATATCACTTAAAAACTCACCAGATATTTAAACAATTACAAAAAGATGAAATAATGTATACCTCTAAATTTATGAGAATTTGGAATGAAGCTTCTACACTAATTCTTTTCTCTATCGTATTTTTAGTCATCTTAAGAAATTCCTTAAATTGGATTTATGGTGTAGTTGGCATTTTTGCTTTGGCTATACTATTAATGTTAGGTATAAAGCTTTACAAAAACATTAGAGGTAAAAATCCTGATGCTTAGCTGCTCCAATTTTTAAACCTGCTTTATACAGTATAATTTTGTAATGAAGCTAGAAGGTAGCATAAATACAGTTGTTTTATTACTTTTAGCATAACATATTACTATAAACCTGAGTTCGGTCTTAGAATTTGATTAAAAAAAAGCTGTCATATTGAGTGATTTTTCATAGTGAAACTAATAAAAATTGCATTGACCTTTTGGTAAGCTCAAGATGACAAAGCTTTTGGTTTAAAATTTACTTGTCTTACATACAATTTTCTATTTAAATTTTTAATTACGTTAATTTCACATAACTTTTGGTATGGGAAGGAAATCAAAAACTAAAGTCAAAGAAAGTTCAGAATCACTTAAAAAACTGAAGTCTAACGCAATCTTGGTAAGATAGAAACTTTGCTACTTCTTAAATTGAATAGTTTTGATAAGTTGTATGATAACCAGTAAGTCCATCTACTTTAGATAAATGACATAAAACTTATAGAAGTCAAGGACTTTTGGAGTTGTTGTCCCCTTTAAAGCCAAACGTAAATCAAAACTAATTAGCCCCAAATTTATTATGTAGTCCAACTTTAGACCTAAAAGTTTACAGGTACTTTTTTGGGCAGCTCCAAAGAACAAAATGATTTTATTTTCTTGCTTAACAGATTATATTCAACATAGACAAATAAAACTTATATATTACAACAAGTTTTTTAGAGGACTTTAAAATATGCAAATAGAATATTTATTACTATTATTAGAGCAAATCAATTAGTTATTGCTTTATAGCTAATAAAACGAATAAACCTTAAACAAATAAACTGCATTTTCATTACATTCGTAATTCTAATTATATACTATGGGCTTATTATTGTTTTATGCATTCATTTCTGTTTTCTTTTCTTTTCTATGCTCTATTTTAGAAGCAGTCTTACTTAGTGTTACACCTACGTTTGTTAATGTTAAAAAAAAAGAAGGTAAAAGCTATGCACAGGGTTTAGAAGAGCTTAAAAAAGATGTAGATAAACCACTAATTGCAATTTTAACATTAAATACCATTGCACATACGGTAGGCGCAATTTTAGTTGGTGTACAAGCAAAAGTAGCATATGCAGAAATTTACGGCTCAGAAACAAAGAGTGTTTTAGGTATATCTTTCACAGAAGATCTTATGGTAGGTGTAGTATCTACCCTAATGACTATTTTAATTTTGGTAGCATCAGAAATTATACCCAAAACAATTGGTGCAACATATTGGAAACAGCTAGCAAAATTTACAACTAAGGCTTTAAACATTATGGTTTTAATTTTAAAGTGGACAGGGTTATTATGGTTACTACAATTATTTACCAAATTAATAGGTAGTAAAGAGCATCACGGTAGTGTATTAAGTAGAGAAGATTTTACTACAATGGCAGATATAGCACATGAAGAAGGTGTTTTTCAAGAATCTGAATCTAAAATTATACGTAATTTATTAGAGTTTGATGAAATTTTAGCTAAGCATATTATGACACCACGCACAGTTATGAAATATGCACCTGAAACAGCAACAATTGGTGAATTTTATAAAGCAAACCCTAAAATGCGCTTTTCTAGAATTCCTATTTATAGTGGTTCTTTAGATAATATTACTGGCTTTGTTTTAAAAGATGATATTCTAGAAGAAGTTATTAATAATAATGGTGATTCTCCTTTGTCTAGTATTAAAAGAGAAATTTTAGCAACAGAGCGTAATACCCCAATACCACAATTGTTCGAGATTTTTATAAAGAAAAGAGAGCACGTAGCCTTGGTTGTAGACGAGTATGGTTCTGTAAGTGGCTTGGTTACTATGGAAGACGTTATTGAAACCTTATTGGGGATGGAGATTATGGATGAAAGTGATCACATTGCCGATTTGCAATCTTTGGCTCGTAAGAATTGGGAGAATAGGGCAAAAAAACTAGGTTTAATAGGAGAGGACAATAATTCGCAAGAAGAAATAAAATGACAGAAACGGCATATATAAAAACACCTTTAGGCATTACTAAAATAGAAGGTGATGAGAATGGTATTTCTGTAGTTTCCGTTTTAGATTCTAGTGAGGAAATTACCACTGTTATTCCTGAAGTGTTGGAAGATGCCGTATATCAACTTCACGAGTATTTTAATGGTAAACGAGAAGATTTTGATTTACTTTTAAATCCAGAGGGAACCAATTTTCAAAAAAAAGTTTGGGATGCACTTTTAAAAATTCCTTTTGGTAAAACTTGTTCATATTTAGAGCTGTCCAAGACACTGGGAGACCCCAAAGCAATTAGGGCTGTAGCATCGGCAAATGGTAAAAACCCATTGTGGATTATTGTTCCTTGTCACAGAGTTATAGGTAGTGACGGTTCTTTAACAGGTTATGCGGGTGGCTTGCATCGTAAAAAATGGCTTTTAGAACACGAGAGTCCCACAAAGCAGCAGTCTCTTTTTTAAAAAACAAACATTCTTAAAGATTACATATATTCTTTTAACTACATTTGTTTTATGTGACGGTTATGTGACTAAGCGAATTTTTGTTATTTTAAAATATTGATTTTCAGTTCTTTAAAATAGATTATCTATGTGATTATGAGTGATAATGAATTGTATATATTATTAAGTGAGCTTCGCTCTTTCAAGAGTGAGACAGAATGGGTTGAGTTTAAATTAAATAATGATATTGAAATAGGGGAGTATATTTCTGCTCTTTCTAATTCTGCTAGTATACATAATAAAGAATATGGATATATAGTGTTTGGAATTGATGATAAAACTCATCGAATAACAGGAACATCTTTTACTTCAAATAAAAAAGTAAAAGGGAATGAAGATTTAATACCTTGGGTTGCTAGATTATTGGAGCCAAGAATTAATTTCAACTTTTATGAGTTTGAAGTTGAGGGAAATAAAGTGGTTATAGTAAAAATAAAAGCAACACAAAATACACCTGTTAAATTTAAAGGAATACCATATATTAGGATAGGATCTTATAAAAAAAAGCTGGATGAATATCCAGAAAAAGAGAGGTTGATATGGACAAAAAGCCCTTCAATAAGTTTTGAAAAAGAAATTGCAGCGTATAATTTAAAGTCAGAAGAAGTATTAAAATTGATAGACTATCCTTCATATTTTGAATTAACGAATTCTCCTCTTCCTGAAAGTCGAGAAGCAATCTTTAATAAGTTCCAACAGGAAAAATTAATATTAAAAGAAGGGAAAAATTATAAAATCACAAATTTATGTGCAATACTTTTTGCTAGAAAGTTAAATGAATTTGAAAGCTTAGAAAGAAAAGCAGTTAGGGTTATTATTTATAAAGGAAAAAATAAATTGCATACAAAAAAGGAACAACTTGGACAAAAAGGTTATGCTTCTGGATTTAGAGGGCTGATTAATTATATTAACGATCAACTACCTTCAAATGAGGAAATCGGAAAAGTTTTTAGAAAAGAGGTTAAAATGTATCCTGAATTAGCTATAAGAGAATTAGTTGCAAATGCTATCATTCATCAAGACTTTAGTGAAAATGGGACAGCACCTATGGTTGAGGTTTTTGACGATAGGGTAGAAATAACTAATCCAGGTAAACCTTTAATTAGTACAATGAGGTTTATAGATCATAATCCACAATCAAGAAACGAAAAATTAGCTCATTTTATGAGAAGAATTAGTATTTGTGAAGAGAGAGGAAGTGGTATAGATAAAGTGATTTATCAATGTGAGTATTTTCAATTGCCTGCGCCTAAGTTCATTGAAGGAGAAAACTTCACACGTGTAATCATATATGCTCACAAGACATTAAGGCAAATGGATAAAGAAGATAAAATAAGGGCTTGTTACCTTCATTCTTGTTTAAAATATGTTTCTGGAGAGCATATGACTAATCAAACTTTAAGAGAACGATTTGGTATTGAAGAAAAAAATTACTCAATGGCATCAAGAATTATATCAGAAGGCATTAAATCGGGGCAGATAAAGGATTATGATCCAGAAAATACTTCTAAGAAACATGCGAAATATATTCCTTATTGGGCATAATTTTTAAAAGTAAAATTGAGTAATATAGTTTTAAATATTATTATACAATAAACAAAAGCAATGCTACAAAAAGTAAACTTGGAACATATTCTATTCTTAGATATAGAAACAGTACCAGAACATAAAGAGTTTAAAGAATTAACAGAAGAAAAAAAAGAGCTATGGGCTCATAAAACAGCATATAAGCGCCAAGAAGAATTTACGCCTGAAGAATTTTATGACAGAGCAGGTATTTGGGCAGAATTTGGTAAAATAGTATGTATTTCAATTGGATATTTCAACAATAAAGGAGAAACGCGTAGTTTTAGAGTTACTACATTTTTTGGTGAAGAAGAAAACTTGTTAAAAGAGTTTAAAAATTTGCTAGAAACCCATTTTAACTCGCCTAAATATGTATTGTGTGCTCATAATGGTAAGGAATTTGATTTTCCATACATAGCACGACGTATGATTATAAATAAGATAGACTTACCTGTTAAGTTAAATTTATTTGGTAAAAAACCTTGGGAGGTACCACATTTAGACACAATGGAATTGTGGAAATTTGGAGATTATAAACATTTTACATCTTTAAAGCTTATGGCCAATGTGCTTGGTGTACCTTCACCCAAAGAAGATATTGATGGTAGTATGGTACGTGATGTTTTTTACATTGAAAATGATTTAGATAGAATTATAACCTATTGTGAGTTAGATGTTGTTACCATTGCTCAAGTATTCTTGCGTTTACGTAATGAAGAATTATTAAATGATGATGAAATTAAACGAGTTTAATTCTTATATGCAATCTGTTGCATTTTAATATAATTTTGTCAATTCTGTAAAGGTTAGGAAATTCGTTGACAGTTTCACTATAAAAAAGCCGTCAAATTGATTGATTTTTTAAAGTGAAACAACAAAAAATTGTATCAACCTTTTGGCAAGCTCAAGATGACAAAGCTTTTAGGTTAAAATTTACTTGTTTTTGATACAGTTTTCTATCGAGAATCACTCAGACTTATATAAATATTATCACAGTAAATTCAAAATGTACAAGAAGTTTTAGTAACTTATTTATTATATTTTATTTGTATAAATACAGGAAAATGATCACTATACCCTCCAATATATTTTCTGCCAACATAAGTTCTAAAAGGGTTACCTTTAAACTTACCTTCAAATTCAGTTAAAAAGTGCTTATCAAAAACATTGGCTTCAGTAAAACTATGAGTGCCTTTTTCATAGTTTAAAAAATTGTGAGAAATAATGATTTGGTCAAATAAACTCCATTTTCTTTTATAATTAGCACTGCCTCTATCATAAGTAAGCAATTTTTCACTAGGATTAAACAGAGCATTGGTGTTCAATAAAGATTTTATGCTGTCAGCTTTTGGTCCATCATTAAAATCACCCATTATAATATAATTTGGGTTATCTATCTTTTCTTCAATTTTAGACATAAAGCTTTTTAAGGTATTGGCCGCATATAGTCTTTTGTAATCAGTTTCACCATTTCCCTCTCGTTTAGATGGCCAATGATTAACAAAAATGTGAATTTCTTCATCATTCAATTTTCCGTGTACATAGAGTATATCTCTAGTCATATCCCTTTCACCGTTAAGGTTTTCTATAAATAATGGTATTGGTTCAGAAGCTATGACCGTAAAAAAATCTTTATGATAGATTAGAGCAGTATCTATGCCTCTTTCATCTGGGGAATCATAATGCACATAGTCATAATTGATACTTTCTATATGACTAGAATTTATTAGATCAGTAAGAACAGTTTTATTTTCTACCTCTGCAACACCTATAAGAACAGGTGGAATATCAGAAGAATGTTTACCTATTTGGGAAATAGTATTAGACAATTTATAGAGTTTCTTCTTATACCTGTTGTTTGTCCATTTTTTTTCTCCCTTTGGTGTAAAGTCATCATCCAGAGTATCAGAATCATTTATGGTATCAAACAGGTTTTCCAAATTGTAAAAAGCAATTGTAAACAAATTAGCCTTATTTTTTCTTTTAAAGAACGAAAAAAACATGTTTTTTTATTATTTGAGGCTAAAATACAAAAATAGCTTAGCAAGTATTGATTAGATTTGTACTATAATATATATATATGTTAGAGAAAAAAGTTGTTGATTATGAAAAAGCTGTTCTCATTGGAGTGATAAATAAGAGCCAGACAGAACAGAAAGTAAAAGAATATTTAGATGAATTAGAGTTTCTTACGTACACTGCTGGTGGAGAAGTATATAAGCGTTTTGTTCAAAAGATAGATACACCTAACCCCAAGACATATATTGGTAGTGGTAAGATGGATGAGGTTGCTAAATATGTTGAAGAAAATGAAATAGGGTCAGTTATTTTTGATGACGAATTAACACCTGGTCAACAACGTAACATAGAAAAACATTTAAAGTGTAAGATTGTAGACCGTACTACATTAATACTAGATATTTTTGCACAACGAGCACAAACAAGTTATTCTCGAACGCAAGTAGAATTGGCACAATATGAATATTTATTACCAAGACTAACAGGCTTGTGGACTCACTTAGAAAGACAAAAAGGGGGTATAGGTATGCGTGGGCCTGGGGAAACAGAGATAGAAACAGATAGGCGTATTGTTCGTGATCGTATTTTTTTGCTAAAAAAGAAACTAGCCAAGATAGACAGACAAATGGAAACTCAGCGTGGTAATCGTGGCTCACTAGTTAGGGTAGCATTGGTTGGGTATACCAATGTAGGAAAGTCTACTTTAATGAACATTATTAGTAAAAGTGAAGTTTTTGCAGAAAATAAATTATTTGCAACGTTAGATACAACAGTTAGGAAAGTGGTTTTAGGAAACTTGCCATTTTTGTTAAGTGATACTGTTGGTTTTATAAGAAAGTTACCAACGCAGTTGGTAGAAAGCTTTAAAAGCACATTGGATGAAGTCAGAGAGGCAGATTTACTTTTGCATATAGTAGATATTTCACACCCTAATTTTGAGGATCATATAGATTCTGTGAACAAGGTTTTAGAAGAAATTAAGGCTGATGATAAAAAGACAATTATTGTTTTTAATAAGATAGACCAATACACATATGAGACCATTGATGATGATGATTTGGTAACCGAAAAAACTAAAATTCACTTTACACTAGATGAGTGGAAAAAATCATGGATGCAAAAAGTAGGCGATAGAGCATTGTTTATATCCGCATTAAATAATGAAAACCTAGATACTTTTAGAAAAAGGGTTTATGATGAGGTTAGAGATATTCATATTACACGTTTTCCGTATAATAATTTTTTATACCCGGAACATTTAGACGAGTATTAAGTTTAATTATTATACCTATCTATAGTATAAGAGGTACACTTTATCGAAGAAAGTGTACCTCTTGTTTTTGATACAACAGAATAGTATTGATTCACAACATAAATTGAGAAAAATTTAATGTTCAGCATATCTTTACATCGTAATTGAGAGATATAGTTTATAGAAAAAGAAACTGATTAATATTACATTAAAAATAATAAAACGCCTTTTTCCCAAATCTGGCCTTTTTTAATAAGAAATAGAAATTAAAAGATCCCAAATCTTATTCCCTATTTTAGCTAAAACGCCCTCATTAGAGGGCTTTTTTTATTTAATGTGATGTTTATTAGTTTTTGGTAACACTTTACTAAAAATATTTTTATAGTTTTGATTCACTAAAATTATGAGAATGAAACAGATGATTACTTCATTAGTGCTTATTTTTACATTAAGTGTAGGAGCACAAACAAAGAGCAATTTATTAAAGCATTATGAGGCGTATTATAAAGAGATGAAGCTACAGGGAGACACCCAAGGTATAATTAATGCAATTACTCATTTAAACGTTTTGGCACCCAATAGTGCGCGTAAAGATACATTGGCATTTTTATATGCCAATAGTAATCAGCATATGCAAGCTATACGTACAATTGGTGTAGAAACCAAGGATACTGATTCTGATTTTTCAGTACAGGTAAGAGCAATTTCATTAAAGGCCTTGGGGGACATTAAAAGGGCAATAGAACAATTTGAAATTTTGTATAAGAGAACACCAAATATATTTTTAGCGTATGAATTGGCGGACTTAAAAATACAATCTGGCGATAAAGAGGGTGCCAATAAGAATATAGAATATGGTTTGGCAAATGCAAAGGACGATATGAAATATGCTTTCTACGAAAGGCAGCAGCCCTATGAGGTTCCTATTAAAGCTGCTTTTTTACATTTAAAAGCATTGGTGCAGTACAATAAAGAACAAGCAAACCCAGATGCTGCGTTAGCTATAATAAATGAGGCATTAGTAATAGCTCCAAATTTTAACTTGGCCAGCTTAAGTAAACAGGCCATAGAAGCAAGAAAAGCGCAAGAAGCAACAAAAACAGAATCTAAAAAATAGGATTTGTTATAAAGCAATAAAAAAAGGGATAATTACAATTATCCCTTTTTTTATTGCTTTATTTTAAGTTTTTCTTTAAGTTGTATATCACTCTCTTTTTTAAGTGCTACCACTTTAGATACATTTTCATTAGGTATTGTTATTGAAAGCACATAATGTGCAATCTTCCATTTTCCTTTTATCTTTTTAAGCACTCCAGAACCACGACAAATTTCCATTTGAGTATCTAGTAATTCATCAAACCATGCAATTTTATTCGATTTATCTATATAAACATTACGTTCAATAGCTGTAAAATTCCATGCTTTTCCATTGTCAAAATATGGTTTGGAAAAAGCTTTAAAATCATCATTTTGCCAATTTTCAGTAGCATCAGTACCTATGAAAACTGCATCTTTGGTCATTAACTTAAAGTATAAGTCAAAATCAGTATTTGCAGCAGCTTTGTGCCAAGCATCAATAGTTTTAGTAATCTCCGTTTTTTGTGCAGTAAGATGCAGTGTAAAAATTAGTAATAAGAAATGGATATAAATTTTATTCATTAGTTTAGGATTAGGGTAGAATCTAATGTGTTGTTTACAATTATGTTAAATTGATTCCTATAATTGTTATAGGCATTAATCATTTCCTTAGCAGGCTCTAGAATATTTGTTCTATACTCTATGGCAGCTTTAGATTTTAAGGCAAATGTCTTAATAACCAATTGTCTACTTTTAATATGTTGTTTGTTAAACTCTTGAGGGTAAGTAGAATTTTCCAATTGTTTTTGAGCTTCAATGATTTGGTCTAAAGTCATACGTAAATCTTCGTCATTCTCTGCTTTGTACATCCCATCAATTGCCGTGTTTAAGGACTTGTATGCTGTCCATTTCTCTAAGATAACAATAGCTTTTGAGTCTAATTTTGTTTTTTTTGGAAGTTTAGTGGCATTAAAGGTAATTTTAGTTAATTGTTCCTCTGCCACAGCTTCTTTTTTTATTTCATCACAAGAAATATACGCAAAAATTGATATAAAAAAAAGTACATATCTTTTCATAAGACGAATGTATAAAAAAAGTACAAGATAAAAAGCCCCTTAACTTATCATTTACATATTATATATAATTTTTGATTGCAAATGGTTATTTTATTATAAAATTGGCCTAGAAGAACTATCTTTACAATCTAATTTAGACACCATTATTTTGCAAAAATCTATCTTGATTATAGGGGCCTGTGGGCAAATTGGAACAGAGCTAACATTGGCATTGCGTGAAAAATTTGGAAATAAAAATGTTGTAGCCAGTGATATAAGAGAAGGTAATGAAGATTTAATGAGCACAGGTCCTTTTGAAATTTTAGATGCCACGGACTATAAAGCTATAGAAAATGTTGTTATGCATTATGAGATAGATGAGGTTTACCTTATGGCAGCAATGTTAAGTGCCACAGCAGAGAAATTTCCAATGCGTGCCTGGGATCTTAATATGGGGTCACTTTTTAATATTTTAAACCTCGCCAAGGAAAAAAAAATAAATAAAGTTTTTTGGCCATCTAGTATAGCTGTTTTTGGACCAAACACACCAAAAGAAAACACTCCGCAAAACACCATTATGGAGCCTAGTACAGTGTATGGTATTAGTAAGCAATCTGGGGAACGTTGGTGCTCGTATTACTTTAACAAGTATGGAGTAGATATTCGTAGTTTAAGGTACCCAGGATTAATTAGTTGGAAAACCCAACCAGGAGGAGGAACAACAGATTATGCTGTAGAGATTTACCATAAAGCATTAGAGAACAATGAATATATCTGTTTTTTATCTAAAGATACAAAGTTACCTATGATGTTTATGGATGATGCTATTAGAGCAACCATAGCTATTATGGAAACTGGGGCAGAAAATATAAAAGAGCGTTCTTCATACAATTTGGCGGCAATGAGTTTTACGCCAACAGAAATTGCAGCTAGTATACAAAAACATATACCAGAGTTTAAAATAGATTATAATGTGGATTTTAGACAAGAAATAGCAGACTCATGGCCACAAAGTATAGATTCTTCTAAGGCAAAAAAAGACTGGGGTTGGCAAGCAGAATTTGACTTAGAAAAGACTACAGAAACAATGTTGAAAAATTTATCTTAAGAATTTTAATGCCTTAACTAATTTCTAATACAGAAATCTATTGGTGCTTTATGATAACACCTGACAATAAATTGAGATAAAATTAACTACTAGGTAAATTTTTTTATAAAATTAACATTGTAGCCTCACCAAGAATCGAACTTGGATCTAAAGTTTAGGAAACTTCTATTCTATCCGTTGAACTATGAGGCCATTGTTTTTTTGGCAATGAGTGAATCAAAATTCAAAATTAATTCTTTTTATCAATTTTAGAAGTATGTTTTATTTTTTTGTAAAAAAATCTTTTTTATATTCAGAACAAAATCATACTTTTTTCTTGTCAATAATATTCTGTACTTAATTGAAAATCAATATTTTATTCGGTTATTTTTAATGATAATATTATGTATGAACCTGTGTTCAATTTTTCTGAACTGCATCAGTCTAAGTGAAATTCTGATAAAAATTTTGTGCCTAAAACTAGTATTTCAGTACTAAAAACTTATTCTCTATAGCTCTGCTGAGCTTGTTTAAGTGCAATTTTTTCCATTCTACCTAAATAGTAAGATGATAAAATAGTAGATATCTCTATGGGTTATAATGAAAAAACTAAAGAAAATAGTGAATAATATAAAAAATGATAAGAGCATATTATATTTTTATAGTAAACCCGTTTGCTTGTTCTATTATATAATAGGTATGATCCGGATTATCTCTATTAAGCTTAAGCTTTCCTTTTATAGAGATTAGATCATCCATTATAAAATTTGGCTTAGAATTAAAGTACAATTCAATAATAGTTTCTGGTCCACCATTGCCACAGAAGAAACAAGATGCCATTGGATTATTAGATAACATATAGGATTCCTTTACGCCTTCTAGTACTAAAAAATAACCAGTAATAGATATTTCTTTTCCTTCTAAAGCTATCATTTTTTTGCTGTATGTTGGTGTTAAAAATTCACCTAATTCAGCTCCGCCTTTAGGTATTGTATATGCTACACCTTGTATCATATCGTCCCAATCTAGTAAAGTTTGCGAAACAGTAATCTGAGTAAAGAGGACAAAAAACAATAATAATCCTGTTTTTTTTAACATAGCATTTTTTTTTCAAAGATAGCAACACAATAATTGTTCCAAATAAGGTTTTATTTTTCTGATGATAAAATTTTAGAAACATTCAGCTTAAAAACTGATAATGATGCCAAGACAGAAGCTAAAACAGTAATGGCTAAAGTAGCAAATAACAGAATAGCTTCCCATTTAGTAGGCGTAGTTAAATTAAACGTATAACCATAACTGTTTTGTGCGTATGTAGATATTACCCATAACCCTAGTCTGCCAAATAACCAACCTACAACATAACCTATAAAGCCTAAAAATAAGCCTTCTAAAAGCACCAGCCAAAGTAATTGTCCAGATGTTGCACCATATGTGCGTAATAAAGCAAGTTCTTGTCTGCGTTCTCTAATAGCTTTTAAAAGACTAATGAAAATGCTTAGACCAGATACCAATAAGATAGCAAGTGCAATAAGTTGTATGGTTTGTACACCAACACCCAATAATTTAACCAAACGATTAATCTCTAAAGAGGGTAGTGCCGCTTGCATATTGGTTTTGTCATTAATGTACCTAGGTAGTTGTACCATTGCCATTGGGTTACTAAACTGTATAAGCAAAGAAGTTACCTCTAAATCTTCTTCGTGGTGTTCTTCTCCAGAGTGATTATGAACGTCCCAAATACTTTCTAAACTAGTGATAATTAAATTATCAACTACGCTACCTGTTTGTTTTAAAACGCCAACTACTTTAAAAGGGTGATCGTGGTGCTCTTCTAAACTTTGATCTGCCAAACCGTGAGAACTTAAAAATGTATCTCCTAATTTTAAGTTTAATTTTTTAGCAGTAGTACTTCCTAAAACAACTTGATGAGATTTACTAAATAATGTGCCATTTGCAAGTTCTGCATTGTATAGTTTTAAGTAGTTAGTTTCAGTTCCTAAAATGCGAACTCCTTTGTAGTTGTCACCGTAAGAAACAGGAACCGCAGCTTTTACTAACCTGCTTTTTCTTAATTTTTCTGCATCTTTTAGTTTTATATTTCCTGTTGGTGCATCTATGTGTAAAACTGATGAAAGTACCAATTGTAACGGACTTCCTTTAGCGCCAACAACCAAATCTACAGGTTTTATATTCTTATCTAAATTGCCTTTTACTTGCGAACTTAATTGAAGCATAAATGTAACTAAAGCTACACTTAAGACTAAAAGTAATAAACTTAATACTGCATTAAGCGGCTTAGACACTAGGTTTTTATAACTGAGCTTTACAAGATTCATAAATATAAATGGTTTTTGAACATTGTTTTTACTCTTAGGTCATGCGTAATTATAAGTAAATTAGCAGTGCTGTTACTAGCTTCCTCTTTTAAAAGGGTAATAACTTTTTCACAATTTTCATCATCTAAGCTAGCAGTTGGTTCATCAGCAAAAATAACATTTGGTTTGTTTATAAGAGCTATAGCAATTGATAAACGTTGGCGTTGCCCTTCACTTAATGCTATTACTTTTTTATCTAATTGGTCAAAAATACCTAGTCTTTTAGCAAGCTCTTTTATTCTTGCATTATCTTTTAGTTTGTCAGGAAAATATAGTCTTAATGCCAAATTTTCTTTAACAGTAAGTGCATTTATAAAATAATCGTTCTGAAAAATTATGCCCATTTGCCTACCTCTAAAAGCATCTAATTTTTTTCTGGATAAATTGTTTAGTTCCGTATTACCAATAGTAACGGTTCCAGAAGTTATAGGTAGTAGACCAGATAATAGGTGTAGTAAGGTAGTTTTGCCTACACCAGAAGGCCCCAGTAGTAAGAGGTGATCTCCTTCCGCCAAGGAAATATCAGGAAAATTAAAACTTGTTCCAGTAGTATATGAAAAATGAAGTTTACTTGTTTTAATCATAATAGCTAATAAATATACAATATACCAAGTAGAAATTTATTGTTTTTTGATTTAAGAAATAATTATGATTTATATAGTATGTACCTTATAAATAAAAAATTTGTTTCATTAATTATTTAAGCACTAACCTTTGAAATAGTACTCTCTTTAAAATCACTAGGACTAATACTATACTTACTTTTAAATATTTTAGAAAAATAGCTTCTACTATTAAAACCAATACTATATACAATTTGTGAGATGTTCATATCAGTAGTTCTAATATAATCTCTGGCTTCTTCTAAACGCACATGTCTTATGTATTCTGTTACAGTACGTGTGTATAACAATTTAAAACCTTCTTGTAGCTTTGCCTGTGACAGTCCAGATTCCATACAAAGCATATCTAAAGAATAGTTTTTAGAGACATCTTTAAGAATCATTTTAGCAATGTTCCTAATAATATTAAGCTCTTTCTGTAGTAATGTAGTTTGTAATTTTTTATTTTTAGAAGCCCTGTCATGCTGCAAAATATGCATAGATAATATTTGATAAATCATACCTTCTATTTGCATAATTCTAATCATTCCAGTGGTCTTTACTTTTCTTAAAGCACTTATCTTATCAGCTATTTTTAAATTGTAAGTACCAAAATAGCGGAAAGTATTTTTATGATCTGTGTCTAAAAACACCTCATATAACCTCTTAGTAAGTTCATCTACATTATTAAGGCGTTTTTTAAGAAAATTTTTTCTAGAAATTTGAATAACATTAATTTCAAGTTTTTCATTTTTTGGAAAGTAACCATAATTATAACCACCATCCTTGCTGGTTATAATAACGGATTGAAATTGTTCTAAAGTTTTTATGTCACTTTCTTTCTGGTATCCAAAACGATGATTACAGTAGCCTTTTAAACAATAAGTGAAATGTATAGGGTTAAATTTAGAAGTATCCATTTCCAGTACAACATCATCAAAAAAAGTAATGTCATATTCTAATAAGTTAACTCCCCAATCAAAAGTAATAAAACGTATGTTTCCTTGAGCTATTTTAGAATCCACGCACAAGGTATATTCGCCCCAACGTTCTTTAATTGTCCCACCTATTACTTCTTGTATTTGCCTTACAGTACCTTCTGTACTTTTAGCATTAATAGTGATTTTAACCATATTTTTTTGCGGTTGACCTATAAAATTGATCTTTTCAACAAAAAAATCAACAATCAAAGATAATTAATTATAATATATGGTGTTTATGCTTCTGTTACGTTTTTTGAAATGAAATAAGACCTCTTAAAAAGAGGCCTTAAATCACCACCAATCAAACGAACAACTATTGAATAAATAATTACGTAATTGCTTGTTTTTGTATTATTTAGGCAAGAGTTTAGTGCTTATACCTGTACTTCTAGATTTTAATCTTTATACAGTATATCTCTAATTCTTTATACTATTAACATTTAAATTGCTATTAAACTCAAGTGTCCTTATAGGGAATGGAATATTAATTTCATTGGCATTAAAAGATTCTTTAATTGCTTTTATTGCAGCACTTCTGGCGTCCAATTTATTTTTTGCATTCTCAGCATCTACCCAAAAACGACAAGTAAAGTTTATGGAACTATCTGCAAATTCAGTAAAATAGAACTCTATTTCAGAATCGTTATCTGTTTTATAAAGATTGGCTACTGCATCTTTTGTTAACTTTTCTACCTTTTCTAAATCAGATTCATAACCAACACCGCAGGTTACCATAATTCTCATTTTTGATGTAAGTGAGTAGTTTTTAAATGGATTTTCAACAATAGTTTTGTTTGGAATTACCACTAAATTATTATCAAATTCTTTAAGGACAACACTGTTTAAGTTAATATCAATTACTTCGCCAGAATAGCCAGTTGTTTCTATCCAATGACCTATTCCTATTTTTTTCCTAAAAGACAAGACTACACCAGATAATAAGTTAGATAATGTGCCTTGTAGAGCTAAACCAATTACTAGACCAGAAATACCAGCACCAGCTAATAGTGTATTTAGTGTTTTACTTAAATCTATTGCGCCAAGTGCTAGAAAAAGACCAACAAGCACTACAAAAACAGAAGATATGCGACCAATAAGGTTAGCTATACTATTTTGAGATATTCGCTTAGATGCTATTTTAACAACCCATCTGTTTACAATGCGAGCAGTATAATAGGATATGATTAATACAATTACTGCAACTATGATATTTGGTAAATTCTCTATAAAGCTCGTTATCCAGCCTTCAATTTTTTCTATTATCTCTAAAAAAGATGTTTGTATTTTATCGTTCATTTGTTTTTTTTAAGTTAAAAATATGTTGTCAATACATATTTTTGTCTTAAGAAACGTTTTCAATAGATCTAATTTTTAATTGGTCTTCTGTGTTTTTGCGCCATACATCTAACATCCAACTAGATTTTTCTAAATTAGCTATGTAAGATCCCATCATATCTATTGTACCTTCATCACCAGCTTTTTCAGCATTGGCTATGGTGGTTTTCATTTGTTTTAATATTTTTTGATGATCACCTAGAATTTCAGAAACCATCTCAGTGTCAGTAATAAATGGAGAAACTTCTTTAATTGAAGAAATTTCTAAATATTTACTGTAATTACTTACCGGATGATATCTTAGTGTTAGAACTCTTTCTGCTATTTCATCAATTTTAGTTCTAGCGTCAGTGTAGAGTTCTTCAAACTTCTTATGTAAATCAAAAAAGTTTTTTCCAAGTATATTCCAGTGAAAACTTCTTAACTTTTGATAATAGATGCTATAATCTGCTAAAAGCAAGTTTAATTCTCCTACTACTGGTTCTAATTCGTTATCACTTATATTTAAATAATTCATATTGTTTATAGATTTTAAATTATTATTTATTATGAAGTAGTCTTTCTACTTTTTTAGCCTACTACGAAGCTATAGTTTGCCTCTATTTTTGCTTTGCTCATTTAAAATGAATCTTGACTCAAATAGTGTCTTTGTATATATAATACCTATTTATTATATGTATAGAATGATAAATAAGACTTTTCTTATTTTTTTAAATGAGTTAACGTTTAAATTGATAGTGTTAAACACTCTTCTAATAAACCAGCATCTTTGTGGTGTAGAATTTAAGTATTCTAAAAAATAGGTATTAACTTAAAAAATTAAATAATATGTTAAAATGGACAATTACATTTGTAGTTCTGGCAATAATTGCAGGAGTACTAGGTTTCGGAGGAATTGCAGCTGGTGCTGCTGGTATAGCTAAAGTTTTATTCTTTTTGTTTTTGATACTCTTTGTAGTATCATTATTTACAGGTAAAAGGAAGAGTATATAATTAATTATTAATAACACTATAAAACAACAACAATGAAAAAAATAGCATATTTAGGATTATTCGTATTTGTAATGGCTATATCTGTAATAGGATGTAGAGAGAACAAAAGCCCAGGAGAAAAAATTGAAGACGGAATAGAAGAAGTTGGTGATGGTATTGAAGATGGAGCAGAAGATGTCATAGACGAAATTGATGACGCTACTGACGGTAACGAATAGTAGTAACAAAATTTTATTAAAAAAAGACGACATATATGTTGTCTTTTTTTTCTGTCTATATCGTATATTTACTAATTAAAAAACAAATTATGAAGAGAATATTAAGTTTATTTTCAATTTTAGCTTTAACGGTTATAAGTGTTCAAGCACAATCCATCTCTAAAAATGCACTAGGTTTACGTGTGGGTGATAACAATGGTTTTGGAGGAGAAATATCTTATCAACGACAATTATCAGAAAGTGGTAGATTGGAGTTAGATTTAGGATGGAGAAACTCAAATCATGTAGATGCTTTTAAACTGGTAGGTCTTTACCAATGGGTTATGCCTTTAGATGGTAACTTTAACTGGTTTGTTGGTGCTGGTGGTGGTCTTGGTTCTTATAATTTTGATAAAGGAGGCAATGGTACTTTTGCACTAGTTGCTGGTGATATAGGGATAGAGTATAATTTTGATATTCCGTTGTTAATTTCCTTGGATATGAGACCTGAATTAGGGTTTAATAGTAAGTATTCTAATGATTTAGATTTAGATATAGCCTTGGGTATTAGGTATCAATTCTAATTATTGAGTCTATATAATTTAGAAAAGGCTGATGTTTATATAAATAAACATCAGCCTTTTTGCGTTTAAAATAAGTGCTTTATTTTTTTTACAATTTTTTTTGGAAGGCTATAAGGGGGGTAACGTAAAGGAATATCCAGCCAGTTCACTCTTTTTATAATTGCTTTTTGATGTGAAAAAATATTAAAAGAAGTTTTGCCATGATATGCTCCAATACCACTTTTACCAACACCACCAAAGGGAAGTCTTTTATTAGTTATTTGAATTACAGTATCATTAATAGCCCCGCCTCCAAAACTATAAGAGTCTATTATTTTTTCTTTAAATTTTTTGTTCTTAGAAAAAACATACACGGCCAATGGTTTTCCATAATTCATTAGATACTTATCTATATCTGATTCAGTGCTATAAGAAATAATAGGAAGAATTGGACCAAAAATTTCTCCCTCCATTAATTTACTGTCTAGCTTTGGTTCATTTACTAGGGTAGGAGATAAATAATTGTCATTCTCATTACTGTAACCTCCAAAAATTATTTCTTGTCCTACCAACATTTGTTGTAAGGTATTAAAATGGCTAGAATTTACTGTACGTGCATAATCCTTTGATTCTTCAATATTCTTTCCGTAAAATTCTTCAATACTTTTTTTCAAAGAATTAATCAATCTTTCTTTTACGTCTTTGTGTACCAAGATGTAGTCTGTAGCTATACAAGTTTGCCCAGCGTTTAAAAATTTACCCCATACTATACGCTTTGCACTTAGCTTTGTAGCAGCTGTCTCATCAACAATACAAGGATTTTTTCCTCCTAATTCCAAAGTTATGGGAGTTAAATGTTTAGCAGCGCTTTCATAGAAAATTTTACCTACTCTTGTACTCCCTGTAAAAAAAATGTAATCCCATTTTTGTGCCAATAATTCTTTAGAGACTTCCACGCCTCCTTCTACAACGGCAACATATTCTTTTTTAAACACAGCTGTAATGATTTCAAAGATTATCTTAGAAGTATTAGGCGTTATTTCTGATGGTTTTATTATGGCAGTATTACCTGCAGCAATAGCTCCAATTAAGGGGGCAATTGCCAACTGAAAAGGATAATTCCATGGAGCAACTATTAAAACAGTACCATAAGGTTCTTTATAAATCCAATCTGAGGAAGGAAAATTTAATAAAGAACCAGAAACTTTTTCTGGTTTAGACCAGATGTTTAACTTTTTTATAATATAATTTAGTTCTGCCAAGACAAATTGGGTTTCGGCAGCCATAGATTCAAACTTTGGTTTCTTAAAATCGGCATAAATGGCATCACATATTGCGTCTTCCCTATTTGTTATTTCTTCTCTTAATTTTTTTAGTGCCTTTTTTCTAAATGAAACTTCTTTAGTTTGTTGTGATTTAAAGAATTCTTGTTGCTTTTGTAATAGTTTCATCATAGCACATAATATAAAAAAGCGGTTAAATAAAGTGATTTTTTATAGTCAACCTATTTGTATGTCCATTAAGTGGTGTAAGTTTACGTCGAGTGTCATTCTGAACTTGTTTCAGAATATCTTCTACTGTAACAACCTTCTGTAATGTGACCCCTGAAATAAATTCAAGGTAAAGTAATGATTATATGACTAAAAACGGATATACAATTAAATTATAAAAAATTGTATTAGAATTAAGATTTTGGTCTAAAACTTACTTTTTTCCTATACAGCTTTCTATCAAAAGTCTGATTGACATAAATTTTTATTACGTCCAAATTAGGCTTAAAACAAACAATTTTTAATCAATAGTATTAATCTTATTTCTGTTTTTTATGAATCATAATTTGATTGTCTATTTCCAATACCTTTAGTAACATAGGGTCAGACCTACTTTTAATTTTAGCATACGCATTAGCATCAAACAATTGATCTGCTAGAGTAGCCTTAATATATCGTTTTAAACTTATCTCATATTTATGAAAATCCAATGCAATATTGTTTTTTTGAGAATACCCAATAAAGCTATTAAACAGAGTGTCATCTACCTTAAAGTCTTCAATAAATTCTTGACGGTCATAAAAAGTATACTTTGTTCTGTCTTTATCTAAATGTTCAAATATAAAATATGAGATAAATCCATAGCTATCCAAATCTAGAATGGCTTCCTGCTCATTGTCACCAATGGGAACAAACTCGTCAGGGATTATTCCGCCGCCGCCATAGACTACTTTGCCTTTAGGGGTTGTATATTTTAGAGAATCTGCAACTTTAATACTATCTGCTTCTTTCATTTCTCCATTTTTATGCCTTTTCATTAACTCTTGATAATAATCGGTATTTCCTTTTTTATAATCTCTTTGTATAGATCTACCAGTTGGTGTATAATATCTAGAAATAGTTAATCGTACAGCAGATCCATCTCCAAGATCCATTTCTCTTTGCACTAAACCTTTACCAAATGAACGCCTACCAACAATGGTACCTATATCATTATCTTGTAATGCACCAGCTATAATTTCACTTGCAGAAGCTGAACGTTCATTTATTAGCACATAAACAGGTTTATCTTCAAAGCTTCCTTTTCTAGTGGCATAAACATTGTCTATTTTTCCTTTTTTATTTTTAGTAAACAAAATTAGTTTTCCGTCTTTAAGAAATTCGTCGGCCATTTGTTCAGCAATACCTAGATATCCTCCAGGATTGTCCCTTAAATCTAAGGTCAATTTTTTTGCCCCTTGTTTTTGGAGATTTTTTAGTGCGGTTTTAAATTCTTTGTATGTAGATTCTGCAAATCTATTTACCTTAATATAGCCCATATCTTTGGTAAGCATATAATAAGCATCAACACTTTTTAATGGAATGGTATTTCTTTTTACGTCTACACTAAAAATCTTTTTTTCTTTTTTTCTGAAAATTTCTAAATTTACTGTGGTTCCTCTTTTCCCTTTTAATTTATCTACAACCACACCACTAGGAAAATCTTTACCAAATAATTGGCTACCATCTGCTTTTAGTATACGATCTCCAGGTTCTATGCCTTTTATAAAACTTGGTCCGTTTTCTATGGTTTTAATAACAGAAATAGTGTCTCTATACATATAAAAATTGATGCCTATGCCAACAAAATCACCTTTCATATTTTCAGAAACCTCTGCCATTTCTTGTTTAGGGATGTAAACAGAATGTGGGTCTAGTTTATTTAGAATATTGTTTACAGTAACATCTACAATACTATCTGTATTAATTTCATCTACATACTCATAGTCTATATAATCTATGAGCCTATTGAGCTTGTCTTTTTTTGAATTGGTAGTGAATAGTTTTTCTGGAGAATCATTAAAGTTTAATTTTCCTCCAACAAAAATGCCAATTGCTAATACTGAAGCAACTATAACTGGCCATATGTAATACATTTTGTTTTTCATAATCTTACTACAATGGCAAGTGGGTTAGTTTAATGCCTGCTTTTTCTAAAAATTTTAGTCCAGAATCATCTTTATATGAGTTTTGATATACTACACGTACTATGCCAGACTGGTGAATTAATTTGCTACATTCTTTACAAGGAGATAAAGTAATGTATAAAGTTGCACCAGCGCATGATTGTGTAGATGAGGCAACCTTAGAAATTGCATTAGCTTCTGCATGCAATACATACCATTTTGTATACCCTTCTTCATCTTCACAAACATTTTCAAAACCAGTTGGTGTACCATTGTACCCGTCAGAAATAATCATTCTATCTTTTACGATTATAGCACCTACTTGTTTACGTTTACAATACGAAAGCTTTCCCCACTCTTGAGCCATACGCAAATATGCCTCATCATATTTTTTTTGTTTTCTTTCTTTCATTTTCATAGTAATGATTACAATATACTTGCTTTAGATAAGGCGTACAATCAAAAAAGGTTTATTTTAACAGAATTACTTACAAAGGGAACGTATTAATAAGCATTGGTATTGTAATTAAAAGTACAATTATTGATGCAATTATTACATAAAGCCACTGTTTTACTTTAAAAACGTTTATTACCAGAAAAGTTAAGCCTAGAGCACAAATCAAAATTAATAATTGAGACATTTCTATGCCAGTTGCAAAACCTAATAAAGGAGTTAATTTATCTTCCTCCTCTGCCATTAGCATTTTAAAGTAGTTAGAGAAACCAAAACCGTGTATTAACCCAAAGAACGTAGTGGCAACCATATGTAGTTTAGTAGATTGTATCTCTTTTTTGTTTTTAACAATGAACAAATTAAACAAAGCAGTAATTAATATGGTAACAGGAATAAGAAACTCAATGAGTTCAACATTAATTGTGACTATCTGGTAGCTAGACAGACCTAATGAAAAACAGTGAGCAATTGTAAAAACAGTAGCTAATAATACTACTTTCTTCCAACTTTTAAATGTAAAAGGTATAGCTAGTGCTGCTAAAAATAAAATATGGTCATAAGCACTAAAATCCAATACATGCTGTAATCCTAAATCTATGTAAAATAAAAACTCTTCCATTGTCTTTTTAATTTATTTTTTGTCTAAAGTTGTTCTTGTATACGAGATTATCTGTTTTCATCTAGCTACCCAATACCACGCTCAGCTTGTATGGTTTCGTATGCTTTTTGTACTTCTTTAAATTTTTCTTCTGCACCTTTTTTAATGGCCTCATTTTGGGTAACTACCTTGTCTGGATGGTATTTTTTAACCATAGTTCTATAAGCTTTTTTAACCTCGTCATCCGTAGCATTCTTAGTAATTTCAAGGATTTTGTATGAATTATTAGCAGATTTAATGAACATTGCCTTTATACTTTCATAATCGTTTTTACCTAATTTAAAGTAGGCAGCAATATCCCTAATTGTTTCTACCTCAGAGGCGCTAACTGCACCATCTGCTTGCGCAATACTAAATAAGAAATGAACCAATTGTAATCTAACTTCATAGCGAACACGTTGGTTTAAATAATAACATATCCGTTTAGCAGAAATTTCATGTTTTTTATTTACCTCATTAAACGTTCTAAAAATGGTATTTGCTTTTTCTTTACCATACGTCTGTACAAAGTATTGTCTTACATAATCCAATTCGCGTTGGCTAATTGTACCGTCTGCTTTAATTACAATGGAGCAAAGTGATATTAACTGCATTTCAAAATCTGCAGGAGATACTTTTTGCCTGGTCATATTCCCAAAAATGGTGTTGCCATCCCCATTGTTACGACTTCCAAAGTTGTCTAATAAACTGCCTACAAAAAAACCAATTAACGCTCCAGGCAAACGAAAAACAAAAAAACCAATGATTGCAGCTCCCCACTTTAACATACTTAAATCTAATAATTTCTTCAAAGATAGAATTTAAGACTAAATGAAAAGTTAAGGAGTGCAGAAAAATGCGACAAATTAATTACTTTTGTAAATCGTTTATTAACATAAAATAGAAAGATATGTACCCAGCAGAATTAGTAAAACCTATGAGACAAGACTTGGTATCTGCAGGTTTTGAAGAATTATTCACAGCAGAAGCTGTTGAAAAAGCAATAAATACAGACGGAACTACTTTGGTAGTTGTAAATTCTGTTTGTGGTTGTGCTGCTGCAAATGCAAGACCAGGCGCAAAAATGAGTTTATTGAATGATAAAAAGCCAGACAATACCGTTACAGTTTTTGCTGGTGTAGATACAGATGCTGTTAATGCTGCAAGAGGTATGATGGTTCCTTTTCCTCCATCTTCGCCAAGTATGGCGTTGTTTAGAAACGGAGAATTGGTTCATATGATAGAACGTCACCATATAGAAGGTAGACCCGCAGAATTGATTGCTGAAAACTTAAAAGAAGCGTATAACGAGTTCTGTTAAGTAAATAATTAAAATTATTTATAAGAACCGCTCTAGAAAAAGAGCGGTTTTTTATTTTTGTACTATGCAAAAAATTCTATCATATCCACTAACAATACTCTATTTTTTCTTTTTTGGGTTGGCATTAGTGGTGTTTCATCCTGTACAGTGGGTTTGTTTTAATATGTTTGGCTATACTGCCCATAAAAAGAGTGTAAGTTTATTAAATTGGTGTTTAATGCGTAGTACTCATTTTCTAGGGACTAGGTATTCTTTTAGAAAAGATACAGAAATTCCAACAGATAAACCTATAATTTTTGTAGCAAACCACCAGAGTATGAATGATATTCCTCCTCTAATTTGGTTTTTTAGAAAGAATCACCCAAAGTTTGTTAGCAAAAAAGAATTAGGAAAAGGCATCCCTAGTGTGTCCTATAATTTAAGACACGGAGGTTCTGTTTTAATAGATAGGAAAGATGCAAGACAGGCATTAGCAGAAATTGCCAAACTAGGTAAATATATAGAAAAGCATAACCGTAGTGCTGTAATTTTTCCAGAGGGTACAAGGAGTAGAACGGGGCATCCAAAAAGATTTCAACCAATGGGACTTAAGATTTTAATGAAAAATGCACCATCAGCATTAATAGTACCCATTAGTATTAATAATTCTTGGAAGCTGTTAAAATATGGTAAATTTCCGTACGGAATTGGAAATCATTTTACCATAGATGTTCATTCTCCTATTAAAAACATAGGTAATGCAGATGATCTTATTGCATTGGTAGAAGAAACAGTAAAAGCAGGCGTAACATCTTTTAAATGATAAGTTCAGAAGAGATTATAGCGAAAACCAAAATGTTTGTAAAAGAAACCTTAGAAGGCGCAGAAGGCGGACATGATTGGTTTCATATAGAGCGTGTCTACAATAACACATTGCTTATTGCTAAAAATGAAGAGGTTAATATCTTGGTAGTATCATTAGGAGCTTTATTACATGATATTGCAGATGCTAAGTTTTATAATGGTGATGAAACTGTAGGGCCCAAAATGGCAATGAAATTTTTAAAATCCATACAGGTTGATGAAAAAACTACAGCTCACGTTGTAAACATTATAGAAAATATTTCTTTTAAAAATAGTTTAAAGGTTGATGAAGAGAATACTAGAAAACCATTTACATCTTTAGAATTACAAGTTGTACAAGATGCAGATAGGTTAGATGCCATTGGCGCCATTGGTATAGCTCGTGCCTTTAATTATGGCGGCTTTAAAAATAGGGAAATGTACAATCCAGACATTAAGCCAAACTTAGAATTGACTAAGGAAGAATATAAAAACTCTACAGCACCAACTATTAATCATTTTTACGAAAAATTATTGCTTTTAAAAGACAAGATGAATACTGATAGTGGCAGAAAATTGGCTGAAGATCGCCATACGTATATGTTAACTTTTTTAGATCAGTTTTATAGCGAGTGGAATAGTAATGTGTAATTTTTTCAGTTATAATGTTATAGTCTCTTGTTAAGAATACGGCGTTCCTTTTTAATTTAAAACAAGGAATACTGTCCATTTTTATACGTTTCAAACAAGTCTGTATTTAATTTAGGAAAACTTTTATTTGTAAAGTATTTATGTTGAGCTAGTTTTACCAAGCTATGTATTTGTTCTGCTATTTTGCCTTCGCCACTACCACGAACACCAAACCTACTATCATTTAAAGTGCCATTGTGGCAAGCTTCTATTAGGTGTAGCACCTTTTCTGCCTTGTCTGGTAGTGTTTTGTGTATCCAATCTGTAAAAATTTGTCCAATGGCTCCATTTAAACGTACCACTGTAAAAGCAAAAGAGAGCGCTCCGTTTTCTGATACGGCTTTAGCTAAGCCCAATATTTCATGACTATTTATACCTGGTATTATAGGAGCAAGCATTGCATTTACAGGAATATTGTTTTCTGATAGGATTTTAATGGTTTCCAATCTTTTTTTAATGCTTACAGTTCTTGGTTCTAGTATTCTTCTGGTTTCTTCAGACAAAGAAGTAACTGAGATATTTACACCAACAAGATTATGGGCTGCTAATTGTTTTAGAATATCCAGATCACGTAGTATAAGAGCATTTTTGGTAATGATGCCTACAGGATGTCTGTATTTATAAAAGACTTCTAAACAAGCTCTTGTAATTTGGAACTGTTTTTCTGCGGGTTGGTAACAGTCTGTATTTCCAGAAAGTACAATGCTATGTGCTTTCCAGTTTTTACTTTTTAGTTTTTCTTCCAGCAAATGAGGAGCATCTTTTTTAATGAGAATTTTTCGTTCAAAATCTAGTCCAGCACTATAGCCCCAATATTCATGAGTATTTCTAGCATAACAATAAATACAACCGTGCTCACAGCCTTGATACGGATTCATAGAATATCCCATTCCTATGTCTGGACTAGTAACTTTGTTTACTATGGTTTTTGGAAAAATAGGGATATATTTAGTTCTGTTATTGTCTGCTTCTTCACCTTCTAAACGGCAAAATTCTAGAAAATCATCGCGTGTTTCATAAATATGCTGTAGAAACTTATTGTGCGTATTTTGTTGCGCACCTCTTCCTTTTATAAAATTTTTATTGGACATATTCCAAATATATGGAAATAATCCAATTTTAATCACATATTAATTAAGATTAAGACTTTTTACCTTTAAATCTGAGCTCTATGTATGAAAATTTATATCAGTCTGAGTGATTTTCGATAGAAAATTGTATTGAAGATAAGTAAATTTTAAACCCAAAGCTTTGTCATCTTGAGCTTGCCAAAAGGGCGATACAATTTTTATTAGTTTCACTATGAAAAATCACTCAATATGGCAGCTTTTTTTTAATCAAATTCTTAGACCAAACTCAGGTTCATACAAAAAATTGAATAAATGGCTTTTATGGTACATCCGAATAGTAATTCACTTGGGATATTAGTTTTTAATGCAATTTTTTTCAAAAAAAGGGCTAAGAGAAAACCATTGTCGTAATTAACTCTAGCTAAAATTTAACCTCAACCAATTGCTTTTTACTACCTCTTTTTGCGTAAAATAAAATTTTGTTTTTATTTACCAACGGTTTAGAGACGAGTAAAGGAATGCGAGCTTCTTTATCATCAATAATCTTCTCATAGGTCATAACTCCTTTTTGATCTAATTTAATAAGAAAAACATTTCTATTTCTACCTAATCCTTGTCTAAAAACCAATCGTTCATTATTCAGTAATTGAGGATTTTCTGAAGCTGTACTTATAAAAAAGTAAGTGTCATTATCTTTTGTAAACGTACTATAAGATGCATAAGCACCATCACCTTGGGTTACTTCAGATTTATTTATGTTCCGTATCCAAATTAAATTGCCTTCATTACTTAGCTTAGCAGCTACCATATCATTGTAATGATATCTATTAATTTTTACTCTGGATCCACCAGCACTATTTTGATAACCAGTGGTTACAAAATACTCTTCAGCATTAAAAAGAATGCTGCCATCACTAGCTATTTCAGCATTTTTAAAAACAAGGTTTTTTACTTCTTTGTCTTCCTCTTCCAATCCAAATTTATCTTCCATAAATTGTGGTGTAAAAGGCAAGAATTTTTTAGATTTTATATCTAATGACCCCTCATCTAGCTTAAAAAAACTTAGGCCGTTGTATCTATTATCTTTTCTATTGGCATAAAAGCCAACGCAGATTAATTTCATTTCTGTGAGGATTGGTTTTAATGCTTCTAGGTGTTTTCCTGGTTCGTCAAAAGTTTTCATTACCCTTTCTGTTTCAGAAACTTTAAGCAACTCATATTGAAATTTACGCTCTAAGGCAGTAAAACGTTTTTTCTTAAAATATGCTTTGGCAACCAAAAACACTTCTTTTTTGTTTTTGGAAATTTCCACGCTTTCAAAAGCGTAGTTTTTTTCTTCAACTTCAAGAGAAAAATCGTGAGTTATTATTTTGTTTAAATCATTATCAAACACATAAATAAAATGTTGGTTGTCTTTCCCTTTTTTAAAATGGGCGCTAATTGTAAAAGCATCCTTGCGTTTGTTGAACAATACAGTTGTAGTAAAACCAGAATCAAAATTCCTGTTGTAATAATTTTTATCTAAAGGAGATACTACTTGTTTAGATGGTATAGAAAGAATAGTTTTCTTGGTAAAAGAAAAATTGTCAATTGAGCTTTGGTGTATAACATAGTCATAGGCTTGCGTTCCTAGATTATATTCTAAAAACAAGATATAAATTTTACTATTGTTCACAAAAGCATTTATAAAATCCTTACCTTTTAATTTGTAATTATACTCATGTGTTAACTCTAATTCTTTATTATACCTTTCTATGTAATACCCTTTAGGCTTTAGTATTAATCCAGTGTAATAAGACCTTACCAATAATGAACCTCCAGAACCATCATCACTAATGGTCTGTAGATTAGAATATTTGTATCTGTCATCATATTTTTCACTAAGCGTATGGGTTATTGGCATTTTTTGAGCAAATGCAATAAAACCAATAAAAAAAAGGAGTATAAAAATAATGTTCTTCATTGTATTATCTAAGGATTACTTTATAACAACGTTTTATATTTATAAATCTTACGTTTAAATTAAAAACAGTCTAAGATATTATGTTAAGCTTTTGAATAATTATTGGTTGTAAGGTAATTACAAATTCTTTATCTGAATGTTATAAAAAGCATCCGTTTGTTGTTTTAACAATTTTTCAGCCTGTTGTTTTTTGTAATTGTATATTTCGTTTTCTTGTTCAATGTCATCATACACCTTTTTATTTATAGCAGCATCTGTATCCATTAACGTTTTACGTTGTTCTACTTTTTGGGTAATCCATTTCTTAACTATACTTTCTTCCTCTTCTAGCTTATAATCATAAGTGCCCTTTGGAGATAGTAATTTTGCTATTATAGGAGATGTTTCTATTGCTAGAAACAATAAGAAAATAAAGAAAGACGGTAGCCAAGGTAATTTATTAAGAGCCGTAATACGAGCCATTAACCCGTCAAAACCATCAATGATTGGCTGAGAATTAGTAATATTAGCTGCATATTCCGTATCTAGTGCTAAAATTTGATTTTCCAAAGTAGCAATTTTGGTTTCATTAATTTCTTTTAATGCTTGTAGTTCTTTTAAGGAAGCATCATATTTTTCTCTTTTTTCCTTATAGACAGGCCCTTTACCCAAGAGTTTAGTGCCTTCCCTTCCTTCTGCTTCTGCAATGAAAGTATTGTACAAAGCATTGGTCTCTGTTTCTTTGGTTAAAACCTCAGTCTTTAAATTATTTATGGATTTATTTAACGCTTCTTTTTTAGGATTGTATTGTAGTGCTATTTGTTCCTTATTAGCTAGAGTTAAGTCATTTTTTTGTTCTAGTAAAACCTGATTAATTTCTTTTTCAAAAATTTTTAGTTCTAAAGGTTTCGAAATTACGATGGCAATAATAACTGCCAAAATAATACGTGGTGTAGCTTGTAACAATTCCCTTTTAAAGTTGTCACTTTTTTTAATGGTAGAAACAATAAAACGGTCTAAATTAAAAATAAGTAAGCCCCATATAAGACCAAAAAAGATGGCCGTATAAACGTTGTCAAAAACTGTAAATAAGGCATAGCTACTTGAAATAAAAGCCATTACGGCAGTAAAAAACACAGTTGCACCTATACCTGCATATTTGTTTTGCTCACCGTTAGAGCAAGTTTCTAGGAGTGTAGCATCTGCCCCAGAGCAGAGAATAAAAAAGCGTTTAATCATAATATGTTCTCGTTTTTGATGATTGATGTACCTATTGTAACGCAGGAAGTAATGATTTGTTATACAAAAGCCCTATGCTCAATAATTTTTCTCCATTCCAATATTAAAAATTGAAACGACGGTTTTATGGAGTCTTTAAGATTCATTACAAAACTCTACTGCATAAAGCGGGTTTGAGTGAAAAATATTTGTAGGAAACTATTAAATTATATGGGATTTATCATATGGGATTTAACAATATTAATTTTTTTAAAGCGTTATCTTACTATTATAAACCAATCTTACATAAATATAAACTATGAAGTTAAAAATTTTATCCCTTTTGGCAATTTCCCTATTTGGAATGAATAATATTATTGGTAGAGCTAAGATTCCAATTCCATACGGAGAGAAAGAAAAAATAGTAAAAATAGTAGATCTTCCAGATACTGAAGAATTTCAGTTAGAAGATGGTAGATTCTTTGATATTGGTATAAAGTATACAATTAGTCATATTGTATGGTTGCCATACAGTAATACAGAGCCCATAGTTACTGGATATGTAGATGATGAGACTTTTGTTGAATTAACTGAAGAAGAAATTAAGCAGATTGCCTCCTTCGCAAAAGTTGAAATTCCAAATGATGCTTCTGCATCATTCTTTGATCGTATTGGAGGTAAGATTATATTAGGGATTTTGTTACTAATAGTAGTATATGGAATTTATTCTAGTTACTTTGGTAAAAAAGAGGATGAAAAAAACACATAATAATATAGTGTAATTTTAAGTAGAGTATAGAGGTTATTTAAATTAAATAGCTTCTATACCCTGCTCTAATCTATACTAATTAGTCAACCCTTAAAAAGGTCATATTAAGTTGTTAGGTACTATTTTTGTTTTTGAATATTGATAGAAATCGCCAACAGCAGATATTTTGTATTTCAAGATAGACCCAAAGAGCTTCATTTTTGAGCTTTTTCATCAACGCCTCTACCATTATACCCTTCTTTTGGGTAAGAACCACCGATGCCTTGCTCCCATAGTCATATTTTTTTATGTGCCTTGCCCTCACTCATACAATACACCTCTGGTTTATGCAGGCTATAGATTTTATTCTTACTGTTGCTCTGTTGAGCAAGTACCTTTTTAAAGATTTCCAGTTGAGTAGTACAGACTCTGTTGGGCAACTTGCGCTCCAGTTCCCTTACTAGACATCTAGCTATAGTCTTGAGTTTTCGTTTTGAGGAATTGGCCTTTTTCCTTGGTTTGGGATGTACGCTATTATAAGTGTCTCTGACCAATTGTTTTGATATTCGTTTGTAGCTCCTTCGCAACTTGATGTTCTGCCTCTTTACCATTTTTACGCACTTGTCAATAGTTTTTTTGTGCAATTTCGCATCCGTGGGGTAGGTAATATTCTTCTCTTGTGCTGTACTGTCTGTCAATACTTACATTGGAATCCTTACCATCCCTACCGTGTTTGTCGATTGAATGCTTGAATATCTTCTCCACACCCTGCTTACCTATACGGTGCCTAAAATGAACAAGGTCGCTTGTAGCACAGGGCTTGCTTCCATTGTTGAACAGCAATTCCTCCAAAGTATTGAAAATAGACGTTCATTTCCCAATGTTGTTCTACTAAAACTTCGTCTGACAGATTGTAAATAGCCTTTAGTATCAATAATGAAGTCATTAAACGTATTGGATGAGCTGGGTGACCTTTCTCTGAATACAAACGAAATAATCCCAATCAATCCTATAAGTTAGAAGATATAATTTGTTATTGGGATTTAGCTGTTCTTTTAAGGTAGGGGCTAGGAAATGTAACTAATTTTCTGGCTTGTTTTTTGAACGCATTTGACAAGGTTTTACACCATAAGTTAAGAAAACCTTGTCTTTTAGGCAAAATTTATATATTAAAAAATAACTGTAAGTAATTTATAATCAATGTTTTATTTCTTTTTAAGGCTCGACTAGTTAACTCCCAAGCTTCCTGTGGTGACACATTAGCTTTAATCAATTTACCTTTAGTTTCTATCTGAGGTTATAATAATACAGTTCCGCGCTAGCATATCCGAGCGAGCGGATGAACCCTAACAGGGTGGAATTTTTCTTAAAGACAAAAAATCAGTAT
>CANLIE010000031.1 GCA_947491225.1 uncultured Cellulophaga sp.
GTAGTAGTTACATTAACAAACACCAATAATAGTGTAAGTATAGGAACTACCAATGCGGCTACAATAACAATAAGTGATGATGACATTTCCGTGGCAAGTATAGTAGCAACTACTCAAGCAAGTGAACCATCAACCAATGGTTTATACACAATAAGCCTAAGTAATCCAGTATCAGTACCAACCACAATTAATTACAGTATAAGTGGTAGTGCTACATCCGTATTAGATTATACTGCATTAAGTGGTAGCCTAACAATAGGAGTAGGAGATACAGAAGGTGTTATTGATGTAATCACTGTAGATGATATACTAGCAGAAGGTTCAGAAAATTTAATGATTACATTAATAGCTACAGATAATAATGTGAGTATAGGAGCTACAAACGAAGCGGTGTTGATTATAAGTGATGATGATAGTTCAGAAATTAATATTCGAGTTCTAAACAATGCTAGCGAACCATCAAACAATGGTGATTTTGAAATAACCTTGGATAGACCAGTTCTTACTCCAACAACTATTGGTTTTACAATCTCAGGTACAGCAATCGGAGGTTCTGATTATGAGTTAATCGATGAGATTTTTACAATTCCTGCAAATACAACATCATTTATAATTCCTGTTACTGTAATTGATGATGACATTGTCGAATATAATGGTGAAACGGTAGTTTTAACTTTAGACTCTGTAGAGGATGTTTTAATAATTGGTACTCTTAATGAAGCCGTTTTGACAATAGCTGATGATGAAGTTCCTACTCCGTCAGTAGAATTAATAAAAACAGCTAAACTGAATGGAACTGGAGAAGTTGGTAATAGTATAACATATACATTTACAATAAACAATACTGGTAATGTTCCTTTAGATTTTATACAACTAGAGGATCCTTTGCTAACCTCTGATCCAATAGAAGTTACAGGTGTTGTGCAACCCAATGAACAAACAATAATTTCTAGAGATTATGAGATTACGCAAATGGATATAGATACAGGTAATGTTACAAATACTGCATATGTTTTTGCAACCGATACAGTATTGGGAACCACTGCCGACGATATTTCTGATAATGGTATAGCTGAAGATGGAGATGATAACCCAACTATTGTTGAATTGTCACAAGTGGAAAGTATTGCCTTAATAAAGAGTTCAGAATTCAATGATGAGAATTTTGATGGTGTGTCACAGATTGGAGAAACCATAACGTATAGGTTTGAGGTTACCAATACAGGTAGTGTTACATTATCTAATGTAATGATAGAAGACCTCTTACCTGGAGTTGTTCTCTCTGGAGATCCAATAGTATTGGAGCCTGGTGAATATGATAGTACCAATTTTATTGCTACGTATACAATTACCGTTGATGACATAGCAGATAGAAAAGTAACAAATCAAGCTACCGTATATGGTACTACTTTATCAGGTACTATTGTACAAGACTTATCAGATGCAACTAGTAATTCTGGTGATAGTCCAACAGAAACATCACTTTCAGGATGTGAACTAAAAGTATTCAATGCAGTTTCTCCAGATGGTGATGGAGACAACGATATTTTTCTTATAGAAGGGCTAGAATGTTATCCTCAAAATAAAGTAGAAGTATATAATAGATGGGGCAAAATTGTTTTTGAAAAAGAGCAATATAACAATAATGATAATGCTTTTAGAGGTGTTTCTGAAGTAAAAGGAACTATTAGTCAATCAAGAGAACTACCAGATGGCACTTATTTTTATGTCATTAAATATATAGATTTTGATGGTAATGCAAAGAGTAGGGCTGGATATTTATATATAAATAGAAGATAACATTTAAGTAGCTTTTCAATAGCAAACAAAAACATACAATAATGAGATTTAAGATAGTACAATTATTTTTTTTATTTACTGTGATTATTGGTTATTCCCAGCAAGATTCTCAGTTTACACAATATATGTATAATACCATTAATATAAACCCGGCCTATGCGGCTTCTAGGAACGCAATGAGTATTTTTACTCTTCATAGAGCACAATGGGTTGGACTAGAAGGATCACCTAGTACAAGTATAATTTCTTTAAGCACACCTATTAGTGGAAGCAATCTAGGGTTAGGAGTATCACTACTAAATGATAAAATAGGACCTTCTGATGAAAATAAGCTAGAGACAGATTTTTCATATACTATTAAAACTTCTGAAAGATTTAAATTGTCATTTGGTTTAAAGGCTTCAATTAGTTTTTTGAATGTAGATTTTTCTAAATTAGATGAATTCAATGAATCTGATATTGCTTTTCAAGATAATATTCAAAATAACTTTTCTCCAAATGTTGGGGCTGGTATCTATGTTTATTCAAATAAGACATATTTTGGAGTATCAGTTCCAAATATATTAAAAACCACCTACTATAATAAATATGCAGATGCTGGGTCAGTAAGTACTGCTACAAAAAGACCTCATTTATACGTAATGGCTGGTAACGTTTTTAAATTTGGAGGTGATGTTAAATTTAAACCTTCTATTCTTACCAAAATGGTAAGTGGCTCTCCTATACAAATGGATATTTCAGGAAACGTTCTGTTTAATGAGGTCTTTACCTTAGGTTTAGCTTATAGGTTAAAAGCAGCAGTAAGTGCTATGGCCGGTTTTCAAGTATCTGATTCTTGGTTCATTGGTTATGGTTATGATATGTCTACCAATGATATTTCAAGCTACAGTTATGGAACACATGAAATATTTCTACGATTTGAACTATTTAGGAGATATTCAAAAATAGCATCTCCTCGATTCTTTTAAATGATAAATATGGTAACTAAAAAAATCACATTATCTATAGTTTGTTTTTTTTCAATATTACAAGCATTTTCTCAGTATAAAAAATTAGAACTTGCTAATGAGAAATATAATCATATGGCATATATGGATGCAGCACGTTTGTATGAAGTTTTAATTAAAAAGGGTCTTGAAAACGAGGAGGTTTTTAAAAAATTAGGAAACTCATATTATTTTAATGCAAAATTTAATTTGGCAGAAAAGTGGTATACTAAACTTTTTTTACTGAATAAAGAGCAAGGAGAAGAAACTATTTTAAGGTATTTACATACTTTAAAAGCGATAGGTGATTTTGAAAAGTTGGAAGAATTGAGAGATTGGCAAATTCAAGGAATTGATATTACACAAAAAATAAATTTACTAAATAATAATGATAGTGATTATTATTTTAATTATGAAGCAGATCGTATTATAATAAAGATAGAGGATGCAGGAATAAATACAAAAGATGCTGACTATGGAGCTACACTTATAGATGGTGATATTATTTTCACATCAACACGTGAAACACTAGGGTCAGTGAAAGACATTTTTGAATGGACCAATAGACCGTTTTCAAAACTTTATAGAGCAAACCTCGCAACCAATGAAGAATTTGAAAAACCCAAAGAATTTTTAAAAGAGATAGAGACAAAATTTAATGAATCCACTGCAGTTTTTAGCCAAGATGGTAAGACTATGTACTTTACTCGTAATAGCCTTTTAAATAATAAAGAGAAGAAAAATAATGATATTGTAATGCGCCTCAAGTTATATCGCGCCAGTAATAAAGAAGGTGTTTGGACTAATGTTACGGAGTTACCTTTTAATAGTGATGATTACAATTGTGCACACCCTGCCTTAAGTAAAGATGGTAAAACATTATATTTTGTTTCAAATATGCCTGGAACTTATGGAGCTTCAGATTTATTTAAAGTAACAATTAATGAAGACAATACTTATGGTAAGCCTCAAAACTTAGGAAATTCTATAAATACAATGGGTAGAGAAACATTTCCGTATATATCAAAAAACAATGAATTATTTTTTTCATCTGACGGTCATTTTGGTATTGGAGGTCTAGATGTCTTTGTAACAAAAATTAATTCAGATAAAACTTTCAATAAAATACAGAATGTTAGAGACCCTATTAATAGCTCAAAAGATGATTTTGGGTTTTTTATAAATGAAGGAAACAATATGGGTTTTTTTAGCTCTAACCGTGATGGTGGGGTTGGTAGTGATGATATTTATAAGTTTACTATTGAACCAATATTTGATAAAATTGATATAGTATTAGATTCGGTTATTACTAAATCTATTACAGTTAATGGTGTAGTAAGTGATGCTGTTAATAATGAAAACCTAGAGAATGTAAAAGTTATATTATTAGATATTGAAACAAATAAAATTTTAGATCAAACTTTAACAAACGAAAAAGGAGTCTATACTTTTTCTGTTGATGAAAATAAGTATTTTAGAATCAATTTTACGTTAAAAACTCATACTCAATTACAGGAGAAATTTGACAGTTTTAATTTGAGTGAATCATCAAATTCAATTCAAAAAAATGTTTTGATGAAACCAATACTTAATACTAAAGTCTTGGCAAATTTGGACAGAATTTATTTTAATTCAAATGATAGTTATATAAGAAGTGACGCTGCGTTAGAGTTAGATAAAGTTGTAACTTTAATGCTTAAAACATATCCAGAAATGATTATTAAAATAGAAGCCCATACTGACCCTGTTGGTTCTCATATCTATAATGATTGGCTTTCACAGAGAAGGGCAGCATCTGCATATAAATATTTAATATCTAAAGGAGTACCTAAAGAGCGTATTGCATCATATATAGGGTTTGGAAAACGAAAACCTATTAATAAATGTACTAGCCTTAAGGATTGTGAGCCTTCAGAATTAGAATTAAATAGGCGTACTGAATTTCTAATAGTTAAATTTAGAAACCAAAATTAAAACAGAAAATAAAAATATCTTTTACTTGATTCAGCCGTGGCATTTTAAATTTCTTTTATACAATTCCATAATTTTTTTTGTGTTAAAAACACTCTGCCAACAATTTTCAACTTTTCTTTTAAATGTAGAAAAGGATATTTTATTTATTCATTTCATTTGCAATACGAATAGCCTTTTTAAAGTTTGTAATGTATTTAATTACTGTGTTATGTCTGGAATTTCTAGTAACCTTTAGGTAGTATTCAAAATTATATACTCCTCAATGTGTTTCTTTACTGTTTTATAGTGTGTAGCGGTGTTTTTATACCATTTAAAAACACAAAATATAAGAATGTAAATTACATTTAAGTTGTTATATATCAGTATTTAACATTTGATTCGGTGCGTAAATTTTTAATCAAATTTATACACCGAATCCCGCACCTTTTATTTGATATTATATGATTTTAGATGATATGAATGAAAACCAAAAAGTCCCATAAACATTGAGTTTACAGGACTTTCGTCGATTTTGAATAAATCTTGGCGGAGAAAGAGGGATTCGAACCCCCGGAGGTGTGACCCTCAACAGTTTTCAAGACTGCCGCATTCGACCACTCTGCCATTTCTCCAAGTGTCTTATCAGGTATTTCCTGAATGCGGGTGCAAATATAAGAAGGTTTTTTTATTCTGTAAAAATTTTCTTTGCTTTTTATTTACTTTTCTTTGTTGTTATCAATTTTTATTTTTGTGTATAAGTATTTCTATTATAATTTCGTAGTTATGCTTTTAGTTATTTGTGTCATCTATAAATTTATAGATAATATGTTTTAGCCATCTAATCCCTCTATAATTCGTTAATTTTGCATAGATATGGAAGAATGGTATTATTATCCACTTTTAGTTATTGTTGGGTTTATAGTTGGCTTTATAAATACGGTTGCAGGAGGAGGATCTTTATTATCTTTACCTGTTCTTATTTTTTTAGGATTACCACCAAGTATAGCCTATGTAACCCATTTACAGTCGATTTAAAAGAAGGTGCCTTCGGCAATATATAGTTAAGGTTTATAGTAACTTCCTGCTCGGACACTATTATCTTCTCGGTGATGATTTCTATAATATTATGCTTTTGTTGTTTGCTTAACTTATCCCAATTTTCATATAACGAACGAGCCTCTTCAATAATATATCCACTAGATTTGAATTGGTCATTTAATGCATAAATCTCTCCTTCCAGTTGTGGAATTTTCATCTTAAGCTCTTTAATTTCTCTATTAGGCTTATCGTAAAATTCTTTAAATCTATCAGTTTCAATTTGTCCTTTCTCATAAAGGTCAAATAATTTTTGAATTTTTACTTCTAATTTTTCAATCTTAGATTGTATGATTTTTATCTCTTCTTTTTTATCATTTACAATAGTATGAGTTCCATCGAAATAACGATTCACTTCTTCCTTTGATAAAATAAATTCAGTAAGCTGTTCTTTAAAGATTTCTTCAATATCTTCTATCCCAATTTTACGTTTACATTTTTTACAGGTATATTTTGGATTTCCAGACGGAATGTACATCTTTCCTCCACACTCACAAAATAGATAACTGGTAAATAAATGGACCTTCTTATTAAGAGGCTGAATTCTGCCTTTTTCTTGTTTGGTAATTAATTGGTTTACTTCGTCCCATAATTCATCAGAAACAATTCTAGGAGCTTCATGGATGTACCAATCTTCTTTATCTCGAATTTCTGTTTTCCCTTCCTTATTGACTTTAGTATAATGCGACCGCCTTATTCCTTTAGCTGTTGGATCCTTAAGTAATCGTTTAATACTAGTTCCTGAAAAAAGACTATTTCTTTTTGTTCTGTGTCCTTTATCATTTAATATTTTCGCAACAGAACCAAAACGTTGGTGTTCTAAAAAAAGCGTATACATCATTTTTCGAATTGGTGCTTCTTTTTCATCAATATCCATTTCTTCTTTTCCAACTCGCTTATATCCATAAGGGATAGCGCCCATCACTTTTCCCATTTTAGCACGTACTTCAACAGAAGATTTTATACGTTCTACAATGTTTTCTCGTTCCCACTGGCTCATTGCTGAAATAATGGTATAGAAAAATCTACCTGATGGAGAGCTAGTATCTATAGATTGCCCAAGAGAAATAAGGTCTGCATTATATTCTTGAAAATGATCTGAAAATTCAAGAAGCTCCTTTACGTTTCTAGCCAATCGAGCAATTTTAGAAAAAATAAGACCTTGAATATGTCCACTTTGAATATCACGAAGCATTCGTTGAGCTTCATGATGAGCCATTACACTTTTTCCGCTTACTGCTTCTAAATGATATTCTTCAACAATATCCCATTCTTTTAAATCAGCATACATTTTCGCTTTTTCTAAATGATGTTCTGGGCTATCTGAATTCTGCTGTAATTTGGTGGATACTCGAATCCATACTCCAACTCTTTTTTTCATTTCCTAATACACTTTAAATGAATGCCTAAAGTAGACAAAGACACTGTTAAAGTCAAGTTTTAATGAAGATCTATAACAGAAATTATTCTTTTGATTCAGTTGGTAAATCTAAAACTCCAACTAATAGCTGGAGTTTTTGTTATTTTATTTTTAATCTTTTAGGGTTTTGTCTAGTATCCCAAACAGTAAGTACTTCAATAGCAGAATCTGTAATTCGATAAACAAGTTTGTAGTGTTTAACAATACGAATTCTGATAGTATCAAACTCCGTTTCTATTCCTGAATAAGGAAAAGAAGTCGTTAAGGTCATAATTTCATTAAAAAGGCGGTCTAGTTTTTTAGGGTATGCAGTAGATTTATTTTTATGAATCCAATATTCATAAATCGCCATTTTATCTTTTAATGCTCTAAGAGTCCACCTGACTTCTCTTCGAACCATTTTGATATTATTTTATCAGATTCTTGCTGATTATAACTATTACCGTTATCAGCATCATTAATTCCTTCAAAAACTAATTTTTTCTCTTCATCAGAAAATCGATAGATTTCTTCCGTTTCAGATTCAATCGAAATTAAACTTAAGATTTCTTTTAAGATTTTTGGATTATTAATGGCATTGACCTTGTTTATAATTAATTCTTTAATACTCATAATACATTAGATTATATTCAAATTTACAAAATATTTGGCATAGTTAATTAACTAGCCGATTTTAATCTAATATAGCATGTATCATGAGTATTGTAAACTAATTTAATCACGCAGATAATAATGCGTAATTCCCAAACTAATAGCATCAAACATACCTTGATGATGTTGCTCACTATGACCCAGTCTCCAAGGTCTTGGCAGTACTGATTTTAATTTAGGAAACCAATCTGAAATGATTACGGCAATATCATATTTTGTAGTCTTACCAAATTGTTCAAAGACATTTTTGATATCTTCTCTTGAATATTGGAATACATTAATATCTTTACTTTTACAGGTCGATACGATATCTTTAATAAGTTTTGTAACCCGTTCTCGTTTTCGTGATTTTTTAGCATTCGGATCTTCCAAAACTACCAAATCTGGTTTTAAGTCATTGATTAATTTTTCAATAAGAACTTTGCTCTTACGAGAACACATAGGTCGAACACGTACTAATTGATGATGTAATAATTCCTTTGGATTCTTAAAAATTGCATAACCAACACCCAATGCATTAGGAAACAAGGCACATACTATTTTTCCGCTCTTTTTCATCGTTCTTCTTTTAATAAACTATCAAAAACAGTTTCAAAGAACTTAATTCTTGTTTTTACATCAGAACTTGTGCCAGATTCATCTAATGAAATTAATAATGAAGGTAGTTTTTCCTTTAAATCAATTTTTAGGGTTACCCATTTTAATCACAAACACTTTTAAATGAGTATATTATTTTGTAAATTGTCTGTAAATACACAAACGATGAAGATATTAAAAGAACTTGATAGACAGTCATTTACAGAGCGATTTACCACCAATCAAGATTGTTATGAGTTTTTAGCAGATTTAAAGTGGAGTGAGTGTTACAGATGTAAGCGATGTGACTCAACTGCCCATATCAAAGGCAAACAACCCTGCAGTCGTCGCTGTAGTAAATGCGGTTATGATGAATCTACCACAGCAGGAACTTTATTTCACAAACTTAAGTTTGATATTCTTAAAGCTTTTGGGATGCTCTATGAGATTACTACCAGTAAAAAAGGAGCCAATAGCATCTGGCTTGCAGAACGCTTTGGTTTAAATCAAAAGACCACATGGGCGTTTCGCCAAAAAGTACAACTAGCAATGAAAAGCAGTGAGCAATATCCTTTAGAGGATGAAGTTCACGTTTATGAGTTTGAAATAGGCACTCCACAAAAGGGTGAACAAGGTAGAAGTAAAAGTGATAAAAAAATGAGGGTTGTCATTGCTTTTGAGCATCGGGATGGAAAGTCTGGGAGAGGGTATGCTAAAGTCATAGAAGATTATAGTGCCAAATCCTTAAAACCATTGTTCGATACCCATATAAAGAATGACGCAAGTATATTAGCCGATGGATGGCGTGGTTACAGTCCTCTTAAAGAAGAGTATCCCGATTTAAAGCAAACCTTATCGAACAAAGGAAAGAACTTTAAAATGTTACACATACAAATTAGAAACTTTAAAAACTGGCTAAGAGGCGTCCATTCTTATTGCAATAAAGAATATCTCCAAAAATATATTGATGAATACTTCTTTAGATTTAATCGAAGAAACCATAGAGTATCAATATTAGATAAGATAATACAACGATGTGCAATGCATCAGCCTGTCACTATAAGTAGGCTAAAACTAATTGAGAACTAAATGGGTAACCCTATCAATTTTTATTTTATCCACAGTTTTTGGGAATAAGTCAAGTACAGACTTGCCAAACAGTAAAATATATGTTATGATTATATTAAGGTCGATAGGATGAGTACCTTCTTCTATTTGAGAAATAAAAGTCGTATCAACCCCACCGAGCAGATGTGATATATCTCCTTGGGTGACAGTTGTCTGTTTACGAACGTTTCGTAAATTATTCAATTTGTTCATATATGATTAAGACACTACAGCGTTACTAGTAATAATTTCTGTAGTGTCTTTTTCAATAATATCAATAAAGCAATAGCATTTATATACTGGAAGCTGTAAAGACCAGTTTTTTTAATACAATATGTGAATAAGCTGATTGTATATTGTGAAAGATGTCTGCATCTTTCTTTTTCTATTCCAGTAATTCAATCTGTTTCTTCTCTTTTATAACAATGATGATTCGTTATTTTAATTATACTTAAACTCATTTTTTAAAAACAGCGTTAAGTAGTTTATATTCAATAATTATGTTTTTTTTGTGTATAATCCTTCCTAAAAAAACAGATTCAAATTGTTTTAATACTCTAAAAATCTGTTTTTATATTTTCTTTGTTTTGTATATCTAAATTCTAGATTCATTTTTAAAATATAGCATTTCAACTTTCTTTTTGTTTTTCTTTTGTAGTGTTTATTTTGTAGCGTGCAGTTTTTGCATAGATGACACATAAAAAATGCATAGCTTCTATAAATTGAGTGGTAAAAAGAATATTTTGTCTGCAAATTTTGTAAATAAAAACACCTTTTCGGTGCTTTTTTTAATGATTTTCATTGTTGTTGTGCAAATTTTGCTGCCTCATAATTTCTTGATAGCGTTCATTATCAGTTAAAAATCGTGGATTACTTTTTGCAATATACTGTTTATCTACTTTTCCATTTATTTCTCGTTTCCTCAAAGAATAGAAAATTTTTGAAGCCATTCGTCTTTGTTGTGCAGACACTAGTAAGTGCCCTTGTTCATTAGTTAGAGTAATTATTCCTTTTTCAATAAGGCTTTCTATACCACTAGAAATAGTTCGTATCGATAAATTAGTTTTTTCTTCAAAAAAACGCTGTGATATCCAATCTCGTTTTTTATAACTCTTGGTTCTTTTATTATACCAACCATAGGTTTGTCTAATAATAACCAGTAAAATACACATTTCAGAAGGTTTTAGTGTTTTTAAATACTGATCGAATATATAATTTGGAACATTTGTATATGACATTCTAGAAATGTAACAAATTATCATTCGGCTATATATACAGGGCTTTTAAAAGAATCCTGTATTTATAGCATTCAAAGATTTAGATACTATGTAATTATGACTGCAATACTTCCTACAAAATTATCTGACTCACAGATAAAACAGTTTCAAGATTTATATTTTAAAAAGTATGCTAAGACAATCAGTTTAAAACAAAGCGAAGAATTAGGGCTATATCTAATGCGATTAATTTATGTCGTCTATCGTTAATTTTTCAATTTTCATAACTATGCTATAGTAGTAATGCTACACCGTAAAACGACAACTATAAAATATTTAAACCCAACAAGGGGCAAAGGATGATTTACGGTGTAGCGCTTTAAATACATTCCTTTGTCCCTTTTTGAGTCTCAAAATTATGAATACAAAACAAGACATAAAATATTTTATATACGCACGAAAGTCAACAGAGACTGATGATAAGCAAATGGCGTCTATTGAGGATCAAATTACGGAAGCTAGAAAACTAGCTGTACAGTTAAATCTTCAGATTGTTGATGTTATTTCCGAATCAAAATCTGCCAAAGAGCCAGGAAGAAAAGGTTTTAATGAAATGATTGAACGCATCAGAAATAATGAAGCTCAAGGTATTTTGAGTTGGAAATTAAATCGTTTAGCTCGTAATCCTATAGATGGAGGTATCATTACTGATTTACTGCAAAAAAACATTATTAAGCATATTCAAACCTATGGAAAAGAATACCTCCCGACAGATAACGTAATTATGATGTATATTGAATTTGGAATGTCAAACCAGTATTCTAATGATTTGTCTGTAGATGTAAAACGAGGTATGAGACAGAAAGCAGAAAGAGGCTGGTATCCGTGTGCTGTATTACCTATTGGATACTTGCATAATTCAGGGAGACCTGGTGAAAAAGAAATTATTCCAGACCCTAAGCGGTTTTCAATAGTACAACGACTATGGAAGCTATTACTAAAAGAAACTTACTCAATTTCCGATATAAAACGTGAAGCTAAAGAATTGGGATTAACAAATGCAAGAGGGAACCCCTATGCTTTAAATACCTTTGCAAAATTATTTAGAAACGAGTTCTATGCAGGTTATTTTAATTGGAGAAATAGCGAAGGTGTTTTAACACAATTAGAAGGTAAACATCAACGAATGATTACCTATGAAGAATTTAAACGAGCACAAGAAATCATCAAAAATAAAGGAAGACCTACAAGAGTAAATTCTTATGATTTTCCTTATCGTGGACCAATTTCTTGTGGAGAATGTGACTCTCCAATTACAGCAGAACATAAACTTCAAATTAGATGTACAAACTGTAATACCAAGTTTTCTTTTAAAAATAGAAATACTTGTAAATCCTGTGAGTTACCAATTTCAGAAATGAAAAAAGCTACTATTACAGAAAAAGTTTATTATCGTTGTACCAAACGAAAACAAAAGTGTAGTCAACTGTAAGCTTCCCTTAAAACCGAACTGTTTAAAAGTAGAAAAATAATTTTAACTTTAAACAGTAATTATGAGAAGAAGTAAATTTTCCCCCACACAGATTGCTAACATCTTAAAAGAGTTTGATAACGGCAAATCAGTAGCAGATATAACCCGAGACCACTGCGTTAGTTCTGCTGCGTTTTACAAATGGCGTTCAAAGTACGCAGGTATGAGTAGTAAAGAGCTCAAACGCCTAAAGCAATTAGAAGAAGAGAATCGTAAGTTAAAGCAGATGTATGCCAATTTAGCATTAGACCATCAAATAGCTAAGGAGATTATCGAAAAAAAGCTCTAAAGCCCTGCCGTAAGCGTATAATAGCTAATGAACTTATTCACTATGGTATTAGTAGGGCGTGCCGTGTTTTAAATATGAGTAAGAGTGTCTATTACTACAAACCTTTACCCAAGGATGATAGCGAGATTGAAGAAGCTTTAAAACAAAAAGCAGAAAACAAACCCGAAGAAGGTTTTTGGAAGGCATATGATCGTCTGCGTATCGAAGGCAAGCCTTGGAACCACAAACGAGTTCATAGAGTCTATGTATCCTTAGGGTTGCCATTAAGGCGAAAAGTCAAAAAACGACTTCCAGCACGTATAAAAGAACCTTTAGAGACACCAAATACACTTAACCATACTTGGAGTATGGATTTTATGACCGATATCTTAGAAAACAAAAGGCGCTTTAGAACATTTAATATTATTGATGATTTTAACAGAGAAGTATTGCATATAGAAGTTGATTTTTCTTTGTCTAGCAATCGCGTTGTATGGGTGCTCAACCATCTTATCAATAAAAAAGAAAAACCCAAAAAGATAAGGATGGATAATGGCCCAGAGTTTATTGCTAAAATAACCGAGAATTGGAGTAAGATGCACCATATAGATTTTCAGTACATACAACCAGGAAAACCCACCCAAAATGCTTATGTAGAAAGATTTAATGGCAGTTACAGAAGAGGCGTACTAGATAAATATATTTTTGAAAATTTAGACCAAGTAAGAGAACAAACACAAATATGGATAGAAGACTATAACCATCACAGACCGCACGATGCATTAGGTAAAATACCGCCAGTAGAATACGCAAAACTTAATTCTATTGGGGCTAGCCCCAATAGAATTAAAAATAGTAACTTTATAGAAATTTTAGAAAAATAAACAGTTCTAATTAGGGGAAGCTTACAAATTCACCTAAAGTTTTAGGTTTGATTTTTGGTATTGATTTTTTCGGTATTTTAGCTTTTAGAGTAAAACTGCATTTGGGTGTCATTGAGTATAGCTAATGGAACTAATAGAGTGGCAATTGTTATACAAACTGCTTTAGGTGTAGCTGGTTTTAAAAGTAAAGGAGTAAGTACTTTTCCGTTTAATGCTTATTTAGGAATTTCTGCATTAATAGGTGCAATTATTGGCGCCAATCTTGCTGTGGACATTAAAGGAGAGACATTCAATAAAATTTTGGCGATTATAATGATAGTAGTTTTGGTCATCATTATATTTAAGCCTAAAATGAATATGGAAGGGCTTCATGAACGTATGACGGGGAAGCATTTATGGATAGGAATTATAGCTTTCTTTTTTTTTGGAATCTATGGAGGTTTTATTAATGCAGGTTTAGGATTCATAATTATATTATTTTTGCATTATGTAAATCATATGACCTTAGTTAGAGCTAATGTTACCAAGGTAGCTGTAGTCCTTATCTATACACTATCCGCATTAGCAGTATTTATATATAATGATAAAGTAATTTGGAGAGTAGGTTTAATTTTGACCATTGGTAATGGAACAGGAGCTTGGTTAGCTAGTAGAGTTTCAGTTAATAAAGGAGATGGATTTATAAAATTCTTTTTAATGATTATGATAGTGGTTATGGCAATTAAATTATGGTTTTTTTAGCCCACTTTATGCAGCAGAATATTGTAATGAAGTTAGAAGATGCTATAAATACAGTATTTTTTTAATTTTAGCGTAGCAGTTTATCCTGAATTTACCCAAGGGCTATGGTTAAAAACAAAGCGTTTATATTTGCAGCAACTACAAGATGTAATATATTTTCTACTGCATAAAGCGGATTTAATTAAGTTGATTAATGTATGGATATAGTAAAAAAATTAGAATGGCGCTATGCCGTAAAACGGTTTAACCCAAATCGTATTGTTACCAAAGAAAAAATAGAACGGTTAAAAAAAGCATTTAACTTAACAGCTACTTCATATGGGTTGCAACCCATTAAAATGGTTGTTTTAAAAAATAAGGAAATTCAAAGTCAGCTTGTAGCCATTTCATATAATCAGCAACAAGTGCTTCAAGCGTCCCATATTTTAATTTTATGCAGAGAAAAAGTAATTAATGCCGACTATATTATTGATTACTTTAAAAGAGTACAGGAAATTAGGGGAACAAGTTCAACAATATTAAACCCATTTAAAGAGCAGATGATTACTAATTTTAATGAAAAAACAGAAGACCAAATAGCGCAATGGGCTATAAATCAGGCATATTTGGTTCTAGGGAATTTGCTTACAGTCTGTGCTGCAGAAGAAATTGATGCTTGTCCTATGGAAGGCTTTATACCTACAGCGTATGATAAAATATTAGAATTAGATAAAAAAGGGTTAGCCTCTGTTTTGGTAATGCCTATAGGATATAGGGCAGAGGATGATATTTTTTCAGAGTTTAAGAAGGTACGTAAAGACACTACAGATTGTGTTATAGAAATAGAGTAAAAGTCAGTAACTTTACAAATTATTAAAATAAAATTAATTAACAAAGAGGAATAGTTTAAAATCTTTTTTGTAGTACATAATGAACAACAAGTAAAATAATATATATGCCAGGATTTGAATTTTTTGGAGAAAAAGAAAGAGCAGAAGTACAAGATGTATTGGACTCTGGGGTTTTAATGCGTTATGGTTTTGATGGTATGCGTAATAATCATTGGAAAGCATTAGAGTTGGAAGAAGCCCTAACCAAAAGAATGGAAGTAAATTATGCACAATTGGTAAGTAGTGGAACTGCAGCACTAACAGTAGCATTGGCTAGTGCTGGAATAGGAGCAGGGGACGAGGTTATTATGCCAACATTTACATTTGTAGCAAGTTTTGAATCTATATTAGCCTTAGGAGCAGTTCCTGTTTTGGTAGATGTAGACAATACATTAACTTTAGACCCAGAAGCTGTAGAAAACGCCATTACCTCCAAGACAAAAGTTATTATGCCTGTTCATATGTGTGGATCTATGGCTAATTTAAAAGCTTTAAAAGAGATTTGCAGTAAGCATAAACTTATTTTATTAGAAGACGCATGTCAAGCAATAGGAGGGTCATATGAAGGAAAACCATTAGGTAGCTATGGTGATTTGGGTTGTTTTTCTTTTGATTATGTGAAGACAATTACTTGTGGAGAAGGTGGTGCAGTTATAACAAATAATAAAACATATCATAAAAATGCAGACCACTATTCAGATCATGGACATGATCATATAGGAAAGGATAGAGGTGCAGAAAACCATCCTTTTTTGGGTTACAATTACAGAATATCTGAATTGCATGCAGCTGTTGGTTTGGCTCAAATAAAACGTTTGGATGAGTTCTTGGTTATTCAGAAAAAAACGTATACAACTTTACGTAATGCTTTATCTATAATCCCTGAGGTTACATATAGAGCAGTACCAGAAGGTGGAGAAGAAAATTATTCTTTCTTAACTATTTTCTTACCAACGGAGGACCTAGCGAGAAGCGCACATAAAGCACTTGGCAAAGCAGGAGTAGATGCTTGTTTTTATTGGTATGACAATAATTGGCATTATTATAAAAAATGGTCTCATTTAACAAATCTTACCTCTTTAGGTAAAATACCAAATGAAGTAAAAGAGCAAATGCCAGATTATAATAAAGCAGATTTCTCTAAGTCTGATCATTGGTTAGGAAGAACCATTTCTTGCTTAATTAAGTTGAGTTGGACGGATGAAGAAGTTCAAAATAGGGCAGATAAAATGGTAAATGCTATTAAAAGCATACTTTAACATTTACTAAAATATTTTAGGTAACAAAATGATAGGCAATTAATGAATAAATATATAAGGCTTAAAGAATATAAGGTTTTACTATATAGACTATTTTTAGTATTCTTTTTTTATTTTATCGCTCGTTTTTTATTTTTCGTATTAAATAATGAGTTTTTAAACGTAGGAAGTACTGCAGAATTTTTTAGAATAGCTTATTATGGACTAACATTTGATACGTCTGCAATAATTTATATAAACTCATTGTTTATTCTTTTAAGTTTATTACCATTATGTATAAATACAAACAAGAAATATCAAAAAATAGTTTTCTATGTTTATTTTATTCCAAACCTAATTGCCTATGCTACCAACTATATAGATATAATATATTATAGATTTATATACAATAGAACTACAATGGCTGTTTTAGGTAGTTTAGAGAATGAATCTAATAAAATTAAACTCTTGTATAGAAATTTATATGATTATTGGTATGTGTTTTTACTCTTTATAGTACTATCCATCATATGGGTATACTTATATAAATTAGTTAAAGTTGGTAAAGTTACATCTATTAATAAAACCAAATACTTTATTGGATCAACAGTGTTTTTTTTACTCTTTGCAACAGTAAGTATTGGAGGAATAAGAGGAGGCTTTAAACATAGCACAAGACCAATAAATATGTTAGATGCAAGTAGGTATGTTAAAAAGCAAGAACATACAGATTTGGTACTAAATACCCCTTTTTCCATTATTAGAACCATTGGACAAAATAAATTTAAAAAAGTAAATTTTGTTACTGAATCCATTATTAAGGAAAAAATTAATCCTATAAAGCAATACAATAGTGAAAAGACATTGGAAAAACCTAATTTGGTTATTTTTATCATTGAAAGCTACGGTCGTGAATATATAGGTGCTTTTAATAAAAATAAAGGAATTAAAAATTATAAAAGTTATACACCTTTTATAGACTCACTTGCCAACCATAGTCTTGTATTTGAGAATAGTTTTGCTAACGGAAGAAAATCAATTCATGGTATGTCCTCAGTTTTATCAGGTATACCATCATTTAAAACAGCGTTTACATCATCTCCATACGTAAACCAACCTATAGAATCAATTGTATCTATATGTAATGAAATGGGATATGATACCTCTTTTTTTCACGGAGCACCTAATGGTTCAATGGGTTTTTTAGGATATAGTAATATTTTAGGCTTTAATAATTACTATGGACAAAAAGAATATGAGAGCAAAAATAAAAATGCTGATGATTTTGATGGAATATGGGGTATTTGGGATGAGCCATTTTTAGAGTATATGGAAGAAACCATTAGTGAAAAGAATAGCCCATTTATGGCTACTGTTTTTACAGTAACCTCTCATACACCATTTATTATACCAGATAAATATGAAGGTAAGTTTCCTGAAGGAGACATACAAATGCATAAATGTGTTGGATATACAGATTTTTCCATCAAGAAATTTTTTGATGAAGCAAAAAATAAACCTTGGTTTAAAAATACTGTTTTTGCTTTTACAGCAGATCATGTAAACCAAGTACATTATAAAGAGTATTTAAAACCTATAAATAGATTTGCAGTACCTATTATGTTTTATTATCCAGGAGATGATATTGAATTATTAAAAGGTGAGCGTACTGATATTGCACAACAAATTGATATTTATCCAACTTTAGTAGATATTATAGGATATAAAAAGCCTTTTAGGAGTTGGGGTAGGAGCTTATTAAATGATAGTATTTCTGTTCCATATGCCATAAATGGAACAGGTAAATTATATCAAATTTTACAAGGAAATTACATTTGTATTTTTGACGGACAAAATGCAATTGGTTTTTATGATATTAATGATAAACAGTTAAATACTAATTTAATTGATCATAGAAATAAAGAAATGGATGAAATAGAAGAAAAATGTAAAGCTTTTGTTCAAGATTATATGAATCGTATAATTGATGGGGGTTTAACAAGTAAAGTGAAAAAATGATTATTGCTTAGTACAACACTTTAATAAGTAACATATTCAACAATTTTTAACCCATACCCAACCATACCAACTCTTCTGGTTTGCCTGCTATTGCTTAGTAGTTTTATTTCACTAATGTTTAAATCATGTAGAATTTGTGCACCAACACCAAAATCTCTATTATCCATATCCACTTTAGGAGCCTTTACAAGACCATTACCTTGCATTTTTTTTAGTTGAGATAGTCTTCCTAATAAATTCAACGATTGAGATTCTTGGTTAATAAAAATAAAAGCACCTTTACCTTCTTTATTTATTTTAGCAAACATATCTTCTAATTTTTTATCAGGATTATTGGTTAATGTTCCTAAAATATCATTATTTATAAGGGTAGAATTTATTCTAGTTAATATCTTTTCATTCTTATTCCAACTACCTTTAGTTAAGGCAATATGTATTTGATTGTTTGTGGTTTGTTGGTAGGCATGTAGTCTAAATTCACCAAAACGTGTTTCAATGGTAAAATCTTCCTTTTTAATAATAAGGCTATCATGCTCCATTCTATATGCAATAAGGGACTCAATAGAAACAATCTTTAAATTAAACTTCTTAGCAACATCAATCAGTTGTGGTAGTCTAGCCATAGTGCCATCTTCATTCATAATTTCAACAATTACACCAGCTGGTTGAAAACCAGCTAAACGGGCAAAGTCTATGGCAGCTTCTGTATGTCCAGTACGTCTTAAAACACCACCTTCTTTTGCAATTAAAGGAAAGATATGTCCAGGTCTTGCTAAATCTTGAGGCTTAATATTATTTTGTGTAAGAGCTTGTACAGTTTTAGCTCTATCAGAAGCAGAAATACCTGTAGTTACACCATTACCACGTAAATCTACAGATACGGTAAAAGCAGTCTCCAATGGATCAGTATTATTAGTTACCATCATATGCAAACCTAATTCTTTACAACGACCTTCTGTCAAAGGAGCACAAATAAGCCCTTTTCCATGTGTGGCCATAAAGTTTATCATTTCAGGAGTAACAGCTTCAGCTGCAGCTAAAAAATCTCCTTCATTCTCTCTATCTTCATCATCTACCACTATAATGACTTTCCCTTTACGAATGTCTTCTATGGCTTCTTCAATTGAATTAAGCTGTATTATGTTATCCATCAATTTTTGTCTTGGAATTCTTCTTAAACTTATTTACATAAAAATCTAATATGCTGCCAAAATTAATTAAACCTTTGTCATTTGTGGCTCTCATTGTAAAAAATACTCCTAATATTAATATTATAATGGTTGGAATCCAGGCACCTATTACTGGAGATATTTTTCCAACTTTAGCAGAATTAGTAATAAATACACCTAAAAAATGGTATGTTAGGAAAAAAAGAATGGAAACAACCATTGGTAAGCCCAAACCACCCTTACGTATTATAGCACCTAAAGGAGCACCAACAAAGAATAAAATTATGCAAGAAAGAGATAAAGCATATTTTTTATGTAAAGTTAATATATGTATGTTATAACGTTCGTATCTTATTTCTAGTTCTCTTTTTTTTCCACTGATAGAGTTTTTTAAATTAGATGTAGCACTATGCGCACTCGCTAATATTTCTATTTGCATTAGTTGTTCATACAAATCTAGAATATTTATTTTGTCTATTGTTTTATCTGTGGTTTTCAATGAATCATTAAAAGGAACAGAATTTTCTGCTTTTATTCTTGGATTTGATTCAATAGCAGATTTATTAAAAGCACCAGCCCTTAAAGATATGTTCTTGGCAAAGGCTTTTATTATTTTTTGATTGTCTTTTTTTATAGAATCTATATCTTTTATAAGTCTGGAAACATTTTTCATTTTGTCTGTTTCCGTTTTTTGATCTTCTTCTAAATCTTGATTAACCATATCGGTTAGTTCAATATTTATCTTATATTCATTGAAATTTGCTTTTGCAAATGGTTGCTTCTTTTTTGTTTTAGGATTGTTAGATTGTACATCTTCATAATAATAGCCATCTTTTAGAGCAAGTTGTAGTATATCAGAATCCTTACTACTTATTAGTTCTCCAGTCTTAGCTTTTATGATAACATTACTAATCACATTTCTATGTTTTCTATGGATGATGATTCCCTTTAAAAAACGATCATTTTCACCAAATTTTTTATCAACCTTAATGTTCATCCCTTCAAAATCACTAAAAACCCCTTCTGTTATTATGGCAGCAGGTTTTAGATTACCTATGTTTCTTTTAAGGTTGTATATTTTATGTGCAGCAGCTGGTGCAACGTTATTTTCAAAAAAGAAGGTAAGAACACCTAAAAGTAAAACAAATATAATAATATATCTCATTGCTCTTTGTAATGAAATACCCGATGCTTTCATTGCTGCAAATTCGTAGTTTTCTGCCAGCGTTCCAAAAGTTAAAATGGAAGTAAGAATAACTGTTAATTGCAATACTTGGCCTATGATACTCGGAATAAAATAAAAGATAAACTTACCAATAATGACTATGTCTAATCCTTTACCTGCTAAATCGCCAATATATAGCCATATCGTTTGAAATATGAAAATTAATATCAATATTACAAACGAACTGAAAAAATTTAAGAGAAATTTACCTAAGATGTAACGATCTAATATTTTCAATGCTTAGTTTCTTATGATATAATATCCACTATCTTCATACTTTTTTTCGTCAAAAGTAAATAAGCTTTTTGATAAAGTTTGATTTGTTTTAAAAGAATTAACAGTAATCGTAGTTTTAGTTCCGTTTTTTCCCGTTTCTATTAGGTTGTAGATGTGTTTAGTCTCTACATCTATACCTAAAAGCCTCAATTTAATTTCTGAATTAGAATCTATGGGCGTTAATTCTACATATTGAATTTTTCTTCCATTTATATTTTGAAGAATACCCCATTTATAATTATGCCCTTGTTTGTAGAAAGTCAGCATTTTAGATGGTGTTATTGCATTGTCATCATCAGATTTATCTTCAATAGTTACTTCTTCATTATCAGGAACTACGGTATATACTTTTTTTCCATCAAATATTTGTTTGGATCCTAGGTAGTTAAAAAGGTATTTATCTCCTTGCAATGTAACATCTCCTCTTGTTTCTCTATTTATGTTTGCTTCACTATTATACAGAGAATGTTTAAAGTCAACAAAAATATTGTCATAGCTACGAACTTTTTTGTAAACCTCGTCTAATAAAGTTTCTGACTTGGTAGAATTTTGCGCAAATGTTATGTTTGCTATGAATATGAATACTAAAACTCCTAATTTTTTCATTGGTATGTTATTAATTGTTGTTTTTTTCGTTTTCTAATAATAGATCCAAAGCCATCATATCAGGTACCAAGACTTGCCTTGCCTTACTGCCTTCAAATGAACCTACAATACCAGCCGCTTCTAGCTGATCTATTATTCTTCCTGCCCTGTTATATCCTAATTTTAATTTTCTCTGTATCAAAGACGCAGATCCTTGTTGGGCTATAATGATTACTTCTGCTGCATCTCTAAACAAAACATCCCTGTCTGTTATATTGTAATCAATACTTGTGCCAGAATCATCTCCACCAAAATATTCTGGTAGTAGATGTGCATCAGCATAGGCACGTTGAGAACCTATATACGATGTTATTTTTTCAACTTCTGGAGTATCTACAAATGCACATTGTACACGAGTTACATCATTTCCTTGCGTATATAGCATATCTCCACGACCAATTAATTGATCCGCACCTTGAGCATCTAAGATAGTTCTAGAATCTATTTTAGAGGTTACCCTAAAAGCTATCCTAGCAGGGAAGTTAGCCTTTATAATACCAGTAATAACATTAACAGATGGTCTTTGTGTTGCAATGATTAAATGAATTCCTATGGCTCTAGCTAATTGTGCTAAACGTGCTATTGGTGTTTCTACTTCTTTACCAGCAGTCATAATAAGATCTGCAAATTCATCTATAACTAGAACAATGTATGGTAAAAACATATGTCCATCATTAGGGTTTAATTTACGAGCTTTAAACTTGGTGTTGTATTCTTTTAAATTACGAACCATTGCTAGCTTTAGTAGCTCATATCTATTATCCATTTCTATACAGAGCGAATTCAAGGTGTTTATAACCTTGGCATTGTCTGTAATTATGGCATCTTCAGAGTCTGGCAATTTTGCTAAAAAGTGACGTTCTATTTTATTAAATAGAGTAAGCTCTACTTTTTTAGGGTCAACTAATACAAATTTTACTTCTGCTGGATGTTTTTTATATAATAAAGATGTTAAAACTGCATTTAATCCAACAGATTTACCTTGTCCTGTTGCACCTGCCATTAGCAAGTGTGGCATTTTAGCGAGATCTACAACTAAGGTTTCATTACTAATTGTTTTTCCAAAAGCAATTGGTAATTCCATTTCTGCTTTTTGAAACTTAGTGCTTGCAATAACACTACGCATAGATACTATGGATGGATTTTTGTTTGGCACCTCTATGCCAATAGTTCCTTTTCCTGGAATAGGAGCAATTATACGTATACCTAGGGCAGCTAATGATAATGCTATATCATCTTCTAAATTTTTAATTTTGGAAATACGAACTCCAGCATCTGGAACTATTTCATATAAAGTAACTGTTGGTCCTATGGTTGCCTTTATTTGAGCAATTCCAATTTTATAATTTTTTAAAGTTTCAACAATTTTATTCTTATTTTCTTCTAATTCTTCCTGATTAATAGTAATGCCTCCACCAGTTCCATGCTGATCTAAAAGCTCTATATGTGGAAACTTATAGTTCGCCAATTCAAGCGTTGGGTCAAACTCTCCAAAATCAGAAACTAGTTTATCTGATAAATTGTCTATTTCTTCTTTTTCTTCATTTATTTTTTCAACTTTTATAGTAATATCCTTTTCAGGTTCATCCTCTTCTTTGGGTATTGTAATTTCAAAATTATCAGAAGATACTGGTTTTTTTTCTTTTTTTATAGGTGGTATATCTTCTTTATGTGTGTATGTATCAATAACTACAGGGGGGTCTTCTTTTTGAATTGATGTAGGTTCATCATTTTCTATAGAAGTATTATCATTTTTAAACTCTTTAGATAGTAAAGATTTCTTTTGTTTTAAATAAGTCAGCGCATTTTCTGGGGTAAATTTTAAAAGACGGACTAAAATAAAAATTAATCCAAAAACAAGTAAAAGTATAACACCAATTTTTCCTGTAAAATCTTGAAGAAAATCATTCATCTCATATCCAACAAGTCCACCTAATAAAGGCCATTTTTCTGCAAAAAAACCGAATGCTATAGAAAACCATAAAATAAATATGAGTCCCCATATCCACTTTTTTAATAGTCCTTGTTTACTTAAACTAAAAAAAAGAGATAACCCAGTTAATAATAATAATATAGGAAAAATAAAAGAAGCTATTCCAAAGCCTTTATACAAAAAAAAATGTCCTAAGTTGGCACCAAATTTATTTAATAAGTTTTTTGCTTGTTCATTTCTATTGGTAAACTCAGACAGCATACTTTGGTCATCTTGCCACGTAAAGTAATACGATGAAAATGAAAAAAATAGGGCAATGGCAAATAGTATAATAACACATCCAAACAAAATTTTGTTTTGTTTGGATGGTACTAAGCTACTTTTCTTTTTAGGAATTGCCGTTTTCGCTTTTTTTACTCGTTTTGCCATTAAAATTTATTCCTTTTACTTTTTATATAGTAATGTTAAACATTTTAGGTAAATAAATAATAAGCCCTATAATAGAAGCTGCTATAGATACTATCATAACCGCTCCTGCAGAAATATCTTTAATAAAACCTATTTTAGCATCAAACTCTGGTTGTATAAAATCCGCTATTTTCTCAACTGCAGTGTTTAACCCTTCTATACCCATTACCATACCAATAGCAAAGATTTGTAAAATCCATTCTAAGCTAGAAATTTCATAATAAAAACCCAAAGCAGTGATTAAAATACCAATAAAAAACTGAACTTTAATACTGGCTTCTGTTTTTAAGAGTAATAGTGCTCCTTTGGCTGCATAACTAACACTACGAACTCTATTTTTAACAAAACCCTCTTTTGTCATATTATAATACTTCTAAAGCAGCTTTGTAATTAGGTTCATCTACAGTTTCACTAACTTGTTCTGTGTGTAATATTTTTCCATTTTCATCTAAAACGACAATAGATCTAGATAAAAGATTTTGTAAAGGTCCATCTGTAAATGTTACCTCATAAGATTCTCCAAAACTCCCATCTTTAAAATCAGATAGCATCTCTACATTTTCTATACCTTCTGCCCCGCAAAAACGAGCCTGAGCAAATGGTAAATCCTTAGAAATACATAAAACTACTGTATTACTTAAATTAGAAGCATCTTTATTAAATTGTCTAACAGATTGTGCACAAGTACCAGTGTCTACACTAGGAAAAATGTTTAATACTACTTTTTTTCCTTTATAATCAGATAATGTAGCAGTAGATAAATCGTTCTTAACCAAGCTAAATGAAGGAGCTGTGTTACCAATTGTTGGTAATGTTCCTATTGTATTTAATTTATTTCCTTTTAATGTTACTATTGCCATTTTCTTATATTTTTTAATTTGGTGTGAAATTAAAAAATATATAAGTGTTATGTAACTATTTTGTTTAAAAAGTATTTTTTACTATTTATTTAATGCCTATAAATAGTTTTTATTGATTGAATTTTGTTTATTGTATAGCTAAACCTTATTATTTTATAAAAAGATTTGATTTTTGAAGAAGTTTGGTGTAGGATAATTCAGTAAATTTATAGGCATAAAAAAGATATTATGGAAAATAAAAAGCTTACCACATCTGCAGGAGCACCACTATCTAATAATCAACGCTCGCAAACTGCAGGATATAGGGGGGCAGTTTTAATACAAGATTATAAATTAGTAGAAAAATTAGCACATCAAAATAGAGAACGTATACCAGAACGTGTTGTACATGCTAAAGGTTGGGGTGCAATGGGTACATTTACAGTAACACATGACATTAGTCAATATACAAGAGCTAAAATATTTTCTAAAGTAGGCAAAACAACACCTATATTATCTCGTTTTTCTACAGTTGCTGGAGAAATGGGAGCTGCTGATACTGAAAGAGATGTACGTGGGTTTTCAGTAAAGTTTTACACAGAAGAAGGTAATTGGGATTTGGTTGGTAACAATACACCAGTATTCTTTTTACGAGATGGGTATAAGTTTCCAGATTTTATACATACACAAAAAAGACACCCTAAAACCAATTTACGTTCTCCAGAAGCAATGTGGGACTATTGGTCTTTATCTCCTGAGAGTTTACACCAAGTAACTATTTTAATGTCTGATAGAGGTATACCAATTACACCTATGCATATGAACGGTTATGGATCACATACATTTAGTTTTTGGAATGCTAGAAATAAACGTTTTTGGGTAAAATTTCACTTTAAGACACAACAAGGGCATAAACATTATACCAATGAAGAGTCAGCTAAAATAATAGGAGAGACTAGAGAAAAGTATCAAGAAGAACTTTTTAAAGCTATTGAGAAAAGAGATTTTCCTAAATGGACATTAAAAATACAGGTAATGCCAGAGGCTGATGCAGAAAAAACACCTTACAATCCGTTTGATTTAACCAAGGTTTGGCCACATGCAGATTACCCATTAATAGAAGTAGGAGAGTTGGTGTTAAATAAAAATCCAGAAAACTATTGGCAGTACATAGAAAATGCCGCATATTCGCCATCTAACGTAGTTCCTGGAATCGGTTTTTCTCCAGATAAAGTATTACAAGCTCGTATTTTCTCTTATGCAGATGCGCATAGATATAGATTAGGAACACATTATGAGGCTCTACCAGCAAATGCAGCTAAAGTAGAAGTAAATCATTACCATAAAGATGGTTCTATGCGTTTTTTTACCAATGATTTTGGTAACCCAGATGCATACTATGAACCAAATTCTAAAGGCGGACCAATTGAAGATTCTAGTGTAGAAGAGCCACCAATGAAAATTAGTGGTGATGTAAAGCGTTATGAAGAAAATGACACCTATGGTGAATATAAGCAGCCAGGGGACTTGTTTAGAATGTTTGATGAAGGCCAGAAAAACAGATTATTTAATAATATAGCAGCTGCAATGCAAGGTGTTTCTAAGGAGATAATAGCACGTCAGTTGGTGCATTTTGATAAGGCTGACCCTGAGTACGGGAACGGAGTACGTAAAGCTTTAGGTATTTCTGAATTAGAAAATTATTAAAAATAATAACAGTTTAATGCGAGATAAATATAATATTCTTATCCATTTTTTATTATAGAATATGACAGATATAACAACAGCGTTTTTTAATGCAATACGGACTAATGAATTAGAAAAAGTAATACAAATGATTACCACTAATCCCAAATTAGTGAATATAAAAGATACGCGTGGTTCCACGCCATTAATTTTGGCAACCTACTTCAATTATTTAGATATAGCTAAAGTATTAATAGCCAATAATGCACCTATAGATGATAAAGATGCATCTGGTAATACGGCTTTAATGGGGGTTTGTTTTAAAGGCTTTGATGCTGTTGCAGAATTTTTAATTGCTGAAGGAGCAGATGTTAATGCTGTAAATTTATCAGGAGCAACTGCACTAATTTATTCCGTAACGTTTAATAGACAATCAATTATTAAAATGTTATTGTCTAAAAATGCAGATAAAACAATAAAGGATCAAAGAGGTAACTCTGCTTTAGACCATGCTAAAATACAAGGCTTAGATGATTTAGTTGCATTGTTAGAATAGTTTACAAATCTGAGTTCTATATAAGAAAATTCATATCAAGAGTAATTTTCGATATAAAATTTTATAGAAGACGGATAAATTATAAACTTAAAGCCTTGTTATCTTAAATTTGTTGAAAGGGTCAATACAATTTTTCTTTTTTTTACTATGAAAAATCACTCTATTTGATGGTTTTTTAGAGCAAGTTTCTAGATTAAACTCAGGTTATAATAGTATTTACTAATACCAAAAACCCACAATTCTAATACTAGAATTGTGGGTTTTATTTTATAACAGATTTATGCTGTTTATTTGTCTATAGAACCTAATACACGTTTCATAAACTGATTTAGGGCTTCTTTTTCTGGCACACCCTCCTTAATAGATTTCTGTACCTCTAAAGCACCATACATATTAGAAATTAATTCTCCAATAACATCTAGTTCTTCATCTTTAATAGATGGGACTTCTGTAAGCGCCTCTAGTGTTTCAATTGTTTCAAGAACGTAATCTTCATCGTTCTCTTTAATAAAACCTGTTAGGTGTTTAATTATTGGCAATTTCATGTACTAATTCTTTTAAAACATCATATTTATTAGTCTGCGTCTGATTTTTTAAACTTCCGTTTTCAAAAATAGCAAACGTAGGTAAATTATCTACATTAGCTAGTTTTCTAGATTCAGGAAATTTTTCAGCATCAGCTAAAATAAATGTAATGGATTCATTTTCTGCAGCCTCTTTTTTAAATTTAGGCTTCATTATTCTACAGTTTCCACACCAACTAGCAGAGTACTGTACAACAACTTTGTTGTTTTCTGCAATTAATTCTGCTAAATTGTCTTTTTCTAGTTCTAGTAGCATACTAAAATTAATTTACGTGAGAAGCTAAGTACTCGGCAGTACCTTTAGCATTAGCTTGCATAGCATCTTTACCTTCTTCCCAGTTAGCAGGACAAACTTCACCTTTTTCTTGTACGTGTGTGTAAGCGTCTACTAAACGTAAAAATTCGTTTACATTTCTACCTAAAGGCATATGGTTTATTCCTTCATGAAAAACAGTACCCTCCTCATCAATTAAATAAGTAGCTCTATATGTTACATTGTCTCCTTCTACAGTAATAACACCTGTTTCATCATTATAGCTTTCTTCTGTAATATCTAATATACCTAAAGTAGATGCTAAGTTTCTGTTACTATCTGCTAAAATTGGATAGGTAACTCCTTCTATACCACCATTATCTTTTGGCGTATTTAACCATGCAAAGTGAACTTCAGCAGTATCACATGAAGCACCAATTACCATTGTGTTTCTTTTTTCAAATTCTCCTATTGCAGCTTGAAAAGCGTGTAACTCTGTTGGACACACAAAAGTAAAATCTTTAGGATACCAAAATAATAGTACTTTTTTGTTGTTTTTTTGAGCTTCTTCTAAAACATTTAGTTTAAAAGTATCACCCATTTCATTCATTGCATTAACGTGTAAATCTGGGAATTTTTTTCCTACAAAAGCCATTTTATTTTTTATTTAAGGTTATACATTATATTACTACAAATATAAATCACTAATCTACTTTTAGTAGAACTATAAAATTTTAATTGTTTATAGAACAATAAGCTTTCCTTATGCAGTGTTTAGTTTTAATATTTTTTATCTTTTAGTTGTCTTATTTTTATATTTAAAGCAGCAAAAAGTAGTGTTGTAAACGGACTTAACCAGTTAAACATAGCATACATAAAGTATTCGCCAACACCAACACCAAGAACACCAGACTGGTAAGCACCACAAGTATTCCAAGGAATTAAAACAGACGTTACTGTACCAGAATCTTCTAAGGTTCTGCTTAAGTTTTCTGGTGCAAGATCTTTATCTTCATACGCTTTTTTAAACATTTTACCAGGAATTACTATGGCTAAGTATTGATCACTAGCAATAGCATTTAATCCTAAACAACTAGCAACTGTACTTGCAAATAAACCAAAGGTGGTTGTTGCTATAGATAAAAGAGCTCTTGTTATTCTTGCTAAGGCACCAATACCATCCATAATGCCACCAAAAACCATAGCACAACAGATAAGTAAAATAGTCCAAAGCATACCATTAATACCACCAGCACTAAATAGTTTTCTTAATCTTTTTTTAGTTATTAGCTTATCTAGATTGTTTATTTTATCTGCTAAAATTGCTTTATCGGTAGTTAAACTTGTAAAAACACCAGCTAAATCTTCTTTTGTATATATACCTTCTACATCATCTTCTGTAAAGACATTGGATAAATCAGCACTTTTATTTATTAATGCAATTTCTTCAGTAGAAAAACTTGCTACTTGTTCACTATCATCTATGGTAACTGTAGTATCTGTTAAAACGGAAGTTACTATAGCACTTATTTTAGATGACCCTAATTTATCTAAAAGTTTAGGCTGAAAAATAAAAGCAAAAATAATAGCTAAGCCTACACCAGAAAGTAATGCTATAATAGGTTTTGTTTTTAAAAGTATTAAAGCTATTACAGCAATAGGAACTATAAATAGTAACGGAGTAATTGTAAAATTAGCGTTTATAGTATCTAAAATAAATGCAGTATCTGTAGTACCAGATGTATCAATATTAGCACTTAAAATACTAAAAAATATAAGTGTAACAATTAGTGTAGGCACTGTAGTTATGGTCATATATTTTATATGTGTAAACAAATCTGTGCCAGCCATTGCAGGAGCAAGGTTTGTTGTATCACTTAGTGGAGACATTTTATCTCCAAAATATGCACCAGAAATTACAGCACCAGCAATCATACCAGAATTAATACCCAATGCAGACCCAATACCTATTAATGCAATACCTACGGTTGCAGATGTTGTCCAACTACTACCCGTAGCAATAGATATTATAGCTGCTATAATAACGGATGCAGGTAAAAATATAGAAGGGTTAAGCACTTGTAAACCATAGTATACCATTGCTGGTATAATACCACTAACAAGCCATGTTCCTGCTAATGCACCCACCATAATTAATATTAAAATTGGTATAAAAACACTTTTCAGGTTCTCCCAAACTTCTTTTCCCATTGTTAAAAAAGAAGTTTTATTGTATAAACCAACTATAGCTGCTATAGCACCACCAAATAAAAGTATTATTTGATTAGTATAGGCTCCAAACCACTCTTGTCCCTCAACAAAAAAAATATTGTATGCTAAAAGCAACATTAAAATAATAACGGGGACTAAGGCTTCAAAGAAATTTAATTCTTTATTTTCTACAATATGCTCATTTTTAGGGTCTGAGGCACTAAAATTCTGATCGCTCATTAAATAAATTAGTTAATTACCTCGTAATATTACAATTTTGGAGTGTTTCTTGCAAATTTCAATAGTAAGCCTATATATGTATGTTTATTTTAAAATGTGTAATTTTTTCATACAATTTTTCATTATATTATAAGTTCTTTCTATATCATTATCTAAACCTATGGAAAAACGAACTAATCCATTTGATAATCCCATCTGTTTTTGCTCTTCCATTGGTATTTCTGATGAAGTAGATGTTCCAGGAGCACTGAATAAGGTCTTATAAAATCCTAAACTTACTGCTAAATAGCCTAAATTACGTTCTTGCATTAACTCCATTAATGCATTAGCATTTTCTAGAGATCCAACATCTATGGTCATAATTCCACCATACCCATATTCCTTAATCATTTGTTTGTTTATTAGTGTATGGCTAGGATGTGATTCTAACCCAGGATAAACCACTCTTAGACCATCTTTTTCAAAGTTTTGAGAAAGATATAATGCGTTTTCACTATGCTTTTTTATACGAATATGTAATGTTCTTAAGTTTTTTAAGATTGATGCAGCTCTTAAGCTATCTAAAGTACTGCCTAATAACATTCCTGCACCATTATTTACATCTTTTAAACTTAAACAAAATTCTGCTGTGCCACATACTACACCAGCAACAGTATCACTTGTTCCATTAATGAATTTAGTTAAACTATGTATTACTATATCTGCTCCTAGTTTTGCAGGTAAAATAGATAAAGGAGAGAATGTATTATCTACAACTAGCGGAATATTATGTTTTTTTGCCAATTTAGCTAACGCTTTTATGTCTGCGATTTCTAATAATGGGTTACTTACTGCTTCACAATAAATCATTTTAGTTGTTGGCGTAATTGACTTTTCTACAGCATCAATATTAGTAATATCAATAAATGATGTATTAATATTAAATTTTTTAATAAAATTTTTCAAAAAGGCATAAGTTCCTCCATATATAGTTCTGCTACTTACTATATGTTCCCCTGCATTACATAATTGCATAATTACGGAGGTAATTGCCCCCATACCACTTGCATAAACATTAGCAGCTTCTGTTCCTTCTAATGCAGCTAATGCTTCCCCCAAGTATAGATTGGAAGGTGATGAGTGCCTGCTGTATAAATAACAACCCTCTGTATTACCTTCAAAAGTATCAAACATTGTTTTTGCTGATAAAAATGTATAGGTAGATGAATCTGAGATAGAAGGGTTAACGCCTCCAAATTCTCCAAAATATTGTAAATCTAGTATGTTGTCTGATGCTTTGTAACTCATTTAGTTATTTTTTTAACTCTAAAATTAATATTTAATTAATATTAAACTAGTGTTTTACTGTTTTTGGTTAATATAAATCTTATTTTTTATTAATATATAGATTTTAATTCTAAATTTAATGTGTTTTATGTTAAAAAAAAGAAAATATGATAAATCTAGACAAGACAGACAGTAAGTTATTGGAATTATTACAAAGTGATTGCAAAAAAACAACAAAAGAATATGCTCATCATTTAGACCTATCTGTCACAGCTGTTTATGAACGTATTAAGCGTTTAGAGCGTATAGGGGCAATTACTAAATATGTAGCCTTGGTTGATAAAAAAGTAGTCAGAAAATCTTTTGTAGTTCTTTGTCATATTAAACTTATACAGCACTCAAAAGAATTTTTATTACAGTTTGAAAGAGAAGTACAAAAATTGCCAGAAGTTGCAGAATGTTATCATATAAGTGGTGATTATGATTATATTTTAAAAGTATTTGTAGCAGATATGGATGCGTTTAGGGATTTTATGGTTACAAAACTTACAGTTATAAATCATATAGGTAGTGCACAAAGTTCTTTTGTTATTAGTGAGGTAAAGCATACTACTGCGATTAATATTGATTTTAATAAATAAATAATAGTTAAAAGAGTACAAATTACTTTAATTTTATAACCACAAAAAATAGTGCTAATTTTACACCCATAAAACAAAAGAAATATATGAGTTCATATGATGTAGCCATAATTGGTTCAGGTCCTGGAGGGTATGTTGCAGCTATTCGTTGCGCGCAGTTAGGAATGAAAACAGCAATAATAGAAAAATATTCAACCTTAGGAGGTACTTGTCTAAATGTTGGTTGTATTCCTTCAAAGGCATTATTGGATTCATCTCATCTTTATGAAGATGCTGTAAAGCATTTTGAAGAGCACGGAATTGATATTCCTAGCGATATAAAAGTCAATCTGGAAAAAATGATTGCACGTAAGCAATCTGTAGTAGATCAAACTACTGGTGGAATTGACTTTCTAATGAAAAAGAATAAAATTGATGTTTATGAAGGCTTAGGTTCTTTTAAAGATGCTACACATATTACTATCTCTGGCAAGGATACAATTGAAATAGAAGCAAAAAATACAATTATTGCTACGGGTAGTAAGCCATCTACATTACCATTTATTACAATTGATAAAGAACGTATCATAACATCTACAGAAGCTTTAAAGCTTAAGGAAATACCTAAACACTTAATAGTCATTGGTGGTGGTGTTATTGGCTTAGAGTTAGGACAAGTTTATAAAAGATTAGGATCAGAAGTTTCTGTGGTTGAGTTTATGGACAGAATTGTACCAACTATGGATTCTGGTATTTCTAAAGAATTAAATAAGGTTTTAAAGAAACAAAAATTTAAAATGAACACGTCTCACAAAGTAAAATCTGTAGAGCGTGTTGGAGATGAAGTTATTGTTAAAGCAGATAATAAAAAAGGAGAAGAAGTAACATTTACAGGAGATTATTGTTTAGTTTCTGTTGGTCGTCGTCCCTATACAGACGGTTTAAATGCTGAGGCAGCTGGCGTAAAGCTTACAGAGAGAGGACAGATAGAAGTAAATGAGCATTTGCAGACCTCGGTATCTAATATTTATGCTATTGGAGATGTTATAAAAGGAGCGATGCTTGCCCATAAAGCGGAAGAAGAAGGTGTTTTTGTTGCTGAAATATTGGCAGGGCAAAAACCACATATAGATTACAATTTAATTCCTGGTGTAGTGTACACTTGGCCAGAAGTTGCTGCTGTTGGTAAAACGGAAGAAGAACTTAAAGAAGCTGGTGTAGCATATAAAGTAGGTCAATTTCCAATGCGTGCCTTGGGTAGGAGTAGGGCAAGTATGGATTTAGATGGTTTTGTGAAAATTCTTGCAGATAAAACAACAGATGAAATCTTAGGAGTACATATGGTTGGTGCACGTGCAGCAGATATGATAGCAGAAGCTGTTGTTGCTATGGAATACAGAGCTAGCGCAGAAGATGTATCTCGTATGTCACATGCACACCCAACATTTACAGAAGCCATAAAAGAAGCTGCACTAGCAGCTACTGATGATAGAGCCTTACATATATAATTGTAACTATGTAAAATAAAAAGGGTTGCCTATACAAATATAGGCAACCCTTTTTATTTATTATAAATCATTAAAAATGATAAATTGGCCCATTCCCTTTGCCTAAAACCTTGTCCTTGCCAGATTTAATAGCATTGTGTACATATAAAACTCCTTTTAGTACTGCGTTTTCAAGAGTGCATCCTAACGCTATATGTGTCGCAATAGCTGAAGATAAAGAACAGCCAGTTCCACGCGTATTATTTGTATGAATGAATGTATTTGGAATACTAATTAATTTATCAGTATCAAATAAATACAAAAAATCAGTTACTGTATTTTGGTTTTCTATATGTCCGCCCTTTAAAAGTACAGATGTTTTATAAGTTATACCTAATTGTTTTGCCATTTTGGGCATTTGCTCTTTTTTAATTTCTTTAACTCCTAATAGTATTTGAGCTTCAGGAATGTTTGGTGTAATTAGTGTCGTTTTTGGTAACATACTTTTTAAAGTTTCCAAGGCTTTTTCATCAATCAACCTATCCCCAGATGTTGCAACCATAACTGGATCTAACACTATTGTATGCACATTAAAGTTATTTAAAGCCTTTGTTACGGTCTCTATGATTTCTGAAGAATATAGCATCCCAATTTTAACTACATTTACATCAATATCACTTAACACAGCAATAATCTGATTTTTAACTTCTTCTGCAGGGATTGGAAAGATATGAGAAACACCAACAGTGTTTTGGGCAGTTATAGCTGTAATTACTGAAGTAGCAAACGCACCATTAGTACTAATACTTTTAATATCGGCCTGTATACCTGCACAGCCTCCAGAATCGCTTCCAGCTATTGCTAATACGGTTTTATACGGTGTTTTGTTTTTCATATACGGTTTTCATAAAAAACAAATTTATGGATCTTAAAGATTAAGTACTAGTATTACTTAGGCTAAGTATAAATATAAAAGCTGTCTAAATCTATTTTTTGGTGCTAAATAGTATTTTAAAAATTCATAAACAGCTTAAATTTGTTTTTATACTGTATTAGTTTTTATGAGAACCGTCACAATAGGGAGGGTTATTTGTTAGCTTGCAAGTACACAGATGACAGGTTTTGTTTTCTTCAACAGCAAAACCTAAAGAAGGCGTTGCATTGTGTTTACGGTGAGAACCATCACAAAAAGGCTGATTTTCACTATGACTACAAGTACACCATGCATACTTTTTATCTTTTTCTAAATCTACTCTTATAGGGGTAAACTGTTTTTTGTCGCTCATTATTTTTAATTATTTAAGCGTAAACATAGCGTAAAACAATAGAATTTAAAATATGAAAACTCAATTTTTAGATAGTCTAAATAGAAGTAATAGATACTGTATAAGTATCAAAGCTTCTAAGACAGAACTCAGGTTGCTAATTAACGTGAGTTCGATTTAAGCTATTGCGATATTAGGCAAAAATCTTTGAATTTTAATACTTGGTTTTGCATCTAAA
>CANLIE010000032.1 GCA_947491225.1 uncultured Cellulophaga sp.
TTTGAAATTGAGCAAAATTCAGATGAAACCGGAAGACCTAGTGTAAAACCCAAAGGAGGTCAAATACGAATGATCATAGAATCTACTGTGAAAATTGATTTTTTTGAATGGGCTGCATCTGGATCTGGATTAAAAAGTGGAGAACTTGTCTTTTTTAGAAGAAACAGTACTTCCTCGCTTAAAAAACTCGAATTTAAAGAAGCTTATTGCCTAAAATATGGAGAGTATTTTAATGCAGTTAACACAGAATCCTTAAAGATTGAATTGGTGATTTCTGCTAAAGAATTAATTATGAGGGGCACATCATTTACCAATAATTGGCCCATGAAATTATCTTAAATATATAAAAACCTTTAGAAATTTAAAGAAAAGTATAGCGACCATAAAGTTAGCTATGCTAAAGCAAAGAGTATAAAAAACTACAAGTTTACCCATTAAAAACATACCTATGGTTTGTAAAAACCATATTTTATATGTTGAAATATTTAACGAACTAAATTATTTTAGTAACAACCTCCAATGTTTAGAAAACTAAATTGTATAATTTCAATTTTATCAGGGAATTATACGGTTTACACAAAAAAAAAATGACAAATTAAAAATCAATTCAATTATTTTTCACTTTTAAAATCAGAATATTGTGAGAATAGAAGTAAGATTATTTGTAGACGATAAAGAATTTCGTGTTTTGGATTTCTTTTTCGGCTTCTTTCAAAATTCCGATTATACGGGCCTCCCTAGTAGCAATCCCAATGCCTATCCATTTAAATTTACTATAGAAGCCAGTAAAGACACCACTTTTTACGAATGGGCTGTACACCCAACAATGCAGAAAAAACGTGTGAAAATCGTTTTTTCTCCTACCAATGGGGTGAGCAAAAGTACCACTATTGAGTTACTGGACGTTTATTGTTCCTATTGCAATTATCATTTTACAGCAAGAGGCAGTCAGTCATTTGTGATAAATTTTGATTTATCCCCTGCAACAATCATTCGTAATGGCATTGTGTTACTAAAAAGATATTGGGCGGTAACAGATCCTGTAGTGCTTAATGCAGCCCCTACGCAGCGCGAAACAGAAAATAATGAGCCGTGCATCATCAAACAATATATTACAGATTGTGAAGATGTTGAACTGGATGAGTATGAGAGAGGACAGGAAATTTATTGCGTATTGTTATCCGAAAATATGGATAATGAAACAGTTGATATTGACCTTTCACAATTTGAAGTGCCACTTTTGTACCATAAAAAAAGATTAGAAGGCAACATTATAAAAGCTTATGTTATTAGTGCAGAAGAAGAAAAAATACCCTTACAAGTAATTCCAGAAGATTACGAGGATGAGCAATAACTACAAAGATCAATATGGCAAGAACACCATAAAGATCATATACAAAGGTAAAGTAGTGAGTCAGGCAGATATGAAGGTGCAATTGGGTGGTGGCGATGTTATAGACAAACCCGTACAGACCAATATTACCTATACCGATGATGATGGCAAAGGGCTAATGCACATTAACCATCAGGCTATTGTGGTGGGAGAAAGCGTTGCACAGGTAAAACGCTCCACTATGGCTAAAGTAAATGATGACGGAACCATCTCCATTACGCAATACAAATCAGAAATATCATCTAGTGGAGAAGAGGTTTATTATTATGATAATTCGATTGGCGGTTTTAGAGGCAATCTGGAACAAGCTAAAGTTGCTTTTCCTAATGTAGATTTTACAGGATTAAAACTACCTGATGATATTGTAGACCTTGGTAATCCAGAATTTGCCAATTTACAATATGTTTCTCCAGATGATCTGGTAGAATGGGAACAAGTAGGGCACTATGATGCAGAAGAAAATGGAGGAAAACCAACCACTTGGGGGGCTTGGGCAGATAACGTACAAACAGCTTTAGACGTTGCTGGTCTTTTCCCTGGTCTTGGCGAAATTGCCGATATAGCTAATGGATGTATATCCTTAGCAAGAGGAAATTACGGTGATGCAGCACTAAGTTTTGCGGCAGCAGTTCCCTTTGTAGGTGCTGCTGCTACCGTTGGTAAATTTGCCAAAAAGACAAAAAAAGCGATTGATAGAGCGCAAGACAATAAGGGGGTTTATGATTTGATTGTTAAAAATGGGGAAGATATAAAAGGGTATATTGGTCAATCTGAAAATGTAGTTACCAGGATGAGAAGACATTTTGGGAAAAGTGGCAAATTAAACAAGTTCACGAAGGTTGGTAATGAGATTTTATATAAAATGCCAGGCTCTACTAAAAAAGAAAGAGAGGTTTATGAGCAATATATTATTTTGAAGAAATATGGGGTTGATTGGAAAAATCCTCAATTTAAAAAACTATTAAATAGGGTTAATCCTGTGGGAGGAAGGTTTAATCTAAAAACTCCAGAAGGTAGGGAAGTTTTTTATGAATATGTTGAAGAAAATATTTTTAGCCGATGGGATTTGCCAAAGGAATTTGAACTAGTAAATTTTTAGTTATGAGAATAGTAGATTTAAAATATTGGAAAAAGAGAATGGTTCTTGAATCTAATTCTGATATCAAGAAAGCATATGAAATATATGATTCTAAAGAGTATGATTTAAGCGTAGAAGGTGTTTTTACAGAAAAAAAAGTTCAAGAAATTGCTCGATTGTTCAACAACGTAACAGAAGTTTCAATATCTGCTGGTGGCGAGTTTACGAATGATTATATCTATAAACTTAATAATTTAAAAAGCTTTTCTTATAATAATATTAATAAGGAAATTGATTTAGGGAGGTTACCACAATTAAGGTTCTTAGGATTTGGTTACAGTAAAAAGAATATCAAAAACCTATGTTCCCAAACCTCTTTACAAAAACTATCGGTTTCTGATTATAGCGAAAAAGATATGAACGCTTTAAGTTGTTTAACCTCTATAAAGGAATTTACGACTATAGGTGGCAAAATGAAGTCATTAGATGGGATTCAGCATCTTACCAATCTTGAAAAACTAGAGATTAGCGCGCATCGTTCTTTAACAGATATTAGCCAAATTGCAGCTCTTAAAAACCTTAATTATTTAGAAATAAATACTTGTTGGAAACTGGCAGATTTTAGCCCCATAGGTAAACTTAAAAACCTGAAGCAACTGGAGATTATTGACTGTAAAAATTTGGGATCCATAAAATTTATAAAGGATATGCCTAATCTCAAATCATTGAACACATCGGGCACCACCATAATCAATGATTATGACACCACCCCTGCCGAACATGTACCTGTATTTTGGGGCAGTCAATATAATAAATACAATAAACAATACCCCGAAAAAGAGATACGGGATATAAAGCTAGAGAATTTGTAATATATATGTAGACAATGAAAAATACTAAAGAAAATTATGCTGTTTTTGAAAAAGAAGTTAATGGAAAACCCTTGGTTGGACAGATTAATTTAGATACAGAAAACTTTGCCGATAAATCAAGCTTTCCTTATTGTCTTGACATTACAGTTCTTTTAAAGGAAGACGAATTAAATTACCACGGTCTACCTTCTCTTCCAGCTATATCACAAACGTGCTATGACGTCGAAGATTTTTTAATGAATAAAGCAAACAAGTTCTGCAACACCTATTTTGTAGCACACTTCTTTAACGATAGCAAGTTTAGACTATTTTTATACCTCAATGATCAAAAAGAACTTTCTTTATATCTTCAATCAATAGCCTATCAACCTAAGCAGATCAGAAACTTTTCATATAACTTAATAGAAGACAAAGACTGGGGGCAAATAAATTTTTTGTTCCGTAAAAAACCTACCATAAATAATAATCCCGAACTAGAAAGTCATTTTAAAAGAAATGCCGAGCTATGGGAAAGATGGAAACATCACGGTATTACCAAAGATAAGGAGTTTACCATTTTATTTCATTTTTATGCAGCTAAAAAAAGTCAAATGGAAACCTTATGTAAAAGATTACAAGTAGAAAACATAAAGTTTAATACAGAACAAACCAGAACATTCGTTTTTCTAAAAGGATGGAAAGTGGACGCAAAATTGACTCAAATATGGACACTTACAGAATTACAAGATAAAATGGGCTATATGTTTATGCTATCAACCCAGACTGATACTTCTTTAGAAGGATGTGGTGCTTATTTATGAGATAACCCCTTATATCAAAGCAAGCTTTCAGGATATAAAGCTAGAGAATTTGTAAATTTTAGCAGCTACTGTGTTGTTTTACTAGGCAAATAGCTGGCAAACCAGGTGGTTTAAAATTGAGTTTTATGCTAGCTATAAGGATAAGGAATTGTATGCATACTATTATCGGACAGATAATCATACATTGACAGGAAGGTTTTTTATAAAAAGAATGGAGAATGGAAATTAAAAAAGATAGAGAAACTAAAATTTATACCTATAAACCTGAGTTTGGTCTAAGAATTTGATTAAAAAATCACTCAATATGACAGCTTTTTTAATCAAATTCTTAGACCTTCAGGCTATGAAAGTTATAATACTAACTCTAATTACCTAAAAAAATTAATTTTTACTACTAAGCCAATTTTCTCGATTTAATAACATCTTTTTATTAGGGTTAGAATATTCGGTAACTTCTATTTCAGGATTCTCCCCCATAGTTACATAGATTGTCTTGTCTTCTCCATTTCTTTTAAACTTAAGAATTGTTTTTTTACCTGGCCTATATTTATTGATTACCTCATAGTATTGTTCCAAATTAGAAAAAGATTTGTTCCCTATAGATAATATAATATCTTCTTTCTCTAATCCTGCAATATAGGCAGGTGTGTCTTGTCTGGTATATTCAGATACTCTAGCCAAACCATTTTTTGTAAATTCAACCTCAGCACCTATATAAGCTTCTTTTTTTGATTTAAGATAGATACCAACTGTGCTTAAGAGTTTCTTATAATCTGGCATTTCTTTACCATTAATATATTTAGAAAAAAAATCGTCTGCGAATGATTTGCCAGCATATTCTCGTAAAGTAATAAATAAGTTATCTGTTGTATAAGGAATTTCTGTTTTGCCGTATTTTGTCCAAAATAATTTCATAAAATCATCTAGATTAAGATCATTTTTTTCGTCCCTCAAGGATAGGTCAAGTGCTAACCCTAACATATTTCCATATGAATAGTAAGAAACATAAGTGTTGCCTTTATTAATAGGAGCTACAGAAATAGCAGCATCTACAAAAGGAGCCTTACGACTCATTTGTATAGGATTGTAGTACTTTAGTGCTGGCGAATTCCAAACTCTGTTATACGTTTTAGTTAAACGATTCATATACTCTTCACGACTAATAACACCTGATCTACATAAGGATAAATCTGTGTAGTAACTTGTTACCCCTTCAGCAAACCACAATTCATCGCAAACATTAGCTTTACTAAAATCAAAAGGCTCTAATGATACAGGGCGTATACGCTCTACATTCCATATATGGAAAAATTCATGAGCAAAAAGGCTAATATTATCTTGCATTCCTCCATTTTGAATACTTATAGGACTTGTTATAACAGATGAATTACGATGTTCCATACCATCTCTTGATACTTGTGGCATAAAACATACTAAAAACGTATATTCATTATTATCAAAATTAGGATAATCACCAAATACCATTTTTTCTTCAGCAACAACCTTTTTAACTAAATCAAAAAAATTATCTGCTTCTTCATCAGTCCCCTCATGTTGCAAAGCCATCTTAATTAGGTATTCTTTATTTCCTGATCCAACTTTATATTCTTTAATAGTATGATTGCTTAACAAAGCTGGGCTATCCATAAAATACTGCAAATTAGGGGCAAGAAAAATATTGTCTCCCAGAGGTTTTAATTGTGTTGCTATTTTCCATTTAAGATCATCCCTAAGAACATATGAAACTTCTATAGGCCGCTCTTCTAAACTGGAAATGTACATAAAAGTAGCAGGATTATTAATTAATGAGTAGGTCTCATTTACTTGAGAATATGTTCCATCACCTCTATCAGCAAACAAGGTATAATATACATATATTGTACCATCATGCCCAGTAACATCCCATTGGTGCAAATTAGGTCTTGTAACAATTACATCTTTACCTTTACTATCTGTTATTCTTACATTATGTACATTTTTTGCAAATTCATGTAATGCGTATCTTCCTGGGGATGAGCGGCTCATCTGTAAAGAGATAGTACCGCTTTGTAAATTTGTAAAAGTAGCAACTATATTTGCTTCATGATGTTTTGCATTATTAAAAGAAATAGAGTACTTATTTCTTACTTGTGTGAATCCTGATTGTAGTATTAAAAAAAAGAGAATGATTAGTGAATGATATCTCATTTGTTTATATTTAAATTTATGTTCTAATTTCTGCATAATTTATTTATGTAGTGTCTATAAGATTTATATATTGTTAGATAGTAGATTAATGCTACTAAAACAAAACATTTAATTAATCTATAGTTTTAATATTTTAAGCTAAAAAATATTTAGTCCTAGTTTAACTTAATTTTAGTTATGCTAGGACTAGATAATATTAACAATATAGTATAATTATTGTTGTTCGTACTCAGAATTCCACTCTGATCCATCATCCCCTTTTTGCCCATCCATTTTAATCATAAAGTTTTTAGCCGGAAAATAGGGCTTCATATGTATATCTAAATGAACTTTGTCTTTTTGAATAGGGTCTTGCTCAAAGCGTCTTACTGCAAAATCTTCAATTAATTTATCAGGACCTGTAATGCCATCTAAAAACTTTACAATTTGATCCATAAGCTCTTTACGTGTTCTGGCATTAAAGTTTTCAAAGGCTCTTCTATTTAAGAAGTCCATTAATACTTTGGTAACATAATCAAATACACGAACAACGGAATAGGTTTGTAGTCCAAGGTTATCCCCATTAAATAACGTTTTTGCAGAAAAAGCCATTACTTTACCGTATTCATTTACCATTGGTACTAGTCCTAGTTTTTCGAGTTGAGCAATTTCTCCTTTTTTTAGATCAAAACGAACACCATCTACTTCATTCATACCACCAAATTTCTTACCAGCAGTAACCTGTGACATTAAGGTTTTGTATATTTTGCCTCCCAATGCACTTGATGGTGGCACAAATAAATCTTCTTCTTCCCCTACTTCATCATATTTACCTCTTCCAACGAGCCAATTACACGACATTATAACATTAGAACGATAGATGTCTCCTCCTGTAAGATTAGCTGCTTCAAACAGTTCCATAACATCATCTGGTTCATCAAGATGTTCAAAATCGGTAACCATCATTACTTTGTTTTCATGAGCAATTTTAGCCCATTTTTCTACCACTTTATTAGATCCTAAATATCCTGGAATAATTAAAATTCCGTAGTTATCTCTAAGGTCTAAACGGTCATATCCTTGAACCAATTCTTCTTGTACAGCATCTATAAATCTTGTATTATCAAGATCTTTTAGTTGTTCTAATTCTGCATTAAGAATATTTACGTTCTTTACTTTTTGAGATTCTGTGTTTTTAAAGAATAATGCAACAGATCTATAGGATTGTTCCAGTTCTTTTGTTTGTTTTAAAGCAGTACCTAAATTCTTTTTAAGAGATTCTGCTGCTATTTCTGATTTTTTTTCTGATTCTTCAACCATTTCTGGTAAATTATCTGAAAAAGAAAGGATATCACTCCAAATTTCAAGAGTTTTTGCTAATTTTTGACGTTCTAATTTTTTTGAAGACTCTGTAAGGAATATTTTTTTTCTGGCCTTACGGTCAGGGTTCATATTTTGTACATCATCTATACACGCCTCTAATAAATCAAAACCGCCATATTTAGACAATTTTTCTTCATTTATTTTGAGTTCCTGAGCCGGATTCTCTATTTTAATATTCTTATCTGTTTTTTTACCTAATAATGCCATATTTATAATATTTTAGCCTTGTTGTAGTTCTGCTATTAATGACTGAATAGATTTTAAAAGAGCTTCTTTAGCTTCAGGATCTGCTAATGCGCTTTTTAAAATTTTATTTGATTTCAATTGTTTGATAACTTTAAGGTACTGATCTTTTTCTGTATTTAAAGCATTAAGATACTGACTCTGATCAATAATTCCTTTTTTACCAAAATTACCTAGATGGCTAAATTTTAAAGTTTCTTTAGTTTCTATTCCTTCAGCATCTTCAAATTCGACTTCTATTTCTGGCTTATAATGTTCAAAAACATCATCAATAGATTTTAAACCAGTTACAACCTCAGGTTTTAAGGGTTGGTCATTTGTTAACTTTTGAATGAGCAATGTTTTATTCTGTCCAATTTCAATAATCGCTTCACTTGCGTCAGTTTTTACTTCTGTTCCTCCTAATCCGTATGTATTATCCATGTAAATACGTGTTTATGTTTGATATAATTATAAATATACTAAATTTTGTAACAGGTCATAGAATTAACTATAATTCCATATTAATTTTTCTTCTTTTACATCTAATTGTACTAAACTTCCTTTACTAATTTTACCTGTAATTATTTTTTTTGATAATGATGATCTTAGTTCTGTTCGTATAATTCCTCTTAAAGGTCTTGCTCCGTATTTTGGGGTAAATCCTTTATGTGCCAGAAATTCTTTTGCATCTTCTGTAAGTTCTAGAGTTATCTCTTGTTTATTAAGGGCTTTGTACAGGTCTTTCATCTGAATTTCAAATATCTTGACTACATTATTTTTTGTTATTGGGGAAAAAGGAATAATTTCTGTAAGTCTTCCAAGAAATTCTGGTCTAAAATGCCTTGACATTATTTCTAAAAGATCTGTAGATTTAGGAATTTCTCCTGCTGTAAAGGATTTTATAACATGTTCACTTCCAATATTTGAAGTAAATAAAATTACAGCATTTGAAAAATCTCCGGTTTTACCTAAACGATCATTTAATTTTCCTTCATCGAGAATTTGTAGAAAAATATCAAAAACAGATGGGTGTGCTTTTTCTATTTCATCAAAAAGAACAATAGAGTATGGTTTTTGTCTAATTTTATTGACTAACAACCCACCTTCTTCATACCCAACGTAACCTGGAGGCGCTCCATATAGTAATGCAGCAGAGTGTTCTTCTTTAAACTCAGACATATCAAACCTAATAATAGCTTCTTCTGTCTGAAATAAAAACTCTGCCAAGGATTTTGCTAATTCTGTTTTTCCTGTTCCTGTAGGTCCTGTAAAAAAGAATGACCCAATTGGTAGGCCTGGTTTGCTTAATCCGGATCGAGATTCAAGAATAGCTTCTGTTATAGTTTGAATAGCATGATCTTGACCAATAACTCGCTTTTTTAAATGGTCTTCCATAGTAAGTAAACGCTCTTTTTCGTCTGCCTGAAGTTTACCTACTGGAATACCCGTTTTATTTGCGATGGTAGAAGAAATATCATTTTTGTCTATGGTTTCTTTCTTTATACTGGCTTTATTTAAAAATATTTCAAGAACATTTTCTATTTTTTTAATACCATTTTCTGTTTTTTCGATGCCTGAAAAATTGTCATCACCACCAAGATCCGAAAATAATAAATAGCTAAAAATTTGTGTTAGATTTTCCCATTGCCATTTGAGATCTAATATTTTTTCGTCTTCTTCTTTTTCAGTGTTTTTAATAGCTTCAATGTCTTTTTTTACATTTTCAACTTTTGCAACTGTAGTTTCTAGCATATAACGAGTAGCAGACATTGTTCTGTCTATAAGGTCTATTGCTGAATCTGGTAAACTTCTTTCTTTATTAAACCTCTTAGAGAGCCGAATTGCTTCTTCTATAGTATCATTGTTTATATCTAGGTTGTGGTGTTTTTTATACTTATCAATAGTGCCAGAAATCATAGGTAACGCATCTTCTTCTGAGGGTTCCTCTAGCGTTATAATCTCAAATCTTCTAGACAACCCTTCATCAATCTCTATATGCTTTCTAAAAGCATCATTGGTTACGGTACCTATAAAAGTAATCTCTCCTTTAACCAGTTCTGATTTTAAAATATTTACTAAGCCTTGATTTCCATTATCTTTATCAGTAAGATTATTGAGTTCATCTATTAATAAAACTGGTTTTTCAAATTCTTTTAGAGCAGTAATTATTTTTTTGAATCTGTCTTCTACCTCACTTTTATAACTAGCGCCTGAAACTAAATGGATAAAATCTAATTCATAAATCTGGGCATTTTTTAAAGCATCTGGTACAGTACCATTTATCATTGTTTCAGAAAAACCGTCTAGTAATACTGATTTACCAACTCCAGGATCTCCTTTAATGAGTACATTGGGTTTTGAATGTCTTCCCAATATCTCCATAATCATTTTTATAGCTGAATCTCTTCCTGAAATATCTTTTAAAGCCTTATTTTTTGCTTCAAAAGTTTTATCTATACAGTATTCTTGTAAAATTCCAGAATCTACTCTATTAGTAGTAGTAGAAACATTTTTTTTAGAAACACCATTTTTGTTTTTTAATGATGATGTGCCTGCTGTGTTCGCTGCTATTAAAATATCATCAGCTTTTAGGGGTAAAGTCTTTAGCTGCTCATATGAAAACCCTACACCTGGTGTACATATAGAAATCAATAAAGAGAGTGGCGTAATTTCATCTTCTCCTAATTTTAGTTTAATGTTATCTGCTTCGTTAAAAATTGCTTCAATGGTTTTATCGCCTTCAATTTTATCAGGAATGTTAGTTGCTCTAGGCAAAACCTCTATTCTTACCTCAGACCACTCTTCAAAATAATAGACATCTGCATCTATCTGATTAAAAAAATCTTTTAAACCAACGTCTTTATGTAGTAAGGCTTTTAATAGATGTGCTGCATTATATTCATTATTATGATATTCTTTCGCAATTGATTGTGCTATATGAAGTGTATCCTTGACTTTATTAGAAAGAATAAAATTTAATATTTGCATAAATTTATTTTAAGAATTCTGATGATTATAAATTAAAATATCATTATTTTTCATTTTAAAATTTTAATCAAAATTATTTAATAATTGTAAATTTTGTTTTAATGGTTTAAATATACTTTTTCTATAGTAGCAAATAAAAATCTACAATACAAATCACAATAAATTAACTTTTTTCTTACAAAAAAAATATATTAAAAGTTGTTTTTTTGAAGTACTTTATATTACTATAGTAATTTTAAATTTAGATGCATTCGTTTTAATTAGTCATATTATGATTGGTTTACAACTTATATGGATAGTTTAATAATTATGTATTTAAAATTCTTTCTTTATACCTAATAAAACATATTTAAAGTTTGCATACTATTCTTTTAGTGGTCTATATAACAACAAACTCATTTGCTATTATTTTTACATACCATTTATAAAAGAATATTAGAAATTAGCTATTAATGATTTTGTACAAAAATGCTAGATAATCTTACTATACTTTTCTAATTTACTATTTTATACTAATAAATTAGTATTTATACTTTTACTATTTACCTTATATAATACTTGGTTTAACTCTTATTTAAATTCATCTATAAAAACGTTATCTTCTAAAAAATATTGCATACCAATAGCCCTTAGTGTAAATTGTAATTTTTAACAAAAACATTAAACTCTCTTTAAGTTTACAGAAATGGTTATTAACCAAAGTTTAATTAATAACTATCTAGTTTTTAGATATATGTGTATTTGTTTACTGGAAATAAAAAAACAAATAGATTTTTTAATCCTCTTTGAATAATGATTATTTATAGAAATGTAAATAACAACTACTAATTATAATATTAAAAATTAGTTGTTCATTATTTTTAAATATTGAAATGGTGCAAACTTTTTCAATCCGCTACAAAATGCTGTTTTACCCAATTTTTGCCTTTTTCTTACTTTATAAAAGTATTGTAAAGTGCAAAGAATACATCAATTAACAAAAATTATCTATTTATCACTAGAATCAAAAAAGTTTAAACTACATATTTTAATTACACTAAGATTAGTAAACCCATTAGTTTAATTAATTAACGCCTTAAAGCATCTATATAGCGATTTGCTTTTTCTAATTCTAAGTTTACACGATCTAACTCTTGCTCGTATTCTTCTAATTGAGTATCTACGTTTTCAAATTCTTTTAATTTGATTTTTAACCCTTGCAGGTCTACAAAAGATTTTACAATATTATTATACATATCATAACGATAAGTAGAATCTTCCCCTGGAATGGAATTCTGTAACTCAACTATTTTAGAATTTATAAGCGTATTTATATATTGTACATGTTGCCCAGGTGTATCTAAAGAATCTAGCAAGGAACGTATTGTAATCATTTTATCAGAAAACTTCTGTTGAAATTGAACTTCCATTTCTATAGCTTTAGATCGTTCTCTTAATACAGAATTTTCTTTTATAGGAACCCTATCAAAATCAAAAAATAAAGTAGCTACAATCAGAGTTATCGTAAAAATAAATAACAATGAAAATTTTAATATACTATTTCTTCTTTCTTTACTATTTTTTGGTTTCATTCAATATTTTTTTGTAATTCCGCTTTTAATCAAGTAAAAAGCTTCTTCTATTTTTAACATCTTGTTTAACAAATACTTCTTCTTTAACAAAGATATTTGAATCAGATTTTTTACCTATATATTCTAACTCGTTTAACTTTTTAAATAGAGATAACATTAATTTTGTAAAGTTAGACACATATTTTAATGATGTGTTTATATCTGTATGCATATATTCTAACTCAATCATTTCTATTAAAGTATTCTCAAAAGCTCCTTGATTAATATCACACCAATCTGATAAATAATTTAGCAACTCTTCTTTTCCTGTACCTGCATAAACATCCAAATTATTTTTAATCACTCTAGCTAAAGACATTAACTTGCAAATCATAAAAACAGGAGGAGAATTTTTATCATTGATACGGTAATCTGGTAAAATTCCACTTATATACTGCAATGTATTTTGACAAAGGGTCAAAACCATTTTTGCCAAGTCATTGGATTGTTTTTTTTGATAAATTTTTTGTATAATATTCATTGAGTACTTTTCTATTCCATTAAAAAAGGTACCTATTTCAGAATATGTATATACTAAATCTTGATGGCCTAATATAGATGCACAAGGTGGAATAAAATCTTCTGCAAGAGTAGGAGCTGCTCCTTCAGTAAAAATTATTTTACCAATTGTTATATGATACTTACCAAATTCACTTTTATTAACCTCCTCTTTAGTAACTATACTAAGCTTGTATTGTGGTAAAACAAAAGGATGGCGAGGTGGTTCTTCTTCAGGGTTAGAATCACCAATAGGGACTCTAGCATATGGGTTTACGCTTAAAACAATATAGCACTCGCTTTCTGTCCCATTTATCTCATATTTTGCGGTTATAAGACTACCTTCTCCTTCTAAAGACGAAGATATATCTGGCGTTATATATATAAGATGTCCTCCAGAAGTTATTGCACTACATTTGGTAAGTATAACTTTAATAGTTTCTTGACCATCTATAGAAAAAATTATTTTAACAGCTTCTTCTGATCCTAAATCTAAGTTAGGCAACAGCCCATAATTATTAGCATTTAACCCTCGAGAGCTAACTAATTGTGAATATTGAATAAGGGCATTTTCTGTATCAATAAAACGATCCTTATTGATTTTCATACCATCAATCCAATTAACTCGGTAATAATTGTTATCTTCTACTTTCATTTTCTTTAAAATATACCTGCTTTAGAATACTTTATAGTAATATATTCTATACAATTATTTTTCTTATTCCTAAATATTTCAAATTCTTTTATTTTTATATTCTTGCCTTTTATTTTATCACAGAATTCTATAAAAGTAGTTGTTCTTCCTTTTACAGTCATAGGTAATTGTAAATTACCACATAAATATTCACTAAAATCCTTGGCACTTGCTTTTCTTTTAGAAACAGCTATAAGTTTTGATTTAAAATCACTATCCTTAATATAAGGAGCTTTAAACTCTTTCTCTGGAGCTTCTTCAGCGTTTTCTGGAGCATATTTAATTCGTGTCGGAGGTGGCTCATCTCTTATTCTTCTTCTTATTGGAACATCAGGCTTATCTTTTAAGGGAAGAACTTCAATTTTTTTTCTTGTTGCATATCTAGTATCTCCATTGACGATTAAAGTAATTGTTTTTAATCCAGAAGATTTATAAGTATATTGAGGGTTTTTCTTGGTTGAATTTATGTCTGCTGTTTCTCCAAATCTCCACTCCCATTTATTAGCCCCTTTCGTTTTATCTTTTACACTTAAAACCTCACCAACTTTTATAGATGCAGGAATAGTAAAATTTGCTAATTTGGTAGAGTCTAAAATAAAGGCTTTATCTTCTATAATTATAGTTTTAACGGCCTCACATTTGTCGTTTACTGTTAAACTAACAACATATTTCCCTGGTTTTTTATAGGTATGAAAAGGAGATATATCTAGTTTAAATTTAGAGCTGTCTCCAAAGCTCCACCTCCTTTTTAAAACTCCATTTGTATTATCTTTAAACCTAATGATTTCACCTACTCTATAATTCTTTGCATTTATTTCAAAATCTATAATTTCACAAGGAACATAGTTAACGTATTTATATGCAAAAACAGTAGCCGTTACAAAAATTGTAATGATGAAAAACAAAATAACACTTCGATCCATATAATTATTTTGTGATGTTTCTTTTGGTTCCATTTGTATAAATTTAATTAATTTTTTATGGTAATATAATAAGGAAAAATATTTAATGATTGTTTTTCCAAAATAGACAACATATTACTTTTTATAGAGTCCCATTCAAAAGTTGAAACTTTTATAGAAGGGTTTGATATAAGTTTTATTTCAATGGCAGGAATAAACCCTTTGTTTATTTCTAAATTTGTTTTAAATGTCTTTTTTATAATTACATCCTTAATTTTATTACTACATAATTCATAACATAATGCTTTTACATCTTCTTTAGTAACAATCCTATTTCTAGATAATAACGCTCTTCGGTATGCATATAGCCTTTCTTCCATAGTTAGACTATCCTTTCCCTGTAATGTTTGTGTTAAAAAAACTCCTTTTTTCTGTTTTAAATCACTTTCTTTATATGTATGTAAAATATTTCCTGTTTTAATTTGATTAGCTTCTTTTCCGTTAGTAGTCCAATATTCTATAAAAAGTGTTTCTCTCTTTCTGTATGGTTTTATATTAATATAATTTGTTTCTGCCACTTCTTTTGTCATATCTAAAATCTTTTTTTCTAATGCAGCTATATTCTGATTAAGCTTATCAACATTAACCTGTAAAAAATCATTTCCATAGATAGAGAAAGCAGCACTTTCATCTTTTAGTAATTCTATAAGATGTAGCAAGTACTCTTTTGCTTTTCGCGAATCAAGTTTACCTACATTATCCTTACGAATTACATATGTTCCTTTTTGGTCATTTTCTCCAACTTCTTCTCTAACATTATATACCTGACCATAGGTGTTACTAACCGTTTTAATATCTAAAAATAAATCCATAGTACTTAGTGGTACTATATTTATATAATCCTTAAGCTTATAAGAAAGTGTTTCTAATTTACGATTTAATACAGGAAAAGCATTAAAAGAACAGAATAAACTTTTTAAAACAGTAGAACTTATGACTTTTGAAAAAGCTATTTTAATCCAATGTACATTTTGAAATTCTTTACTATCTGCAAAATTTATAATTTCAGTAGGAGCATTAGTATTATTACTTTGTAGTGAGATATCAGATTTGAAGGATACAAAATGTTTTTCATATACTTTTTTTACTTCATTTTCAATATTTCTTGTTTTGTTTGGCATAAGAGAAAACATAGATTCTAAATCCTGAAATTCAGACTCATCACTGTTAATATATCCTGAAGAGGTAACAAGTAAAGAATTATTATAATAAAATTCTGCTTGCTTTAGATGATGATAAAACAGGTCTCTGTCTTCTATATCTAAAATTTCAAAAAACAAGGAAGTATTTTTTAAGTTAACTTCATTACCTTCTGTTTTAATTCCTAAATAAATAGTTGAAGAAGGTAGTAGAGGCAATTCTTTATCAATTGAATTTAGTATACTTGACTTTGTTTTTCCTTCAATTTCATAAACTTCATTTTCACAAAGCATATAAGCTATATTCACATCTACAAGCTTACTATTTTGTACAGGAGAGAAAAAAATATTTTTCATAACCTGATCTGAACTTCCCTTTTTCATTTTTTTATTGTAATACAATAAATCTTCAGGGGTAATAATACTTTCTGCCTGCATTGGTTCTACATAGGCAATTGCATGGGATGGGCGAGCCCCATACAATGTTTGCGGTGTCATTAATTGTATAAGCTGCTCAGTTACTCTTGTATGAGAATTATTTATCTCTCCTGAAATTTTTGCAATTTCTGAAGCACATGCATTAATAAGAAGAGTTACTATAGGATCAAAAGAAGTCTCTATCTCGTTGGGCTGAACTCCCCATAGAGAAGCTGCCTTTTTTATCATCCTATTTTTAACTTGAGTTTTGGTTTCTATACTCATAACACTAATATGAAAGAGGGGCTATGTAAAATTTTTCTACACACAAAAAAGGTTCATTAGTTAAACGAATAATTCCTGTGATTGTTATATTAACACGTTTTTTAACTCTATTCATAGCATACCCCCTAAATTCATCTTGTTGTATAGCTACTTCTAACTTAACACTTTTTAATCTTTTCTCCTTACTGGTAATACTCTCTAAAAGAGAATCTGAAATAATATCTCTGAGCTTATTAACTGAGGTTAAATTATCAAAATCAATACTCCATATAGCACATCCAAAAGATTCATCAAAAGTACACTCTCCAAAATGAGTTGTAGCTATAAGATGAATAAAATTAGATATAGATTGTTTTAAGTCACATTGATCAGCCTCGTTATTGCTAACAATTTTTTTAACTTGTAGTGGTAAATTATAATAAGATTCTATCATTAATTAATAAATTATCTGAAATATACTGCAATTTAATAAAGTTTTAAATACTATATATAAAACTTTATTTTTACATAATCCTGTAATCTTTGAAATTACTAACTATTTAAATATTTTCTCTCCAAAACATTACTTTTACTAAAGATAAAATCATTTCTGAGCAAAAATTATGCTTTAAAATTTAATATGTTTTGTAAATAGTATTTATTCAAAAACAACTTGTAGTCTTTATTAACGTCTTTTAAGTCAATTTATTTGAAACTTTTTTATTAAAAAAAATAATTTTGAGACCATTGTAAAAGGCTATGAACATTGATTTATTTTTAGAATATGATTTTATTTAAGGAGGTTTGCATTTTCCCTTTGTCTGCTTTTAATGAAATGGTATTGTTTGGTATATTATTAGTTGCGTGTACAGCAACTAATTTAGTAAACAAACAACTTAACCGAGGAAATTCCGAAGGAATTTTCGTGGTAAGCACTAGCCATAGCAATTAATTATACACGCTGTTGTGTGTGGTTTTTTATTTTTCAAAAGTCATATAAGTAGTCGGATTTATTCCTACACTTGGATAAAGGTTTTCAATTTCAAATTTTGAGTTATTCTTAATTTCAAATTCAAGTTCAAATTCCTGTGCTGCAGTATTGTCCCAAGTTGGTGTTAATTTAATCACGTTCCCAATTATCACATAAGTAAATACATCTTCGGTTGAATTATTAGGTTCTGATTTTATAACTGTATTTCCGTTTTTGAAATTCAATTGACAACGTCCACTTACGGGTGAAGTTTCAGAATAGATTCCACTCAACGCTTGAGTGTTATTATTATCATCATTATTACAAGAAGAGTAAATTCCAGTTAAAAAGAGTAATGTGATAATTTTTAATTTTTTCATAATTATATTTTTTACTAGATATTCAAGTTCGGATTTGGTTGCGTGTAAATTACACACAACTAGCAAATATGAAACATCTAGCACCTCTTTTAAATTGGTTTTTTAATTAGTATTGGCTTTTATGGTTACTACTTCTAAAACTAAATCTACGCTATCTTTAATATAGTGCTTTTCGTAATTAAATTTATGCCTGTCTCATTTCATTACCAAATCTAAAACAAGCTAATTTTTTTAAAAAAATATGAAGTCATTTTTTACTACATTATTTTTAATTAGTATTGTTTCTTTACAGTCGTTTTTATACAATCTAATTATGGAAAGATGCCTGTTCGTAAAATCAAAGAAAAAAAATCCAAAAAAAATTACAAAACTGTTTGGAAACTAATAAGTTGATTTAATTATGAAAAAATTTATAGCATACATAGTATTTGAAAAAAAATTAAATTCTTCAATTGTTAAAGATCATTTTGAAGAGGTAACCTTATTAATTGAAGCTATTAATAAGCATGCGGCAAAATCAAAAGCCTCTAATTTTATTGAGAAATACACTAGCCATAAATATACAGGAGGTAGTGGCAACCTTGTAGAAAAAGTATATACCAATCATATTAGAATTGATGAGATTTTAGGCTTTGAAAAAGAAAATGGAGTAGAAGAGATAAATTCTACTTCATTTTATAACTTAGAAAGTTATCTTAATTATAAAAATGCAAAAATTTAATTTTTGTACGCAAAAGTATAACTCAATTTGGTTCTCTATAGAAAAAAGATTGCTACTATTATCAGGTGTTAATTTATTAAGTTTTTGGTAGTTTAACCCTTTTATGCAGTAAAATATATTACATCTTGTAATTTATCCATATATAGACGCTTTGCTTCATTTTTTAATTAATTATAATCTAGTTGATTCTTGATTGAAAGTGTGACAAAATCCTAATAAAGTTAATTGATTGGCATATATTTTATATTTTTATAATAAGTGTAAGTGATAATGCTTAAAATTAAGAAAATAAATGTATTCTTATAAGTAGTTTTTAATATAAAATTTGTTTTATTAATTTGATTATCAATTAATTATATATTTCTCAAAAAAACAAGCCTTATATAAATAAGCCATTAATATAATTATGAAAAGACCAAAGTAATAAGACTTTTATACATTTAAAAAGCTTATAAATTTATATATTTGATAGTTTAGAATTATGAATATGATTGTTTTGAAAATTTAATATCAGAATAAAAATAATCAATGCATATACAACCCTTTTATATTTTAGTATTGTTTTCTGCAATTGTAGCAATTGGCATTACCAGTAAGCTTCATAAGGTAAAGTTTCCATTTTCATCAAAAGTTAGTAATTATTTATTTAATTTTTTTTTGTTTTTTATATTAGTAGGATATCCATATGTTGTACTGCCTAATTGGATAGAGAAAATGTATGACCAATTAACACTTACAGCGTATGACGTAGAAGTTATAGTATCTCCTAGTCATAAGGAAGAATCTTATATAGAAGTTTTATCTTTAAAATCCGCTACTTTATCAAAAGAAGTTATAAAAAAGTTACCTCCTTCTTTTTTGGCGGATTATTCCGTAGGAGATCATCTTTCAATAGTCTATAATTATGATACAAATACTTTTCTAGAAGCTTCTAGAAGTGCTAAAATATTTTCTGCCAGTATTATTTTTTCTGGTCTGTTTGCTATTTTTATAGCCATATTATGTATTCTTTATGCTATAGGAGCTTTATCAAATGGTATGATAATTAGATTAATCAAATTTTTTGTGCAATATGTTGCTTTTCCAATCATTTTTATAGGAATACTTAGTGCAACCGCCTTATACCTATACAACTGTTTTATAAACAATAGTTGGGCAGATAATCCAGTATTAGTGGTTGTTAGTGTTTTCTTTCTATTGTTGTTTTTAGTAGTAAGCTATTCATATACTAAAGTTTTTATGACGACTTTTAAGAGTGATAAAACACACACTAAACTTTTAGAAAGTTTACCTATTAGAGATTATAAGAAATTGGTAGAACATCCTTTTAATAAAGTTGCTTGGGATAGTAATCATATTAAAATTGCACTACAATCATTGTACAATGCAAAACTACCGATTCTGTCTATAGTCCCTGAGATATATATAAAAGAGATAGATGCAAATATTTTGCTATTAGACCAAGCCTTTTTTGCTATAGATCAGTCAAAGGAACAGTCTAACCTTAGGTATAGAAATCAAAATCATAAAAAAGCAATGGATGTTGTACGAGAAATTACAAAATCTAATCTTGTGGATTTAGTACGTGCTAGTGATAGTTACGAAATTGATTATGAAAAAAATGACCCTAATTTTGAAAAGACGGTACTTAGTAGCTTACTATACTCAGTTGATTTTGATGTACTTAAAAAGTAATATTAACCTGAGTTAAGTCTAAGAGTTTGATTAAAAAAAGCTCGCTCTTATATTTAGTGATTTTTCATAGTGAAACTAATAAAAACTGTATCAACCCTTAGGTAAACTCAAGATGACAATGTTTTTGGTTTAAAATTTACTTGTATTCAATACAGTTTTCTATCGAAAATCACTTAGACTGATATAAATTTTCTTATATCTAACTCAGGTTATTACTACTACTCTTTACATATACTGCCACGAGTTCTACTATTACTACTAAAGATTATTTTATGCCTAGATATACCGTAATACATAACTACATTTAATTGGGTTATTTACGCATACTTATCTATACATACAAAATAGGATTGGTACAATTTTTATCAATAACTTTTAACAGATAACAATATACCTATATGTTCTCTACAATGAATTAATATTTTGGAAATAACAATAATTCATAATATTTTCTACAACCTATGGACTCCTATCCTTTTTTAAATCGATGCCTAGTTCATTCAGAATTTTTATATCTAATAAATTAACATCCCCTTTGGTTTTTATTTTCTTTTTTACCATATTAATTTATTTAGGCGAATAAATTTACGCCTTTGTCCAGATACGGTTGCTGATATTTAGTGCCAAGATCAAGTCTCTTATAGCGTTCAAATCGTTCTGAATATCTTCGATTGTATTTACGCTAATATTATTTTCATTAATGGTAATGTTTTCAAAAAAATCTTTGTTCATAGGTGCAATCAAATACAACTTTCCATCTTTTAATGTCATAGATAGATGTTTACCCAATCTAGTACTTAACTTATCTATAGCATCTACAATTGTTGGACTTAAAACATAATATGCCACCTGCGCATCTGTAGCTCTTATTGTATATTTTTTATTTACTAATGCATTTTCTACACTAACCTTATTCATTGTTTTTGATACACTAAGCATTTTAGACATTCCAAACTTTTTCTTAGTACGAATATTTATAGTTCCCTTAAAACTTTTATGAAAATCTGCATAAATAAAAAAACCTCTAAAATTAGTTTTTGTACCATACAAAAATGCTTTTTGATTTACTTTCTCACGATCTACTATTGATTCTTTTCTTTTCTGTTTTGACTCTTCTAAAGTATCAAAAAAAGATTCATCCTCTCCAATTCCTAAAGAAGGTAAATCCATATCAGTTCTAAAAAGAAAACTAATAGAAATAGTAAATATTATAATAATTATAGCCCATCCACCTATAGTTACTCCTTTGGTCTTATAATAGAGTTCGCAAAACTCAAAGTCTACGTTTTCTATTTTTCCTGAAAAATAATCATCTCCAAAAAACCAACGCTCTTTTAAGGATGTTAGAAAAGAAGGAGAGAAAAAACCAGACTCCAAAATATGATTTTCATTAATGATACCGTCAAATTGATATTTTAAATCTCCATAGGTTGAAGCTACCATTTGTGGAAGAACATCCATCTTGAAATCGCGTCTTAAAATACTGGTATTTTTAAATTTAGTAGTGTCTTTAAAATACGATCTAAACATAATAATTGCAAAAATCCATCCGCCTATACTACCTATAAAGCTACTTTTTGCTATGAGAAAGATTAAATCTGCATCATATTGAATAACCCATACAATAATTCCTACAAAAAAACATATTATGGCTATTATAAATGCTAATACTGAGACTAGTACTAAAAGCGACGACCCTATAAAGCGTAATTTAGAAGGAGGTTTAATTGTACTAGCTTGTTTTTTTACTGCTTCAAAATGTTCAGAGAATTGATTCATAAATTATAAATAAGTATTTAAGTTTATATTTTTTCTTTCCTGTTCATTTGTGATAATGGACATATATTCTTCTTTTTTAAAACCAAATATACCTGCAATTATATTATTTGGAAATACAGTTATAGAATCATTATAGGTTAATACAGCATTGTTATATGCTCTTTGCGATGCAGAGATTTGCTCTGCAAATTCATTAATACTACGCTGCAAAAGAATAACAGATTCATTTGATTTAAGTTCAGGGTAATTTTCTACACTAACCATAATTGTACTTAATAATTCTGATAATTGCTGTTCTATGCCCAGACTTTCTTCTTTGGTATTTGTTGCCTTATATTGACTTCGAAGTCTTGCTATATCAGAATGTACATCTTTTTCATGAGTTAGATATTTCTTTACAGTAGTTGCAATATTAGGCAATGCTTCAAATCTTTTTTTTAGCTGAATATCAATATTTTGCATTGTATAGCGAATGTGATTTTTGTTTTTAACAATTTTGTTATAGGTCCAAATCATATTTATAAGTTCTTTATATTATCTTAAATTTTAATTCTTTGTAATGATAAATATTTTATGCGAGTATAGTTAATTATCTGTTACTACCATAGCTTGCTCTTGTTTTTTATGATCTGGTGCAGTAACACAAGACAATACCAAAAAATAAGTACACCAAACCTTTAGAATACCCATTACGCCATTTTTAATTTTAAATCTCGTTTTTTAAAGTCTTTTTTAGGGCAATATAGATAGAGAGCGAAGAAATTTCCGTATTCTTCACCATGTTCGACGTATTTTACCCAACCTGCACATTTATTCCTGTAAAACAATTCTTCCGTTGTTTTAAGACGTAAAAAAACAACCCCTCCCTTTGAATAATATACCAATTCATAATCTTTAATAGGTTGAGGTTTGATATTAGGATTGTTTAACAACTCTAATTCTTCATCCCACATTGCTTGTATTTCATCTTTACTATGGTAATACGTTTGAGCCTCTATGCATATAGATTCAAAATATAGTTTTGCTATATAATCCTTATTTCCTTTTTTGAATTCATTTAAAAAAGTTTGATAATACTTTAACGCTTCTTCTTCCAAATACTCTGGTTTTACTTTTTGCAAATCGGCTGCATTGCCCCAGGAGTTCTCACTCAAATCATAAGGTACTTCTGCGGTAAACTCAAAACTATATTCATAAAAAGGAAGACCGCTACCTGCAAATACTTCGCCATCTGTATCTGTAGTAGGGCTATGGTGTTTTATAACCTCGTGCTCATCATCAAAGCTCATCTCACTTTGCTTATCTATTTGCGTTACCGTAATGCTTACCGCAGAGGCATCACCCAATTGGGTTATGGTCTCCCCATACTCATACTCCTCTTTAATTAAATCTCCCACAGGGTACATACGTACGGTTACCATTTGTGTTCCTGATTTTAAAATAGCACTATTAATCCGTAACGGACTTGCCAGATTTGACAATTCATAGCTCTCGTAAACAGGCATATCATTGACTAAGATTTCTATAAGACAGTTTGCTTTTCCTATACGCAAGTAATACATAGGTTCTGCTTTATACCGTTGTACTTTGGCGTGGATAGCGGCTACAATATTGTCTGAGGTAATGTCTTGTATGTTAATTTGATCTAATGTGGTTTGTTTTTTTTGATTTTGTACCATAGCACTCGCATTATGGGGTTGTTTACAACCAACCAATACCAAAACAACCACAACCCATAACATCTTTAGAATACCCATTACGCCATTTTTAGTTTTAAATCTCGTTTTTTAAAGTCTTTTTTAGGGCAATATAGATAGAGACCAAAGAAACGCCCTCTTTCCACCCCATCTCTTTCAAATTTAACCCATCCTGCACATTTATTCCTGTAAAATAAATCTTCTTTTGTTTTAAGACGTAAAAAAATAACCCCCCCCCCAGCATACAACACTAGTTCATAATCTTTTATGGGTTGAACTTCAATGGTAGGATTAGATAGTAGCTCCAAAGTCTCATCCCACATTTCTTTAGTTTCATCCTTACTTTTATAATATGTTTGTGATTGTATTAAATACGAATGAAAAACCTTTTGTGCAATATAATCCTTATCCCCTTTTTGAAACTCGTTTAAAAAAGTTTGATAGTACTTTAAGGCTTTCTCTTCTAGATATTCTTGTTTTACCTTCTGTAAATCGGCAGCATTGCCCCAGGAGTTCTCACTTAAATCATAAGGTACTTTTGCGGTAAACTCAAAACTATATTCATAAAAAGGGAGACCGCTACCCGCAAATACTTCGCCATCTGTATCTGTAGTAGGGCTATGGTGTTTTATAACCTCGTGTTCATCATCAAAGCTCATCTCACTTTGCTTATCTATTTGCGTTACTGTAATGCTTACCGCAGAGGCATCGCCCAGTTGGGTTATGGTCTCTCCATACTCATACTCCTCTTTAATTAAATCTCCCACAGGGTACATACGTACCGTAACGGTTTGTATTCCTGACTTTAAAATCGAGCTATTTATGCGTAGTGGGCTCGCTAAATTGGATAATTCATAGCTTTTATATACAGGAAAATCATTGACTAAGATTTCTATAAGACAGTTTGCTTTGCCTATACGCAAGTAATACATAGGTTCTGCTTTATACCGTTGTACCTTAGCGTGGATAGCGGCTACAATATTATCTGAGGTAATGTCTTGTATGTTAATTTGATCTAATGTGGTTTGTTTTTTTTGATTTTGTACCATAGCACTCGCATTATGGGGTTGTTTACAACCAACCAATACCAAAACAAACACAACCCATAACATCTTTAGAATACCCATTACGCCATTTTTAATTTTAAATCTCGTTTTTTAAAGTCTTTTTTAGGGCAATATAGATAGAGACCAAAGAACCACCCATAATTATCATCATATTTTACCCAGCCTGCACATTTATTTCTATAAAACAATTCTTCTTTTGTTTTAAGGCGTAAAAAAGCAACCCTTTCGTTTGCATATAAGACCAATTCATACTCTTTTATGGGTTGAGCTTCAATGGTAGAATTAGATAATAGCTCCAAAGTCTCATTCCACACTTCTTGTATCTCATCTTTACTATGGTAATACGTTTGAGCTTCTATAAACATAGATTCAAAATATAGTTTTGCAATATAATCCTTATTTCCTTTTTTGAATTCATTTAAAAAAGTTTGATAATACTTTAACGCTTCTTCTTCCAAATACTCTGGTTTTACTTTTTGCAAATCGGCTGCATTGCCCCAGGAGTTCTCACTTAAATCATAAGGTACTTCTGCGGTAAACTCAAAACTATATTCATAAAAAGGGAGACCGCTACCCGCAAATACTTCGCCATCTGTATCTGTAGTAGGGCTATGGTGTTTTATAACCTCGTGTTCATCATCAAAGCTCATCTCACTCTGCTTATCTATCTGGGTTACTGTAATGCTTACCGCAGAGGCATCGCCCAATTGAGTTATGGTCTCTCCATACTCATATTCTTCTTTTATTAAATCTCCCACAGGGTACATACGTACCGTAACGGTTTGTGTTCCTGACTTCAAAATTTTACTATTAATGCGTAGTGGACTCGCTAAATTAGATAATTCATAGCTTTTATACGCTGGGAAATCATTTACTAAGATTTCTATGAGACAGTTTGCTTTGCCTATACGCAAGTAATACATAGGTTCTGCTTTATACCGCTGTACCTTAGCGTGGATAGCGGCTACAATATTGTCTGAGGTAATGTCTTGTATGTTAATTTGATCTAATGTGGTTTGTTTTTTTTGATTTTGTACCATAGCACTCGCATTATGGGGTTGTTTACAACCGACCAACACAAAAAAACAAACCCATAACATCTTTATAACTCCCATTACGCCATTTTTAGTTTTAAATCTCGTTTTTTAAAGTCTTTTTTAGGGCAATATAGGTAGAGACCAAAGAAACGCCCTCTTTCCACCCCATCTCTTTCAAATTTAACCCATCCTGCACATTTATTCCTGTAAAATAAATCTTCTTTTGTTTTAAGACGTAAAAAAATAACCCCCCCCCCAGCATACAACACTAGTTCATAATCTTTTATGGGTTGAGCTTCAATGGTAGAATTAGATAATAGCTCCAAAGTCTCATCCCACATTGCTTGTATTTCATCTTTACTATGATAATAGGTTTGAGCCTGCCTGAATATAGATTCAAAATACATCTTAGCAATATAATCCTTATTTCCTTTTTGAAACTCGTTTAAAAAAGTTTGATAGTACTTTAAGGCTTCTTCTTCCAAATACTCTGGTTTTACTTTTTGTAAATCGGCAGCATTGCCCCAGGAGTTCTCACTAAGATCATAAGGTACTTCTGCGGTAAACTCAAAACTATATTCATAAAAAGGGAGACCGCTACCCGCAAATACTTCGCCATCTGTATCTGTAGTAGGGCTATGGTGTTTTATAACCTCGTGTTCATCATCAAAGCTCATCTCACTTTGCTTATCTATTTGCGTTACTGTAATGCTTACCGCAGAGGCATCGCCCAATTGAGTTATGGTCTCTCCATACTCATACTCTTCTTTTATTAAATCTCCCACAGGGTACATACGTACCGTAACGGTTTGTGTTCCTGACTTTAAAATTTTACTATTAATGCGTAGTGGGCTCGCTAAATTGGATAATTCATAGCTTTTATATACAGGAAAATCATTGACTAAGATTTCTATAAAACAGTTTGCTTTGCCTATACGCAAGTAATACATAGGTTCTGCTTTATACCGTTGTACCTTAGCGTGGATAGCGGCTACAATATTATCTGAGGTAATGTCTTGTATGTTAATTTGATCTAATGTGGTTTGTTTTTTTTGATTTTGTACCATAGCACTCGCATTATGGGGTTGTTTACAACCGACCAACACAAAAACAACCACAACCCATAACATCTTTAGAATACCCATTACGCCATTTTTAGTTTTAAATCTCGTTTTTTAAAGTCTTTTTTAGGGCAATATAGGTAGAGGCCATAAAACATTGCTTTTTTTCTATTATCTTTTTTATAAATAAACCAAGCTGAACTTTCATTTCGTAACCTTGTATCACTGGGGTTCTTATGACGTAATTGGCAAACCCCTCCGTTTGCATATAACACTAACTCATAGTCTTTTATGGGTTGAGCTTCAATGGTAGGGTTATTTAATAAGTCTAACTCTTCATCCCACATTTCTTGTATCTCATCTTTACTATGGTAATACGTTTGAGCCTGTCTTGATATCGTTCCAAAATATAGTTTTGCAATATAATCCTTGTTTCCTTTTTGAAATTCTTGTAAAAAAGTTTGATAATACTTTAACGCTTCTTCTTCCAAATATTCTTGTTTTACCTTCTGTAAATCGGCTGCATTGCCCCAGGAGTTCTCACTAAGATCATAAGGTACTTCTGCGGTAAACTCAAAACTATATTCATAAAAAGGGAGACCGCTACCCGCAAATACTTCGCCATCTGTATCTGTAGTAGGGCTATGGTGTTTTATAACCTCGTGTTCATCATCAAAGCTCATCTCACTTTGCTTATCTATTTGCGTTACTGTAATGCTTACCGCAGAGGCATCGCCCAATTGGGTTATGGTCTCTCCATACTCATACTCTTCTTTTATTAAATCTCCCACAGGGTACATACGTACCGTAACGGTTTGTGTTCCTGACTTTAAAATTTTACTATTAATGCGTAGTGGGCTCGCTAAATTAGATAATTCATAGCTTTTATATACAGGAAAATCATTTACCAATACTTCTATAAGGCAGTTTGCTTTGCCTATACGCAAGTAATACATAGGTTCTGCTTTATACCGTTGTACCTTAGCGTGGATAGCGGCTACAATATTATCTGAGGTAATGTCTTGTATGTTAATTTGATCTAATGTGGTTTGTTTTTTTTGATTTTGTACCATAACACTCGCATTATGGGGTTGTTTACAACCAACCAATACCAAAACAAACACAACCCATAACATCTTTAGAATACCCATTAGGCTTTTTTTAATTTTAGGTTTCGTTTGCTAAACTTTTGTTTAGAGCAATATAGATAGAGCCCGAAAAACCACGCTTTTTTCCTACCATTCTTTTTATACAAAATCCAAGCTGAACTTTCATTTCGTAACCTTGTATCACTGGGGTTCTTATGACGTAATTGGCAAACCCCTCCGTTTGCATATAACACTAACTCATAGTCTTTTATGGGTTGAGCTTCAATGGTAGGGTTATTTAATAAGTCTAACTCTTCATCCCACATTGCTTGTATTTCGTCTTTACTATGGTAATACGTTTGAGCTTGTCTTGATATCGTTCCAAAATATACTTTAGCAATATAATCCTTATTTCCTTTTTGAAACTCTTGTAAAAAAGTTTGATAATACTTTAACGCTTCTTCTTCCAAATATTCTTGTTTTACCTTCTGTAAATCGGCTGCATTGCCCCAGGAGTTCTCACTAAGATCATAAGGTACTTCTGCGGTAAACTCAAAACTATATTCATAAAAAGGGAGACCGCTACCCGCAAATACTTCGCCATCTGTATCTGTAGTAGGGCTATGGTGTTTTATAACCTCGTGTTCATCATCAAAGCTCATCTCACTTTGCTTATCTATTTGCGTTACTGTAATGCTTACCGCAGAGGCATCGCCCAGTTGGGTTATGGTCTCTCCATACTCATACTCCTCTTTAATTAAATCTCCCACAGGGTACATACGTACGGTTACAGTCTGTGCTCCTGACTTCAAAATTTTACTGTTAATCCGTAATGGGCTCGCTAAATTGGATAATTCATAGCTTTTATATACAGGAAAATCATTTACTAAGATTTCTATAAGACAGTTTGCTTTGCCAACACGCAAGTAATACATAGGTTCTGCTTTATACCGTTGTACTTTGGCGTGGATAGTGGCTACAATATTGTCTGAGGTAATGTCTTGTATGTTAATTTGATCTGTTACTGCCATGGGTTGTGTTTGTTTTATTGTTGTCGATAATTCTGAGCCGTTGTTGGTTTGTTTACACCCTACTAAGCCAATGATTAGTGCTAATGCTATTGCTTTCATCTGTTGCTATTTATTTTTTTTAAGGGGCAGATGGGACCGCCATATAATTACATCGGTTGTTATAAACCTTATTGTTATGGCTTATTTCATATTATACTCCTTTGGTTACATCTTCTTGTTTAAAGAGGTATACTTTTTTACTTTCTATATTAAAGGGCTCCATAAGTACCAGTTGTGGGTTTTCTCCTTTTAATTCAAAATCAGGTTTATCTTTATTATCTTCTTCTTTATCTTCCCAATCTTTCCCTGCTTCTTCATCTACATTCAAACTATACTCATACTTCCCTGCAATACCCGAGAAGTGGGTAATATCTTGATAATAGGGGTTTAGGTCGTTATCTATACCATATTTTCGTTCAAAAGAGATTCCCCCTTGCAGCATAGCTTCTACACTACCATCTATACCTATTTTTGTTTTTGCCTTTTCTTTTTTATAATCACTCTCTTTTGCCCCCAGCCATTCTGGCACATACGGCTCAATCCAATCGGTTGTAAAGGTAAATTTATTACTTACCTTTACAAAAGCAAAGGCATCAATACTTTTTTTACGGCTATAGGATACTGTTTTTATGTTATTATAATCTAAACTACTGGTTACTATTTCGCCACTAGGTAATTTGTTTTTCATTTCTATACTGGGTACATCATTATCGGGGATATTAAAATCTACTTTAAACTGTGCTTTGTACACTCCTTCTATAGATAAGTAATATTCTAGTTCTTGCCCCAATTCTTTAGCATAATTCCTTGCTTTATCGGCCAGGTTATCTTCCATCCTGTTTAGGATAATAATAATATCGCCAGGGGTTAAAAGCTTACGATTTCCTTTTTTGTTAAGTGCTTTGGCTCCTTTTATACCACTAGACAACATTCCCTTACCTTTGCTTCGCTCAATTTTAAAAGTGCGCCCAGCAAGTTTTTTATTGTTTTTAAGAGATTTTAGTTTTAAGAATTTTCCCCACCAGCCCACGCCAGTACGGGTAATGGAAAATAGTTTACTTACCCCTGTAACGGTCAATATGGTATCTCCAATATGCCCTTCTACTCTTGCCATAAGCCCAAATATGGGGTTGGCACTATATTTTAGTTCATAATTATAGCCACTACTGCCATCGGGATACACCTTATATCCTTTGCCAAAAGAGCGGGTAATTATTGGCCAGGCCACCTCAAAAACGCTATGTTCGGTTTTGCGATCTACTTTATCATAGGCATCTTCTATTCTCTGTATTGCTTTGGCTCCTCTAATGGTCTTTGCACTTACTTTAAAACCAAGTCTAGCTGCCGCAGATGACCCGCCCGAAAAAATGAGTATAAGAATATCTACAATAATAATTATTGCTATAGTAGCACTAAATATAACATTACCTATTTGTGGGTAGCGATCTGTATAGGAGACAATTTCTCTACTTTCCCCATCTTCGTTGTAATATGCATGTATACCTATACCCATACAAGATCCTAAGCCTTTTATATAATCTACCATCATACTGGCTATAAAATCCTGAAAGGATTTAAAAGGCCCTAAAGAGGGTGTAGAGGACAGTGACTTTATAAAAAAACTACCTATATTTTCTAGTTCAGGCCTATATTTTTCTATAAGATTATCAATTCCTTTGTGTAAGGTAATGGCATCTATCTCTCTAAAATACATTTCTTTTTTATGGGCAATTTCTAACGCATCTGGTTTTTCTTCTAATTGCGAAGGGTCTAGCATAAGCTGAAAGTGGACAGCCCACGCTATGTCTGGGTTAATGGCTACGTTTATGTTTTTTGTATATCGGCAGGTTTCTACGGGTATAACAAGTTGTTCTGTTTTTGGGGGGATAAAGTATTCTAATAGAAAATTCAAATACCTATTATGCGGTAGTACCCCTTGATCGTCTAAGTATTTATAGGGAAAGTACGGAGTAAAAGAGACTTTGTTTCCTTTGTATTGATTAATGTATTTTTCTGGAATTTCTTCTGTATTAATAATTCGTTTAGAATGGGCTTCTTCGCCACGTTCTACTGCAGAGCATTTGGTGTTTTCTTTATGACCAGATGCCTCTATTACTATTGGTTTTTTGTGTGCCCCTACTTGTACTGTTATATGAGGTGTTTTATAAGATGTGTCTGTGCCTTCATCACTTTCTTCAAAAATAGTAACTGGGGATTGTTCTGCAAAGGTATAGGAGATTGATTGATACTTGCAAGGCTCGTATCTCTGTGTAAAATACGGGTCTATGCCCACGGTTACATTCATTAAGGTATCTGGTATTACCAAAGGCTCCTTGCTTATTTCTTTACCATCTATGGTTAATAGGTTGTTTTGTTCTTTACCATTGTATATAACTTGTTTTTTATCCTTTCCTGTATAGGATACAATGAAATATATTTTTTTTATGACATTAAAAAGGATGTGATGACGAGTATGTAATTTTCCATCTAATTCTATATAATAAAAACTGTTATCTTTTGTTGCTGTAAATTGATCTATAATTTGATCATTATCCTCTAGGCAGACCTCTACTGTTAATGGAATCCCCTGCAGCGCTTCTCCTTGTAGATAAACACCTACAAATGTATTGAATTTTGCTTTGGTTATGGTTTTATAGTTATGGGGATTAACCCAGGCGGCTTCTGTAATTTTTGGAGTAGCTACTAGTTCTATACGTACTGTACCTACAATGCCTTTATAAAAGTGTACTACTTGTACATCTATATATGAGGGTGCATCATGAGCGCCTGCCTGATCTTTATAGAGTTTTAATTCTGCTTTTTGCCCACCAGTATAATCATCTTTATCTACACGAATGTTATTTTCGATAAGAACCCATTCTATATGTTCAAAAAATGAAGAATCATTAGTGGTATGGGTATCTATAATCTCCAGATATATGGTAGCCGAGCTAATCGTATCAAAATCTAGGTGTAGCACATTGTTTTCAACAACTTGATTCTGATAGGTGGTAATCACTTTATAATTGTCTAATGCTGCGGATGGATTCATATTGTTGCTTTTAAACTAAACGTTTTTTTATGTAATAATATTATTTTTTAATAATTCTAAAAAATTAGATACCTAATGCAAGTTTTTCCTATAATCTTTTTATATCTATTATTGAAATGGTTTAAACTTTTATCTAATATAAACAATTTCTTTAGTTTTTTACTTTCTCTTAAAGCTATGCTATTGTATCTCTTACCCTAAAATTCTCTTATTACTTAACTTTAAAAGTGCCTTCTTCTATTAAAAAAAACTTGGTATTATTTCGCCCTGATTTTCTTCTGGCTTTTAGGTTGGGGGC
>CANLIE010000033.1 GCA_947491225.1 uncultured Cellulophaga sp.
GTTAAGCCCATCTGCGCCGATGGTACTGCCACTAGGTGGGAGAGTAGGCCGCTGCCTTTTTTCTAAAGCCCTTATCTTATAGATAAGGGCTTTTTTTATGACATAAAATTTAGAATGGATAAAGGATTGTTTTTATATAAAAACTTTTTATTTTAGCGCTCTTATTTACGGGATGTAGCTTAGTCCGGTTAAAGTGCTGGTCTGGGGGACCAGAGATCGGAGGTTCGAATCCTCTCATCCCGACTTGATTACTTAGAATAAAAAATGGTATTACTTATTTTTATCAATAGATAGATTTAGCTAAGTATATTTTAAAGTTAGCATTAATTAAAATCAAAATAAAATGTTTGAAAACCTAAAATCCTTTTTGTACAAAACTGCTTTTATGATTTTGTTCTTCGTTCTAGCAAAATCTTGTGTTTCTGACTACGTAAATGGTGGAGATAAGAATAGAATCGCAGAATTGGCACAAATGATAAATGATAAAACCACTGTAACTGCGGACTTATCTAATGAATATACAGAAACTACTATAGCAAAAGTTGTCAAGCTATATAAATTTGATTATTCATTCAAGTTGAATGGACAATCCTACTCTGGAAAAATCACTTTAAATGAAATACCAAATACGAATAGATTAAATATTTATTACTTAATTAATGACCCCAGTATAGTTTCTGCTGACCCGTTTGAGGATTTAAAATCCGAGAAAGAGAAAGGTAGTTCAATCTCTGACTTATTAGTTGGAATAGTTTGGGGGATTTTAGCTATAATATTATTGATTTCTCTAATATCTGGTTTTAAGAAAAGAAAGAAACCCAAAACTGTCGAGAATAAATCGGTAAAGCGGAATGAAAAAAGAAAATCAGAGATTAAAAAAAAGACTGCTAAACCTGTAGAGAAAATTAGTGAAGAAGAAAAGCTGAGACAAGAAATTGAAAAGGAACAAATTCGAAAGGAGAAAGAAGACCCGTCTAGATTTATGCCTAAATAACTAATGCTAACACGGTGTATAAAACATAGCTAATAAGTGCTAAACCGAAAGGTTTGTGTTTACTTGCAAAGACCGCCAAATTTTTAATTTGGCTTTTAAATAGAGAAAAATTAAAAACAAAATATAAAAATTAGGCTCTGTGTTAATCTGAAAAGTTAGTGTCTTTTTGCACACTACGTTTCATACACAAGACCGGTATACCATTTGTGATTTTGGTTTATTGGAAATAAACATTTTATTATGATAAATTCAAATTGTAAATGGTATTAAATGACCTTATGAAATTCTATAACCGTTTTAATACTGATGAATATTTTAAGGGCTATTTATTTTTTAAAGTCTGAAAATAAGAAGTGATTTAGGTAGAGCCAATAAGTTTAATTCTTTGTTATCGACCTCATAAATATCGAGACAAGGTCTTTTGTAAATTTTCTACGCCAAAAAACTGAGAATACAGTCAAAGCAACGCAAAAAGAGAGTGCATATAAAAAGCTTGCCAGTGTGCTTAAATTATTTTCCCCAAACATTAGATATGCACTTAAAATACCTACAACTATATGTAGAATGTAATGGGTAAATGCCAGCTGACCTGTCTTTACCAGATAGCCTAATAGGCTTTTTCTATCTACTTTTTCTGTCATCCGGATACAAATGATAATTATCATAAAGCACCAGCTTATTCCTGAAATCATAAATAATGGCATTGGCGGCATAGGTTTGGTTTCGTAAATCACTACAGCCTCTTCAACCTGTATATCGGTTAAAAGTACTATAACCTCAATAAATTGGTTAGAACCCACCTGAACCAGAGCGAATATGGTTAGGGATAATTGATGGGGCAAATATTTTGAGATTATAACTATAATAGATCTCCCTATAATGTTGGACATAAAAAAATATATGTGATAAGCTAATTACACTATTTTTTAGTGTTCAATAGTAAAATCTAACATCTTTGTTGGTTTCAGATTTAAGTTTTCTTGAAGTACCTTGATACTTTCTCTTGTAAAAATCGCCTGCCAATATAGAATTGAAGCTTTAGTAATAAGCTCATTGTTATCATTCTCATTATTTAATTTACTGAGCTCTTCGGCAAGTTTTGCAATTTTAAACGTAGAAAATACATCTGGGTTAAAAAGTGTCTGACTGAATACTGCATTGGCATTTACACTATTATTAAAGTTGGTTCTAAACTTAATTTGACTGTCTTTAAAATCATTTATAAAAAGAAAGTTTTTATTAAAATCACGTTGATAATAACCATTTACGAAAATGTTTGGCAACAATGCTGATCTGGAAATCTTCGTATTCTGTGTGGCTAATAAAGCCTGGTTGGCACTTTGTTTTAATTCAATATTATCTTCTTTTACCTTATCTATGAACAATTTAAAATCATATTCTTGAGCAAAAACAGAATTACAAATAATTGGAACTAAAAAAGAGAATAAGAGTTCTATAAAATTGAAAATGAATTTTCATTTGCTTCAACGTTTTGGTTACAATACACGGTTGACTAAATATTTGAAACAAAAGTAATTTAGCAGTCCTCCCTATTTAATGTTCCCTATGATGCTAGACAAAGTTTAAAGTAAAAAATGTTTTGTTTCTTAGGGAAACAATAAATACGGCACTTAATTATCTAATAAATAGAATATTAATTATAATTAGATATATTAATTAAGCGTTAAATTTTTTATTATTTTAAGGATAAGAAGCTATTTATGAAACAGCATAGAAGTGAATATATTGTTCTTAAACAATAATTTTAACATTTTTATTTTATGAATTTTTAGCGTGTAACAACAGTAATTCCACCAAACCAAGTTGGTATGGAAAATAGGTAAAATTCTTATGTAATTCCGTTGTAATAAATGTCAATAAGACATTTATTTAAGTACAATTACAATAATAAAAATGAAATTTTGACAGAAATATTTATAGTTTTAAGAAAATATTTAGATAAAAATGTGTTTTGTTCATTTTGGTATTTGATTTGTACAGGTTATAACGAAATCAAATAGATTTCAAGTTTGAAATAATGTTTAATTTAAAATTTTGTAATTATGAGCAATTTAGTTAATGTTCCTAAAAACGGAAATTTAGCAAACACAAATTCAAATGCAAATTTCCCTACTTTGTCAAATTGGTTAGATGACATCTTTAATAGAGATTTGCCATCTGTATTTACCTCAAATTTTAATACTGGAATTACTTTGCCAAAAGTAAACATCAAAGAAACAGTTGATGCTTTTATTGTAGAAATGGCAGTTCCAGGTCTTAAAAAGTCAGACTTCCATCTTGATATTGACAATCATATTTTATCAATTTCTACAGAAACAAAGGAAGAAAATGAAATTGAAAAAGAGAATTATACTCGTAGAGAGTTTGGCTACTCTTCGTTCAAAAGAACCTTCACGCTACCAGAAAGCGTAAACGATGAAAAAATTGACGCTAACTATAAAGATGGTATTTTAAAGATTCTTTTACCTAAAAAAGAAGAGGCAAAACAAAAGCCTGCTAGAAGCATTAAAGTTTCTTAATTGTATCACTAAATTCTAAGCGTATAATATTAAGAATGAGGCTGTTTTTTTCAGCATCTTCTTATCAATCAATTTTTTAATTAATTAAAATTATACCCTGATGCCAAAAAAGTTTAAACCTGGGGATTTTTTAAAAGTTAAAGGGAAACTCACTACTCCAAAAATGCAAGTTATCAAATATGTTCCAAAGAAAAGTTCAATGTTTGGGTTAATTGATAGCGACAGTTATTTGGAATGTGTTTGGTATGAAAGTGGTAAACGAAAATCAAAAGTGTTCCACCAAAATAAATTGATTCAAGTGGTATAAACTGTTGGCTTGTTCAAAACATTTTTGAAAACCCTAAATTTAAGTTTAACTTAAAATTTAAAGTGATGAAAAATTATATTTTATTATTTATTGTTGGATTGTTGAGTGTTAGTTGTAACGGACAAAAAAATGAAACAAAAAATACGGGCAAAAAAAAAGAAAGTAAAGAAAAGGTAGTTGAGCAGCCTAAAGGCTCTTGGAAAGTTGATAAAGAATTTGATGAAAATGGAAATTTAATTAGATATGACAGTATTTATTCTTGGTCTTCTAATAACCAGTTCAATAACCTCTCATTAGCAGAGCGCGATAGTTTAATGGAATCTTTTAAGTCAAGATTTTATACAAGCTTTTCTAGATTTGAAAACCAAGGGTTTGATGATGTTTTTTCTCAAGATTCACTTTTTAGTAAACGTTTCTTTAATGATGATTTTTTTGGAAGTGATTTTGGTGCTGACTTTATGAATATTGACAAAATAAGACAACAAATGATAGCAAGACAAAAGAAATTTTTAGAAAAATATCAATCTGAATTAAGTAAACCAGAAGAAGAAAAATAAAGAGGCTAAGTTTGTTATTATACCAATTTAATTTTAATATTTCTCATTTATTTTGTGTTTTTGATTTATGGGAAAAGCAGTTACAATCACTATTAAAGAGAGTTTAGTAGAACTAGAAAAACCTAAGCGTAAGGCAAAAGAATCTTAAATTAGAAAAGCGTATTAAAAGGGTTAATTTTAATATATGTTTAGCTAAAGCATATAGTGGTGTACAGCTTTTTCTCAATATTCGGTGCGATGTTTTATATTGCTATTGCGTATTTGACACAGTTTGGATATTTTGTCACGTTTCCTAAAACTACCATTTTTTATCATTTTGTTACAAGCAATTTATCATCTATAAATTCTATTTTTGTACTTTTAAATATTGATACTGCACTCTTATAAAAACCAAACAACAATTTTTGAAGACCGTACATTCAAAATACATTATCGTGGGAGCCGGATTATCGGGGCTTGTAACTGCTTATACCTTAAGTTGTAATGGGAATAACGATTTTATACTATTGGAAGCACGTAATAAAATAGGGGGCAGAATACATACTAAAGATGGAGTGGACCTTGGCGCCACATGGTTTCAAGAGCATCATAGCCTTTTACAATCATTAATGAATGAATTAGAGGTCAAAAAATTCAAACAATACAATACAGGTAAAAGTGTGTTGGTCTATAATACAATGGCACCTGCCCATTATTTTAAAAGCGAAGAAAATGAATCATCGGCAAATAGAATCGTGGGAGGATCCATAGCCCTTATAGAATCGCTTTCCAAAACAATTGAAGATAGAATCTATTGTAATACTATGGTGAAAAATATACATGAAGTTGATGAGAAATTAATTTTAACCACTGAAAACAAGAAATTTATTGCAGAAAAAGTAATTATTGCCATCCCGCCCAAACTGGCATTACATATACAGTTTAATCCTGAACTGCCAAAAAGGTTATACAATGTAATGAAGCAAACACATACTTGGATGAGCAATGCCATAAAAGTCGGTATTGTATATAAAACACCATTTTGGAGAGAAAATGATTTTTCGGGCACAGTAATAGGTCAAGTGGGGCCTGTAATAGAGCTATATGACCATTGCGATTCTAAAAATGAAAGATACAGTTTAATGGGCTTTATTAATGAAGGATTGAGAGATACGAACGTAGGAGATAGAAAAGAAAGAATTTTAAGTTATCTTGAAAAGTATTTGGGCAAAGAAGTTAGAGATTATGTAGATTATTTTGAAAAGGATTGGTCAGAAGATAGGTTTACGGCATGTAAGAACTTAAAATCGGTGTATATGAGTCCTAAATATGGGAATGCTATGTACAATACTTTTTATTTAAACCATAAGTTGTTGTTTTCAGGAACAGAAACCTCACCAGTTTACGGAGGATATCTTGAAGGAGCCGTGTATAGTGGAATAAGGGCGGCAAAAAAACTTTTGAATAATTAAATGTCTTTGAAAGAACATTTTTATACATTGAAAAATTGAACGTAAAACAATATCATCTTCATAAAGCGTATCCCGAAAAACTACAATTTGAGGTATATTCATTGAACGAGTATCGCAACAAAAACCTTGATAAAGCCTCTGTTCCCCATTCACATAGTTATTACCAAATAATTTGGTATTTTGATGGGGAAGGTACACATAACGTTGATTTTAAAACGTACAAGATTAAACCAAATACGATACTTTTTATTTCAAAAGACCAAATACATTCATTTGATGATAATTTAGCTATTGAAGGTTGGCTTATACATTTTAATGAGAGTTTTTTTATGCATACCGATGTTGATATTTTTTTGAAATATAATATTTTCAAATCGCATCAAAATCCATTGTATTCAATTGATTATGAGATAATTCAAACAGGAAAATCATATATATCACTGATTCAAAAAGAGTTAAAAGAACGCCACCAATTTGGTTTTGAAGATGTTGTTCGGTTTTTATTGAAATCATTTTTAATCAATTTAGAACGCATCCATCAAAAAAGTACAGAAAAAAAAATAGTTCACAACAATATTTATGAACTTCAGTTTTTCAAATACAAGGAGTTAATAGAAGACAATTACAATAAAGGATTATTGGTAAATGAATATGCTAGGCTTTTGCACATATCATCCAAAACACTTACAACAATAACAAAAACAATTGTGGGCAAGACGCCTTCACAGATTATAACCGAACGTGTTGTTTTAGAATCTAAACGATTATTGAAGTTTACATCCCTTCAGATAGGTGAAATCGCTTTTCGTGTAGGTTTTGAAGATCTTTCCTATTTTATAAAGTATTTTAAAAGACATGTAGGCACTTCGCCACGTAGTTACAGGACCAGTATTTCCCAATAAATCCCCATAATATTTCTCTTTCCTTTTTTTACCATTAAAAGTAAATATTGACCTATTTTATAGCACACAACAAAAATACCTTTGTGGCTATATAAATCAGTTAAACAAAAAAAATGAAAATTGTATTAAAAACAACAAAAAGTATGGTGATAGCAATACTGTTGATTGCCACCATAAGCTGTAAGAATGCCGCAAAGAAAGCGGAAATGGCAATTGTTGAACCAAAAAAAGAAATGAACAACAACAAAAAAAATAAAATAGCTATGAAAAAAACAGGAGCATTTTTAGAAATCACCTTAAAAGTTGATGAGAAAAATAGACCATCCGCAGCTGAGGTGTATATGAAATATAAAGAACCATTCTTGAACCAGATAAATGGTGCTGTATCAAAAGAATTGATTTTACGTAATGATGATGTTCAAGTATTGCATGGTTTTGAAAGTGAAGCACAGGCCAATGCTTATTTGGGTACGGAATTGTTCTCAAAAGACGTTGTAGGTGAATTGGGTCCATTATTGGCAGCTGAGCCAGAAGTACGTATTTATACTACAGTAGCACCAGCAGATAAACACCCTTTAAGTACAGGGGCATTTTTACAAATTACATTAAAAGTAGATAAAGAAAATAGACCTGCTGCTGGTGGTGTATATATGAAGTATAAAAAACCATTTTTAGATCAAATAGATGGTGCAGTATCAAAAGAATTGATTTTACGTAATGATGATGTTCAAGTATTACATGGTTTTGAAAGTGTAGCACAGGCCAATGCTTATTTGGGCACAGAGTTGTTCTCAAAGGATGTTGTAGGTGAATTGGGCCCATTATTGGCAGCTGAGCCAGAAGTACGTATTTATTCTGTATTTAAGAAATAAAGCCAGTTCTAAATAAAAAAATTATATTCATCCATTGGTTTTTATTGGTGTAAGATGATGAGAAATCGGGAAGTAAAATTTCCGGTTTTTTATGATAATAACTTAAATGAAATATATAATCTGTATAGGATGATGAAACCCTTTTTGGGTTACAATCAAAATTATTATATATTGTACTTTAAAATACTGATGTTAAGCCAACAAATTCAACCCAAAAAGTAGCAAAACTATAAAATATGGCAACAGTAGCCTTATTAATAAAAATTCATTAATTATAAAAGTAGTATCCAATGAAAACAATACAAGCAACAATACTCCTAGTTTTTTTTACTTTAGCGACCTTTGCTCAGAAAAAGGACTCCCGCCTTAGAGGACTGGACAAAGAACTGAATGAAATACTTAGAGTTACATATGCTGCAGGATTTTCTGTAGCTATTGTAGAAAAAGATAAGATTGTTTATAGCAAAGGTTTTGGTTACAGAGACATAGAAAATAAAACCCCAGTAAATGAAAACACCCTGTTTGCCATTGGGTCAACTACAAAAGCATTTACATCTGGCATATTGGGAAGATTAAGAGAAAAAGAAAAAATATCATTTGAAGATAATCCGCGGGATTATATACCCAACTTAACGTTTTTTAATGATAATTTGAACACGAATGTTATTATAAGAGATTTGATGAGCCATCGCACAGGGTTACCAAGACATGACCGTTCATGGCAATTATTTCCAACCTATGATAGAAACAACTTATTAAAACGCATTGAATATCAAGAACCAGCTACTGGTTTGCGTCAACGTTTTTATTACAACAATTTTATGTTTTTGGTTCAAGGAATAATAGCAGAAAAATTAACAGGAAAAAGTTGGGAAAACAATATCAAAGAACACTTTTTTGAACCTTTGGAAATGATACATTCTAATACCTCAATTAGTGAATTAGAAAAAAGTGATAATGCTGCTAAAGGCTATACGACTCAGGAAGACCATTCAAATACTAACACGGCATATTATAAAATAGCAGGAATGGCTCCCGCAGGAGGCATCAATAGCAGTGCTAAAGAAATGGCCAACTGGTTGATAACATGGATAAATAATGGAGTATATAAAGGAAAGAAGGTTTTACCTCAAGCATATGTAAGAGATGCCATTGGCTCACAAATGACTGTTGGTACAGCGCCGCTAGATCATAATAATCCGGATATGCATTTCCATAATTATGGTTACGGTTGGTTTTTATCATCGTATAAAGGACATTATCGTGTAGAGCATGGTGGTGGTATTCAAGGGTTTGCAGCCAACGTAGCATTCTATCCTACCGATAGTTTGGGCATTGTTGTTTTGACCAATCAATATTATTCAAGAGTCCCGGAATTGGTAAGGGATATCATTGCGGACAGAATGCTAAAAGTTCATAAAACAGATTGGACAAAACGTTTTGTTGATGCTCAGAATAGAGCAAGAAACAGGACTCCTGAACAAAACACAGCCACAATTAAGAAGAATACCAAAATTTCTCATGCTAAAACAGCATATACAGGTGCTTATAAGCATCCGGGTTACGGTAAATTTAGTATTGAATTAAAAAACGATTCCCTCATTGCTAATTTTGAATCAATGAAGGTTTGGCTAAAACAAAGGCACTACGATGTTTTTGAACCCTATGAAATAACAGCAAACGGAAGTCGTTTTAACACAAGAATTGGTCTACTAAATTTTTCAACAAATAATGCCGGAGAGATATCCGGAGTTGATATTCGGTTAGAGAGCAGACTACCCCACCCTATTACTTTTGAGCGTAGTGCTAATATCTCAAAGGAAAAACTCAAAAAATATGTTGGAGAATACGTATTAAACCAACAAACTATAAAAATCTACATCAAAAACGAAGATGTGCTTTACTTTTTATATCCAGGTCAATCAGCATATGAACTTTCTGCAGTTACACCCTTCCGATTTAATATTAAAGGTATAAATGGTTACAGTGTTGAATTTCATGAAAATGAAGACGGAAGTATAGATGCAATATCCGTTATACAACCCAGAGGTACATTTGAAGCAAAACGAAAATAGTGTAGCTTAATCTGGTTTTACAATATTAAAACACAAGGTTGGTTTATCTGTATCATATAGAGAAGCACTATCTTCATAAAATTACCATAAAATGTATTATTTGTACTATAAACATGAATAGCGTTATAACTAATTTTAACTACTCAAGAATTTTTACCCATATATTATATATAGTACAGCTATGAAAAAAACGAACCTGCTTTGTATATTGATTATCAGTATTATCATTTTTGCATGCTCAGAAGATAATAATACTATTACTGAGAATTCTGAAAATAATGATAATCTCATCACCAAAAAAGTAGAAACTACTACCAACAAAACACTTAATACCATATGCTTTGCTACAGAATCCATAGGTTTTATAGGAGGGGGAAATGCCGGAGTTATCAGTGATGATGCAATTATTCTAAAAACTACCGATGGAGGAAACTCATGGAGTGAAATATTTTCTGAGGATGGATATTATATTATAAGTATTACGGCCAGTTCAAATAATATACTATATGCCACTACCAATAAAAACTTTGTTTTGAAGACTACAGATGGAGGCATTTCGTGGGCAAAAAAAGAAGTGTCTGAACAATCTTTTTTTATGTCAGATGTTCTTTTCGCCAACTCGAATCTAGGATTTATAGTTGGGTCTAATGCTAATGAAGGCATTTTTCTAAAAACCGAAGATGCAGGTGATAATTGGAGTGCAGTTATAGAAAACGACACTATTTTACCCAGTAATTTTCCTAAAGCAAAAATTCTACTGAATAACTTTTTATCTACGATTACACTTACCAATGATAATACCCTTATTGCCTCAGGAGGGGAATGGAATAATGGAAGTATTATTAAAAGTGATGATTTTGGAAGAACAGAACCAGTAACTTGGGAGCGCGTGAAAATTTCCAATGAATTGAAAATTACAGATATAAATATTAAAACAAACACAGGATTTGCCATAGGACATAATGGGCAATCTTCTTCTACAGAAAAAGGAGCTATTTTTAAAACCATTGACCAAGGAAATACTTGGAGCACTATCTCTACTGGTTATGATAATGCGGTCTATAAATTTGACGTAAGAGGAGAAACTATATGTGTCGTAGGAAGCAATAAGTCAAATGATTTTACGAATCCTGAATTCATAATATTATCCTCTGATGGTGGAGAAAATTGGAGCAAAGTATCGCACGAGTTTATTGTTGCTGGGTGGAATGACGTTTGTTTTATTGATGACAACACGATAATGGCAGTAGGTGCAAAAGGACGTATTTTATCAATTAAAATTATAAATAACTAAAGTAAAAGCACTTAATTTTATAAAACTCACATTGATTAACAAGTTAGAATTCTGAAACAAATCAAACAAAAAATAATCAAATGAAATATTTTTTTTATCCACTATTCTTCTTTTTGATTGTTAGTACTGACCTTTTTTCCCAAGAAGAGCAAAAACTGAACAGCATTTTAAATGAATTAAAAGTAGAGCTTGTACAACCTGGTACTGTTTCTACCAGAGATTTTGAATTTGGCACTTCCATTTCTCCCGATGGTAAAGAATTTTTTTTTACTAAAGGCATCGTTGGGTTTAGGCGTACCGTTTTAGTGTATTGTCATTGGAAAGATGGCTATTGGTCAACACCAAAAATTGCACCCTTTTCAGGAATGTATCAGGATTCCAATCCGTATCACTCTAAAGACGGGAAGCGACTTTATTTTACTTCTAACAGGCCTACAGAAAATCCGGCATTGAAAAGAGGTAATATGTGGTATGTGGATAAGACGGCAGATGGATGGTCAGCACCCAAATTGGTAAAAGGAGCTGTTAATGATGCATATGAAATCGTATATCCAACAGTACATTCAGACGGAACCATTCATTTTGTATCCTGGTCACGACCTGGGTCAAAAAATGGGGATATTTTTGTGTCAAAATTAAAGAATGGCAGCTATACAGCCCCAGAGCTTGTTGATGAGTTGAATACCGAAGCCAGTGATGCCGACCCCGAAATGAGCTTAGATGGACAGTATATGTTTATAACCAGTCAAAGAAAGGGAGGATTGGGACATTACGATTTATATGTTTTTATGAAACAAAAAAACGGCAAATGGGGAAAAGGTATCAACCTTGGTTCTAAGATAAATTCTAGAAATATGGACTCCGACCCAATCCTTAGCCCTGATGGATTGACGCTCTATTTTTCAAGCGACAGATTAAATCAATTAGCCCCTAAGAGAGAAAAATTTACAGACTATAACCAACTTGTAAAAAGCTATAACCAAATTCATAATGGTTTAATGAATATCTATAAAGTAGATATTAAACCCTTACTGGACTATTTTGAAGCAATAAAAGATCAGTAAACATCATTTTAACAAATTAATATACCAACGAAAAACTAACAAAATTAAAAAGGAGCTTTCTTGATTATCTAAATAAGTTCTATTTAAAATATTAACAAAAAAATAAACAGATGAAAAAAAATCTATTTGCCCTATTATTGGTCAGTTGTGCGATTCATTATTCTTGTACCCAGACTCAAAACATAACAACAGTAAATTTACCTTCAGAAGAGCTTAACCATCATATTTTAGGTGAGATTTCAACACATGATATCGGGGTATATTTACCACCATCCTATGCCAATTCCACCACAAAATATCCTGTACTTTATTTTTTGCCAGGGTATAGTTGTGGGTATTTTAACAAGAATGCATTAATAAGAAATTACCAAAGAGCTATAAAAAGTGGCACTGTAAAAGAAATGATTGTAGTGTTTATAGATGGTTGCACGACCAATTCTTACGGGTCTTTTTACATGAACTCAGAAGCGGGCGGAAATTGGGACGATTTTATAACCTCCAATGTAGTTCCTTATATAGATTCACACTATAGAACACTTGCCCAACGGAATTCAAGAGCAATTGCGGGGCACTCGATGGGAGGTTTTGGCGCCATACACCTTGCTATGCTTCATCCAGATGTATTCAGTTCTGTGTATAGCCACAGTCCTGGACTTTTCTCCAAAACAGGTTTAGAAGATAGCCAAATGTTTAAAAATACAGCAAAAATAGAGGCTTATATAGCACTTGAAAAAGAATTGGCTGTTATGTCTAAAGAAGAAGCTCATATAGCATATTTAAATAAACTTTCGGGTATGAATGAGGATTTACGGTTCACCATTGAATATGGAATGGCAGTTGCACCCAATGTAACTAAAAATGCTCCATATACCGATTTTCCGTATATTAAGACTGATGGTGCGCTAGTAAAAAATGATGCTCTTTGGAAAAAGTGGGAAAGCGGATTTGGAGGTTTCAATACCAAAGTTCCTCAATACAAAACCAATTTTATGGACTTAGATACTATTGTAATTGATTATGGAACAAACGATTCTTATTCGTGGATACCAAAAGGATGCCAATACGTATCCAATATTTTATCGTCAAATAACGTACCCCACAAACTACTATCTTATGTGGGCAGACATTCAAATTTAAATAGATACTCTAATATTATGTTTCCTCTGTTGACTGATGTACTGACTTTTCATACAGATTAAAGTAACCTGGTAACAGTACCTTATATAGTGCCCGCCGTAATTCTTGAGAAGAATTGTATATTTTGATCTCTCAGGACTATTCTTTGAAGGCTTTTATCTTGGTATTAAAGATTCTGTTGATGCATTGGTGCTATAGATTTATAGGGTAGTTTAAAGTCATAGTGTTAGAAATAATACTGAAGGTTAAACTACCTTATAAATCTGTTACAAATGCCTCTATCTTTTTTAGTAATATTTAACATTTTAGCATAATTTTATTTTGTACGTTAGCGGAAATGAAAATAGGTCAGCTAAAAAATTATATTACCTATATTTTTATTGCCATTTTTCTTTCTTTAAAAGTGGCAGGCTTGCATGCGCTTACACACAACGATGATGATGATGATACTGTTGAGCATTGTGAAGTTTGTGACATTGTTACCATCTTTAATTTTACGCCTATAATTAATGATACGACCCCAAACTATATAGACAATAATTATGAGTTTTGCTTTCAGTCAAAAGCAATAAGTCACTATAATTTTGTTTATAGTACCACTACAAATATAACAAGCCTATTTTCGAGGCCTCCTCCTTTTTCAATATAATTTTCTTATTCTATTTAATTTTTAGCAGTTTAAATAACATCTATTTCTAGGTATTGTTAGATTGAAATGCGTAATTGTATAGTTACTTGTAATCCTTTTAAACCGTGTTTGAGATTTCTCAAATACATTGGTTAAAGAATTATGGATGCTACTCATCTTACTTGCTACTATTTAGAGTACGAAAATCTTCACAGACTATCTTTTATCGTATGGATTGAGCTGTAAACTTACTTACAGTCAATTATATGCATTTTGTATAAAGAGTAATTTAAAATCCTTATGTAAAATGTGATATAAGGCATACAAATTCAGATAGTGTTTTAATAACTCTTAATCAACATAAAAGAATATTGGAATTATGCTTAAAGCAATAAGCCTCTCAAAAAGTTACAACGGAAAAAAAGTACTCGACAATATTTCCTTTCAAGTAGAAAAAGGAGAGATATACTGTTTGCTCGGTCAGAACGGTGCAGGAAAAACCACAACCATCAACCTGTTTCTAGGGTTTATAAAACCAGATGACGGAAATGCTTTTATCGATGGCGAGGAAATATCCATAGGCACATCTTCGCTAAACAAAAAAATGGCATACATCCCAGAAACGGTGCAACTGTACGGCAATCTGTCTGGAATGGAAAATCTGGATTTTTTCAGTCGTATAGCAGGGTTTAAATACCCACAAGAGAAGCTATTCGAGTTTTTGACCAAAGCAGGTTTGCAAAAAGACGCTCACCAGCAACAGTTATCCTCCTATTCCAAGGGAATGCGACAAAAAGTGGGCATTGCCGTGGCAATAGCAAAAAATGCCGATGTTATTTTTATGGACGAACCCACATCGGGCTTAGATCCCAAGACAATGGCAGAATTTACCGAAAGCTGTAAAGAACTTGCCGCTACGGGGAAGACCATATTTATGGCGACCCATAACATATTCAATGCTGTGAATGTGGGCAGTACCATAGGAATTATGAAAGAAGGGACGCTGGTTCAGCAAATCCGAACAAATGATATCAATGCTCAACAACTAGAACAACTGTATTTAGAAACAATATAACACACCAATGAAAAAACAACTTTTAATCATTATACTCGCTATATTTTGCCAACAAAGCTATTCGCAAATTAATGTAAGCGGTAAAATAACAGATGACAACAATAACCCCATTTTAGGAGCAACGATTTCCTTTAATAGCAACGGCAAAAATGGAGGGACCATTACCAATGAAAATGGAGAATTCAATTTTGTTCTGAAAAAAATGGGAACCTATGACCTTAATATTAGTTTTATCGGATTCCTACCCATTACCAAAACACAAGATTTCCTTGAAAGTAAAGATTATGACCTAGGCATCATTATACTGAAAGAAGGTCTACAACAACTTCAAACCGTAGAGGTAGTTGGGCGTTTAAAACGTGATTATAATAGTGATTATTCCTTTTCTGCCACCAAAGTAGCCATTGTCAATAAAGAACTGCCACAAGCTATATCTTCTGTTACAAAAGAATTGATTAAAGATAGGCAGGCTTTTCATCTGGCGGATGCTGTGAAAATCGTGAGTGGTGTTACACCTTCCAGTTATTATAATCAGTACAATATCAGAGGAATAAGTCAAAACGAAGAAGGACAATTGATTAATGGTATGCGTACCCGCCAATATTATTTTTTACAGCCATTGACCACCAATATTGAAAGAGTGGAAGTAATAAAAGGACCAGCCAGTGCAACTTTTGCTAGTGTTGACCCAGGAGGAAGTATTAATATGGTTACCAAAAAACCATTGTCTGTAGATAGAAAAGAAGTAAGCCTGAGTGTAGGTAGTTTTAGTACTATGAGAGGAACATTAGATTTCACTGGACCACTCAATAAATCAAAAACGTTGCTATATCGTATCAATGGAGCCTACCAAGAAGCCCGTTCTTTTCGTGATTTGATAGGCAATAAATCCGTTTTGATATCGCCATCGTTTAGTTATGTCCCCAATGACAAAACCGCTATCAATGCAGAGTTGATTTTCAATAATATGAACGGTAATCTTGATCGTGGGCAACCCATTTTTGGTGCCGTAGAAGGACAAACAGATTTAAATAGTACCCCTATAAGTCTGAACTTGGGTGCTCCCAATGACTTTTTCAAATCAAAGGAAGTTATCATAATGGGCAATATCTCTCATAAGTTTACTCCCAACATCACGTTCAACACGTCCTATATGAAACAAAGTTGGACCGAAGATTTACAAGAACACCGTACTACTGGTGCGTTTGCGGTAGATATTGCCGGTAATCCTGTTACGAGTATGGCCGCTATGCAATTCGTACAACGAAAACAATATTGGAACATTGATAACCTGAACAGTTATTTCAATTTTGATTTTAAAACAGGAAAAATTGGCCATAAGCTATTGGTAGGCTATGATTTGCAATATTGGGAAAAACTCAAAGGTGCGGGACATAACTCTGCACGAGGGTTTTTATTGAATGATGGAAGCACTGCAAGAACGTTTGAATTGGATAACGTTAGCAATTATCAAACCATTACGGTAGATGGTGTAACAATGCCCAAGCCCAATGTAAGCCATTTTGATTTGGCAAACCCCTCTTACACCATCAGAAACATTCAAGATTATAACATCAACTCACGTTTCGCAGTGCCTTCTGCATTGACCACCAATAATGCAATTTATATTCAAGAACAACTAAAATGGAACAAGTTTAAGCTTTTGTTGAGCTTGCGAAATGAGTGGTTTAAAGATATTACCAATTATGAGACAAACAAGGAATCCTCTTTTACAAATCAAAGACTGATTCCGAGAATAGGTTTGACATATACGATAAACGACAACATTAACGTATATGCCACCTATTTAGAAGGCTTTCAACCCCAGTCAAATACCGTAACCCTAATGCCTAGTACAGGGCAGTTCTTTTGGGCGGATGAGTCACCAGCACGGTTCAAACCTTTGATTTCCGATTTGAAGGAAATAGGAATGAAAGCCGATTTTTTCAATAAAAAAATAAAGATGAACGTGGCTATCTATGAAATTAACCAAAAGAACATCTTGATGAGTGCCAATGACCCTGCAGAACCAGATTTATTGGTACAACGTGGAGCCGATAGAAGCCGTGGTTTTGAATGGGATATGTCTGGTTACTTACAACCCAATTGGCAGATAAATGTATCTTACAGTTATAACGATGCAATTATCGTAACCGATGCAAACCCTGCTTTGGAAGGTGCCAGAAAAGAAAATACACCTAGGCACAGTGCAAATCTTTGGACACGTTACAATTTTAATAACGGGTCTAAATTAAAAGATTTGGGCATTGGTTTTGGAGTGCAACACCAAGGCAGCAAAGTACCGTGGTTTAGTCGCGCTTTTGATGTACCTACTTTTACCCTTTTTGATGCCGCATTGTACTATTCCCCAGCAAAAAGCAATGTACAGGTAGCCGTAAATGTAAACAATTTGTTCAACACAACATACTGGCTCGGGGCACAACACTACCTACGTTTGTTTCCTGGTGCTCCAAGAAATATGACCCTTTCACTAAACTATAAGTTTTAGCAATTATTAAAAACATAAATGTTGGCAAGTCCGTGGCACTTGTCAACATTTAAAAAACAATGAAACTATGAATTCTGAAATACTAATAGCAAAACTTTTTTGGAAAGCAGCTTTTAAAAACAAGGCCTTATTTCTTCTTACTTTCATTATTGGTTTATTAACGGTATATGCAGCATACTCGGGGAGGAAAAATTTTAAAATCCAAAACGATATGCGGGCAAAATACCAGACCGAAGCCAGAAAAGATTGGGTGGACAATCCAGATAAGCATCCACACAGAATGGCACATTATGGACATTTTGCCTTTAGGCCAAAGGCTTCTTTGAGCGTTTTTGACTTTGGGATGGAATCTTTTTTGGGGAATACTATTTTTTTAGAAGCCCATAAACAAAACACTGTTAACTTTTCAGAAGCCAGCTTCTCCACAGGAATGTTACGTTTTGGAGAAATCAGCATTGCTATGATTTTACAGGTTCTACTGCCCTTGTTGATATTTTTTTTAGGATTTGGAGCTATTGCCACCGAAAGACAAAATGGTACTTTAAAGATGCTACTGATTCAAGGCTTGAAATGGCGGACTTTGATTTTGGGCAAAAGTCTAGGAATTATTGCAGTGGTAATGACTCTTTTCATCCCTATCATCCTTGCAACAATTTTTATTTGTACGGGATTTCAGGATATGAACACTTCTACAGACGAACTTATTAGATTGTTCTTCATCATTGTTTTCTACTTTATATATCTGGTATTTTTTTGTGTGATTGCGGTATTGATTTCTGCCATCAGCAAAACCTCCAAAGCCGCATTGATTTCCTTGATTGGTCTATGGCTCATTTTCATTATTGTCTTGCCTAGAATTTCACAAGCATTGGGAGCAAGCATATATTCAATTCCCAGTAAGGCAAAATTTGAATCGGCGATAGATGAGGCCATTGCAAAAGTTGGTGATAGCCACAATCCTGACGACCCTCATTACAAAGCGTTAAAAGATTCATTGTTGGCAGTACACAAAGTTGATTCCGTAAAGCAATTGCCTTTTAATTATAGTGGATATCAAATGCGGGAAGGCGAGAAAATCAGCACCAATATCTACAACCAACACTATAATCAATTGCTCGACATCTATCAGAAACAAAACGTTTTTTCCAAAACCGTATCTTTTTTAAATCCGTTTATGGCGGTGAAAAACCTATCAATGGCACTTTCAAATACAAATTTTGATTCTTTCATAGATTTTCAAAAACAGGCGGAAGATTATCGGTATGATTTGGCTCAACAAATGAACAATCTTCAAATAAAACATATAAGCAATGAAGCAAAAAACTCTGCTGACAAAAATCACATTCTAGACAAAGAACATTGGGAAGAAGTAAAAGAATTTAAATACGAACCTTCGGGCATTTTATTGGTATTCAAAAATGAATGGATATCCTTCGCTGCTTTTTTGTTTTGGATAGGTCTTTTAGCCTTCCTCATTCACAAACTTTCTAAAACCCTCAAAGCAATATGACACGTTTGGCATTTTATAGTTTCATACGCTCCAATAGTGTAAAAATAGGATTATCGTTTCTTTTTTTAACAGGCATCATCAGTCTTTTCATAGGAAAACAATTCATTGAAAAACAGAAGCAGAATATTACCGATACCGCTATTTATCAAAAAGAATACATTACCCAAAATGTAAAATTTCATAAAGATGATATGGGGCTTCTGCTGTATTATCTAAAATTTTCCTTGATAAACGAAGTTCCAGCAATCAGTGGTTTGTCCATTGGACAGCGGGATGTAAACCCTTCAATAAAAAGTGTTACCATTCGTGGGCTTGAGGGGCAAAAATACGATACTGACCTTAACAATCCCTATAACTCATTACTCGGTAGTCTTGATTTCAGTTTTGTATTGATTTTCTTGTTCCCCCTTTTAATCATTGCCTTTACCTATAATATTATTTCAGAAGAAAAAGAGTCAGGTACGTGGCGTATGGTATCAGTACAAAGCAAATCACTATTTAAACATATCAATAAACTTTTCGCTATTAGGCTGGCACTTATTTTAGTGGTTTTACTACTCATCCTGTTTTTGGCAATACCCGTTTTAAACATTCCTATAAATGCTGATTTTTGGGCAGTTTTAGCAACCTCTGTTAGCTACGTACTGGTCTGGTTTGGAATATGTTTTTGGGTGGCTTCATTGCAAAAAAGAAGTAATTTCAATGCCGTTGTCCTACTCTCTGTCTGGATTTTGCTTATCATTATCCTACCAACTGCAGTAAATAATTATTTGGTCAACAAATACCCTGTTCCCGAAGCATTGGAGACCACCTTAAAACAGCGAAAGGGCTACCATGAAAAATGGGATATGCCAAAAAACGCAACAATGGATAAATTCTTTGCCCATTATCCACAATACAAAAAATATCCCGTTCCCGAAGAAGAATTTAACTGGCTCTGGTATTACGCAATGCAGCAAATGGGAGATGATGAATCATTGGAATCGAGTAAGGAAATGAAAGAAAAGATATTGTTACGGGAAAAATCTAGTCGAGCAATAGCAAACATAATACCTACAATACACACCCAGTTGGCCTTTAATCAGATTGTACGTACTGACTTGCACAATCATATGCAGTTTTTGGATAGGTTGGACGATTTTCATGAAAAACTGAGGCTCTATTTCTATCCTAAAATATTTGAAAACCATCTTGTTGAAGAAGAAAATTGGAGCAAGTTTAAACCAGAATATGCCGTCACGGCACATCAAATAAATTGGGGTGAATCCCTATTGCCATTGCTATTGGTTACAGCATTGATCTCTTCTTTTGCCCTATTCAATCTAAGAAAAATATAACCCTATATGTAAGACATTCATATAAAAAAATAACGAAAAAATAAACAATATGCTCAAAGCAATAAACCTCTTAAAAAGTTACAACGGAAAAAAAGCACTCGACAATATTTCCTTTCAAGTAGAAAAAGGAGAGATATACTGTTTGCTCGGTCAGAACGGTGCAGGAAAAACCACAACCATCAACCTGTTTCTAGGGTTTATAAAACCAGATGACGGAAATGCTTTTATCGATGGCGAGGAAATATCCACAGGCACATCTTCGCTAAACAAAAAAATGGCATACATCCCAGAAATGGTGCAACTGTACGGCAATCTGTCTGGAATGGAAAATCTGGATTTTTTCAGTCGTATAGCAGGATTTAAATACCCCCAAGAGAAGCTATCCGAGTTTTTGACCAAAGCAGGTTTACAGGAAGATGCACATCGACAACAGTTATCCTCCTATTCCAAGGGAATGCGACAAAAAGTGGGTATTGCCGTGGCAATAGCAAAAAATGCAGACGTTATTTTTATGGACGAACCCACATCGGGCTTAGATCCCAAGGCAATGGCAGAATTTACCGAAAGCTGTAAAGAACTTGCCGCTACGGGGAAGACCATATTTATGGCGACCCACGACATATTCAATGCTGTGAACGTTGGCACTAAAATAGGGATTATGCGTGAAGGTTCTATTATCCACGAAATGCTTACGACAGATATTGATGCCAATGAACTACAAAAAATATATCTGGAAACCATATAAAAGTATATATATGTGGCACATTATTGCTAAAAAAGAAATAAAGCAAGCATTCTCCAATCGTGTTTTTATTCTATTGGGACTCATTGTGTGGATTATTATAGGAGTATCCGCTCTTAGTGGGTATAAAAACTATCGTAACATAAAAAAACAACAAGAACACGCAAAAGAATTATTCAAGGAAGAACTGGCAGAAAAAGAGCGTGACCCTCACTCTGCAGCACATTTTGGTACTTATCTGTTCAAACCGCTCACCTTTTTAAGCCTATACGACCCAGGTGTAAATGATTATAGTGGTTCTACTTACAGGGTAGAGGCGCATAGGCAATCTCAAATGAATCTTGCAAATGCAAGAGACACTTCTGCCATACTACGTCTTGGAGAACTTTCTATCAGTACGGTATTCCAATTATTAATTCCCTTATTGCTTATTTTCTTTTCCTTTTCAAGTATTTCAAAAGAGCGGGAAGAAGGTACCCTAAAGCTCCTTTTTACTCAAGGACTAGGTATCCGCTCCTTGATATGGGGAAAGATATTTGGTAATTATAGCATTGTTATGCTTATCTCCTTACCAGTATTCCTTATAATTTTAGCAAGTGGATTATTGGGAACGGAGTCGTTTATAAGAACATTGTTGTTCGTAGTAGCTTACGGATTCTATTTTTTCATCATTACCTGCATCTGCATCCTTGTTTCATATAGAACAAAGACTTCTGGAGCTTCTTTGTTGTCTCTTCTTTGTATCTGGACACTCTTATTCCTAATTGTACCAAAACTAATTGCGGGCATTGCTACAACAACATATCCCCTTATATCTTACAATGAATTTACCAAGCAAATGGAACTTGATTATTCTAACGGAATAGAGAATGATGGTACAAGGGGGGAGCGTACACAAAAATTAGAAAAAGAAATATTGAAAAAGTACAACGTACATACTGTATCGGAACTTCCCATTAATCTTGACGGATTGATGTTGCAGAACTCTGAGGACTACCTCAGTAAAGTCTATCGGGCTAGGTCCATTCCTGTAGAAGAGCAGTTGGAAAGACAAAAAGCCATTTTTAAATTGGGAGCTTTTTTTACGCCCTATAACGCCATTAACCAATTGTCTATGGCAATTTCAGGAACAGATTTATATCAGCATCAAGATTTTCATAAAAAGGCAGGAAAGTATCGCGATTATTTTGTGAGGACTTTGAATATGGAACTCGCCAAGGGAGAAAAAAATGAAGCAGGACAATATACCGTAAGTACCACTTTCTTAAAAAATATGGAGCAGTTTACGTATGTACAACCTAGCGTAAATTTTGTCTTTCATAAATACCCTTTTATCCTCCTCTCTTTTTTGTTTTGGATGGTATTACTGATTTTCCTTATAGAACTGAGTATAAAAAAACAAAACATCTTATAACGTATGGGAACTATCTTTTTATTCGAATGGAGAAAGCTTATCAGAAACCGTTTGAGCATCGTATTGTTATTGTTCTTTGCGGGTTTGGGCATATATAGTATCTATTACGGCAATAACATCATCAAAAAACAAATTATAGAGCTTAACAAACTGGAAACTGCTTATAAAGAGCAGATTAATGCTTCGCTCATCGGTTTTCAGGCGGATACCACAACCCAAAAAGGCAAAAGCGACTATGAAAGGGCAAGCGACCCAACAATGTTAGATTATTACGTTAATCCCATAGCTGCATTTTATCCCAATACATTCTCATCAATGGCAATAGGACAACGTGAAGTATTGCCCCTATACAAAGAAGTTTCTACAAATAGTGGTTTTTTGCAAGTCTATGATGCTGATATATCCAATCCCGAGGCATTGGCAGCTGGTGATTTTGACCTGTCCTTTGTTATTATTTATCTACTTCCCCTGCTTATAATTGCGCTAAGCTATAATGTAGTTGCAGAAGAAAAGGAACGGGGTACCTATATACTGTTAAAGTCACATAGTAGCCGCCTCCAAAGCATCATAACTTATAAATTGCTGTTCAGGGTAGTCATTGTTCTGGGACTTACCTATATACTCAATTTGGTCGCTATCTATACCTCCCCAATGAATGTGTCAACAAAGGGCATACATTTATTGCATTGGTTAATGGTGGTTACTGCCTATCTGCTTTTTTGGTTTGCAGTTTGTTATCTCTTGATAGCCTTACAAAAAAATGCCATTACCACTGCATTGTATATGGTTGGTACTTGGTTGTTCTTGAGTATTATAGTACCATCGCTCTTCAGTTTTTATATCGATACATCTTATCCCATTGGTATAAAGGCAGATGTTGCCTCTGAAAAAAGAAAAATTGAAGAAGAAGTATGGGAAATTAATCATAACGTATTAATTGAACAATTCTATACCGATTATCCTGAATATAAAACAGACAAACAAATTGATACCACTGAATATAGTGCTATTCGTTTTATAGCATATTATGATGCTGTTGAAAAAGAGCTTTCCCCTATGTTCGAGGTACACGATGAGAAAATGAAGGCACGAACCCAATTAATGTCATCCCTTTCAGAATTTGTACCTGCAATGAAAACACAGAAATTGTTGAACCAGATTGGGTATAGTGACCTACAAAGCTTTAGAAACTTTGATGCGTCCGCAAAAGCTTTTCAAAAAAAATGGAGAGCATTCATCTTTGCTTATGTATTCAATGCGCAAAGCCTAACGGAAAAAGATTATTCAATAATGCCCAAACATACGCTCAGCGGCTTGCTAGGACAACATAAAAATATGTTAATAGAAACCTTAAAACTCATAGTAGTAGTGATTTTGCTATTACTGGCTCAATTTTACATCAGCAATAAACAAAATACCTATCAATAACAAAATGAAATACAATAAAATGAAATACAATTATCCAATAGCACTATTATGCTTACTATCGACAATGACAATGTGGAGCCAAACGCCCGTAAAAGAAAATGATAGTATAAAAAAAGTAACTAAGTTAGATGAGGTAGTTGTTACCAAAAATAAACGAAAGGTAAAGAATGATACCATTTCTAGCACCCTAAAAATAGAAACCTCTGTATTAGAAATTCCTCAAAATATTATAAGTGTTTCTGGATCATTGTTAAAACAACAGGGAGCGTTTGAGCTGTCAGACGCTGTGCGTAATGCAAGTGGAGTCTATTTTGGACGGAACAATAATGTTTTTGACGGTGCAGGTAATTTGTACGTAAGGGGGTTTACCCTAAACGACGTCTTTAGGAACGGACTTCCCACTATAGGGGGGTTATATTCACAAGATGATGATGCCGTGATAGACAGAGTGGAGTTCATTAAAGGACCAGCAGGTTTTTTAGGATCTAGTGGATCTCCAGGTGGGCGAATAAATGTTGTCACAAAAACACCTGGAAAGTCTAAAATTATGGATATTTCCTTAACTGGAGGGAGTTATGATTTTTACAGGGCTGCAGTTGATTTGGGTTCTGTGGTCAAAAACAAAGGGTTCTCCTATCGTTTCAATACCACCTATAATTATCAAGCCTATTTTGTAGACATTATGAAAAAACATAAATTCATAATTGCACCTGTGGTACAATACAATTTTAGTGAGAATACTTCTGTAATGGTAGAATATATCCATAACAACCAAAATGCAATTGCAGGTAGTGGATTTACTAAATTTTTTCCCGAAGACGAATTATTGACCGACGATAAAAATGCAAATTATGGAGCAGACCCAGGGTTACCTAATTCTACTTCAAAATTACATACGGGCAGACTAGTGCTCAAGCATCGTTTTAATGAAAATTGGAAGATGACGAGTCAATCTTCTTATGTTAAAACAAAGGCTGATATATGGAGTTTGCTATCTGAAGAAACCTATAATGCAGTAGGTTTTGATCAGAATGGAAGAACAAATAGGTTGGCGTGGAGGTCTTTTAACCAAGAGGAAGCTATATCTACTCAATTTTTTGTGAACGGAAAGTTTAAAACAGGAGAAAAAGTAAAGCACCATATATTAGTTGGTACCGAATATACGGTATCAAAAGATTCTCTTTATCAAACCTTTGGTTTAACCTCATTCCCTTTTGAGAGGGATAATATGCAATATGGGTTGGATAGAGAAGAGCTTATAAATTCCCAAGAACCGTTTCAAGATTATAAAGCGAACAATCATCTTATATCAATATACCTTTTTAATACAACCAAAATAGGAAAAAAGCTAAACGTAGATTACGGAGTACGATATACACATAGCAAAAATAAAACCGTTTTTTATACCGATGCCACAGTTTTTGACCAAGATGCTTTTTCTCCAAGAGTAGGTGCAAGTTATAAAATTGATAACCATACAGCGGTATTTGCACTTTATGACGAAAGTTTTCGTCCTAAAAATGGGCAGGATAAACAAGGAACTCCCTTTAAACCCATACGAGGACAGAACAAAGAGATTGGTATTAAAAGAAATTGGTCTGATGGTGCGTTGTCCACATCTATAACAGCTTTTAATATTGCAAGAAATAATTTAGTAACCCAAGACCCAGCCGACCCTTTGTTTGAAAGACAATTAGGGCAAGTAGTGAGTAAAGGTATTGAAGTAGATATTTTAGGTAACATTAGTAACAACCTATCTGTTTCTGCCAATTATGCTTACACAAAAGCGACCATAACTAAAGACACAGATATTGATATCGTTGGTCAGCTTGCCTCATTCTCACCTAGGCATTTGGTCAATACGTGGGTCCGTTATTCATTTCCCGAAAATATGTTCCGTGGTCTAAGTCTGAGTCTAGGGCATACCTCAATTGGGAAAAGGGCAACAAACACTGTAGATGTTTTTCTCCCTAATTATACCAAGTTTGATGGGGCCATAGCATATACCAAAGGGAAGATTACCACCCGATTATTACTGGATAACCTGACCAACAAGAGGTATATACGTACAGGGGATATTTATGAAGGCAACGGTTATTATACAGAAGGGACACCTTTTAATTATAAAGTGTCAATTAGCGTAAGACTATAAAAGTTAGTCTGTGATATTTATTTCGTTCTCTAATTGAAGAACTGGTTTATAACTCATGACTTTTTAATGGTTTTTACTTTTGAAGGAATTAACGGTTTAAAAAAGTAATACCTATAAATTATAAAAAATAAAATAAAAACTGCCAAACACTCTGAAAAATGACTAATTCAACAAATTTGATAAAAAGACATTTTAGCATTGTAATATTAAGTTTCTTGATGTACATACCGTATGCCAAAGGACAAGAGAACGATAATTTTTCGCCACCTGAAAAACCAATGGAAATACAGGCGACAAAAGCAACGGGAACAATAACCATTGATGGTAAATTGAATGAAACGGATTGGAAAAACGCACCAATTGTATCCGATTTTTTTAAAATTGAACCCACACAAGGAGGCAAGTACAGGTATCCAACCAAAGTAAAGATTCTTTATGATGATAAAAACCTCTATGTCGGGGCTTTCTGCAAAGACTCCCTGGGGCCAAAAGGAGTTCGGGTACAGGATTTGCGACGTGATTTCTCTTTTGGCGAAAACGATATTTTTGCCATTCAGATCGATGCACAGAATACCAAGCAATATGCAGTTTCATTTCAGACTACCCCATATGGCAATCAACGCGACCTACAGAACTTTAATGATAGCTATACCGATAAAGATTGGAATGCCTTATGGACGGTAAGGACACAACGTACTAACGAAGGATATTATGCAGAATTTGCTATTCCGTTTAAATCACTTCGTTATGACAAACCGAAAGATGGAGTGCCTGTAAATTGGGGAATCACTTTCTTTAGGTTGGCGCGTAGGGATTACGAACAGACTGTATTTCCTAAAATACCACAAGCCTTTTCACCATATCGAATGACTTATGCTGCAAAACTTACTGGGTTGCAAGTACCTCCGCCTTCAGCAAATATTCGTATAGAACCTTATACTTTATATCAGTTTGACGAAACCAAGAGTGGTAGTACTGTTACCAATTCCGAACATGGTTTTAAAGTAGGTGGTGATGCCAAATGGGTGATCTCACCCAATACTGTGGTAGATGTAACCATTAATACCGATTTTGCACAGGCAGACGTAGATAGAGCGGTAAACAACCTGGAACGGTTTAATATCTTTTTTCCGGAAAGGCGACAGTTTTTTCTTGAAAATTCGGGTATATGGGCCGGAGCTTCAGGAAATGATATAGTGCCGTTTTTTAGTAGACAAATAGGGTTACAAGGTGGTTTTAATGCAGCACCAGCTCCTATAGATATTGGTACTCGCTTTACTAGCAGAGACGAAAACAAAACCCTTGCCGGTTTGTATGTGCATCAAGGAGATACAGACGCTTCGGCAGCTGCAAACTTTGGGGTTTTTCGGTATTTACAAAATTATGGAAAGGAAAATAATGTGGGGGTAATGCTTACTCATCGTTTAAATGAAAAAAACAATGCGTTATCATTAAATGAAAATAACAATACCACCCTTACCGTAGATGGATTGATACGCCCTAAAAATGAGTGGACAATTTCCTATCTGGCATCAACCTCTAAGGATGAAGCGACCGATAAATGGGGATATGCAGGTACTGCTTTTGTAGGCTATAATACTAATAAAATGTATTGGGGCTGGCGATCCAATTTTGTAAGTGGCGATTATAATCCGGCTATGGGTTTCGTTTATCAGAATAATGTAATACAACACAATCCTGGAGGCTACTTTATTTTACGTTCTAAAAAAATACCTTGGATTCGTCGATGGGATCCGGGTGTTTTTGCAAGATATTATCATGATTTTAACAACCCCGAAAATTTTCAACAGGCAAGTTTATATTTCTTTCCTGTATATACCTTCTTTAAGGATAACAGCTTTGTAGAATATGCTGTGACTCCTACATGGCAGAATATTAATTTTGATTTTGCTCCGTTAGGACTTCCTATTGCGCAAGACCGCTATTTTTATACCAGACAGTTTGTTAGGTATAATTCTGACCGTTCCAAAAAGTTTTCATTCTCAGGAAAATTTGAATGGGGTAACTTTTATAATGGTCATCGGGAAACATTAACATCAGGAATACGCTATGCTCCAATACCTCATTTAGCGGTATCGGCAGATTATGAATATAATCACCTTAAAAACATTGGTATAGAAGAAAAAAAGTTAGAAACCAATCTATATACCGGCGGTTTGCGCTTGGCACTAAATCCCAGAGTACAGCTGTCCACCTTTTACCAATATAATTCCTTTAATAAACAGGGTAGATGGAACGCACGTTTTAGTTGGGAATATAAACCTAACTCCTTTCTTTATCTTGTATACAATGATACTCAAAATAATAGTTTTGACCCCATACAGGGTAATACACAGTTTATAGGAAAATTGACTTTTTTAAAGCAGTTTTAAGTATAATGAACTACCCCGAGGCATAGCCGTCGGGGTATCATAATGATTTTAACTCATTTTTTTTATAGCTTTTAGCCCATTCTCTGATAATGCAAAGTCTATATATAGAATGACTGTCATCAAGGTTAATTTTCTGAAATCTGTTAAGTGTTCAAAACTTCAACCCCATAGCCACGCTGTCTCATTCTAATGGTTAAGAGTGATTTACAGAATACAGCACCTACTATTATTTTCGTGTTTTAACATTGTATTAATTTTTTAATTCTTTTTTTAAAATTTCTACGAAATTGTAGACATCTTCATAAGAATTATACAGAGGAGTAGGTGCAATTCTAATTACATCTGGCTCTCTCCAATCTGCAATTATTCCTTTACGGGTAATAGCATTAAATACGTTCTTACCGTCTTTATTAATTATTCTTAAAGATAGCTGACAGCCCCTTTCATCAGGATTTGAAGGAGTGATAATCTCAACGGAGTTCCCATTTATTTGGTTAATTAAAACTTCTAAATATGCTGTAATCTTTTTTGACTTTTTAATTAGAGCATCCATACCTACTTCATCAAAAATATCTAATGAAGCATTTATTGCTGCTAAGGACAAAATAGGTGGGTTACTCAATTGCCAACCTTCAGCACCTGTTATTGCATTAAAATCATCACGCATTCCAAAACGGGTTTCTTTATTATGCCCCCACCAACCTGTAAATCTAGGTAAATCAAATGCTTTTGCGTACCTTTCATGTATAAAACATCCTCCTAAACTACCGGGACCACTATTTAAATACTTATATGTACACCAAGCAGCAAAATCTACATTAGAGTCGTGTAATTCTAGTTTTAAATTACCAGCACCATGCGCTAAATCTATACCTACAATACATCCTTTTTTATGACCTAATTCTGCTAAACGCTTTATATTAAAAGCTTGTCCAGTATAATAATTTGGGGAACCAATTAATATCAAGGCAATTTCATTACCTTGATTTTCAATAGTAGCTTCTATATCTTCATTTCTAAGTAAATCTTCCCTTTTTCTTGGTTTTAATTCTACCAGTCCATTCTCGTAGCCATGAAATTTTAATTGTGATTCTACAGCATAACGATCTGAAGGAAAAGCATCTGATTCTATCAAAATTTTATAGCGGTTTTTTGTTGGACGGTAAAAGGATACCATCAACAAATGTAAATTTACACTAAGCGTATTCATTACTACCACTTCAATAGGCTTTGCACCAACAACTTTTGCCATTTTATTGGTCAAGAATTCATTATAGGGCAACCATGGATTTTTTGCTTTTATATGCCCATCAACCCCATAGCGCTGCCAATCATTTAATTCTTGCTGAATATAATCTTTTGTAATCTTGGGTTGAAGTCCTAATGAATTACCACATAAATATATATGTGGTTTCCCATTCTCTTGCTCTGGGATATAAAATTTTTCTCTATAACTTCTCAATTCGTCTTGTACGTCCTGTTCTTGCGCATAAGACAAGCTTGCTTGTATATTATCTATCATATCTTATTTTTTAATTCTTTTGTAAAACTTTTTATATCTTCTTTTACAACCATTTAGCAATATAATTGTCTTATATTTCACCATATTACTTTTTATTGATGATTTCTTCTATAATCGCTAAATCTAATAATTTATCTGGATAAGAAGATTGTTTTTCACTTTCTATTTCTTCAATTGGGTATGGATTATCTATGTCAAGAATAATTTGACTAGCTCCCTTTTTGCCACATACCATTGGTTCAAAAGAAATTGTATTATGTACTAATATAGAATTGATATAATGGATGGGTAAGCAAAGTAGTTGCATCCCTAATTCTTTTACAAAAAGTTCTGTTTTTTTGAATGTGCTTTCTATAAAACCAGTATACATTAAAAAACCACAAGTAAATTTGGTTGGGTAATCTAGTTGTACTTTTGTATTAAAATTGTTTTGAAATCTCAATACGTATTTCATATCATAAATATACAGCCAATTTTCATATAATTGCGGTAGGTTCAATACTACTTTATTATAATCCATCCATTCTAGTTTTTCACCTAAAAAAACTAAAATCAATAACTAGTTGTTTCCAATCTTTTTAAAGCATATGTGAATGACTATTAATTCTCATTTTATTAAATTTATAAAGCTTAGAGAATATTAGGTCTATCCTTTTCTATGATGGAGATTCCATAATTGTTTTGCACTTATCACAAGTTTTTAATTTCTCATTTGAATAAAATCTATCAAAAATAATGGGCATATCTATTTCTATATTATCAAGTATAAATGACTCTCTATACAACTCGTTGTTACAATTTTCACAAAACCAAGCTAAACTATCTTCCATATTTTTTTCACGCTTTTGCTCTATAACAAGCCCAACAGTATTTGCTCCGCGTTGTGGAGAATGCGGAATATTTGGGGGCAAATAATAAATTTCACCTTCCTTAATATGAACGTCTGTTAACTTACCATTCTCAATTATCTTTAGTAGAATATCTCCTTCTACTTGATAAAAGAATTCTGGTGTTTGGTTAATGTGGTAATCTTTTCTCGCATTTGGCCCGCCCACAACCATAACAATATAATCCTCATTATAAATAGCTTTATTACCAACTGGAGGTTTCAAAAATTGACGGTTGTCATCAATCCAATTTTTAAAATTGATTGGGCTAAATGTTTTAGACATAATTAGTTTTTTAAATATTAAACTTTTATTTTAATGTGCTATACAATCATTTTTTGTTTCTGTAAAAATCTTTAGCTGCACTATTAATTGTTTCTGAGAATTAAATTACTTCTTAATTCATTTTATGAAATGACATTTTAATATTCGAAAATTACAATTTAAACTTTAGATACTAAAATTTTCAAGTATAAAGGACAGGGCAAACGCGTCTAAAAAAACAAAAAACCTTAACAATTAATTTTTTATGAGTTGTTTTTTTGTATATTATATTGATAAACAATATTTAAATACATTGAAAACTGCAAATAAGCTAACGACAATTTTTAGCAAAACTAGATATTCCAGTACTCCAGTGTATACATTCTTATCAAAATAGTCCAGTACCAGTTTATCAATTTTTATCCGAAGTTGGTTTTAATGATCATAGAAACAGAATTAAGTTTAGTTGGGGAAGTTTATTAATAAGAGTATAAATTAGTTTGTATTTTGTTTTAAAAATCCTTATTTTTAGGTTGTGAGAAGGAGAAATAAAAAAAGGCATAGTCAAGAAGCTCAGGAATTGATTCGTTTTAGGGTAGCGGATTACC
>CANLIE010000034.1 GCA_947491225.1 uncultured Cellulophaga sp.
TCTTATTTCTTTTTATTTCTAAGTTGATAAAGTTCTAATTGCATAGGGAAGTTATATTTATAAAGTCTTATGTTTTGCAATAATTTTAACTTTTCAAAATTATTTTCTGTATAATCTGCTACACCAACCATTTGATCTACAAATTGAAAGCTAAAATCTTCATCTTCTTTGTGTACAATAATTGTAAATGAATGGTAATCGTCATTATAAGCACCTATAAAAACATAATACCCATTATCAGGACATTTACTTTTTATATACTCAACAGGGCTTTCTTTAAAACTCTTTAAAACATTATCTGTGTTGCCTGATTGTCCATTGCTATTTAGAACTTCTTTATTGTTAATGTCAACAACGGTAAAAGTTTTGGATGGTTCTGCGTAGGTAGCTGTTATTGTTTTGTTTCTTACACCGTGTGTTGTAGATTCTCCTGCTTTTTCAAAATCACTAGGGGTAATTCTATTTACAGAAGGTAGATGATTTTGGTCTTTTCCTAAGTTTAAACCACTAGGATTGTCTAAAAGTTTATATATAATATGTTTGTGTGTGTCTGTACAATGATGATATCTGTTTTGGTCACCTGCCCCATTATATTTAGCATTATTAGCCTGTGCATATATTTTAATCTCATCAATTTTCTCTTTGCTAAACTCCCATTCGTTAGGTACTTTATAGTTTATTTTCAATTTTCCACAATATACATTTATATATTCCCCTACATTAAAATCATCTTCATTATCATTGGCGTAAAAGTCTAAGTAGAATTCCGTGGTTTCTTTACTGTTGATTGCGATTTCCACTCCCAGGGTATCGCCATATTTCTTTTTTAATTGGGTACTGCTGGTAATTTTTATGTTTTTATCCTCTATAGATAGTTTTGGCTCTATATACCCATCATCATCCTGCTCAAACATACTGGTAAAACTAATGCCCTTTATAACTTTGAACCGGAGCTTTAGCTTATTCTTATTGGTAGTGAGCTGCTGTAGTGTAAATGTACGTTTGTCACTATCCAGGTGTTCAGAAAGTGTAACACTTTCCTGGGTGTTAGATAACTCATCACCATCTATTTCAAAAGTTTTTTTAAATGGATCCTTTACTTTTTCAGGTTCAATCTTTACCAGAGGTAAAAACTCATCAACATCTAAAGCGTCAAACTCATAATAATTGTCGGGGTTGTCTGTTTGATAAACGTATGCCATAGCTTATTTTTTTACTGTTTTTAAATCTACTTTTTTTGTGCCACTAGAAATAGAAATATCTTTTAACACATTATTTTCTAGTGGGTTTTCATTAGATACAAAACCTACTTTATGTTTGCTTAAATCTGCGTTTATAGATTTACCTTCCATATTTTCTGTTTTTAATACAAAACGAACATCTTGATTTGGGGTTAAAAGATTTAATTTATTTCCTTGTTTGTCTTCAAAATAGGTTTCTAAAATACTTCCCTTTTGTATATCTTCTTTAGCAGTAGCTGTCACTTGTTCACTTAGAAACTCAGTTTTACGTCTTGGAGTAGTATATTTTCCTTGAGAATGCGAATCCTCAATACCTGCTGCTGTAATTAAGATAGTTTCAGTAAGCGGTTCTATACCGTCTGCCTTAAATTGGGTACTATCATAAGTTACATAACAATCTACAAATCTAATCCTACGGGTTCTACTACCAAGCATACTATCTTTATATTCCAGAATAATCTCCTGAATTTGTTGTGTAGGATGTATCGCTTTTTCAAAAAATAAAGTGTCTTTTGTAGATTCGATTACCACTTGTAACCCCGTATGAAAAGGTCTAGAAGTTGGTCGTCCTGTTTCATCACTTAATTGTTTAATACTTTGTTTGGTTTGGATTACTTTATATACGTGCTCTTCAGCATATAATTTTGCAATAATAGCCATAGTATTGAATTTGAAGGGTTACTCAAATTTATGAATTATTTTGCTTAATAGCTTAAAAAGTGTTAAAATTTTAATTCTGTTACACATCTACCTAACTATAGTTAAATTAATTATAGCTTTTATGGTATTCAAAATCCTTGCTCAACTTTCAGAGGCTTTTAAACCAAGAAAAGGTAATTTTCAATAGACTATCTTTTAACCTAGGGTCAATTACTATTTGAAAAACCACCAAGGAGTTATTTTTTGTATACGCATAGAGAAAAACTATATTTAGAATAGGTTTTTAGTACTGAAATGCTAATTTTTGGCACAAAAAATTTTATAAACCTGATTTGGGTCTAAGAATTTGATTAAAAAAAGCTGTTATACTGAGTAATTTTTCATAGTGAAACGAATAAAAATTGTATCACCCTTTCGGCAAGCTCAAGATGACAAAGCTTTTGGTTTAAAATTTACTTGTCTTCGATACATTTTTTTATTCGAAAATCACTTAGACTGACATAAATTTTCTTACATTGAACTCAGGTTATGAAAATTTTACTCCTGATGTATTTTGGATTAATAGAACTCAGATTATTATCTAATTAAGTTCATTTTTAAAGTATAAAAGCTCGTTTCAATACATTGAAACGAGCTTTTATTAATATGTACATATTTTTTATTACATCATACCTGGCATACCACCACCCATTGGAGGAGCAGAAGCAGGAGCATCTTCTTTAATGTCAGTCAATGCACATTCAGTAGTTAAGATCATACCAGCAACTGAAGCAGCATTTTCTAGTGCTACCCTTGTTACTTTCTTAGGATCTATAATTCCTGCTTTAAGCATATCTGTATAAGTTTCAGATTTAGCATCATAACCAAAATCACCTTTGCCCTCTAAAACTTTAGAAACAACAACAGAACCTTCTCCGCCAGCATTTTCAACAATAGTACGTAAAGGAGCTTCAATAGCTCTAGTTACAATCTGTATACCAGTTTCTTCGTCAGCATTTTCACTTTTTAATTTTGCAATAACGGCTTTAGCACGAACAAGTGCTACACCACCACCAGCAACAATGCCTTCTTCAACAGCCGCTCTAGTTGCGTGTAAAGCATCATCAACTCTGTCTTTCTTTTCTTTCATTTCTACTTCAGAAGCAGCACCAACGTAAAGTACAGCAACACCACCAGCTAGTTTAGCTAGTCTTTCTTGAAGTTTTTCTTTATCATAGTCAGAAGTAGTTGTTTCTATTTGAGACTTAATTTGGTTTACTCTAGTTTTAATGGTCTTAGCATCACCAGATCCATTAACTATTGTAGTATTGTCTTTGTCAATAGCTACTTTTTCACAAGTACCAAGCATATCTAATGTTGCGCTTTCTAAAGAGAAACCTCTTTCTTCAGAAATAACAGTACCACCAGTTAAAATTGCTATGTCTTCTAGCATAGCCTTACGTCTGTCTCCAAATCCTGGGGCTTTAACAGCAGCAATTTTTAAAGAACCTCTTAGTTTGTTAACTACTAAAGTTGCTAATGCTTCACCATCTACATCTTCAGATATAATTAACAAAGGTTTTCCAGATTGTGCCACTGGTTCTAGTATTGGAAGTAAATCCTTCATTGCTGATATTTTTTTATCAAACAATAAAATATAAGGATTTTCTAGTTCAGTTACCATCTTTTCAGAATCAGTAACAAAATAAGGAGAAAGATACCCTCGGTCAAATTGCATTCCTTCTACTACATCTACATAAGTATCTGTTCCTTTAGCTTCTTCTACCGTTATAACACCTTCTTTTCCAACTTTTCCAAAAGCTTTAGCAATTAAATCGCCAATTGTTTCATCGTTATTTGCAGATATAGATGCTACTTGTTTTATTTTATCAGAAGAATCACCAACTTTTTTAGTTTGCTTGGCAAGATTTTCCACTATTGCTTCAACAGCTTTGTCAATACCTCTTTTTAAATCCATTGGATTTGCTCCAGCAGCAACATTTTTTAAACCTTCTTTTACAATAGCTTGTGCTAAAACTGTAGCTGTAGTTGTACCGTCTCCTGCTAAATCATTGGTTTTAGAAGCTACTTCTTTAACCATTTGTGCCCCCATATTTTCCAATGCATCAGCTAATTCTATTTCTTTTGCAACTGTAACACCATCTTTGGTAACTACAGGTGCTCCAAATGATTTACTGATGATAACATTTCTTCCTTTGGGACCTAACGTTACTTTTACTGCGTTAGCTAAAGCATCAACACCTCTTTTGAGTCCGTCTCTTGCTTCAATATCAAATTTTATGTCTTTTGCCATAATTTTTTATTTTTGAAATACGTTTTAATTTAGATGATTACTAGAATGTCACTTTCTTTCATGATTAAATAGTCTTTGCCTTCCCATTTAAGTTCTGTTCCGGCATATTTCCCATATAATACAGTGTCCCCAACTTTTACTGTTGTTTTTTCATCTTTAACATCATTGCCTATTGCAACGACATTACCTTGTTGAGGTTTTTCTTTGGCTGTGTCTGGAATGATAAGTCCAGAAGCAGTTTTTGTTTCAGCAGGAGCTGGTTCTATGATCACTCTGTTCTGTGAGCCAGCTATTGGTCTTAATTTTAAAGCCATTGTATCTATTTTAAATTGAATTATACATAATTATAATGTGATATAGTCAGAAATTGTGCCATAGCATAAAACTGACATTTTATAAAATAAAAAATGCCAGCTTGTCATAAGCTGGCATTTTTTTAAATATTTTTATTGCTGTTAATTAATACTGTCAATTGTATTAGAATTAGTTTCAGCTGGTATGTCTATAGGTGTAGTTACAGGAGCAGATGTTTCTGTATTTGTTTCTTGTAATAACTTAGAATCTCCATTTCCAGATCTACCAGGTAATGCTATGTTAGACATTAAGATTAAACCTACTAGTAATGCTGCTAAAGTCCATGTACTTTTATCTAAAAAGTCTCCTGTTTTTTTTACGCCGCCAACTACTTGTGTCCCTCCGCCACCAAAAGATGAAGATAATCCGCCTCCTTTAGGATTTTGAACCATAATTACTAACATTAGTAAAAGGCATACTATAATAATAAGGATTAAAAAAATTGTAAACGTACTACTCATCTTTATATATTTTCTTTTTGTATTTTTTCTACTGATTTTATTCGGTCTGCAAAGAAACTACTTTTTTCTGGATATTTCAAACTTAAAATTTTATAAGCTTGTATTGCTTTTTTGTATTTTTTTTGCTCTAAATAGACCTTGGCAAGAGTTTCTGTCATTAACTCATCCTTATTAAATTTGACTGAGCTAGTAATGTCTATTTTTTTTTCAATGTTTTTTTTAGGGACTATCTTGGGGTTGTTTTCAATGAATTTGTCTATTAAATCAAACTTGTCTTTTTTTATGGGTTTTTCTTTTGTGACTTTATTTTTTTTGTTATCCTTTGGTTTTGGTGTCGTTAGTTCTAACCATTGCGAAAAAGAGTATTTCTCTTTCTTTGTAAAATCAAGTGGCTCACCAATATTTAAATTTTCTTCAGTAGAACTATCTTCTTTTGTTGGTTCTTTAGATTGAAAAAGTTCTTTGTCCAGTATTTTTTCCGCATCGTTTACATTTTGAGGCAAGGGTTTGTCTATGCTATTTTGTACTACGTATGATTTTGCTATTTCTGCTTCAGTTAATTCTTCGGCGGTAACTTTAATTTCCTTTAGTTTAGCTAATTCATTTATAGTATTTGTTTTTAAGGTATTATTTAGAAATTCTGGAGACGTAATAAAATCAAATAAAACGTCTCTGTCTGTTGTATGGGCTGCGGTTACTTTTAGCGCATTATTATACCTAAAACTATTAAGATTTTTTAAACCTTTTAAACGTAAGGCGTGGGCAGCTTGAAAATAAGGATAATCGTTTATGATTTCCTCTAGCTGGTTTATTTGTACAGGAGAATTTACTTTATTAGGATGTTGTAGTAAATATGTAAAATCCGTTATTTTCATAAATTACCAATCTGCTAAGGATTTATTAAATATTTCTTGAGTTATACGTTCAAATATTTCTTCATGGGCAGCACTTTTTACAGATTGCAATAAAGAATTTGCGGGATAATCATAAAAATGTGAAAAGCGTTGTTCAAAATCTACATCTTCTTTTGTTTTGTTATAGAAGCGTACTTTTACCGCCATAGTTAATCTGTTTTGCGCTGCGGTTTGATTTGCAGTGGCAGTCATTGGAGATATTTTATACTCAATTATTTCACCTTCATAAACCAAATCTCCGTTTGCGTTGGTAATACCTAGACTTGTTTGATTAGTTAATAGCTCTTGTAAGGCCTGAGTAAATTCTTGATCTAAACCAGGTTCAAAAGTTGATCCTGCACTTTGTGATGCATAGTTTTGGAAACGTATTACCTGAAATGTTTTGGCGTCACCAGTGCTGCCACCTGTTAGGTTATAATTAACTTTTACACCACAACCTTGTACTGCAAAAACGGTTATAATAATATAACATATTTTTTTAATGGTATTCATATTTTATAAATCAAACTGTTTTATCTTCCTATATAAAGTACGTTCAGATATACCTAGTTCTGCCGCTGCTGCTTTTCTTTTTCCTTTATTTCTTTCCAAAGACTTTTTTATGAGTTCTATTTCTTTGTCTTGTAAAGATAAGGTTTCTTCTTCTTCTATTTCTTCTGCAAAATGGTATTTATCATCTTGGGGAATTATTGGAGATATTATTTCTTCTTCTCTCTCTCTGTTGGAATTAGGTAATTGTAAGAATTTTGATGACGCATTTTCTTCTTCGTTTTCTTCAAAGCCATTTTCTTCATCACCATATATTTTCTGTATTAGATGTTCATTTTCTTCTTGTACTTTTTCACTGTCATTATTTTTCATTAATTCTAGTGTTAGCTTTTTCAGATCATTTAAATCTGATTTCATATCAAAAAGAACTTTATAAAGGATTTCTCTTTCGTTGCTAAAATCGCTCTCCTTTTTCTCACTATTCACAAGAGCTGGTAGATTGGAACTTCCACCATTCGGCAAATAACCATTTAATGTATGTAGAGATATATTTCTGTCAGATTCTAATACTGAGATTTGTTCTGCAACATTACGTAATTGCCTAATGTTACCAGCCCAACGGTATTTTTGTAATAGTTGTACGGCTTCATCAGACAAACGTATGGTTGGCATCTTATATTTTTGACCAAAATCAGAAGCAAATTTTCGGAACAATAAATGAATATCTCCTTGCCTTTCTCGCAATGGAGGAAGATTTATTTCAACAGTACTTAACCTATAGTATAAATCTTCTCTGAATTTTCCTTTTTTTATAGCTTCAAACATATGTACGTTGGTTGCTGCAACTATACGTACATTTGTCTTTTGGGACTGTGAAGAACCTACTTTTAAAAACTCTCCGTTTTCTAAAACACGAAGCAGGCGCACTTGTGTTGTAAGGGGTAATTCTCCTACTTCATCCAAGAAAATAGTACCGCCATCTGCAACTTCAAAATATCCTTTTCTTGTAGCGGTGGCTCCTGTAAAAGCCCCTTTTTCATGGCCAAAAAGTTCACTGTCTATTGTGCCTTCTGGTATGGCACCACAGTTTACTGCAATGTATTTGGCGTGTTTTCTATGCGATAAAGAATGTATTATTTTAGGAACAGCTTCTTTACCAACACCGCTTTCTCCTGTTACTAAAACAGAAATGTCTGTTGGTGCAACTTGTATTGCTTTTTCAATGGCACGATTTAATTTTACATCGTTTCCAATGATTTCAAATCGTTGTTTTATTGCTTGAACTGATTCCATTTTTATTTTATTTTTTAACAATACTACCTAATAAAGTACCTGTAGTACAATCTTCAATCTTTACATTTACAAACTCTCCAATAACACTATTTTCTTTTGGAAATACAACAACTGAATTTTGCGAGTTCCTACCCATCCAATGTTCTGAAGATCTTTTAGATTCTCCTTCAATCAATACTTCGTCAACTTTACCTACACGTTGTTGTAGTCTGTAACCAGAATGTTGTCTTTGCAGGGCTATTATTTCAGCAAGCCTTCTTTTTTTATCAGCTTCTGGTACATCATCTTCTAACTTTCTGGCAGCCATAGTACCAGGTCTTTCTGAGTATGAATACATATATCCAAAATCATACTTTACATATTCTAAAAGAGAAAGGGTGTCTTTATGATCCTCTTCTGTCTCTGTTGGAAAACCAGCTATAATATCTTGAGAAATTCCACAATCTGGAATTATATTCCTAATGTTATCTATTAGTTTAAAGTACTCTGCTCTAGTATGTAAGCGGTTCATTTCTTTTAAAATCCTATCACTTCCACTTTGTACAGGAAGGTGAATATGGTTACAGATGTTGTCATATGTAGACATAGTTTTAATAACATCCAATGTTAAATCTTGCGGATTAGATGTTGAAAACCGAATACGCATTTTGGGTTGTGCAATGGCAGTCATTTCTAAAAGCTTTGAGAAATTAACGGCTGTTGCTTTTTGTATGTCTGTAGCTTGATTAAAATCTTTCTTTAAACCACCACCATACCATAGGTAGCTATCCACATTCTGACCTAAAAGTGTAATTTCTTTGTACCCTCTGTTCCAAAGATCACTAATTTCTTCTAAAATGGATTGTGGTTCTCTACTACGCTCTCTGCCACGAGTAAAAGGAACTACACAAAAGGTACACATATTATCGCAACCACGTGTTATAGATACATATGCAGATATGCCATTTGTGTTTAAACGAACAGGAGCAATATCGCCATATGTTTCTTCTTTAGATAATATAACGTTTATGGCATTTCTGCCCTGGTCTATTTCTTTTATAAGATTAGGCAGGTCTTTATAAGCATCTGGACCAACAACCATATCTACAATTTTTTCTTCTTCTAAAAACTTGCTTTTTAAGCGTTCTGCCATACACCCTAAGACACCTACTTTTAAATGAGGTCTTGTTCTTTTTACGGCATTAAACTTTTCTAGTCGTTTACGGATGGTTAATTCTGCTTTTTCTCTAATAGAGCATGTATTAACAAGTACCAAATCTGCATCTTCTAACTTTTGCGTGGTATTAAAACCTTCATTTGCTAATATTGACGCTACTATTTCACTATCAGAAAAATTCATAGCGCACCCATAACTTTCTATATAAAGTTTACGAGTATTAGCTTTTTTATTTTTGGTGGATAAGGAGTTTCCTTGAACCGATTCGTCTATAACTTTCTCCATTTACGTAAATATCTTCTGCGGTGTAATATAGTTTGCAAAGATAGTACTAAATATAAACAAGTGACAATATGACAGTTAATTTTAATACTTTTTTAGGAATGATTAATTTATAAGTTTACATTTGAAGTACAAAAATAAAAAAAGATGAATTTTACTACAGTAATTGAAAAAATAGAAAATAAGAATTCCCTAGATTTTGGGACTATTTTTAGTAAGTCAATAGAGTTGTTTAAGGAAGTTTGGTTGCAAGGGTTTATAACTTTGTTATTGAGTTTTCTTTGTATGCTTCCTGTGTTGATTTTGTTTTACATACCACTTATTGTAATGGGAGTAGCAGATCCTGAGCTAATGAAAAGTGAAGAGCCTCCTCCTGCATTTATAATATCTATGATTGTGTTAATGCCAGTGCTAATGGTTGGTATTATGTTTATAGGATTGACGTTAACTGCTGGGTTTTACAGAATATGTAAAAACAAGGATTTAAAAGAGTCTGCTACCGATAGTTATTTTTATTATTTTAAAAAACCATATTTAACTAAAACATTACAGTTGTCTTTTATTTTTTTAGGGTTAACAATTCTAGGAATGTTGGCTTGTGGTATAGGGCTAATTTACTTAATGGTTCCTTTTTCTTTATTTCCTGTATTCTTGGCTTTTGATGAAGAGTTATCGGCTATGGAAATTGTAAAAGCTAGTTTTGCTTTGGGTAATAAAAACTGGTTTGTGATTTTTGGACTTTTATTTGTGATGGGTCTTATAGCAGAATTAGGTATTCTACTGTGTTTGGTTGGAATATTGTTTACAGCAATGTTATCAAAAATACCCATTTATTTTGCATATAAAAATGGGGTAGGGTTTTCTAATGACACAGAAGAGTCAAAAAACACTATCTCTAACTTTTAGCGCAACCATACATAAAGTTTTGTATCTATTTGATAACAACTAAAGAACAAAACAATTAGATATATATGGGAAAGAAAATAATATTGCTAGTTACAGTTTTTATAACATTCATTTCTTGTACGGAAGATATTGATAATAGTAAGTATGCAGATTATTTAGTCGCTAGACCTCTAAAAATAAGTATGTCTGAATTTAGAGATGGAGGAGATATCATAGCTCCATTGCCTATTGAGGAATCTGGAAAAATTTATGCATATAAAGATTATATTTTTGTAAACGATAAGTATAAGGGTATACATATTATAGATAATAGAAATCCCAAAAGACCTGTTAAAAAAGCATTTATAAAGATTGCAGGGAATGTGGATGTTTCTGTAAAAGATAATTACCTATATGCTGATAGTCTTCAAGACTTATTGGTGTTTGATATTTCTAACATAGATAATATTAGGTTAACAAATAGGTTGCAAAATGTGCTACAGGATAATATTGTTTGGCCAATGGCGGATATTTTTGAATGGGAAAATATAGATACTGAAAATGAAGTGCAAGTAGGTTGGGAAGTAGTTACTGAGAGAAGATTAAAAACAGAAGTTCAAAATAAACTTATTGATTTTCAGTTAGCAAATACTGATGCATCAGTGGGACAAGGTGGTTCATTGGCTAGATTTAAAATTGTAGCAGATTATCTTTATGCAGTAGATAGTCATAATATTAATGTATTTAATATTGAAGATTTAGAGAATCCTAAGGATTTAGAAGATATATATGCAGGCTTTGATATAGAAACTATATTCAATAGAGGTAATCATTTGTTCTTAGGAAGCAAAAGCGGAATGTATATATATGATATTACCGTGCCAGAAATTCCAAAATTTGTATCTGAGTTTCAGCACGGAACAGCTTGTGACCCAGTAGTAGTAGATGGAGATTATGCCTATGTGACTTTGAGAGGAGGAAATTCATGCGGAGCAACAGAAAGTGGGTTGTTTATTATAGATATCTCTACTATTGCTACTCCCGTGTTAACTAAAATGTATAGTCTTGATAGTCCTTATGGGTTAGGAATAAAAGGCGAAAAACTTTTTGTTTGTGATGGAGATTCTGGTTTAAAAGTATTCGATAAAACGGATGTAAATAATCTAGTTAAGATAAATCATTTTAAAAATATAGTAACTTTTGATGTTATTCCTAGGGAAGATAGTCTATTAATGATAGGAGATGGTATTTTATATCAATATACATATTTAGAAGATAATATAGAACTGCTTAGTAGCTTAAATTTAGATTAAGTTCTAATATAACTTATGTAAAGACCGTCTATATAGACGGTCTTTTTTGTGTTAGATATGCCATATAACACATTAAATAAAAAAATTGACATACTTTTGTCAAACCAAAAACCAATAAATGGCAAAGAATTTAGTAATTGTGGAGTCACCCGCAAAGGCAAAAACGATAGAGAAATTTTTAGGAAAAGATTTTAAGGTAGAGTCTAGTTTTGGACATATTGCAGATTTACCATCCAAGGAATTAGGAGTAGATGTAGAAAATGGTTTTGCACCTAAATATATTGTAGATGGTGAAAAGAAAAAACTTGTAAAAAAGCTTAAAGATTTAGCAGATAAGGCAGAAATTATATGGCTTGCTAGTGATGAAGATAGAGAAGGAGAAGCAATTTCTTGGCATTTAGCTGAAGAATTAAAGTTAGATAAAAGCAAGACAAGAAGAATTGTTTTTAACTCTATTACAAAGTCTGCCATACAGAAAGCTATAGAAAACCCAAGAGAGATAAACTATAATTTAGTAAATGCACAACAAGCACGAAGAGTTTTAGATAGATTGGTTGGTTATGAGTTATCACCTGTACTTTGGAAAAAAATTAAACCAGGGTTATCTGCGGGTCGTGTACAATCAGTTGCGGTAAGGTTAATAGTAGAAAGAGAAAGAGATATAGAAGCTTTTACCGCAGAAGCATCATATAAAGTAGTCGCTGAGTTTAAAACGGCATCAGGCAGTAGCTTTTCTGCAAAAATAAACAAAACATTTCCTAATAAAAAAGCAGCGGAAAGTTTCCTGAATAAGAACATAGGCGCAGACTTTTCAATTGCTAAACTAGATAAGAAACCAGCAAAAAAATCTCCGGCAGCACCATTTACAACATCAACCCTACAACAAGAAGCAGCACGTAAATTGTACTTTTCTGTTGGTAGAACAATGCAAGTTGCACAGCGTTTGTATGAAGCTGGTTTAATTACCTATATGAGAACTGATAGTGTAAATTTATCTAAGGAAGCTTTAGATGCCGCTAAGGAAGCTATTGAAGAAAATTATGGAAAAGAATATAGTGAAGTTCGTAATTATCTAGGTAAATCTAAAGGAGCGCAAGAAGCGCATGAAGCAGTTAGGCCAACAGATATGAAAAGGCAATCTCCTTCTTTAGAAAGAGATCAAGCTAGGTTGTATGAACTTATATGGAAACGTACGTTAGCCTCTCAAATGAGTGATGCACAATTGGAGCGTACCAATGTTAAAATAAAAGCAAATAAACATTCAGAAGAATTTATAGCAAATGGAGAGGTTATTAAGTTTGATGGGTTCTTAAAAGTATATTTAGAAGGAACTGATGATGAGGATAAATCGGACGAACAAGATGGGATGCTTCCAGCTATGAAAGTTGGAGAGACACTAACTAATAATTTTATTACTGCAACAGAGCGTTTTTCCAGAGCACCTTACAGGTATGCAGAAGCCTCTTTGGTTAAGAAACTAGAAGAATTAGGAATTGGAAGACCATCTACCTATGCCCCAACAATTTCAACAATCCAAAATAGAGGGTATGTAGAAAAAGGAACTATAGAAGGAGTAGAAAGAAAATACACCCAATTAGTTTTAGAAGCAGATAAATTAAAAGAAAAGAGTTTAACAGAAATCGTTGGGTCAGATAAAGGTAAATTAGTTCCTACGGATATAGGTATGATTGTCACTGATTTTTTAGTAAGCCATTTTGAAACTATATTAGATTATAATTTTACAGCCAAAGTAGAAGAAGATTTTGATGAAATTGCTGTTGGAGAAGAAGATTGGGGTAAAGTAATGAAAGAATTTTATAAAGACTTTCATCCAAAAGTAGAAGATGTAGAACAAAATGCAGAAAGAGCAAGTGGAGAGCGTATTTTAGGAACAGACCCAAAATCTGGAAGACAAGTATCTGTGCGTTTAGGTAGGTTTGGACCAATGGTGCAAATAGGAACTGCCGAAGAAGAAGAAAAACCACAATTCGCTAGTTTATTGCCAGAACATTCTTTAGGCTCAATTACTTTTGAAGAAGCAATGGAATTATTTAAATTGCCAAGGGATTTGGGGAAGTACGAAGGAGAAGAGGTTTCTGCAAACGTTGGTAGGTTTGGACCTTATGTAAAGTTTGGTAAAAAGTTCATCTCTATGCAAAAAGGAGAGAGTGCTTTAGATATTACAAAAGAGAGAGCTATAGAATTGATTAAGGAAAAGCAGAAAGCAGATGCGCCAATTGCTTCTTATGAAGGTTTAGAAGTAACTAAAGGAGTAGGGCGTTTTGGACCATTTATAAAATGGAATGGAATATTCATCAATGTCAATAAAAAATATGATTTTGATAACCTTTCTCAAGCAGACATTGAGGAGCTAATAGAGATAAAAAAGCAGAAAGAGATAGATAAATTAATTCAAGAATGGCCAGAAGAAGGTATTCGTATTGAAAAAGCTAGATGGGGCAGGCATAATGTTATAAAAGGAAAAATAAAAGTAGAATTGGCAAAAACAGTAGATGCTACAAAAATATCCTTAGAAGAAGCCCAAGCTATGATAGAGAAAAAAACACCTAAGAAAAAAACAAAGGCAAAAGCTAAACCTAGGACTAAAAAATAATTATGGCATTCGATTTTTTGGTACCAGTGGCAGACAAAGTATTGGCACATTGTGAGTTGCTCCCTTCACAGGCATTGGGAAAAAAAGTTTATAAACATACTAAAAGAGATGGTTTACCAGTTTTGGCTATGGCCTCTATTGCTATTTTAGGTGTAAACGAATCTAGGAATGCTTTTGAAAAAAAGGCAGAACAACTAGATGTATCTGCAATTAGGCTAGAACTCTATAAATTAATGCTGGGTAACTGGAATTCTACCATTGTAGATTTAGGAGACATTAACGCCGGCAAAGAGGTAAGTGATACTTATTTTGTGGTTAAGGAAATTGTAGCAGGCCTTACAGAGGAAAATATTGTGCCTATTGTAATAGGACCAACTCAAGATATAACCTATCCTTGTTACAGAGCTTTTGATGGATTAAAGAATATGATTAATCTAGTTAGCATTGATAGTCGTTTCGATTTTGGAAATCAAGAAGAGCTTATATCTTCAAATTCTTATATGAGTAAGATTATAACGGATGAGCCAAACAATCTTTTTAATTTTTCAAGCATTGGTTATCAAAGTTATTTAAATTCTCAAGAGGAGATAGACTTAATGGAACGTCTTTTTTTTGACGCTTATAGATTAGGAGATGTTATATCAGACATTACTTTAGTAGAGCCATTACTTAGGAATGCCAATATAGTAAGCTTAGATGCAAGAGCCATAAGAGCAAGTGAAGTAGGGATGTTGGATAATTTTTCACCAAATGGATTTACAGGAAGAGAGATTTGTGCTATAGCAAGATATGCAGGCATAAGTGATAAAGTAGCAGTATTTGGTTTATTTGAAAGTGAAAACTCTAACCAATCATTTCAATTAATGGCTCAGATAATATGGTATTTTATAGAAGGCTATAACTTTAGAGTAAAAGAAATACCTTACGCCAACAAAGAAGACTTTACAAAGTATATAGTTCCCTCTGAATCAGAGGAACTAGTCTTTTATAAAAGTAATCTAACAGACAGATGGTGGGTAGAAGTGCCATCAATTTTAGATTCATATAATAAAAGCGAAATAGCAGCGTTATTACCCTGCACCAAGGAAGATTATATTGAGGCGACCAACCAAAATATACCTGAAAGGTGGTTTAAGGCTTTTAAAAAAGGTCTTAATTAAAAAATTAGTGTAAATAATATGTCTTAATACAATAATTCAGTTAAAATGTAGTTTTAATGAATAATAATTGTGATTAAGAACTAAAATCTTAAATCGAAAATTTAACCTATAATTATGAAGAAACTATTGTTAATGTCCATGGGATTTGTTCTTTTACTAGGTAGTTGTGGTAAATCAGGAGCAAAAGGAGAATTGGTAGGAGCCCAAGGAAAAAAATGGTATCCAGAGAAACCTTATGGAATGGAACTGATCCCAAGAGGATCTTTCATTATGGGTAAATCTGAAGAAGATCAAGCACAAGTTTTAAATGCACCAACTAAAACGGTTACGGTAACTTCTTTTTATATGGATGATACTGAAATTACCAATAGCGAGTATCGTCAATTTGTAGAATGGGTCAAAGATTCCATTACAAGAACCAAATTAGCAATATTGGCAGATGAATTGGGATTAGGTCCAGATGATGGTGGTATTGGAGACTATGCATTTAAAGATGCAGATACTACTAAAATGTCTGAGTATGATAAATATATGATGGATAATTATGGTGGTGTAGGGCCAACAGGATATGAAGGAAGAGCATTAAATAAAGATGAAGACCTTATATGGGATACTTCTGAATTTCCAGATGAGTATTATGTTGAGGTAATGGATAAACTGTACATTCCAGAAGAAGAAGCATATAATGGTCAACGTACTATAGATGTTACTCAACTTAAATATAGGTATAGTTGGATGGATATTGATGCAGCTGCTAGATCAAAAAAAGGGAGTAGAAAAGATTTTATTAAGCAAACCGAACTTCAAATATACCCCGATACAACAGTATGGATAAAAGATTTTGAATACTCTTATAATGAGCCTATGCACAATGATTATTTTTGGCATGACGCTTATAGTGAATATCCAGTAGTAGGTGTTACTTGGGATCAAGCAACAGCATTTTGTAACTGGAGAACAAAACTAAAGAACGACGATCAAAAGAGTAGAAATAAACAACCTGTTAATCAATTTAGATTACCTACTGAAGCAGAATGGGAATATGCCGCAAGAGGAGGTATAGAAAGTGGTACGTACCCTTGGGGAGGTCCTTATGTTATAAGTGATACTGGCTGCTATATGGCAAACTTTAAACCACAACGTGGTGATTATGCCGCAGACGCAGCATTGTATACTGTTGAAGCAAAATCTTTTGAGCCTAATGATTTTAACCTTTACAATATGGCTGGTAATGTATCTGAGTGGACAAGCTCTAGTTATGACCCAAGTACTTACGATTTTGTTTCTACAATGAATCCTAATGGAGGAGATAGTGGTAACGCACGAAGAGTAATACGTGGTGGTTCTTGGAAAGATGTTGCTTACTTTTTACAAGTCTCAACAAGAGATTATGAATATAGGGATTCAGCTAGGAGTTACATAGGTTTTAGAACTGTCCAAGATTATATGGGAGAAGAAGATTCAGAAAAAAATATTAAAAGAAAATAAATTTAACCCTCAATACTTATAATAAAACTAAAATTAAAATTATGGCACAATCAAAATCAACAAAAAAATTATTTAATATGGCCTATGGCCTTGGAGCGTCAATAGTAATTATTGGAGCACTATTTAAGATTCTTCATTGGGAAATAGGATTTCTTAACGGAGGCTTACTACTAGCAATTGGTCTTATTACAGAGGCACTTATTTTTGCAATTAGTGCATTTGAGCCTCTTGATGATGAATATGACTGGTCATTAGTATACCCAGAATTATCTGGTGGTGCTTTATCTGGTAAAAAACAAAATAATGCGCAAGAAATTAAAGAAGCAGAAGCATCTTTATCTAAGAAGTTAGATGTTATGTTAAAAGAAGCAGGTATAGATGCAGAATTAATGGGTAGCTTAGGAAATAGCATTAAAAATTTTGAAGGTGCTGCAAAAGGAATAGCACCTACTGTAGATGCAATGGAGTCTACTAAAAAATATTCTGATGAAATGGTACAAGCCGCTTCTCAAATGGAATCTTTAAACAGTCTGTATAAAGTACAATTAGAGAGTGCAAGCAAACAAGCTTCAATTAATGAAGAAGTTGTTCAGAACTCTGCAGCATTAAAAGATCAAATGGCATCTTTATCTACTAACCTTTCTTCTTTAAACGGAGTTTATGGTGGTATGCTTTCTGCAATGAGTAAAAACTAATTTTACCAATAATAAACCCAAATCAAATTAGTAACTAAAATTAGTAGAAAACATGGCAGGAGCAAAACAGTCACCACGTCAGAAAATGATAAACTTAATGTACCTAGTGTTCATTTGTATGTTGGCGTTAAATATGAGTAAAGAAGTTTTAGCAGCTTTTGGTCTTATGAACGAAAAGATGGAAACTTCTAACAAGAAAACAACAGAAGATAACGTAGCTTTTTTGGAAGGTCTAGGAACTAAGGCTGAAGAAAACGCAACAAAATATGCTGAGGATTACAAAAAAGCACAAAAAGTGCAAGCAATATCTCAAGAGTATTATGACTATTTAGAAGGTCTTAAACAAGGAATGACTGAGAATGTTGAGGATCCTACAGATTACCAAGTTATGGATAAGTCTGATTATTTAGATCAAAAATTCTTTAGTGGAGAAAATTTAGCTCCAGGTGGAAAAGAGTTTATGAAAAGAATTAAAGATTACCGTGAACAAGTATCTAACCTTGTGCCAGATAAAATAAAAGAATCTGTAAAAGCTAGGTTTGAAACTGGTGATGCAAATGGTAAAGTAGAAAAGAAAGATAAAACCAAACAAGATTGGATTAACTATCACTATGAAGGTTTTCCTTTAATAGCTTCTTTAACTAAAATTACAGCATTACAGTCAGACATTAAAGCAACTGAAGAAGATGCTCTAAAAGCAATGTTAGAAGGTAACTTAACAGACCAAGTTTCTTTAAAGAAATTTAAAACATCACTTTTTGGTTCTAAATCAGCATTTTATGCAGGTGAAAATTATGATGGTAAAATTATAATTAGCAAAACTGATGATACATCTACTCCAGTAAGAGCAGAGTTAACATTAGATGGTAGAAAATTAACAGAAAATACAGATTATAAGCTTGAAGCAGGTGGAGTAAAAATGTTAATTAGCGCAGGTAATCCTGGAGACCATGTAATTACTGGTACGCTTTTCTTTATGCAAGATGGCACAGAAGTTCCAGTTACGGTAGATAATTCATTTGCAACTATTTCTAAGCCAAGTGCGGCTTTAATTGCAGCAGATAAAATGAATGTTGTTTATCGTGGTGTTGCTAACCCAATGACAATTTCTATACCTGGTATACCAAATAACAAAGTAAGAGCTTCTGCTCCTGGTTTAAAATCAGTAAGTGGTAGTAAGTATGTTATGAATCCAGGAAAAGGAAGAACTGTAACTATTACAGCTTCTGGTACATTACCAGATGGAAAATCAGTTAGCTCTTCATCAGAATTTAGAATTAAAGACATACCAAGCCCAACAGGATCTATTAGAGGAGAAACAGGTAGTGTTAAAATGCCTCGTAAAAACTTAGAAATGTCTACTATTGGTGCAATTTTGGATGATTTTGATTTTGATTTAAACATTGGTGTTAGTGGATTTAGTTTTAAAGTTCCAGGACAGCCAACAATAAGAGTAAATGGTAGAAAATTAGATAGTAGAGCTAAGTCTGCTTTAAAAAGAGCAAAAAGAGGAGACATAGTTCAGATATTTAATATCCAAGCTTATATTACAAATAACAAAAGCTATAGGTTAAAGAAAGTATCTAGTGTACTTGTAGAAATTACAAACTAGAATAAATGAAACTAAAATGTAAGTTGCTATTGCAAAATGGCAACTTACTTATAGCTTCAAAAAAAAAGATTTAAATGATGAATTGGAAAAACATTTTATTAGCAGGGTTTGTAGCAATGACTTCGTTGTCTGCTATGGCACAGTCAAATATTTTAAACGCTAAGAAGCCAGAAGAAATAGGTGTAAAAACTGAGGCACAAATTAAAAAAGATAATGACGGCCCTTTAAAATATGGTTATGTAGATGACAGAGATGTTTTATGGTCTACTACTGTATGGGAAGTTATAGATTTAGATGAGCGTGTAAACTTTCCGTTGTATTACCCTATAGATACAATTGATATAGGTAAAGATAGAAGATCTTTATACCACGTATTAATGAAAAATATAAAAGAAGGTAAATTAGAGGTTTATGCAGATTCTTATTTTACAGAAAAAAGACAGTTGAGTGATCTTAAAGCGTCTATGCAAAAAGTAGATACTACGGATTATGGGTACGACCAGTATAATGCTGGTGAGCAAGTTTCTGAAGAATATATTAACAAAAGAGATCTTGTAGCTGCTGATTTAGAAGAATACCTAATTAAAGGTATCTGGTATTTTGATAAAAGACAAGGAGAGTTAAAATACCGTTTAATAGGTATTGCTCCTGTGGCACCAGATGTTAATTTCATAGATGATGAGTCTGTAGATATAGATGGCAATAAAATTCCACTTTTCTGGGTATGGTATCCAGACGCTAGAGAAATATTACATAAAGCTAAAGTATTTAATCAAAGAAATTCAGCCAGTCCAATTTCTTTTGATATGTTGCTAAATTCTAGAAGGTTTAATGCTACAATCTATAAAGAGGAGAATGTACACGGAGATCGTAAGATTAAAGATTATATTTCTGACAACGCATTGTTTCAGTTACTAGAGGCCAAAAGAATTAAAGAGGTTATCAGGGACAGAGAACAAGATATGTGGAGCTACTAATGCTTTAGAATTCCAATTCAAAAAATAAAAAGCAAAACTCTTCTGGATATATACCCAGAAGAGTTTTTTATGATTTAAATAAAATCACTTTATATACTTTTGCTGTATGGTAGATTATTTGGTAGTAGGTCTAGGCCTAGCGGGAATTTCATTTTGTGAAACTTTAGAGCAAAATAATAAAAACTTTAAAGTTATTACAGATGAATCTCAGGCGTCATCCATAGTTGCGGGAGGATTATATAATCCAATTGTGCTAAAACGTTTTACGTTAGCTTGGAATGCCAAAGAACAACTAGAAATAGCAATGCTTTTTTATAAATTTTTGGAAGAAAAATTACAAGTTCAGTTAGATTATAAAATTCCTGTTTTAAGGAGATTTACATCGGTAGAAGAGCAAAATATGTGGTTTGAAGCTTTAGACAAACCAAATCTTAATTGTTTTTTATCTTCTAAAATTCGGCAAAATAAAAATGAAGAAATAGATGCAGCCTTTGGATATGGAGAAGTCTTAAGTACAGGTAGGATAGATACAATAAAATTGGTAACAACCTATAAAAAGTACTTACAAAACAAAAATGCACTGGAAGAAGAATCTTTCGTTTTTTCTGAATTGAAAATAACTGATAAAACTGTATTATATAAAGGAATTGAAGCAAAAAGAATAATTTTTACAACTGGTTTTGGCTTAAAGAAAAATCCTTATTTTAGTTATTTACCACTAAATGGAACAAAAGGAGAACTTTTGACAATAAAAGCACCTGATTTAAAAGAACCAAATGTTATAAAATCATCAGTGTTTATAATACCAATAGGAGATGATTTGTACAGGGTTGGAGCAACTTACAATAGGGACGATAAGACTAGCAAGGTAACAACAAATGCAAAAAGAGAACTTTTAAAAAAGTTAGATACTTTTATAAAATGTACCTATGAAGTTGTTAACCAAAAAGCAGGGATAAGACCTACGGTAATAGACAGGAAACCATTAATTGGAGAACACCCTAAGCACAAAAATGTGTATATTTTAAATGGTCTTGGGTCAAGAGGTGTTATGGTTGGACCTTATGCAGCAAAGTTATTATATAATAGTATAGAAAATAAAACCGCTTTAACAAAAGAGGTTGATATTAAGCGTTTTATAAAAAAGTATACTACTTCTTTACAGCAGTGGCATCATAATGAATAAAAAAGTTTATCCATATATTACGAGATAATCTCATTATTACGGGCATAAATCCAATTAAAGTTCCTACAATACATAAAAAACTTACAAATAAGCTGGTTTCAATCCATAAAAAAGAAATAATAAAAGCCGCAACAGCAAATGCAATACCTACTCCATAACTTACATACATTGCTCCATAAAAAAATGATGGCTCCATTTTATATTTAGTATTGCAATGAGAGCAGCGTTCATTCATATTGAATATATTTGCCATTCTGTACGGATTTTTATCAACATACATACTTTCTAAATGACATTTAGGACAAGTTCCTGTTAAAATACTGTAGAGTTTGTTTCCTTTTTTTAACATTTGCAAAAGTTTTAGCAAAGTTATCATTTTGGTAGGTTAAAAAGCTAATAATTATCATAAAGTATGCTTAACATTCATAATTTATCTGTCTCTTTTGGAGGTGAGTTTTTATTTGAGGAAATTTCATTTCGCTTAAACCCAGGGAATCGTGTAGGTCTTATAGGGAAAAATGGTGCTGGAAAATCAACACTTTTAAAATTACTGTCTAAGGAAATGCCTTTGGATACTGGAACCATAGCATCTGACAAGGATGTAAAAATTGGTTTTTTAAAACAAGACATAGACTTTGTAGCGGGGAGATCTGTTTTAGAAGAATCATACCAAGCTTTTGCAGAGATAAAGGAGTTAGAGCAAAAATTAGAAAACATAAACCACCAACTGGCAGAACGTACAGATTATGAAAGTGAAGAATACAATCAATTAATTATAGATCTAAATGATGTTACACATCATTATGAAATATTAGGAGGCTATAATTATCAAGGAGAAACAGAAAAAGTACTTCAAGGACTAGGGTTTAGAAGAGAGGATTTTGATAAAAAAACAGAAACTTTTTCTGGTGGTTGGCGTATGCGAATAGAACTAGCAAAATTGTTATTGCAAACTAACGATGTATTATTGTTAGATGAGCCTACTAACCATTTAGATATTGAATCTATTATTTGGTTAGAGCAATTTTTAAAAGGATATACAGGTGCTGTGGTAATTGTATCTCATGATAAAATGTTCTTAGATAATGTAACTAATAGAACAATTGAAATTTCTTTAGGGAGAATTTATGATTATAATAAACCGTATTCTAAGTATTTAATTCAGCGAAATGAACTAAAGACACAACAATTAAGTGCTCAAAAAAATCAAGAAAAACAAATACAACAAACAGAGAAGCTTATAGAAAAATTTAGAGCAAAGGCTTCTAAAGCATCAATGGCTCAATCTTTAATAAAAAAATTAGATAAAATAGATAGGATAGAGGTAGATGAAGATGATAATAGCGTAATGAATTTACGCTTTCCAATTTCTGTAACACCAGGTAAGATTATTGCAGAGATAGAAGAACTATCTAAAAGCTATGGAAATAACCATGTATTGCAAAGTATAGAATTACTAATAGAACGAGATAGTAAGACTGCTTTTGTTGGACAAAACGGACAAGGTAAATCTACGCTCGCCAAGATAATGGTTGGGGATTTAGATTATTCTGGCCATTTAAAACTTGGTCATAATGTTCAGATAGGATATTTTGCTCAAAACCAAGCAGAGTATTTAGATGGGAGTAAAACAGTATTAGATACAATGATAGATGCTGCCAATGAAACTAACCGCAGTAAAGTAAGAGATATTTTAGGTTCCTTTTTGTTTAGAGGAGATGAGGTAGATAAATATGTTAGAGTACTCTCTGGAGGAGAGCGTAACCGTTTAGCATTGGCAAAAATGTTACTACAACCTTTTAATGTTTTGGTAATGGATGAACCTACAAACCATTTAGACATAAAATCCAAGAACGTTCTAAAGCAAGCCTTGCAAAGTTTTGAAGGAACTTTAATATTAGTATCACATGATAGAGATTTCTTGCAGGGGCTAACCAATAAGGTTTATGAATTTAAGGATAGAAAAATAAAAGAGTACTTAGGTGATATAGATTACTATTTAGATGCACGCAAGGTAGAAAACTTTAGAGCTATAGAAAAAAAGCAAAAAAGTGAAGGAGAAAAGAAGAAGGTAGTAAAGAAAGAAGACTATAAAGATCAGAAAAAAATAAAATCACTAAAAAATAAATTAAGTGCAGTAGAGAGTGATATATCTACATTAGAAAAACAAATTAAAATCATTGATGAAGAATTACTTCTTAATTATGACGCTACTATAGCAAAGCCCAACTTCTTTAAAGAATATGATAAAAAGAAAAAGGAACTTAAAGCATTAATGATTAAATGGGAAGAGCTTACCGTTAACCTTGAAAGTCTATAAATATTGTAGTTTTAAATTAAATTGTAAGAATTAAACTACCTTATATGAGTGTTATGCAACATATATTAGAGATTTTACATCATTTCATCTAATATTTTTGTTCGTTACCTAATTTTGACTTCTCTTTGTATTATAATACCTATTAAAATATTGAAATATGAAGAGGAGTTTAGTATGCTTAATTTTCTTTGCTGTAATACAAACTATTGTAGGTCAAGTTTCAGACAAAGAATGGGATGTCTTAGTAGATTTATACAATTCTGCCAATGGTAAGGATTGGAACGTTAAATGGGATTTAAGTGAGCCAGTATCTACTTGGGAAGGAATTAAAGTGAGGGAAGACCATATAGTAGAAATAAATTTATTTCACAATAATCTTACAGGTACCATTCCTAATAGTATAAATAAACTAAAATATCTTGAAAGTTTAAATTTAGCGTTTAATAAGTTAGAAGGAGAAATTCCAGTATCTATTTCTAAACTAAAAAACCTAAAGAAACTTAATTTAGAGATGAATATGTTAACAGGTGAATTACCAGAAAAAATAGGTAATTTGACTCAGTTAGAAAGTTTAGTACTATTTAATAATCTTTTAACAGGTGAAATACCTAAAAGTATAGGAAAATTAGAAAAGCTAAAAAATCTTAATGTATCTAGTAATAAGTTGGTAGGTAGAATTCCTGATGAATTAGGAAATCTTACTAAATTGGAAAGTTTGGGTCTTTTTGAAAATACTTTGGTTGGTTTTGTTCCATCAGAAATAGGAAACCTAGTAAAGTTAAAGGAGTTGGTTATAGCCAACAATCAATTAATGGGAGATATACCCAAAGAGTTTGATCAATTAGTTAATTTACAAGTACTACAAATACAAAATAATAAGTTTAATTCATTTAAGAGTTTAGACTTTTTAAACTCTAAGGAACTATTGGTTTTTGATTTTGATGGTAAAAAACCAGACTTTAAGTTTAGAGATCTCAATGCTGTTAAAACTGGTGTTGCAGAGACTGAATTTGAAGAAGATAAAGAGAATTAGTTTAGTTAATGTAAGTAATAGTTATTGGTTGGTTAAAAGAGGAGTGTCTAAGGATGCTCCTTTTTTTATATAGACTTTACTTTACTAAATTTTGGTAAAATAATTAGTTGGAGTTAGTACCTTTGATTGGATATTTTTAAAACAGCCTTACGCATAAGAATTATACATTTACACTTATGAAAAAAAGGTTTTATAGCAAATAGTTTAAATTTCAAGCAATTACTTATAGCCATTGTTGTGTGCTGGCTTTTATTCCATAATGTTCGAACCAAGCTAGCGGTTCAGTCAGATTATGTTTATTAAATTCTAAATGTATTACACGTCTTTTCTTTCCATTTGTTGTTCTGTTCGAAGCGTGTAAAGTTAGAGGTTTCATTAGCATTGCTCCGCCTTTTTCTACTTCACAAACAAATTCGTTTTCTATGTTCCAATCTTTTGAGTCAGCACGAACTATTCCTTTTAAATGAGATTTTGGGATTACTTTTAGTGCTCCGTTGTTTTTATCCGTTTTGTCTAAATGAATTCGAATTGTTATTGTGTCTTGTAAAATTTCAATTGGTGGTTGAACTCCGTGTTGCCCTTTTTTAAAAGTCCAATTCACATAATTTTTCAAATCAGCTTTTTTATCAACTGAAATACTCAAATCTTGGTGGTAAGCAACAAACCAATTCGATTCACTTGGTTTATTAAAATAGATGGCTTTTGTTAGGAAATATTCCGATTCGGAAAAATCAGAAATTAATTCAGTCAGTTTTTTGTTAAACAACAAATCACTCAATTCAGGCACATTTTTGATTAATTGTCTAATCGCAAACAAGTCCTTTGTTTTCATAAACAAATTTCCGCCCTGTTCAGCATTTTCGATACAAGCTAAAATCTCACTTATTTCGTTGTCCGAATACAGGTCAGCTAAAACGGAAAATCCATTTTCTTCAAGTTCTATTTTATTTCTTTCGTAGTTCATTTTTCAGCTTGCACACAACGTTTAATGTAATAATAGTAGCGGGTTTTAAGAAACAAACCTTTCAATTTGGTATTAAAACTACATTCAAAGATACAAACTTTAAACATGACATAAAATCGCTATTATTTTTATACAGTCTTCTATGTTTTTTTCCTTCATTTTTCATTTCTTGACTACAGTCAATGAATAAGGTGAAGTAAGATTTTAGATTTGTAGAAATTAAATCTATAAATTATGAATCTGAAAGTTAAATTTCTAGTTATTTCAATGCTGACTAGCTCGTTTCTTTTCAGCCAAAACAAACCATTAAAAGATGCTTTGTCATCTCATACAGAAAGTGAAATTAAATATAAGCATTCTTTAGAATCTTCTTTTTTTATATTAGGAAATTTTCTCGAAGATTCTCCTGACTACTATTTATTAACTTATGGTTACCAACTAACCAAAAAGGATAGGGTTTTTGCAGAATTTAATACTTGGAAGTATGCTGAACCTCTTGGTACATATGGTAAATCTGAAGAGTTTTATCCAGGTTTTGTAAGAGCTTGGGGAATTGGTATAGGGTATTAACGGTTTCATTGGAAAGGGTTATTTACAACTGTACAAGCAACTACTTTTTTAAAACAGTATCACGATATTAAAGATAATAAAACTCAAAAAGGATTTCAATTGTATCTTCAGTTTGTAGCAGTTTATCGTTTTAATTTTTTCAAAGAACTATTTTATATAGAGCCTGCTTATGCACTTAAGTATTGGCCGATAGATACAAATTATCCCCCTGATTTTGCAAAAATAGAAGAAGGTAAGCCTAAGCATATATTTGAACCAACTCTAAATTTTGGTTTTAAATTCTAGCTAATGATTGAGTATATGAATAAGTCTGAAAAATTTTGGAATAAATTATCTAAAAACTATGACAAGAAAGCAAAGGATAAAACGTTTGATTTGATTATCGATAAAAGTAAAAAGTATTTTAAGAAGAATCATAACGTTCTCGATTTTGGCTGCGCTACTGGATTGTATTCTATAGCGTTCGCAAACTATGTTAAAGAAATACAAGCTTTTGATACATCACCTAAAATGCTAGAAATAGCAAGGAAAAAAGCAATAAATAAAGAAATTGAGAGTATCACTTTTTCACAAACAACTCTTTTTGATAAAAGTTATAAGGAAGGTAGCTTTCAATCTATTTTGGCTTTAAACGTTCTATTGTATTTTGAAGATATTGAAAAAGTACTAAATCGAATGAATGAGTTGTTGAAAAAAGATGGCTTCATTATTACATCTACGGCCTGTTTAAAGGAAAAAAGGACATTTACTGGGGTTTTATCCTATGGTGTAATTTCTGTGTTAAAAAAACTTAAAATCTTGCCTTATCTGAAATTTTTAACAATGAAAGATTTAGAAAGCAAAATTAAAAGCTGTGGATTTAGTATAATAGAAACTGATATTTTGATTGATACCCCAGCTACAGAATACTATATTGTTGCAAAAAAAATCACTAATTAAGTTTTTAGATAATTCTTTTCCGAATTCTACTAAGTGTTTCTGGTTTAATTCCGAGATAACTTGCTAGTTGGTATTGAGGTACTCTGTTTATTAAATTAGGCCTTTCTTTCAATAAATTTAAGTATCGTTCTTTGGGAGAAGCATTTTTAAAAACTAGAAGCTCCTCTTGACTTGCCCCTAGCATTTTTTCCATTTCTACTCGACATACTTCTTCAAAACGTGGAAACTTCTTATACAAATCATTTTCTTTTTCTGAATTCATAATTGCCACAGTAGTATCCTCAGAACAAATAAGGTAATATTTTGACGGTTTTTGATTTACCATACTATCAATATTTGCAGCAGATTGGAATTCTGTATAGAATTCGGAAGTTATTTCTTCACCTTCTTGGAGATAATATTTTCTAATACAGCCTTTTATTACAACAAAGGCATCTTTAGAAATTTGTCCCTCTTTCAATAAAAAAGACTCTTTTATAAATGTTTTAATAGGAAAAGCATCTAGAATCCCTTGTTTTTCGTCATCAGTTAGATCAATAAAATTTGACATCATTTCCACTAAAATGTTTTCCATTAATTACTAATATTTTTATTTTCTTCGTTAAGTTCCTGAACTTAGGGAATGTTTTCTAATGACCCGTCCTGAAATGGCTACAGGTTAATAATTGCTTTACGCTGTTTTTAAATATACCATATTAGGTGTTTTATAGTTTAAAGATAAATGTAATCTTATTTGATTGTATAAATTAATTACATTTTTTGTTGCTCTTTTTGCGTGAGTAACGTTAGTAAAGGTCTAGTCGAGATAAAATTCATCTTTTAAGATGCCATTTACACGTTCAGCCATAGCATTTTCGTAACAATGATTTTCTTGGGTCATACTAATATCTATCTTATTTCTTTTAAGTATTTGTGTGTATAGATTACTACAATATTGTATCTCTCTACTTGTCAGCTCTATTTTTTACTTATAGTAGGCATCACGTTTTAGGCCAAAACAATTGGTTATAGTCGTTAAAGAAACAAATCCCTTAGATTTTTCTTTAGCTTTAATTAGGGCTAGATATTTAGCTTTTTTTTTAATTCCGTTACAGATTTATACCCCAACTGCTCAGCAGCTACTTCTAGATAGGAGTCCAATACCAATGCATCTAAATCTTTTTTTTATAAAAGTTCTTTGAGTTGTTTAATTTCCTTTTGAAGTTCTTTGATTCGTGTAATTTCGTCTTTTGTCTCCACTTTAATTCTGGTGTTCATTAGGTCTTTACGGTTGTACTTTTTAATCCACTCATTGATGGTGGTTTGATTGATTCCATAGAGTTTACCTGTGGTAAATTCGTCTAAAATTTTCAGTTTAAAAGGTTCTGAATACCGTCTAATTACTTTGTCATTTTTATACATAATGTTTAAAATTATGTAGCCTTTATTCAGGACGGGGCATAATGACATAGAACGGTCTTTTGTATGGTTAGTTGCGTGTTTCAGCAACTAATTTAGTAAATACAAACCAAATAGAAAATCCGCAAGGATTTTCGTAAGTAAGCTTGAACTAGCTATGTTTTTTATACATCTTAAGTTAGCAATTTAATAAAAAGGTTAAATTTAAGAGATATAAATCAGGAAGAATAAAAGAGAGAATTAAGGTTAATTTATAGGGTAAAGCATTTGACTTCGACAACATTGATAATCCTCTCTCTTTTCTACTAAAAATCACGTTCAGTTCTGTGAGACCTAGATCTCGTTTTCAAGTTGTTGTGAGTCAAGTAGTTTATTCTTTCATAAAACAGTTCTTATGAATAAATATAAGGAAATTTTTGGATTTGACATTAGTAAAGATGTATTTGATGTTTATGGAAGTAAAAGTGGTCATAATCAATTTAAAAACAATGCATCTGGTTTTAAGACCTTTCTAAAAAGCCTTCCTAAAGAATCATTAGTTGTAATGGAGGCAACATGGTATTATCATTATCGATTAGCTCAATTTTTATACAAACAAAATATTATTGTCTCAGTAGTAAATCCTTTATCGGTAAAGCGATTTATTCAAATGAAATTAGCGAAAGTAAAAACAGATAATAGTGATGCGAAAGCAATTTGTGAATATGGTCAAATAAATGATGTTCCGTTATACAATGCCTTAACCGATGTTCAAAGTGAATGTTTGCAATTGTTTAGATTGATGGATAGTAGTTGTATCAAGAAACGTACAGCTACAAAGAATAAAATCTATGGTGAGGAAGTTTTAGGCATTCCATCTAAATATGTATATCGTAGTTTAAAACGGATTAAAAAGTATTTAGATAAAGAGATTTTAGGGATAGAAAAAAAGCTATTATCATTAGTAAAACAAGAGCAGCAAGTACAATTAACTTTATTGACAAGTATTCCAGGAATAGGGTTTAAAACAGCCTTATTTATGATTTTAATAACCGATGGTTTTACCAAGTTTGAAAACTCAAAACAACTCTGTAGTTATGTTGGGATAACGCCTACAATACGAGAGTCAGGCAGCAGTGTCAGAGGTAAAAGTAGGATAAGTAAAGTTGGTAATAGAAAGTTACGTAACCTCTTGTTTTTATGTTCTTTTAATGCGTGTAAACATAATAAAGCATGTAGAGATATTTATGAGCGTATTGTAAACAAAGGAAAGGGTAAAAAACTAGCTTTAATAGCAGTTTCTAATAAGTTAATCAAACAAAGTTTTGCTATTGCAAAATCAGGATTACCTTATGATGAAACTTATGTTTCAGTATTGCCAAAATAAGTAGTAATTATATAAAAGATATAAGCTCAAAATAGGAAGAATAGTACTTTGAGCTTAGTATAGTATTGCATAAAATTAATGAAGAATTTGTTTGGTTTTTACCTCAGTTCTTTGTTAGGCGCCGTTTTTATTCTGTATTGGCGGTGGTGGCGGTGGTGGTGGTGCTAAGTTCTTTTTGATGTTTTCATATTCTATAACTTTAGTATTCTCTAAATAAGAAATCATATGAATTGCTCTATTTACGACTTTTCGTATTACTCCATTTTCATCTATAATCATATGCGTCGGATAAATTTTTGAATTCAGCTTTTCTTGAATGAATTCACGTTGATTTGGAACGACTACATATTTAAACTCTTTACGTTCTAAGAAGTTTGTTAAGGGTAACTTTTCGTCAGTTGCCAAGCTTATAAATTGAAAATCATCATTTTCACGGAACCTGTCAACTAAGTTATTCAATTCGGGAATTTCTGCGACACAAGGTACACAAGAAATAAACCAAGTTTTTAAAACTGTTGTTTTGCCTTTCAACTGTTCATTGTTATAGTTATTACCATTAATGTCTATAAAATTAAACTCGGGAAAATTAATGCCTTCCATTTGGTAGTAATTATAAGTTGTAATTGAAGTGTTTTTTATGGTCGATTTAATAGATTTATTCACATCTTTGGGTAATTTAAACAGTTTGTATTTAACTAAACTATCTTTGGATTTTAGCTCAATTGTTATATAGTCCCCTGTATTTAAGTGCTTTAAAAAAAAATCTTTTTCTATGGTATCATTATTCGTGCCAATTGGAATAAAGTCAGATGATAAATTTATTTTATGATAATGGTATGAATACCAAGTATTATAGTCAGATATTACTTTATTAAAATCTATTACAGTTTCTAAATTGTTTTTTGAAAGCTTATCGATATCATCTCTTTTATTTTTCTTGCAAGCTGTAAAAAGAATTAATAATCCAGCGATAAGGAATAATTGACTTTTCATATTTTTCTATTTCGAATTTAACGATTGTTTTTATAAATGTCTAGTCCCGAAATATGGCTACAGTTAAAATTGAATTTAAGCTGATAGTTTATATACCATATTTGGTATTTTATAGTCTAAAGATAAGTGTAATCTTATTTGGTTGTATAAATTAATTGCATTTTTTGCTGCTCTTTTTGCGTGGGCCACGTCTGTAAAGGTCTGGTCGAGATAAAATTCATCTTTTAAGATGCCATTTACACGTTCAGCCATAGCATTTTCGTAACAATGATTTTCTTGTGTCATACTAATATCTATCTTATTTTTTTTAAGTATTTGTGTGTATAGATTACTACAATATTGTATCCCTCTACTTGTTAGCTCATCGCGTTTTAGACCAAAACAATTGGTTATAGTCGTTAAAGAAACAAATCCCTTAGATCTTTCTTTAGCTTTAACTAAGGCTAGATATTT